>NZ_JBEZEL010000005.1:119449-469252 GCF_040648855.1 Streptosporangium sp. NPDC049078
CTTGCCGGACTCGCAGCCCAGGACCGTGAGGGTGCTGCCGCCACCGCCGCCGCCGTGGCCGCCGCCGGGGGTCTCCAGGGACTGCAGGTCGAGAAGAACCATCGAAGTTGCTCCGTTTCTACGGGTTCTACGGGTTGTGTGGAACGGGGAAGGACTAGTGGCAGAGCAGGAGGCTCAGGTTGCTGGGCTTGCCGGACTCGCAGCCCAGGACCGTGAGGGTGCTGCCGCCACCGCCGCCGCCGTGGCCGCCGCCGGGGGTCTCCAGGGACTGCAGGTCGAGAAGGACCATGGGATTGCCTCACTTCTGGTGGGAACCGAACCGATATCGGGAAAACCGGGATGCCTAGTGGCAGAGGGCGACGCTCAGGTTGCTGGGCTTGCCGGACTGGCAGCCCAGGACCGTGAGGGTGCTGCCGCCGCCACCGCCACCACCGCCGGTGGGGGCCTCCAGGGACTGCAGGTCGAGAAGGACCATGTCGTTACACCTCCTTCGATGTCGATGTGTCGTGGGGGCCAAACCGCCCGGCGGGTTCGTGCGCGGACACCCCTGACGGGGTGCTCGTGTCGCCGGGCGGCTCGATGAAGGGGAGGAACACCGGCCGGTCGTGCAGCACGGCGCTCATCGCGAACAGGACTCCGGCCGTGCCGGTCGCGAAGTCCATGGAGAGCCTGAGCAGTTGGTTACCGGGGAAGGCGAGCCCGCCGCCGTGGGGCAGCGCGTGCCAGGCCAGCCCGCGGAGCTGCTCGGCCACATCGGTGTGGTCGGTGAGGGAGGCGTCCGGCTCGGGGCCCAGACCCCAGCCGAGGGCGCCGAGCATGCCGCTCCGGCCGGTGAACAGGCCGGACTGCACGAAGTAGCGTCCCCGGGTGACACGCCGGCAGCCGTCGAGCGCGGCGCGCAGGTCCTCGTCCTCCCGGTGGGCGAGGTAACGGGCGAGGACGATGCCGATGCCCACCGACCCCTCGTCCAGGTAGGGCAGCGTACGCCAGCCCTGGTCGACCTGGAGGGTTCCGTCCTCACCGGTGACGCAGCGCCGCAGGTCCTGCCGGAGCGCCACGGCGGCCCTGTCGAGCAGCGACGCGTCGCCGGTGTGCTCGTAGGCGTGCATGAAGAGAAGAGCGGGCCCGGAGGAGCCGTACATCAGCCCGGCCCGGGGGTGGACGCCGCCGCTGACCTGGGGTACGTCCTCGGGCCCGCCCAGCCTGTCGGAGCAGATGCCGGTGATCTGCAGGGCCACCTCGGTGAAGGTCCGCTCGCCGGTGGTCCGGCCCAGGTGGAGCAGGTTCAGGCCCATGCCGGCCAGGCCGCTGAACAGCCCGAGCTCCAGCGCCTCCCATTTCTGGCGCAGGCACAGGTCGGCGGTGTCGATCGCGTCCTGGCGGTGCCCGAGCAGGTCGAGGACGTAGGCCACACCGTGCAGGCCGTCGTAGAACCCGATCCCCGTCCCCGGGGCGGGGGCGAGCGCCTTCGCGCGCAGCCAGTCCTCGTGCTCGGGACGGCGCTCGGCTCCGGTGCTCGCCAGCGCGTAGAGCACGCCGGCCGCGCCGTACGCGAGGTTGACGCCGCCGCCGGGCTGGAACTGGGCGACGTCGCCGGGGAAGAGCCGGTCCTCGCGCTCGGGGGTGGCGCTCGCCAGGATGGCCCGGGTCATCGCCTCCTTGAGCCGGGGCCAGCTGTCGCGTCCCGGTTTCGGGTAGGGCGTGGCCGCAGCGGGTTCGGGGCCCGCGACGGTGAGGACCGCCTCGTCGAGCATCTCGCGCGGCACGGGGAAGGTCTCGCCGATGAGCCTGGCCAGCTCGGTCACCTTGGCGCGGTCGAGCGGCAGCATGATCGTGAGCTGGGGGGCGAAGAGCCCGAGGCAGAGGCAGGAGAGGGCGTACAGGTCGACGTCGACGCCCTGCCGGTCGGCCGGGGCGCCGAACGCGGGGTGGGCGAGCGCCGCGCGGCCGCGGTCCTCGGTGAGGGTCGCCACCTCGTAGTCGATCAGGGTCAGGCGGCCGTCCTCGGTCACGAGGATGTTGTTCGGGTGCAGGTCGCCGAAGACCACCCCGCGCTCGTGCAGGGACTCGACCGCCCGGCGCACCTTGGGAAGTATGTCGAGCACCCAGGCGGTGTACTCGGCGATGGCCGCCTCGTCGCAGGTCGCCCTGGTGAGCGGGTATTTGTGCACGAGTTGGCGCTGGAGCGGGTTGCCGTCGACGAACTCCTCGACCAGGAAGTGGTGCCCGCCCAGGGTGAAGTAGTCGACCAGTGTGGGCACCGCGTCCAGTCCGGACAGGCGCTCCAGCATGTCGCGCTCGTGCGCCAGCCGCGCCACCGCGTCCCGGCCGGCGGCGTCCAGGCCGGCGTGCGGGCGGGCCTCCTTCAGTACGACCCGCTCCCCGGTGCGCAGGTCCTCTCCCAGGTAGACGCCGCCGCCGTTGGAGAACTGCATCACGCTCTCGACCCGGTACGGCAGCCCTTCGGTGGTGACCGCGTTGCGGGCCGCCAGGTGGGGTTCGAGGAAGGCGGGCAGCGTCACCCAGGACGGCACGCCGAAGGAGGGCTCCCGCACGTCGGGGACGAGCCGGCCCTCGCCGTCCTCGATGGCCAGCACCAGCTCGCCGCTGTCGGCCAGGCAGCGCCGTCCGGCGAAGCCGCCGTACCGTACGAAGAGCGGGCCCTGGCCGTAGCGGAGGTCGCTGAGGATGTAGGGCCCCTCGACGCCCGTGAGCAGCTCGTCGAGCTCCTTGAGGGTGAGCTCCAGCTGCGCCTCGTCCACCGGGTAGATCGTCACGAGCTTCCCGCTGGAGCCACGGGGGGCGGCCTTGGAGTTCAACATGGTCATGACCGGCAGGCTGCGCAGGAACTTGAACGCGATGCCGCGGGGGACGCAGTAGTCCCAGACCGCCTCTATGGCGCGGTCGGCGTCCTCGGCGCGAGCGGAGACGTGGATCTTCCAGCCCTGGGCGGGTGTGCGACCGTCGAGCGGCGCGTAGTGCATCCAGGTGTCGGTCGCCTGGTGCTGCCAGCCGTCCGGGACATCTCGGGTAGCGAGCGCGAAATCGGGGTGATCACCCCGGCGGCCGTCAAGCGTGTCATAAAAAAGCGGGTCGGCCAGGCAATAAAGCTCATACTGGTCATCCACCACATTCTCCCCTGCTGTCTTCCAGAAGAGAGAATTACGGATAACCCGAGAAACCACTAGTTACAAACTAAACCAGTCGTATATGCGAAACTCACAGTGTCAACCATGACGATGTGCGCTACCTGCGCTTTTGTGGCAAACGTGAATATGATTCGGGAAAATTAGTGGGAATCTCGGCCATCAGCGTGAACCACCCGTCCGTGCCGCCGACCGCCCGAACCGTGCCGCCCAGCTCGCCCACGCGGTGACCCAGGTTGTCCACGCCGTTGCCGGTGGAGGCGGTCCCGAAGGCGCCTGTGGAGGGGGTCTCCTGCCGGGGAGCCCCGTCGTTGACGACGGTGAGGCGCAGCCGGCCGTCGTACTCGACCAGCTCGATCGCGCACCGCTTCACCCGGCTGTGCCGCAGCATGTTCGTCACGCCCTCGCGGACCACCGCGCCCAGCGCGGTGCTCACCACCTCGGGAAGCTCGTCCACGTCGACCCGGACCGAGCAGTAGGCCCCGAAGCCCTCCATCAGGGTCCTGGCCCGCGTGACCTCGCCGGAGAACGACAGCCGGCGGGCGGCCTCCGACACGTTCCGTACGGCGTGCGCGGCCTGCCGCACCGCCTGCAACACCTCTTCCAGCTCCTCGCGCAGGCGCGCGTCGCCGTTCGCCTTCCTGTGGGCCAGCTCTCCCTTGATGGACGCCAGCCAGAGCCAGTGCCCCACGATGTCGTGCATGTCGCGGGCGAATCTCTCGTACGCTCTGCTGAGTGCCCGCTCCCGCTCGGCGTGGAGCCGTCTGATCCGCAGGGCGAGAACGAGTGTCGCGCCCAGTGAGACCAGCAGGATGCCCGTTCCGACCGCTCCGACGAGGTAAGCGGGGTGGGGCATGGAACGCCTCTCGCAGGAGAAATGATATTCCCGCTAATAAACTCAAAAAAGTCGTTAAATGTCAATCAAGAGGCGTGGTTCCGCGACATGAGGCGGCAGGCGAGGACCGCCAGGAAATCAGCATGAAATGCGGTGATATAGCCCATCTAATGCTTCGTCGGCGAATCGTGATCGCCATGCTTCCCGCGTGGGGACGCGGGCGGGAGTATCGAGCGGGATCTCTCAGATGAGCCCGAGCGCCGAGGGCAGCAGCAGGTACGCTCCGGCCACCAGGCACGCGCCCGCCACCACGAGGAACAGAAAGACCCAGAATCCGCCGGGCAGGAAGGTGAGCCTGGCGAGCTGGTCGGCGTCGGAATCGGGCGCCTGGTGGCGACGCCGCTTGCGCTGGAGCTCCACGATCGGCCGGATGCCGCCCAGCAGCAGGAACCACACGGCCAGATAGGCCAGGACCGCGTCCATGTCGGGCGCCGCGTACCAGGTGAAGGCGAAGATCGCGCCTCCGGTGGCGAGCAGGCTCACCACACCGAACAGGTTGCGGATCAGCAGCAGCATGCAGAACAGCAACCCGATCACTATCGTGATCAGCACCGCCACATAGCCGGAGGAGGTGAGCCACGCTCCGCCCAGTCCCAGCAGGGACGGGGTGACGTATCCGGCGGCGGCGGTCAGGATCATGCCGAACCCTCGGGGCTTTCCCCTGGTCAGGGTGACACCCGAAGTGTCGGAGTGCAGCCGGATGCCCTCCAGTTTGCGCCGGGTGAGCAGCGCCACCAGCGCGTGCCCGCCCTCGTGGGCGATGGTGATCAGCCCTCGCGACAGCTGCCACGAGGTGGACCACGACACCACGCCCAGCGCGGCCAGAGCGGACAGCAGCACAACCCACAGGGGCGGCCCGGAACGGGACGTGGTCAGGGTCACCCAGAGGTCGGACAACGCTCGTTTCTCCTTCGCGGCGTGAGAGTAAAGCGTCCCACGAGTGCCGGTGTGCTGGGGATAAAGTCGGAACCGTGCCGAATATGATGCCGGAATTCGCGGCCGCGGGCGGGTCCGCCCGCCGGCGAGGACCGGGCCGGACCGGAGGGATCCCGCTCGGCGGCGACCTCTCGAACGTCCCCCATCCGTACGCCCCTCGGCCCCACGCGCCCGGCAGGCCTGGCGACGACCGGATCCATGCGCTGTACTGGCAAAACGCGGACAATCTCCTTGGCTCCTCCGCGCACTACACTCGGTCGGCAGGACATTGATGGTCGGGAGAAACTCGTGAACGATCGGAACGCCGAGCTCATCAAGACGTTCTACGAGGCATTCGCGCGCCGCGACGCCGACGCGATGGAGCTCTGCTACCACCCTGACGTCACCTTCGGTGATCCCGTCTTCCAGGACCTCGAAGGACGCGACAAGGTCATGGGCATGTGGCGGATGCTGCTGAGCCGCAGCCCCGACCTCGCCGTGACCGTACGCGACATCACCGTGCGCCCGTACGAGGGCACGGCGCACTGGACCGGTCGTTACACCTTCGGCGAGAGGGGCAGGAGGGTCGTCAACGAGGTCGACGCCCTCTTCCGCTTCGAGGACGGACTGATCGTCCGCCACCACGACGACTTCGACCTCAGGCGCTGGTCCAAGATGGCGATGGGCCGGCCGGTCGGAATCGTCCTCGGCTGGACCCCGATGCTGAGGGCGAAGATCCGTGCCACCGCGATGCGGTCGCTGCAGGAGTTCATGAGCGCCCGATGAGGAGAGACGTGTGACCGACCGGCGAGTGCGAGGCCTGCGGAGCCTGATGCGCGGGCGTTCCGGCACCGGTCGGGAGTCTCCCGAGCGATCGATGGACCCCAGGTCCGCCGGCGAGGAGCGGCCGCCCCCGCCCCGTTCGCGCGTCATCGACAACGCGATCTACGTCAACGGTCATCGGGCGGCGACCCCCGAGTCGCTGCCCGAGGCGTTCGACCGCCTGAAGAACACCCCGGACAGCATGGCCTGGATCGGCTTCTACCGGCCGGAGGACGGCGTCATCCTCAACGTCGCCGAGGAGTTCGACCTGCACGAGCTGGCGGTCGAGGACGCCATCGTCGCCCACCAACGCCCCAAGGCCGACCGCTACGGCGACACCCTGTTCGTGGTGCTGCGCCCGGCCCGCTACCTCGACGAGGCCGAGGAGGTCGACTTCGGCGAGCTGCACGTCTTCGTCGGCAAGAACTTCGTGATCACCGTACGGCACAGTGAGGCTCCCGACCTGTCCCAGGTCCGCCGCCGTATGCAGCACGACCCCGAACTGCTCGGCCAGGGACCGCAGGCGGTGCTCTACGCCATCCTCGACGCGGTCGTGGACGGCTACGCCCCCGTGGTCGCCGGCCTGCAGAACGACATCGACGAGATCGAGGTCCAGGTCTTCGGCAACGAACCCGGGGTCTCCCGCCGCATCTACGAGCTGTCGCGCGAGGTGATCGAGTTCCAGCGGGCCACCCAGCCGCTCCTGGGCATGATCGAGGGTTTCATCGCGGGCGCGGACAAGTACGGGGTGGACCAGGAGCTGCAGAGATACTTGCGGGACGTGGCCGACCACGCGATCACCGTCGCCGAGCGGGTGAGCGGCTTCCGCCAGATGCTCCACGACATCCTCGTGGTCAACTCGACCATGGTGGCCCAGGCCCAGAACGAGCACATGACCAACCTCACCGAGGCGAGCAACGCCCAGAACGAGGAGGTCAAGCGGATCTCCGCGTGGGCCGCGATCCTGTTCGCCCCCACCCTCGTCGGCACCATCTACGGCATGAACTTCGACGTGATGCCCGAGATCCACTGGGCGTGGGGCTATCCCTTCGCGGTCATGCTCATGGCGGGCGTCTGCCTCACCCTCTATCTGGTGTTCAAACGCCGAGACTGGCTGTGAACCCGTCGTGAGCCCCGGGCCACCGGCCCGAGGCCCATCGGCGAGGCTCAGCCGAGCTTGGTCAGAATCAGGTCCAGCTTGCCGTCCATGGAGTCCATTCGGACCTCGAAGGCGTCCATCCGACCTTCGAAGGCGTCCATCCGGCCTTCCATGGACTTCATCCGGCTTTCGAAGGACTCCATCCGGGCGTCCATCTTCACCTCAAGGTTGTCGACCTTGGCGTCGAGGTTGTCGACCTTGATGTCGAGGTCGCGGACTCTGACGTCGAGGTTGTCGACCTTGGTTTCCAAGGTGTCGACCTTGACGGCGAGAGCGGACAGATCCTCCTTGGTGGCCATCCGGTTCATGACCTCTTCGAACATCGGCGCGGCGTAGGTCATGACCTCCTCGCGGATGATCTTGGGGAGATCGTGCAGGGTCTCCTTGATATCCGCCAGGTCCGTGTCCGTCCTGAAGGCCCAGGCCTCCAGGTGCACCACGCGCTGACCGGTGCTCTTCGTCGCCACGTCGGGCATGCTATCTCCTGGTCGGGGGAATGAGGGGCTGACCTGCCGACGAACCAGAGGCGCGATCTGTGACGGCGTGCTACCAATTGAACACGCTCCGCTGATGCGGTGAGGTCGATTCCGGGATTTCGAAAAGCGAGGGTGGTCAGCCGAGCAGCTTGCGGGCGGCCGCCTCGATCTCGGCCTCCGACAGCAGCACGTGCCTCGCCGCCTCGCCCAGGGGGATGAAGCTGTCCGAGGAGGTCACCCGGGCGATCCTGCCGGTGAAACCCGCGTCGAGCAGCTCGGCGACGATGCTCTCCGAGACGCCCCCGGTGCGGCGGGTCTCGTCGGCGATCAGCACCCGGCCGGTCAGCTCCGCGGCTCGCATCAGGTCCTCGACCGGGAGGGGGGAGAGCCAGCGCAGGTCCAGGACCCGGCAGCTGTGCCCCTCCGCGGTGAGCCTCACCGCGGCGCGCAGGCTCATCCGCAGCCCGTTGCCGAAGGTCACGATGGTCAGGTCGCGGCCGTCGCCGTAGCCGCGGGCGCGCCCGATCGGGATGTGCGTCTCCGCCCATCGCGCCGGGGGGGCGTACGGGGCGAGCCAGCCGTTGTCACCCTCCTCGAACATGTCGCGGGTGTTGTACAGGGCGATGGGCTCAAGGAAGACGCAGACGCTGCCGTCGACGCGGGCGGCGGCGAGGCAGGTGCGCAGCATCGAGGCGGCGTCGTCGGGCCGGGCGGGGGAGGCCACGACCAGGCCGGGTATGTCGCGCAGGGCGGCGATGGAGTTGTCGTTGTGGAAGTGGCCGCCGAAGCCCTTCTGGTAGGCGTAGGAGGCGACGCGCACCACCATCGGGTTGCGAAAGGCTCCCTGGGAGAAGAACTGGAGCGTCGCCGCCTCGCCCCGGATCTGGTCCAGGGCGTTGTGCAGGTAGGCCAGATACTGGATCTCGGGCACCGGCAGCAGGCCGGAGACCCCCGAGCCGAGCGCGAGGCCGAGCACGGACTGCTCGTCGAGGAGGGTGTCGAACACCCGGCCGGCGCCGAAGCGTTTCTGCAGGCCGCGCGTGACGCCGTAGACGCCGCCCTTGCGTGCCACGTCCTCGCCGAAGACGAGCACGTCGGGGTGGGCGGCCAGGGAGTCGGCGAGGGTGCGGTTGACGGCCTGGGAGAAGGTCAGCGGGCCCTCCCGCTCGGGGAGCCTGCCGGCGAAGGCCCTCGACCTGACGTCGGTGGCCGCCACTTCGGTGCAGGCCGCGGCGACGGCCGCGGGGGTGCGCGGGGCGAGCGGCTCCACGATGTCGAAGGCGGAGATCAGCCGAGGGCGCCGAGAGCTCTCCATCGCCATCTTGAACAGGTGCTCGCGCGTCGTCTCGTACCGGAGCAGCAGCTCGTCGGGAGTGGTCAGGCCGGCCTCGACGAGCAGCCTGGCGGTCGCCACCAGCGGGTCGCGCGCCAGGTCGGCGTCGATCTCCCGCTTGGTCCGATACGACAGCTCCACGTCCGAGCCCGCGTGGCCCATCAGCCGGACGGTGCTCACGCGCAGCAGGGCGGGCGCGCGGTGCGTGCGGACGTGGTCGGTGGCGGCGAGCGCCATGTCGTGGACGTCGGCCAGGTCACAGCCGTCGGCCTCGAAATACCTCATCAACGGGTGGCGGGCGGCCTTGACCCAGCCGTCGGGGGTGCGCACGCTGATGCCCAGGCCGTTGTCCTCGCAGACGAAGAGGATCGGCAGCGGCAGCTTCTGGTATGAGCCGTAGGCGGCCGTGTTGAGGCCCGACAGGGCGCTGGCGTGGTTCGTCGAGGCGTCGCCGAAACTGCAGATCACGATCGCGTCGCTCGGCCACGGCCCCGGTACGCCGAGCTGGCGGGCGCGCTCGATGGCGAAGGCCACGCCCACCGCGCGGGGCAGGTGGCTGGCGATCGTGGAGGTCTGGGGGATCACCGCGAGGTCCGGGTGGCCGAAGACCTTGTGCCGCCCGCCCGCGATCGGCTCCTCGACCGAGGCGGTCAGGCCGAGCAGCACGTCGCGCAGCCCTTCCTCGGGCAGTCGTCCCGCCATCGCCGACCTGGTCAGGTAGAAGGCGCCCGACCGGTAGTGCAGGAGGGCCGGATCGGTGACGCGCGACGCGGCGGCGACCGCGGCGTTGCCCTCGTGCCCGGCCGAGCCGATCGTGTAGAACCCCTCGCCCTGCTCGCGCAGCCAGCGGGCGGTGACGTCCAGCAGCCTGCTGCCGAGCTGGAACTGAAACAGCTCGCGGCACCTGGCCCCGGTCAGGGTGGTGTCCTCCCGCACGGGCAGGCCGGGGTCGCGCGGTGTGCCGGGGGAAAGGGCACTCACGGCGTCGGTGAAATGGGTCTCAACAGAGTCGCGCGCCACAGCCCGATTATGTCCCCCATCGACGGACGCCGTCCCCAACCTTGACATCTTTGATGGCGACGAGATGGCGGACCGATCATGTTTAACCAGTATTCATGACGCATTGTCAGACGTGATTTTACGGCCCGTTCGACGAATGAACGGGAACGTCGGAGCCGGATACTTCACGCCGGTCCCCAGGGTGAGGCCTTGACGCCGGAACCCCGGCGCGACACAGCCGGCGCAGGGCTCTGACACGGGAATCCGACACCGGGCCTGCCGGGCAGGATGAGTCGGGTCAGAAGGGCGGAAGCCCCGAACAGGGTGAGCGCATTCGTTTCCTGCCTTGTGTTCCGATCCATGGGTATCTCGCGCCCCTGTTGCCACAAGCCGTTCCTCCTGCGGACTTCTCGCGGAGGGTCTCTTTGCCATCGGCGGATACTGCGGCTGCCAGCATCTTCGGAGTTCACGTCCATCGCATCAGTCACATGAGTGGAGACGCGCATGCTTGGAAAATTGATTCTCACCGGGGCGGTGGGGGCGGTCGTCATGCTGCCGGCCGCCGCCCACGCCGCCGGACCGTCTCCGGATACGGCGAGGTCCGTCACGGCGCTTTCCGGTGACACGCCGGTTTCCGGGATGCCGGCCGTTGGGAGCGCACCGGCGTACGGAAACGCGTCGGCGCCGCTGTCCGCACCGGTGTCCGCGTCGGCGCCCTCGGTCGCGACGCCGCCTCCGCCCGTACCGGGAACCGCTCCGGTGCCCGCGGCCGCGGTGCCCGGGACTCCGCCGCCGCCCGACGCGTCGCTCACGCCCGGCACGACCCCGCCCGGCGTCGTCCCGCCCGGTTCCACTCCGCCTGGCACGACTCCACCGGTCGACACGACCCCGCCCGACACGACCCCGCCCGGTTCCACTCCGCCTGGCACGACCCCGCCTGGCACGACTCCACCGGTCGACACCACCCCGCCGGTCGGCGTCGCGCCGCCCGTGACCGTCCCGCCGGTCCAGGTCGTATCGACGCCGGTGATCTTCGCCGCGCCGGGCACGCCGCTCGCGGTCACGTCGGCCGTCGCCGCATGGGCGGGAACGTTCTGTGCGCCGACCGGCGTCGTGGCCGTGACCGGCTCGTGTCTGTAACCGGCTCACGCCGGTGCTCGTGACCGTCCCGTGCCCGCACCTGTGATCGGCTCGCGCCGGTGACGGTCCCATGCCCGTGACCGTCCCGCGCGAGGGAGACGCGGGTGAGACGCGGACAAGACACGGCGACGTTACGGATGACCGTGCCGGTGACCGGCCGCCGTGCCACTCCGGCAGATTCGCGCGGCCGTGCGGCCCGCGCGAAACCCCTCCCGGCCCCGGCCGGTCTTCAATCGCCCTCCCGCCCCCGGGCGGGAGAAGGCGTCTTTGCCGATGCGCGCCGCAAAACAGGAAGAGTCTTGTGGAAGGGTGCCCTTCTCGGCGGGCGGACTCGGAGAAGGATGGAAAGGAGTGACGCGGGAGAGGAGCCACCATGCCGGTACGGGACGAAGGGCGACCGGTGGTCGTCGGATACGACGGTTCGGCGGAGAGCCGCCTGGCCCTGCGATGGGCCGTCGAGGACGCCCGCCTGAGATTTCTCCCGCTGCTCGTCTGCCACGCCTGGCAGTGGCCCTACCCCAGGCTCTCCCTCGCCCCCGAGACCACCGAGGTCGTACGGCGGATGGGCGGGCGCGTCCTGGAGAACGGGCTGATGACCGCGCGTGAGATGGCACCCAGGGCGTCCATACACGGGCGACTGGTGGAGGGGACCCCGGCCGCCGCCCTGGTGGGCCTGTCGAACGACGCGGAGCTGATCGCGATCGGCCCGCGTGGCGCGGGCGACCCCGAGGAACTGCGGATCGGCTCGACCGTCGAGGTCGCCGCGCACGCCCGCTGCCCGGTGGCCGTCGTCAGGAGGCCGGGCCACCAGCGCGTCGGCCGCGTGGCGATCGCGGTGGAGGACGCGGCCGTCGACTCGCAGGAGCTGGCCATCGCCTTCGAGGAGGCGAGGCTGCGCAGGGCGACGCTGCTCATCATCTGCCTCTGCTCCGAGGACGCCGGCGATCTCAGGTCGGCGGCCGTCCACTTCAACACCAGCGTCTCGGTGTGGGAGGAGAGGTATCCCACGGTCGTGGTGGAGACGATGATCGAGACACGCCCTCACGTCGAGGCGCTCCGTCACGCGGCCGACCGTTCTGACCTGCTGGTCGTCCCCGACCGGGAGCACCACGATCCGCTGGATCCCGCCATCGGCCCGGTCTGCCGGGTGATGCTGAGCGAGGCGCCGTGCACGGTCGTGGTGACCCCCTCGCAGGCGTGGAGTCCGTCCAGCTGGGCGGAGCTGTCCGCCAGAGGTTAGCGACCCTTAACCTTGGGAGGCGGCCAGCGCCGCACGTGCCATACCGCGCAGCAGCTCCGCCATCGCCGCGGGCGGCAGCTCGCCCGCGCTGTGCGGGGTGGAGTTGAGCAGTCCGAAGACGGCGTGGGTCGCGGCGCGCAGCCCGGCCTGGGAACGCGCGGGGTAGAGCTCGCTCAGCACGGTGACCCACTCCTCGACGTACAGCCGCTGCAGCCGACGGATCCGGCGGCGCGCGGGCTCGGGCACGTTGCCGAGCTCCCTGTCGTGCACGGTGATCAGTGCGGGGTGGCCGAGCGCGAACTCGATCTGGCAGCTGAGCAGGGCGTCCAGTGCCTGCTCCGCGTCTGCGGCCTCGGTCACGCGGCGCGCGCCCGAGGTGTGCAGGCGCTCGCTGACATCCAGCAGCATCTCCGCGAGCAGGGCGTCCTTGCCGCTGAAGTGGCGGTACAGGGCCGGGCCCGAGGTGCCGACCGCGCCGCCGATCTCCTCGATCGAGACGCCGTGGAAGCCGCGGGCGGCGAACAGCTCCGCGGCGGCGTCCAGGATCTCCGCGCGCCGGGAGCCACGGGTGCGTGCAGGGGACTGAGCGGTCGTCACCTCTCGCATGGTAGACGGTAACGTTAATAATGACTAACATCTGCGGTGAAGTCGGGCATCGGTGCCCCGGCGACGGCAGCGCCGGGGCGGATCGGATGATCCGGGCGGAGCGGACGGGGAGGCTCGTATGAGTGGCTGGCCGGTGCTGCGGAGCGCCTGTGATCCGGGCG
The DNA here is from genome assembly GCF_040648855.1 of Streptosporangium sp. NPDC049078. Classification (NCBI taxonomy): domain Bacteria; kingdom Bacillati; phylum Actinomycetota; class Actinomycetes; order Streptosporangiales; family Streptosporangiaceae; genus Streptosporangium; species Streptosporangium sp. NPDC049078. The sequence goes on from NZ_JBEZEL010000005.1 coordinate 132,342, forward strand.
GTGAGGGCTTCAAACGCAACGCCGAGGTGAACGAGCGTCTGGTCGCCGACCTCAGGGAGCGCCTGGCCGTGGCGGGGCTGGGCGGCCCCGAGAAGTCGCGTGCCCGGCACGTCTCCCGGGGCAAGCTGCTGCCCCGCGACCGCGTCGACTCGCTGCTCGACCCCGGTTCACGCTTCCTGGAGCTCTCCCAGCTGGCCGCGGGAGGGATGTACGACGACGTGGCCCCCGCCGCCGGGATCATCACCGGGGTGGGCCGTGTCTCGGGGCGCGAGTGCGTGGTCGTCGCCAACGACGCCACCGTCAAGGGCGGCACCTACTATCCGATCACCGTCAAGAAGCATCTGCGGGCCCAGGAGGTCGCCCTCCACAACAACCTGCCGTGCGTCTATCTCGTCGACTCGGGAGGCGCGTTCCTCCCCGAACAGGACGAGGTCTTCCCCGACCGCGAGCACTTCGGCCGGATCTTCTACAACCAGGCGACCATGTCCGCGCGCGGCATCCCGCAGATCGCCGCGGTCCTCGGCTCCTGCACCGCGGGCGGCGCGTACGTCCCGGCGATGAGCGACGAGGCGGTGATCGTCCGCAACCAGGGCACGATCTTCCTCGGCGGCCCGCCGCTGGTGAAGGCCGCCACCGGCGAGGAGGTCACCGCGGAGGAGCTGGGCGGCGGCGACCTGCACGCCCGCGTCAGCGGCGTCACCGACCACCTCGCCGACGACGACCGCCACGCGCTGCGGATCGTCCGCGACATCGTCTCCACCCTCGCGCCGCGCACGCCCTCCCCCTGGGAGCGCGTGCCCTCCGAGGAGCCCGCGCACGACCCCCGCGACCTGTACGGCATCGTCCCCGCCGACACCCGCACCCCGTACGACGTCCGCGAGATCATCGCCAGGATCGTGGACGGCAGCAGGTTCGGCGAGTTCAAGGCCGAGTACGGCGCCACGCTCGTCACCGGGTTCGCCCGCATCCACGGCCACCCCGTCGGGATCGTCGCCAACAACGGCATCCTGTTCGGCGAGTCGGCGCTCAAGGGCGCCCACTTCATCGAGCTGTGCGACCGGCGCAACACCCCGCTGGTGTTCCTGCAGAACATCAGCGGCTTCATGGTCGGCAGGGCGTACGAGGCGGGGGGCATCGCCAAGCACGGCGCGAAGATGGTCACCGCCGTCGCCTGCGCCCGGGTGCCCAAGTTCACCGTGGTCGTCGGCGGCTCGTTCGGGGCCGGCAACTACGCGATGGCCGGGCGCGCCTACTCGCCCCGGTTCCTGTGGATGTGGCCGGGAGCGCGCATCTCGGTGATGGGCGGCGAGCAGGCCGCCAACGTCCTGTCCACCGTGGGCGACGCCGACCCCGACGCCATCCGCGCGCAGTACGAGGAGCAGGGCAACCCCTACTACTCCACCGCCCGCCTCTGGGACGACGGGGTCATCGATCCCCTCGACACCCGTACCGTCCTGGGCCTGGCCCTGTCGGCCTCGGCCAACGCCCCCCTCGAACCCGTCGGCTACGGCGTCTTCCGGATGTGACCGCACCCATGACCCACTCAGCCCACTCGACTCACCAGACCTCCTCGGCACACGCGTCGCCGCCGCGCGGGGGCCGGATGTTCGACACCGTCCTCGTCGCCAACCGCGGCGAGATCGCTCTGCGGATCACCCGCACTCTCCGGAGGCTGGGCATCCGCTCGGTCGCCGTCCACAGCGACGCCGACGCCGGGGCGCGGCACGTCCGCGAGGCCGACGTCGCGGTGCGGCTCGCCGGCGGTTACCTCGACGCCGACGGCATCCTCGCCGCCGCCGCGGCGACCGGCGCCCAGGCGGTGCATCCCGGATACGGCTTCCTCGCCGAGAACGCGGACTTCGCCCGGCGCTGCGCGGAGGCCGGGCTCGTCTTCGTCGGCCCGCCGCCGGAGGCCGTGGAGGCGATGGGCGACAAGATCCGCGCCAAGGCCACCGTCTCGGCGGCCGGGGTGCCGGTCGTGCCCGGCGGCGCCGAGCCCGGCGACGACCTGGCCGAGGCGGCCGGGCGGGTCGGCTTCCCCGCGCTGATCAAGCCGTCGGCGGGCGGCGGAGGCAAGGGCATGGTGCTCGTGCGCTCCGCGGCGGAGCTGCCGGAGGCGCTGGCGTCCGCCCGCCGCACGGCCGCCGCCGCGTTCGGCGACGCGACCCTGCTGATCGAGCGGTTCGTGGAGAACCCCCGGCACATCGAGATCCAGGTGATGGCCGACGCCTACGGCGGCGTCATCCACCTGGGCGAACGCGAGTGCAGTCTTCAGCGCCGCCACCAGAAGATCGTCGAGGAGGCGCCGTCGCCGCTCCTCGACGCCGAGACCAGGGCCGCGATGGGCGCGGCGGCGGTCGAGGCCGCCAGGTCCGTCGGCTACACCGGCGCGGGGACGGTCGAGTTCATCGTCCAGGGCGCCACCGGCGACTACTACTTCATGGAGATGAACACCCGCCTGCAGGTCGAGCACCCCGTCACCGAGCTGGTCACCGGCCTGGACCTCGTCGAACTCCAGCTCAGGGTCGCCGCCGGTGAGCCCCTCCCGCTCACCCAGGACGAGGTACGCCTCGTCGGCCACGCCGTCGAGGCCCGCGTCTACGCCGAGGACCCCTCCCGGGGCTTCCTGCCGACCGGCGGCCGGGTCCTCGCGCTGCGCGAGCCACCGGGGGTGCGGGTCGACTCGGGACTGATGGCCGGGGGCCTGGTCGGCAGCGACTACGACCCGATGCTGTCGAAGGTCATCGCCTGGGGCAAGGACAGGACGGCCGCCCTGCGGCGGCTCGACGGCGCGCTCGCGGCGACGGCCGTACTCGGGGTGCCCACCAACATCGCCTTCCTGAGGGCCCTGGTCGGTCACCCCGCCGTCCTCGCCGGAGACCTCGACACCGGTCTGGTGGAGCGCCACCTCGACGAGCTCGTCTCCCGCGAGGACGTCCCCGCCGACGTCCTCGCCGCCGCCGCCCTGGTGCTGCACCGCGAGCACGCGCCCGCGGGCACGCCCGCCGACCCGTGGGACGTCCCCGACGGCTGGCGGCTGGGCGAGGCGGCCTGGACCGTCCACCGGCTGGAGAGCCGCGACGGGGTCTGCGAGATCAGGGTCCGCGGCCTGCCCGCCTCGGGGGCCGAGGTCCGCCTGCCCGGCGCGGAGGCCGTGCGGGCACGGCTCACCGAGGAGAGCGGCGGCGAGGACGGCGACCTGCTCGTCACTCTCGGCGAGACCGCGAGACGCTACGCCGTCGCCAGGGACGGCGACGTCGTCTGGCTCGGCCGCGACGGCGACGCCTGGGCGCTCACCCGCCACCACCTGGGAGACCCCGGCGACCGGGCCGGCGCGGGAGGCGCGGGTGACGGGCTGGTCCGCAGCCCGATGCCGGGCACCGTCCTGGTGGTGAAGGCGGGCGAGGGGGAGCGGGTCGCCGAGGGGCAGCCGCTGCTCATCGTGGAGGCGATGAAGATGGAGCACACCGTGACCGCGCCGATCGGCGGGGTCGTCGCCGAGCTGCGGGTCCGCGCGGGCCAGGCGGTCGCGATGGACGCCGTGCTCGCCGTGGTCCGCGAGGAGGAGTCGTGACGGTCTCCGCTCAGGTCGCGGAGGCCGTACGGGAACGCGGGAAGGTCGCGACGCGGACGACCGGATGGGCCGTGACCCACGACGACGGCGGAGTCACGGCCGGACGGGTCGCCGAGGTCGGGATTCCGGCCACGGGGACCGCGAGGCACGAACCGGTGAGGGGGGAATGATGCGCCGGCCACAGAGGGTCGAGGCCGCGGGGCTGCCGGAACGGGTCACGATCTACGAGGTCGGGCCGCGCGACGGGCTGCAGAACGAGGCCGCGGTGATTCCCGTCGAGGTCAAGGCCGAGTTCGTCGCCCGGCTCGCCGCCGCCGGGCACCGCGTGATCGAGGCCACCAGCTTCGTCCATCCCAAGTGGGTGCCCCAGCTCGCCGACGCCTCGGAGCTGCTGGCGGGCATGAAACGGGTTCCCGGCGTGCGCTACCCGGTGCTCGTCCCCAACGAGCGCGGCCTCGACCGCGCGCTCGAACACGGCGTCGAGGAGATCGCGATCTTCGCCAGCGCCACCGAGACGTTCGCGGGCAGGAACCTCAACCGGACGCTGGAGTCGCAGTTCGCGATGTTCGAGCCGGTCGTCGCGCGGGCGCTGGAGCACGGCCTGAAGGTGAGGGCGTACGTCTCGATGTGCTTCGGCGACCCGTGGGAGGGGCCGACGCCCGTCGCACAGGTCGTCTCCGTCGGGCGCAGGCTTCTGGACCTGGGCTGCTTCGAGCTGTCGCTCGGCGACACCATCGGTGTCGGCACCCCCGGCCACGTCGCCGCGCTGATCGAGGCGTTCGGCGGCCCGGACCGGCTCGCGGTGCACTTCCACGACACCTACGGCCAGGCCCTCGCCAACACCCTCACCGCCCTGCGCGAGGGCGTGACCGTCGTCGACGCCTCCACCGGAGGCATCGGCGGCTGCCCGTACGCCGAGAGCGCCACCGGCAACCTCGCCACCGAGGACCTGGTCTGGATGCTGCACGGCCTCGGCGTCGAGACCGGGCTTGACCTCGCCGCGCTGGTGGAGACCAGCACCTGGCTCGCCGCGAGGCTCGGCCGCCCCAGCCCGTCGCGGGTCGTCCAGGCCCTGGGCGAGCACCCGTCCCGCACCACCGCAGAGAACGCCGAGGAGTGATCATGCCCAAGCTGACCGAGGAGTACGAGGAGCTTCGCAAGACCGTCGAGGCGTTCGCCCGCGACGTGGTGGCCCCGGTGATCGGGGACCTCTACGAGCGTGAGCAGTTCCCCTACGACATCGTGCGGCAGATGGGCGCGATGGGCCTGTTCGGGCTGCCGATCCCCGAGGAGCACGGCGGCATGGGCGGCGACTACTTCGCGCTCTGCCTGGCCCTGGAGGAGCTGGCCAGGGTGGACTCCAGCGTGTCGATCACCGTCGAGGCCGCGGTGTCGCTGGGCGCGATGCCGATCTACCGGTTCGGCACGCCCGAGCAGCGCGCCCGGTGGCTGCCCCGGCTGGCCTCGGGCGAGATGCTCGGCGCCTTCGGCCTCACCGAGCCCGGCGGCGGCTCCGACGTGCCCGGCGGCATGCGGACCACCGCGGTGCTCGACGGCGACGAGTGGGTGATCAACGGTACGAAGGCGTTCATCACCAACTCCGGCACCGACATCACCGGCGTGATCGGCGTGGCCGCGATCACCGGCGAGCGGGCCGGAGGGAAGAAGGAGATCTCCACGATCCTGGTGCCGTCCGGCACACCGGGCCTCACCGTCTCGAAGAAGTACTCCAAGGTGGGCTGGAACTGCTCCGACACCCGTGAGCTCTCCTTCGAAAACTGCCGGGTCCCCGCGGGCAACCTGCTCGGCGAGCGCGGACGCGGCTACGCGCAGTTCCTGCAGACGCTCGACGAGGGCCGCGTCGCGATCGCCGCCCTGTCCACCGGCCTGGCCCAGGGCTGCGTGGACGAGTCGCTGCGCTATGTCCGCGAGCGCGAGGCGTTCGGTCACCCCATCGGCCACTACCAGGCGATCCAGTTCAAGATCGCCGACATGGAGGTCCGCACCCACACCGCCCGCCTCGCCTACCACCACGCGGCCGAGAAGATGCTCGCGGGCGAGCCGTTCAAGAAGGAGGCCGCGATCGCCAAGCTCGTCGCCGGCGACGCCGCCATGGACAACGCCCGCGACGCCACCCAGATCTTCGGCGGCTACGGGTTCATGAACGAGTACCCGGTCGGTCGTTTCTACCGCGACGCCAAGATCCTGGAGATCGGCGAGGGCACCAGCGAGGTCCAGCGGATGCTGATCGCGCGGGAGATGGGGCTCTCCGGCCTCTGACCCCGTTGCGGGGGACCGGTCGGCGCGCTTTGCGGAAGTTTGACGAGGCGGCCCGGCGTGGCTCGGGACCCCGTCGGGCACGCTGCGGGTACGGCGGTTGCGAAGTGCCGGTGAACATCACTGCGAAGTGATGGGAGAACCACATGCTGACAGGGTTGCCCGCACTGGGATCAGGGCTGGGACATCGCGTGGAGCTGGCCGAGGAGATCGAGGCGCACGCCGATCGGATCGACTGGCTGGAAGTGATCACCGAGCGCTTTCTGTTCGCCCCGGCCGACGAGCGTGAGCGGCTGAGAGGGCTGACCGGCCGGTTCCCGGTCGTGCCGCACGGGCTGGAGCTGTCCATCGGCTCGGAGCGGGAGCCGGACGCGGCGTACGTGGAGGCGCTGGCCGCGCTGGTGGCCGACGTCGACGCGCCGTGGTTCAGCGACCACCTGTCCTTCACCCGCACCGGCAGCGTCGACGTGGGGCTGCTGGTGCCGCTGCCGAGGACGAGGGAGGTCGCCCGGCGGCTGGGACGCAGGGCGGGGCGGGTGCAGGAGGCGGTGGGCCGGCCGTTCCTGCTGGAGAACATCACCTACTACGTGGACATGGCGACCCCGCTGACCGAGGCGCAGTTCATCACCGAGGTGATGGAGCACTGCGAGTGCGGCCTGCTGCTGGATCTGGCCAACCTCGACATCAACGCGCGCAACCACGGCTTCGACCCGCTGGAGTTCCTCGACGCCATCCCGGTCGAACGGGTCGTCCAGGTGCATCTGGCCGGAGGCGTCGACGGGGGCGTCGACGGGGGCGTCGACGGGGGCGTCGACGAGGAGGGGGAGCGGCTGTCCCTCGACAGCCACGGTGCCGCGATCCCGGCCCGGGTGTGGGGGCTGCTGGCGGAGCTGGTGTCCCGTACGCACCTCAACGCCACCCTGGTCGAACGCGACCAGAACTTCCCCGACGACTTCGGTGACCTGCTCGCCGAGATCGACCGCGCGCGAACCGTCCTGCGCTCCCGCCCCGCCGACGAACCGTCCGGCCGACGACCCGTCGGCGGGGCGGCACAACCGGCGGGAGGCACCTGATGGGCGTGCAGGACGCGCTCGCGGCGATGCTGACCCGCGAGGGTGAGTCCGCGCTGCTGCGCGAGGACCCCGAGAGGCTGCGGCTCCGGTACGGGCTGAGCGAGGCCGAGCTGGCCATGCTGGCCGGTGCCGCGGTCGGCGGTTACCGGGTGACGCGCGCCGGCGTGCTGGGCAAGCTGCGGTCGGCGATCGCCACCTGCCTGCCCGAGACGGTCGCCGAGCTCACCGGCGGTCACCGCGCCCTGTGGGAGGAGTTCGCCCGAGGTGTCGTACGCCGCCCGCAGCCGGCGGAGCGGCCGTTCGGTATCTGGGAGTCCGAACGGCTCACGGCCTGGCTCGCGGTCCACGCGACACCGCGGCTGGCCGCCTACGCCCGTTACGAGCTGGCGCGCGCCACGCTGGTCCACGACCGCGACGCGGCGCTGGCCGCCCGCGAGGCCGCCACCATGGCGGAACCCGGCGGCCGGACCGTGACCGGGGCGCTGCGGCTGTCGGCCGCCGTCCGGATCGGGACGTACACCCATGACGTCACCGCCGGGCCGCCGATCGGTGAGCTGCCCGCCGCGACGACGCGGGTGCTGTTGCAGCGCCGATGGCGGGCGCCCCTTCTGCGGGCCTACCGGATCGGAGACGGCACCGCCACGCTGCTGGCCCGCTGCGACGGCACCCGCGACGCCGTCCAGGTGATCGCCGCGGTGGGCGGCGACCGCGCCCGAGCCGCGGAAACGCTCACCCAGCTGGTAGTGGCCGGTCTGGTGTGGCCGCGACCCTGACTCCGCACGCGTCGCCCGGCGGGAGGATCCTTGTCGACTCTCGCGAGATCCCGACGGGGCGTCACCGCGAGGTGGAAGGCGGTGCCGATCGTGACCGGCAGGGCTGGACGAGACGCGCGTGCGGACCCCGTTCCGCCGATACCGGCCCCCGCCCCGGCATCCGGGGCGCGACCTCCTGCGGGCGGTCGCCATCGATCCTCCGCGTCCGGCCACCCGGTGTGCCGGATCGCGGAGAAGCCGGCCCGGCATCGGGCCGTCATCCCGCCCTGCCCCGGCAGGCGTCGGCGAACGGAGGAACATCGTGAACGATGACACCACTCGCGAGAACAGGGGACCCGAGTTCGTGTTCGAGGCCGTCACCGGTCCCGACGGCCGGGAGACCACGGGCCGCTCGTGTTGCGGCGGTGGTCGCTGCGGCCACGACGACCCCGATGTGTGAGCCGGCCGTCTGAGACGGCCGGACGGGAGGCAAGGGGTGGGTATGGGCCTCTCGTGGCCTTTTCTCCCTTGCCTCCCGTCGCATGGTTACCGGTTACGGAGGTCTCGCCGACGGGTGTCCCGGCCGCGCGAGCACCGGCTACGGCGATTCCGAGGAAAGACGTCCCGGTCTCATGAGGGTCCTGGGCCGGAAAAGGGGGTCAGTGCGAGGGGATCGTCGCGGTGAAGCCGTGCCCCGCGAAGGTGCCGGAGACGGCGGTGTCGTCCTCGGCGCGGAAGGGCTTCCACGACAGTTCCAGCGCGCGGGATCCGCCGCCGCCACCGGTGACGGTGAGCCGGGCCGTGGCGTCGCCGCCGCTCAGGCGGACCTCGCCGTTCACGGTGAGGTCGCCGACGAAGCGGACGTCTCGCAGATCGACGGTGGCGGCCTTGTCGTCGAACGTCAGCGCGCCGCCGCGCAGGCCCGCCTGTGTGGCCGGCGCCCAGGGCGGGGTCCTGAGCGGGTTGCGCCTGGCGGTGGCGTCGGCGACGGTGGCGAAGGCGGCGGCGAGGACCCGGCGGTCCCGCGCGGGCAGGTCGGTGCCGCGTGCCTGGGGCACCCGCGCCACGGTCTCGGGGAAGGAGCCGACGGCGCGGTAGTTCGCGTCGTCACAGCGGGGTTTGTCGTCGAAGGCGTCCGGATCGGTGAGGAAGGCGCGCGTCGCGTCGCGGACGCACTCGTTCACCAGGGCGCCGGTGGTGAGGTTGTGGCCGGCGAAGCGTACCCGGGAGAAGGTGGAGTCGGGGAAGCGCCGGGTCACCGCGGCGGCCTCCGCCGGGGTGGTGGAGTCGAAGTCCCCTCCCAGGGCGAGGACCGGCACCCGAGGGTGTTTCGCGCCCGGCGGCACGGGCGGGCTGACGCGAGGGGCCGGCCAGTCGGCGCAGACGTCCTGCATGCCGAGGATCGAATTCGCCGGAGGCGGTGCGGCCAGGTCGGTGACGGCGAACGGCCGGAACGGGCGCTCTCGGTCGTAGTAGCGGTTCAGCCGGCGTCGCCGCTCGTCGGCCGGGGCGGTGCGCTCGAACGGGAAGGCGGTGTCGGCGCACACGTAGGAGAGCAGGCCCGCCAGTTCCGGCGCGCGCAGCGGCTGGCGCGGTGCCTCGTCGATCATTCGTGTGAGGCGGCGCAGCGGGAGCCGGTCGCCGTTCAGGTAGGCGGCGACGGCCGCGCTCGCCTCGCGGCCGACCATCGGCAGGTAGAGGCTGTGCGTCAGGTTCATGAGGGACGAGAGCCGCAGCTGCGGATCGGGGTGGGCGCGCAGGTGCCGTACCAGCCTGGAGAGGAGGCCGGAGGGATCACCCGGCAGGCGGCGGCAGGCGCGTGAGGGGTCACAGGCCACGTCGAGCAGGTCGGCGCGGGAGCGGATCGGCGTGGTCACGTAACCGTCCTCGCCCGTGAGCACGATGCTGTCGAGCAGCACCCCGGAGAGGCGGTCCGGGTGGCGGGTGGCGTAGGCCTGGGCGAACACGGTGCCGTACGAGATGCCGTAGAACGTCACCTTCGGCACCCCCAGGGCTTCGCGGACGGCGTTCATGTCGGTGACGGCCTGGTCGGCGGTGAAGAACCGGGCGCGAGGACCCAGGTGCGCGACGCAGGCGCTCACGGTCTCCCGGCGCTCCAGGTCCAGCCCCGGGCAGAGCAGCGGGCTGGACTTCCCCAGCCCACGCGGCTCCACCACCAGGAGGTCGTGCCGGTCGAGCACCGGTCCCAGCGCCTCGGTCAGGGACGGCACCGCGGGGAGCGCCGGCGACGGCCCGCCCGGATTGGCCAGTATGGTCCCGGCCGAGGGACGGCCGGCGTTCTTCCTGGGCAGCCAGGCGAACGCCACCGTGATCCGCTCCGACGCGGGATCGTTCCAGTCGAGGGGCACCGTCATCTCTCCGTCGCAGCGGGTCTTCGCGGCGGCACACGGATGTCGGAACCCGCCCGCGTCCTTCGTCTCTCCTGCCGCCTCCGCGGTCCCGGTCCGCGTGATCGTCTGGGATGTGTCGTGGTCGTGGGCGGCGGCGCTCCGGGTGGTGAGCGGCGAGACGAGAAGCGCCCCGCAGGTTGCCGCGCCGACGAGCGCCGCCGCGACCCGGCGTGTGATGGATCGTTGGTCCGCGTTCATGCTTTCCAGGCTCGTCCGTGATCGGCCCCCTTTCCTCGGCACGGGGAACGGTTTCCCGCCTGGGAGCCGGGCACCGGCCGCTCTCCTCTTTTGGGAGTACGGTCCCAGAAGGGAGAACGGCCGGAAGGGCTCAGCCGGTGGTGCCCGGGGTGACGAACCCCGCCTCGTAGGCGACGACCACGGCCTGGGCGCGGTCGCGGACGCCGAGTTTGGCGAACAGGCTGGTCACATGGTTCTTCACGGTGGAGGTCGCGACGTCGAGGGTTTCGGCGATCTCCAGGTTCGATCGCCCGCGCGCGATGAGGACGAGCACCTCCCGCTCGCGGTCGGTCAGCCCGGCGAGCTCGGGCGGCATCGTCGCGGGCCGGGGCCGCACGGCCCTGACGAAGGTGCCGATGAGCCGGGTCAGCAGCCGTGGCGCGACGACCGAGTCGCCGCGGTGCACCACCCGCACGCCCTCCAGGAGCTCCTCGGGGGAGATGTCCTTGGGCAGGAAGCCCGAGGCTCCGGCACGCAGAGCCTCGACGACGTACTCGTCCAGGTCGAAGGTGCTCAGCGCGAGCACGCGCACGCCGGGCAGCTCGGCGGTGATCCGTCCGGTGGCGGTGACGCCGTCGGCCTCCGGCATGTGCAGGTCCATCAGCACCACGTCGGGGAGCAGGTCGCGGGCGAGGGCGAGCGCCTCCTCGCCGTCGCCGGCCTCACCCACCACGGAGAGGTCGTCCTGGGCGTCCAGGATCATCTGAAAGCCGGAGCGCACCAGCGCGTGGTCGTCGACGACCAGCACTCTGATCATGTCCCTTCCTCCCGCGCGGCCGGTTCGTGGCCCGGCTCCGGTCGTCCGGTGGTTCCCAGAACCGGGAGGGGCAGCCGGGCGTGGACCCGAAAGCCCCCGCTCGGCAGGGGGCCCGTCTCCAGCCGCCCACCGCAGAGTGCCACACGCTCGGCCATGCCACCCAACCCGAAACCCTCGCCGGAGTGGTTTTCGTGCCTCTTTCCGGCAGAGGTCACCCCGGGCCCGTCGTCGACGACCTCCACCTCGACCGCGGTGGGCCCGTACTCGACCCTCACCCTCACCGGGACGTTTCCCGCGTGCTTGCGCGCGTTGGTCAGGGACTCCTGGACGATCCGGTAGACGGCGTGGTCGACCGCCGCGGGCAGCCGCCCTGGGGTGCCGGTCACCTCCAGAAAGGCGGGCTGATCCGCCTCGCGGGCCCGGCCGACCAGCGAGGAAACCCTCCCCGAGAGGCCGGTTTCCTCGCCGGTGAAGGACGGGCTCTCGACGGGGGCCGGGTCGTCCGCCCGGTCGGCGCGCAGCACGTGCAGCAACTGCCGCATCTCCGCCATCGCCTCCCGCCCGGCGCGCTCGGCGCTGAGCAGGGCGGCCTCGGCCCCGGCGGGATCGCGGGCCATGGTCGTGCGCGCCGCCCCCATGAGGACCTGCATCGTGCTGATGTTGTGGGCGACCACGTCGTGCAGCTCGCGGGAGATGTGACGGCGCTCCGCCCGCACGATCTCCTCGGCGAGTTCGGCCTGCCTCCTGCGGATGGCCTCCGCACGCAGCCGCGCCAGCCTGCCCAGCCCGACGAGCAGCAGCGGGACGAAGATCCCTATGGAGCCGGAGTCCTGACGTTCGGCTCCGGTGGCGAGCTGGACGGCCGTCGACACCGACGGGTAGAACAGCCCCACCGCGACGGCCGCGACCCAGGCACGCCGGGCCTCACCGTACCTGCCCGCCGCGTACAGGGCCAGCATCGCCTGCAGGCCGTACCCCTTCCAGCCCGTCGACACGACGATCACGCAGTCACAGGCCACGGCGACGGCGACGGCGACGACCGGCCTGCTGCGCCGCCACAGCAGCGCCGCCGACGAGACCGTGAAGAACGCGAACGCCAGGACGGAGAACTCCCGCGTGGTGAACCTGTCCTGCAGAACGGCGAGGGTGACGTACACCGCCCACGCGCCCAGCGCGAGGAGCACGTCGGCGACCCGCGAACGGCTCGTTCCCGGCCATCGTGTTCGGAGCCGGGAAAGCCCGCGCACGAACCACGCCCCCGCCTTCGTGCGCGCCCCCGTGAGAGTGCCTCGCGCGTTGTCGAGGGTGGCCCGCACTCCAGAGGAAACCTTCATCGTCGCGGTCGTTCGCGGCACCGTCGGGCGTAAATCCCGCCCGCGGGGCTCATCCGGCCGGTGAGGCTCACCGGGGGGCCTGCGGGGGAGGGGCGAATCCGGTGCGCGACCGATCGGAGGCGTCGCGAGGGAGGGTCTCGGATGCTCGGGCCATAGGAGACCAGGCTTCCAGAACACAGGCCTGCAGACCACGTCATTTGGTGTGGCTCATCCGTTTCGAAGGATTCCGTGAAGATCGTGCGGCGGCGGAACGCGCACTCGGCGCCTGCGGCGTTGTCGATCGTCACTGTCTCGCCGATCAGCCGGGCGGTGCCGGGTGGTGAAACTTTCAACGGATGTCGGGAGTGTTCGCACAGGTCAGCGCGCGAGGAAGTGAGGCGCCGACGGCGGGGACTACAGCGGAAGAGGCGTGCCACCTATGGTGGGAGCGCTCCCATGCCTCCTTCGAAGGAGCCGATCCATGCCAAGAAGATCAATCCTGGCCACGCTCTGCGCGGCCTTGGTGATCGCGTCAGGTGCGGCGCTCGCCGGCGCCTCCGGCGCGTCCGCCGCCGATTCCCCGTTCTACGTCGACCCGGACACCGGTGCCGCCAAGTGGGTCGCGGCCAATCCCGGCGACTCCAAGGCGCAGGTGATCCGGACCCGGATCGCCTCCGTGCCGCAGGCCCGGTGGTTCACCACCACCAACACCTCCACCGTGCGCGGCCAGGTGTCGTCGTTCGTCGGAGCGGCGGCGTCGGCGGGCAAGATCCCCATCCTCGTCGTCTACAACATCCCCAACCGGGACTGCAGCGGCGCCAGCACGGGTGGCGCGCCCAACCACACGGCCTACCGTCAGTGGGTCGACGAGGTGGCCGCGGGTCTGCAGGGACGCCCGGCGACGATCATCCTGGAGCCGGACGTGCTCCCGATCATGACCAGCTGCATGAACTCCTCCCAGCAGCAGGAGACGAACGCCTCCATGGCGTACGCGGGCAAGAAGCTGAAGGCGGGCTCGTCCTCGGCGAAGGTCTACTTCGACATCGGGCACTCGGGGTGGCTGTCAGCGTCGGAGGCCGCCAACCGTCTGAGGGCCGCGGACGTGGCGAACAGCGCGGACGGCATCTCCCTGAACGTCTCCAACTACCGGTGGACCTCCACCGAGGTCCCCTACGCCAAGAACATCATCTCCGCCACCGGGATCTCCAGGCTCCGCGCGGTGATCGACACCAGCCGCAACGGCAACGGCCCGCAGGGCAGCGAGTGGTGTGACCCGCCGGGACGGGCGATCGGCACGCCGAGCACCAACGCCACCGGCGACTCGATGATCGACGCCTTCCTGTGGATCAAGCTGCCGGGCGAGGCCGACGGCTGCATCGCCGCGGCCGGGCAGTTCGTCCCGCAGCGCGCCTACGACCTGGCCATGGCCGCTGGACCCGGCCCGGATCCCACCCCGACCCCGACCCCCACGGTGACGCCGACGCCCACGCCGACTCCCACTCCGGGTGGCGGCAAGGCCTGCACGGCCAGCTACCAGCTGATCGGTTCCTGGCCGGGCGGGTTCCAGGCCGAGGTGACCGTGCGGAACTCGGGCGGCGCGGCCCTCACGGGCTGGACGGTGAACTGGTCCTTCCCCAACAACCAGAGCATCACCCAGCTCTGGAACGGACAGCACACCCAGAGCGGCGCGAGCGTCTCGGTGCGGAACGTGTCCCACAACGGCAACCTCTCCGCGGGTGCCACGGCGAACTTCGGGTTCACCGGCAACTGGTCAGGAAGTAACGGCGCGCCCTCCTCGGTCAGCTGCACCGCCGCCTGACCCGGTGGTGCGGCTCTGATCCGGACGGCTCGCGCGGTATGCCCCCCGCGCGAGCCGTACCGGATTCTTCCGCCTTCCCTCCGACCGCGTAGCCGAAAGGGAGAACCGGTCTCATGGGTCCGTTCCGCGCCTTACCCTGGGATTTTGCCCGGCCGGAGCGGGCCCGCAGGGGCCGCCCGCATGGCCGCGGCGGCCTTCGTCATGATCTGTCGCATGCTCTCGACCTCCTCGGGAGTGAGCTGGTCGATCAGGAAGGCGCGCACGACGGCCACGTGCCCCGGCGCGGTCCGCTCGAGGCAACGCTTGCCCTCCTCGGCGAGCACGGCGAGCACGCCCCGCTCGTCGGAGGGGCAGGCCTCCCTGGTGACGAGCCCTCTCCGCTCCAGCTGGCCGATCTGATAGGTGAGGCCGCTCTTCGAAACGATCAACCGGTTGGCCAGCTCGGTCATCCGCATCCGCCCGCCGGGGTCCTGGGAGAGTTTCGCCAGGATCTCGTACTGGGCGTGGGTCAGATCGGCATCGACTTTCAACTGATCCTCGACGCGTCGCTCCAGGAGGTGTGTCGCGGCCACATAAGCCATCCATGCGGCCATCTCGCTCTCATTGAGCCATTTCACGTCGCTCACCGGAACATTCTACTGCTTGTTCAAATTTGAACTAACCGCTATGGTTTGTACAAATTCGAATGACAGGAGGAGTCAGAATGCTTGACCAGCTAAGACCGTATGTCCTGTTGCTGGCGAGGATCGCTCTCGGCGTAATCTTCGTATTCCACGGCTCACAGAAGTTCCTGAGCTCGGGGCTGGCCCAGACCACCGCGGCCTTCGACGCCATGGGGATCCCCCTCGCGGTCGTCTCCGCACCGGCGGTCGCCATCATCGAGGTCGTGGGCGGTATCGCGCTCATCCTGGGCGCGGCCCTGCCCGTGTTCGGCTTCCTGCTCACGCTCGTCATGCTCGGTGCCCTCGTCTTCGTTCACCTCTCCAACGGCTTCTCGGTGAGCGAGGGCGGCTACGAGTACGTGCTGGCCCTCGCCGCGGGCACCATGGTCATCGCCCTCAGCGGCGGCGGAGCCCTCGCCGTCGACGCCCTCTGGCAGCGCCGCCGCCAGCCGGCCACCGTCTGACCCTGTAAGACCCTGTAGGACACCGTCGGCCCCTGTCCGACACCGCCGTCACATCCGACCGGCCGTCGTACGGAGCCGGCTCCTGGAGCGGTCACCGCCCCGGGTGGTTCGGCCGGTCGCCGGAATTACGGATGCCGGGTCTTTCCCGAGCGGGAGGGCCCGGCCGACCGGAACCAACGACATCGAACATTACGAGGTCCCGATCCCGGACAATGGGCATAGCTGTTCTCGACAGCGCTCAAGAGTTGGGGGTCGGTGTGCGTCTGATCCAGAGAATCGGCAGGGATTTCAAGGCCCGGCAGCATATCGACGCGTACGCTCTCACCGTCGTCCTCTTCGGTTTCGCCTTTCTCTCGATATTCGCCGACAAGCTGGAAGACGACCTCAGATGGGCGGCCCTGTTCTCCGGGGTCGGGCTGCTCCTCTACCGGCTCACCCTCACCGACGAGCCCGCGGAATCGCGCACCGACCTTCTGCACGACCGTTCCGTGTACGACAGGGTGCCGCTCTCCTTGCTGCTCGCCCAGGCCCGTGACGTGCGCGTGTTCGCGCCCTCCGCGGTCAACCTGCTGTCGGCGCAGACCTGCGAGCTGATACGCAACACGGTCCTCGCCAGGGAGCGGGGAAGCGCCAGGATCGTCATTCTCGACCCCACGGAGAAGACGGCGGTCCGGCAGGCCGCGAAACAGCTGGACGATTCGGTCGAGTTTCCCGTCCAGCGGCTTCCCGCCGCGCTGGAGAGCACGATGGAACGCCTACGGTTGATGAGCGGCTGGAAAACGGCGGGCCGGTTCGAATACCGCCTTCTTTCCTACAACCCGGGATTCAGCCTCGTCCTTGTCGACCCGGAAACCCCCGGGGGCCGTGTCATCGTGGAGATTCACGGTTTCCACAACACGTCCATCTCCTCGCGCATGCACCTCGAGCTGACCCGTGGCCGCGACGAACGCTGGTACACCTACTGGGTGAGCCAGTTCGACCACATGTGGGAGGCGGCGAGAGCGGACGACGTCACGCCGTCCTCCGCAGAAGCTCCTCGGCCTGCGCCCGCAGATGCCCGGGAAGCCCGGGAGTGACCGCGCCGAGCGCCCGCGAGGCGAACTCCTCCGACAGGGTGGGCCGCCCCAGCAGGGCGTGGACACGTGCGGCCCGCACCAGCAGGGGGCCACTGTCGGAGTCGCCGTCGGAGCCGTCGGCGAGGGCGTCGAGGATCTCCTGCTGGGCGGCGTCGAACCGCTGCTCCAGGGCGAGGGCGAGCGCCCTGGCGGCGATCGTGCCGGGCCGCTGGTGCCTGCGTACCCGATCCAGGTCGCGCAGGGCCTCCACCGGCTTTCCGAGGTCGGCCAGGATCTCACCGCGCAGCGCGAGTGCCTCGGCGGGGGGCTCGTCCGCGAGCGCCACGGCCCCGTTGAGCAGGGCGAGGGCGGCGCGCGGCTGTCCCAGACGCCACAGGGCCTGCCCGAGCGCCAGATGCGCCGGCAGGTCGTTGGGAACCCAGGAGAGGGCGGCGCGCAGCCGCTCGACGGCGCTGTCGTAGTGTCCCAGCGCCAGCCAGAGCCGCCCTTCCCCGGTCAGCGCGGAGGCCACGCCGTTGAATCGCTGCAGCGTCGCGAACAGGTCGGCCGCCTCCTCGAACCGGCTGCGTGCGCTCTCCGTCTCACCTTCCGCCGACGCCACCTCTCCCAGGATCAGCAGGGCCTCGGCACGCACCCACGTCTCGCCGCTCCCCGAGGCGCGGACCGCCTCCTCCGCGAGCCCGCGGGCCGTCTCCCAGCTCTCTCTGGCCAGTGCGAGCCGCGCGTCGCCGAGATAGGACGCCGGGGGCCGCGACTGGCGCACCGACCCGATCAGACGGTCGTGCTGCAGCTCGTACCAGCGGATCCCCAGCCGGTGCTCGCCGCGCAGGATGTGGGAGTCCTCCAGGGCCTTGGCGACGGCGTTCGGCATGCCGGCCGTCTCGTGGAGTCCTTCGTAGACGGTGTTGCGCGTCCCGTGCTCGGTGACGAAGGTCCTGCGCAGCCAGGAGCGGATCTCGCTCGACGTGACACCGGATCCGGCCGAGACGCGCGCGAGCATCCGATCGCAGAATCCGGTGAGGAACCGGTCGACGTTCACGTGCAGGTTCACGTGGTCCACGCTGATCTCCCTGAGCCCGGAGGGCAGCGACTCCCACAGCGCGGAACAGACGACCTGCAACTGGACCGGTTCGATCGTGTTCAGCGTCAGCGTGGTCGTCTGCCCCTCGTCGTTGGAGATCGGGACGGTGCGCAGGTCGTCGACGAGCCGTTCCGCGGCCCCGGGGGCGAAGAACCTGCCGGTGCGCTCAACCGGCCTCACGGTGGCGTCGAGCGCCGCGGCGCGCGTGAGCGGCGGCAGCTGGAACCGCGCCCGCGAACCTCGGCCCAGCGGGCGCTCGTGCGGCAGGACGGAGGCCAGATACTCCTCGCGCAGGGAAAGCAGCAGGTGGAGGCCGTCGTGATCCTCCACCGCCCGCGCCAGCTGGCGCAGGAGCTCGTTGCGGTCCTCCTCGCGGTCGAGCGGGCCGCCGAACAGCTCCTCGGCCTGGTCGAGGGCGACCAGGACGGGCACCGGGTCGCCGTATCTGTCGGTGCGTTCCGGGCGTTCGGCCAGGAAGTCCGAGATCGTGAGCCCCGCCAGCGCGGGCAGTGGCCGGTCGGGGGCCCAGGCCGACAGAAGCGCCAGCACATAGGGGTTGCCGGGCATCTTCGGACGCAGCGAGGCGATGCCGTGGGGTGACACGCGGGCGATGGGCAGCACGTCGGCGCGCTCGGGCTCCACGCGGGGCAGGACACCCGCCTGCAGAAGGGACGTCTTGCCGACCCCGGAGGCCCCGAACAGCACGGTGAGGCCGGTGGCCTGCCAGATGGTGGCGATGTCGCGGGCCTCGCGTTCCCGTCCGAAGAACAGGGCGTGCTCGCTCCGGTCGTAGGGACGCAGCCCCACGTAGGGCCGGACGGTTCCGTCGCCGGCGCGTGTCGCGGTCGTCATGATGTCCGTCCCATTCTCCGCCGGAGCTCCGCGCAGAACTCCGAGGCGGTCCCCAGGAAGATCGAGATGTTCCAGCGGTCGAGATAGTGGGTGATGTAGCGCCTGGCCTTGCTTTCCGCGCTCTCGGTGCTCTTCGCGCTCCCGGTGCTCCCGGTGCCGCCCGTGGGGCGGCTCACCTCGGGCATGAGCTGCACGCTCACGTGCCGCCGCTTGTTGCTGCGAGGTGTGTTGCGCACCAGGCCGTGGAACAGCACCCGAAACGTCCAGTCCTGCAGGCTGTAGCCCACGAAGAGCAGCGGCCGGGTGGTCATCGCCCGCAGGATCGGGATCGGCAGCGGATGCCGCCCGTCGGTCGCGACGGCGTCCACCATGTTGACGAGGTACGTCAGGTAGTCGGCCTCGGTCAGCACCAGCGACGCGGGCTCCGCCCAGCTCCCGTGGAGGTGGTAGACGATGGGCCGCTCCACCGTCGGCTCCGGCAGGAGAGGGGCCGCGCCGGGGTCGGTGTCCCACCAGGGGGAGACGGCGACGTGGGGATCCTTGCCCTCCGCCCGCAACGCCTCGGCCAGGAAGTCGTCGTAGTTCGTCGTGAGGAACGTCGTGAGCGGGAAACCGGCGAGCAGCCGGTGAGGCTCGCCGGGATCGGTCACCGGAGGCCGGCCGTGCGAGCGCAGGTGGCCGCAGACCGTCTCCTTGAGGTCGACCGGATCGCGCACCACGGCCTCGCCGTACTGCATCACACGGGCCAGGTCGCCCGCGTCGGAGAACGGATAGCCGTAACGGAGGGCGTACTGGTTGCTGAGAGCGGCGCCGGTGGGCAGGGTGCCGGCACAGGCCCCCGCTCCGAGAAAAGGGGCGCAGTCACCCCTGCCGAGCTGGTCGATCAAACGTTCCCAGTCGACATCGTCCATGGGCCACCCTGATCATTGGGAAACGGTCCCTTATAGGACTCTATTTCCCGTCATGCCTGCGCGAAAGTCAAGATCTTTCATATGGATGATGTGAATCCGGCCGCCGGCCCCGCGCTGTCGTCCTCAAGTATCCGCCTTAATGCGCGCTTAAGGTTGGGATTATCTATATGATCAAGGTCGGTCAAACTCAGCCCGGTGACGTCGATGAGATTGCTCTTGATGTAATCGATCTCGCCTGCGACGACTTCCTCGCCCATGCGGACTCCCCTGTCCGTGGCCTGTTCACGCGAGCCACTCGCAGCGCGCGCATCACTTACACCGTCATCTTTCCACGTTCGCCGAGCACTTCTAACCCAGGGTAGACGGTTATCTTGGCATCACAAGGATAGAAAGATATTCACGTCTTATCCTTCGTTCGGTATGCCGCCATGAGAGTCTGACTTCTCTGTCCATGCACCCGGCCTGGCCGGGAGTCTAGGCTGAACGAGAATCGGGCGAGCGGAGGCGGTCGGGTGTCCATTTCAGAGTCCTCGGGAATTCCCGGGGTGCCGGGACGTCAGCCCCGAATCTGGGGCAAGATCCCGCAGCAGAACAGGAATTTCACCGGTCGTGAAGATCTCCTCGAAAAGCTGCACACCGGGGTCACCTCCGAGGTCACCGCGGTGGTGCCGCACGCTCTCCACGGTTTCGGGGGGGTCGGCAAGACCCATGTCGCGATCGAATACGCCTATCGCTTCCGGCACGAGTACGACCTGGTCTGGTGGATCCCCGCCGATCAGCCGATCCTGGTGCGCTCGTCGCTGGCCGCGCTCGCCCCGCATCTGGGCATATCGTCATCCGCCACGATGGGGGTGGAGGAGGCGTCCAGGGCCGTGCTGGACGCCCTGCGCCTCGGCGAACCGTACTCCCGGTGGCTGCTCGTCTTCGACAACGCAGAACAGCCCGAGGACATCAACGAGATCATCCCGCGGGGTCCGGGACACGTCCTGATCACCTCGCGCAACCACGCCTGGCAGGGGGTGGTCGACACCCTGCCCGTCGACGTCTTCACCCGGGCGGAGAGCATCGAATTCCTCAGCAAGCGGGTTCCGAGGTCGACCAGCCTCGACGACAGAAACCGGCTGGCCGAACAACTCGGTGACCTCCCGCTCGCACTGGAGCAGGCGGGGGCCCTGCAGACGGAGACGGGGATGTCCGTCGAGCAGTATCTCCGCCTGCTCGAAGAGCAGACCGTCCAGCTGCTGGATGCCAACAAGGCGGCCGACTACCCGCTGTCCATGACCGCGGCGTGGTCACTGTCGGTGTCCCAGCTCAAGGGGAAGCTGCCCGAGGCCGTGGAGCTCCTGCGCTGCTGTGCCTTCTTCGGCCCGGATCCGATTCCCCGCGACGTCTTCGGAGTACTTCCCGAGGATTTCGCGTCGGAGTCGCGTCTTGGCTCGCTCCTCGCCGACCCGATCCTGTTGAGCAAGGTCATCAGGGAGCTGGGCCGCTACGCCCTCGTGCGGATCGACTCGGAGAACCGGACGATCCAGGTGCACCGGCTGGTCCAGGCGCTCCTCCGCGACGAGCTGAGCGAGGAGGAGCACCTGTCCTTCCGCAGGGAGGTCCACCTCCTGCTGGCGGCGGCGACACCGGGCCTGCCCGACGACAACGCCTCCTGGCCGCGCTATGGGGAGTTGCTCAGTCACGTGAGGCCCTCCCTGGTGGAGGAGAGCCGCGATCCCCGCATCCGCGGGTTCGCCCTCGACATCGTTCGCTACCTCTACTCGTCGGGCGGTTACCAGTCGGCGGTCGATCTCGTGGGAAGCCTCATCCGGACGTGGCGGGCCGACAGCGGCAGCGATGATCAGGCCGTGCTCTCCGCGCAGCGGCATCTCGGCATCGTCCTGCGGGAGTTCGGCGACTACCGGGCCTCCTTCGAGCTCAATCGCGACACCCTGGCACGCATGCGGACGACCCTCGGGCCCGACCACGAGGAGACCCTCCTGCTCGTCAACAGCCACGGCGCCGACATGAGAATGCTGGGCGACTTCGCGGCCGCGCTGGAGCACGACAGGGACTCGTTGCGCCGGCACCAGGAGGTGTTCGGCCCCGACCATCGCCGGACGCTGCGCGCGATGAACAACCTCTCCGTCGACTACATGTTGCTCGGCGACTACCGGCAGGCGTTCGAGCTGCAGAAGGTGCTCTACACCAAGCAGCCCTCCTCGGCCTCGAAGTCGAGTTCGCTGTTCGTGCTGGCGTCACGGAACGGCCTGGCCCGTATCGTCAGGCTCAGGGGCGACTACTCGGAGGCATGTGACCTCGGTGAGGACGCCTACGAGCTGGGGATGCAGGAGCTGGGGCCCGACCATCCGTGGACCCTGCGGGTGGCCAAGGACCTGTCCATCGCCAAGCGCAGGGCGGGACTCGTCGACGAGGCGTTCGAGATCGCGCAGCGGACGTACGAGCGGCAGGAGCGCATCTTCGGCCGTGACCACCACGACACGCTCGCCGCGGCCCTGTGCCTGGCCAACGCCCAGCGCACCAGAGGGGAGATCACCGAGGCGCTGGAGTTGCTGCGCGACACCGCGGCTCGCTACCCCAGGAGATACGGCGACGAGCACCCCTTCACGTTCGGCTGCGACATGAACCTGGCGTTGCTCCTGCGGGTCAACGGGGAGATCGAGGACGCGAGCCGGTTCGACCGCAGGTCCCTGGACGGTTTCGATCGCACGCTCGGTCGCGAACACCACTACTCGCTCACCTGCGCGATCAACCTCGCCAGCGACTTCGCCGCGAGGGGGGATGTCCCTGCGGCCAGGGAGCTGGGCCAGGAGACCCTCGTCCAGCTGCGGGAGCTTCTCGGCGCAGACCACCCCCTCACCCTGGCCTGCGCGAACAACCTGGTCATAGACCTGCGAGCGGAGGGTGCCGTGGAGGAGGCCGCAGAGCTTGAAGCCGACACCCACGAGCGCTACGAGCGGGTGCTCGGCAACGACCATCCCGACACGAAGGTGGCCCTGAGGAGCGAGCGGCTCGACTTCGACTTCGACCCGCCCGTGCTGTGACCGCCGCGTTCCGGCGGACGCGCCGTGGCCTCTCGCGCCGGACGTCACATCGTGACCGGCCCGCTCCGAGGGCTAGCCGTTGCGTTCGAGCCAGCGCGCGCGGTGCTCGTCCGCGCGCCGCAGGCCCATGGCCCGAGCGCGGGCGGGCACGCTCTCCCGCGACCAGTCGTCGAGGCGCCGCGCCATCCCGGCCGCGAAACTCTCACCGGTGGGGGTAAGCCGCCCACCGGTGAGCAGGGTGCCGGTGACAAGGCGCGCGGCCTCGCGCCACTGGAAGAACTCCGCGTGCGCGCGCAGGGCCGCCTCCCCCGACTCCAGGGTGCGCTGGCGCATCCAGTAGCCCGCCACGCCCAGGAAGGCGTACGCCCCCTGAAGGAGTCCCGGCACGGGGCGGGGGTCCTCACGCCAGGGGGCGTAGTGGCGGGAGCCGTCGTCGGGGAGGGTGAGAGGCACGAGGTCGAGCAGTGCCGAGAGCTTCGCGTGCTGTGTCTCGTGCGTCAACGTGACCGCGAGAGAGAGCGCGTCCGGCGGTGTCGACAGGGCCACGCAACCGAAGGTCTCCCTGGAGGTCGAGCTCGACTGGCCCCCGGCGGGCGCGACCAGGGGTGTGAGGACCGTGATCGCGGTGGACACCTCCTCCGCCACGGTCCGGTGGTGCCGTACCAGTAGATCCCAGGCGGTGTGCAGCGTCGACTGCCATCGTTCGGTCTCGGCCTCGCTGAGCCGCTCGCCGATGTTGGCCGTCTCCGGCATCCTGTAGGGGTCGAGGTCATCGATGACCAGGCGCAGCGGTACGCCGTCCGCCTCGGCGGACAGCGTGCGCAGGCCCCGCCACCCCGACGCGTCCCGGCGGGGGTCGTCGGGGATCCGGACGACCATCCGGTCCGCGGTGACCTCCGCGCCTTCGGCGGCGCACTCGACCGTGGCCCAGGAGACGGTCGGTGACAGGATCGCCTGCCCCAGTGACGGCAGCGTGACCACCCCGTCCGCCGCGGGCACGTCGATGTCGCAGGCCGTACGGGAGCGGATCGCCGCCGCGGCGGCCAGCGCCGAGAGCTGTCCCGGTGTCGCGCGGGTGTCGCCCGCACGGAGCATTCTGATCGTCCGGCGCGCCCAGGCGCCCACCGAAGAATGCCGTAGCACGGCGTCGACGGCGCCGGGGTGACGGCGCTGGACGGTGGCGAGCAGATCGTAGGCGCGGCGGGTGGCCGGCGCCTCCGCGTGGCCGGTCGTGCGAGCCGTCTCCACCACCGCTCGTACGAGAAGCGCGTGCTTGCTGTACTGGGCGGCGGAGAGGCGGCTGACCGCGGGGGCGCCACCACCGCCGTGGGCCAAGTCGGAGAACACCTTCGCCGGAATCCGGTGCTCGGGTAGATTCATCGCGCCCCTTCAATCTTCGCGCTTCGTTCGGAAGGCCGGATCGGCTCCGACCCTGTTCTTGATATGCCCGATGAGACGGAACAGGTCGACGCAGTAGACCGATGGATTGGCGAAACCGTGGCCTGCCCGACAGCGATGGGCGTAGGGACCGCCTCCGCACACCCTGCCCATCGGGCATGCCCGGCATTTCTCCGACAGGGCCGGCTCGCCGACCGGATCCGCGCGACGATCTCGCGGATCGGCTCGCCGCCATGCGGCACGATCTCGACGTTGCCGAGGTCGTGCGTGTGAACGTGTTCGGCGATTCTCGCGGCCGTGGCGGCGAAGGTCTCGCGCGACATGCGTCTCGGACAGCTGCGCCAGCTGGAGTCCGCCATTTCGTACATATAACAATATCCGCATGCGAGATCGCACCTGCTGTGGATCTTCAAAATGAACTGCCGAAAAGGGATGGCTCTCCAGGCGGTGGCGGCAAGCTCGCCGACGTCCAGGTCCGAGGGCCAATCGCGCACGGTTGATCGGCCTCCACCTCGGCGTGGTGTTATGCGGGGTACCGAAAGTCAGCTAGAGGGTAGATGGAGGATGAGGGGCGTCGCGGTCGAAGAAGTCGTCTCGCTGTACGACTGTGAGGCGCTACTGAAGAAAGCTTTACTGGCTTTAATCTTGACTAACGGCACAAAGTGGTGCGAGATGGGAATGGCGCAAGAGAGGCGTGCCGCATTTGTCAGAGAAGCCGGAACCGAAAATCCTGTCGGCCGAAAACGTGTTTCCGGCCACGCTTGATGTGGCCGAACTACTGGCTTCCGGATGGAGGCCCTTCGCCTTCCGACAGTTCATTCTGAAGATCCACAGCAGATGTGACCTCGCCTGCCGTCACTGTTACATCTACGAGATGGCGGACCAGTCCTGGAAGGCCCAGCCGCGGCGCATGTCCGAGGCGATCGTCCAGCGGACGGCACAGCGCATCGCGGAGCACGCCCTCGCCCACGAGCTGGCGGAGGTGGAGGTCATCCTCCACGGGGGAGAGCCGCTTCTGGCCGGCCCGGAACTCATCTCCCACGCCGTGCGCACCATCAGGGGAGCGGCCGCCGACGTCGGAACTCGCGTCCACGTCGGCGTGCAGACCAACGGGCTGCGCCTGGACGAGACCTACCTGCGGCTCTTCGGCGACCTGGAGATCCGGGTAGGGGTGAGCCTGGACGGCTACGAGGCGGCCCACGACCGGCACAGGCTCTTCACGAGCGGAAAGGGCAGCCACGCCATGGTCGCCGCCTCGCTGCGGAGACTGACGGCCGGTCCCTTCCACCATCTCTTCAGCGGTCTTCTGTGCACGATCGACGTCCGCAACGATCCGCTGGCCACCTACGACGCGCTCCTGGAGTTCGACCCGCCGGCGGTCGACTTTCTCCTGCCGCACGGGAACTGGCTCACACCTCCGCCCTTTCGCGACCCCGGCTCGGCCGCCACCCCCTACGCCGACTGGCTGCTGCCGATCTTCGACCGCTGGTACGGGGCGGCGGTGGAGGAGACCGAGATCCGGTTCTTCAACGAGATCGTCCGCCTGCTCACCGGGCGTGCGTCCCGTACCGAGGCCATCGGCCTCTCCCCGGCGCGGATGGTCGTCATCGAGACGGACGGCAGCATCGAGCAGTCGGACATCCTCAAGTCCAGCTATCACGGCGCTCCCGCCACCCTGCTGCACGTCCTTCGCGACTCCTTCGACACGGTGCTGGGGCACCCGTCCATAGCGGCCCGTCAGATCGGCGAGCTCGCGCTGGCACCCGTGTGCCGGGCCTGCGACCTTCGTTCCGTCTGCGGCGGCGGACTCTACCCGCACCGCTACAGCGAGACCCACGGATTCCTCGGCCCCTCGGTCTACTGTCCCGATCTCTACCGGCTCATAGATCACATTCGCGCGCGGCTCGTACGCGACGTCGCCCGGCTGAAGGGAAACGCATGAGGTTCACCTCGCCTCCGGTGTCCGACGAGACGTTCTCCAGGCTCGCGAAGGGCGGGGGCGGGGCCGAGGCCATGGCCGAGCTGCGCGTGTGGCAGTGCCTCAAGACCAGGCTCCTCATCCGCGCGCTCGTCCTGGAGGCGAAGGCGGCGGGCCATCCGCACGCCGATCTCGCGGCTCGCGCCTACGATCTCCTGGCCGAGATGGAGAGCCAGGGGAGAGAACAGGTCGAACCGGAGCTGTGCCACCCGGCCGTGGGCGCGTGGGCGCTGCGGACGTACCGTTCGCTCAGGGCCGGTACGGGGGCGAAGGACGATCCCGGCCGGCTGGCCGCCCTGGTCGTCGCGATCGCGGTCAGAGCGCGGATCGCCTGCGAGGTCCGCCTCGCCGTCGAGGAGGACGCCGTCGTCCTGCCGGGGCTGGGCCGCCTCACCGTTCCGGCGGGTGCGCGGGGAGTGCTCGACGTCACCGTGCGGCCGGACGCGGACGGGGCCGAGCTCGACATCGGCCGCTCGACGGTCCGCGCCGACCCCCTTCGCGACGGGGCCGGCTGGCAGGTCCTGCGCAGGTTACCGGCGGATTCCGGGCTCAGCCTCGTCGTCGACGACGCGGACCCCTATCGGTGGCCCGCAGGACATGTCACCGAGTCGCGGCTGAGTGAATCGCGGCTGGAGCACTGGGCGTCGTGCCTGCGCGACGCGTGGCGCGTGCTGACCGCCCGCCACTGGACCGTCGCCGCGGAGTTGACCTCGGGCATCTCGGTGCTCACCCCCATCCACGCACCGGCCTTCGGCCAGAACAGCGCCACCTCGCGCGAGACGTTCGGGACCGTCGCCCTGTCGGAGCCGCAGCACGGGCTGGGAATGGCCGCGACGTTCGCCCACGAGATCCAGCACGCGAAGCTGACGGCGCTGACCGACACGGTCGAGCTGACCCTGCCCGAGAACGGGCGGAGGCACTACGCGCCGTGGCGGAACGACCCCCGCCCCGTCAACGGGTTGTTGCAGGGAGCGTATGCCTACCTCGGGGTGGCGGGATTCTGGAGACGCCAGCACGCCTCGGAGCAGGGAGCCCGCGCCTTCCGCGGACAGGTCGAGTTCGCACGCTGGAGACAGGCGGCGTACGGCGTCACCGGCACGCTCATGGCGAGCGGGGGCCTGAACGAGCGCGGGGCGGAATTCGTGAAGGCGATGAGGGGCACACTGGAAGCCTGGCTGGACGAGCCGGTGGATCTCGCGGCGGTGGCGCAGGCCCGTCGCGAGGCCGACCAGCACCTGGAGAGCTGGAGGCGCCGCAACTCCTGAGCCGGGAGTGGTCAGATCGGCGGGGGGTCGAAGTCACACTCGATGCGACGGCCCTCGCTCGCGAGCAGGGCGTCCGGGTGACCTACCTCCAGGGGGCGTTCGTATCGCCGCATCGTGTCGGCGTACAGGAGATCGGCCTCCTTCCCGGCGCCAGTCGCCCGCAGGTCAAGGACGAGGTTGGCGGCGCAGGCCAGGCTCAGGAAGTGGTTCTCGCCGAGGAGCTTGCGCAGCCTGCCGAGGGTGTCCTCGCCGAGCTCGCGGGCACCGTCGCGCTCTCCCATCGCCGCCAGGTCGCTCTGGAGGCTGATGGCGCAGCTCAGCGGGTAGTGGTGGTTGCGGCCGACCTTCGTGATCAGGGCATCCCTGGCCTTCTCGTTCAGGGCGCGGGCCTTCGCGAGGTCCCCGCGCAGGCGATGAAGGATCGCCAGGTTGCCTTCGCAGGCGTTGGTGTAGGGGTGGTCGGCCCCGTACACCTTCGGATAACGGGTGACCGCCTTCTCCGCGATCGCGTACGCCTCGTCGATGTTCCCGGCTGCCCGCAGGGCGTTGGAGAGGTTGATCGCGGCCGCCATGGTGTCGGGGTGAGCGTCTCCGAACAGCCGCTGGAAGCGGGTGTGCGTGTCGTGCGCGAGCTCCAGGGCCTCGGTGATCTCTCCCGCCCGCCGTTTCGCGATGGAGAGGTCCTTGGCGGCCAGCAGGGTGTAGTGGTGATCGAGGGTCAGCTCCTGGACACCGTAGGCGTAGGCCTCCTCGCCCAGGTCACAGGCCTCCGTGTAGTCGCCGCAGAGTCGCACGGTCCTGGCCAGGCTGTTCCACGACAGCAGCAGGGTGCCTTTGCTGATCCCCTCCGCCATGTAGCTCTGCTCCAGGTAGGTCTCCTGGTGCAGCCTGCGCGCCTCCGCGTAGTCACTGGTCAGCGCGTAGTCGAGGGCCAGGTTGTACACCACGCGCAGGGTGGAGGGGTCGGAGGGGCCCAGGCCGTTCATATGGGTGACCCGTGACTCCTGGTCCAGCGTGCGGGCGGCGAGGAAGTCGCCGCGGGCACGCAGCGAGGCCGCGTAGCCGTTGACCGTCGCGAGGGTCTCCGGATGCTCGGGACCGAGGATCTCGGTCATCTTGTCGAGGGTCGCGTGGTCGATGTCGTACGCCCTGGCGTACTGCCCGAGACCTCGCAGGATGTTGCCGAGGTGTCTGTACGCGACGAGCACGTCCAGGTGGTCCGGCCCGCTGACCTGGCTCCATCTCTCGATGAAGCTCGTGATGAACGAATGGGCCGACTGGTAGTTGCCCGACCGGTACAGGTAACGGGCCATGGACAGGGCGAACGACCTGGCCCGCGGATCCGTGCACTCCTCCAGGCCCGAGGGAGCGACGTGGGCGACCAGCTCCTCGAAACCGCGCCACTTGTCGGTGTCGTCGGGATCGTTCGGGGCGCTGCCGGCGAGCAGCACATGGACCTCGTGCCTGACCTCCTGCTGGTCCTTCTCCGGCAGGTCGTCGCGCAGGAGCGCCTGGACCAGACGATGGACCTGGATGGTGCGCGTCGCGGGCTCGATCCTGGCAAGGGCGAAGCGTCTGAGCTCGCTCAGCGCCGTGGCGAGCAGGATGGGGTCGGACAGGATCGCGCTCAGGCGGGGGACGACGGCCTTGTTGCTCCTGCGGAACACGTCGCGCGGGATGGGCTCGGGCCCGAAGAAGGCACAGCAGCGCAGGACCGTGATCGCCTCGGGGAGGCGGTCCTGCAGGAGCGACACCGACACCTTCCAGGCCGCGGTCATCGACAGCGGGTATCCCGGTGCCCGGTTCGCGCCCAGCAGGCGGCTCGCCTGCTCTTCGAGCTGCTCCAGGTATTCGTCGACCGACATGCCGGTCTCGTACTGCAGCGCTCCGGCCTGCTCCAGGGCGAGGGGAAGGTCACCGAGCTGTTCGGCCAGCCGCGAGGCGTCGTCGTCGGGAACCTCTCTGCGCAGGCGCTTCTTCAGGAACGCCACGCTCTCCTCGCGGGTGAAGACGTCGACCTGGAGGGTCTCGAAGTGGTCCTCCCACTTGGGGTTGCGGGAGGTGATCAGGACATGGCCCGGCCCGCGCGGGATGAACTCCGCGACCTGCCCCGGCTCCTCGGCGTTGTCGAAGATCAGCAGCCAGCGGCGGTAGGGGTCACCGCTCTGCAGTGTCCTGCGCACGGCCTCCGCGGCCTCCTCGACGCCGGTGGCCGAGACCGCGGGCAGGCCCAGGTGCGGGGCCATCGCGGCGAGGGCGGACGGCACCAGCACGCGTTGGTCGGCGGGGATCCACCAGACGAGGTCGTAGTGCGAGCGATAGCGGTGGGCGTACTCGATGGCCAGGTGGGTCTTGCCGACGCCGCCCCATCCCTGAAGGGCCTGGGGCTGGGGGACCACGGCGGTGACGGTGCTGATGCCCTGGCGGAGCTTGAGAAGCAGGTCGTCCCGTCCCGTGAAGTTTCTGTTGCGGGGCGGCACTTTCTCCCAGATCTCGGGCTGACGCTCCGGCACCGTGTTCGCGGCGTGTGAAAGCTCCACCACCTCTGGCCTCCGCCCTGTTCGATCCGAAGGATTCTGTCGCCATCTTAGAGCTTGATTCGAGAAGCCGGGCAGAACAGAATCAAATAAATGAACGGCGCATCTTGAATTTCGCGGGCACGGCGGAGGGGTGCCACGCCTGTTTGGGGTGGCCGAAAACAGGTCGTCGGCAAGGTCGTTTAGTAGGGAGCGCAAATGCATTATGACGGTGCGGCGTCGACGGTCTCCATCGACATCACCGATCTGTCGTTCAGGGATCTTGAGAAGGTCGGGAGCGCCTCCCTCAGGAGAGTGCTGGAGGAGTTTTTCGAGCACGGTGCGGATCTGGAGCCGAGCGCGGGTTTCGACAGCTCGATATGAGCGATCGCCTTGCGATTCCGGGCAGAGTGCGACAGAAAGATAAGCGTGAAGCATCCGCCCGTTTCCTGCCGGTCGGTGAGCCGGGCGTCAAGGTCGTGCTCGCTGGGGGTTGACCGCGACAATAGAGTCGTACGGCATCGAGTCCATGACCTGATTGGACCTGCCGTCCGTGAGGTGGTGCCCTGCGTGCACGACATGGGGGAGGCCGAGTGGGAGCGCCTGCTCGACCAGCTGAACAGCGGAGACTGCACGCCCTTCCTGGGGTCGGGGGCGTGCGTGGGCACCCTGCCGACGGGGACGGCGCTGAGCCGCGACATGGCGCGCCGATGGGACTATCCCTTCGCCGACGACCACGATCTCCCCAGGGTGACGCAGTTCGCGGTGATGAGATATGGGGATTCGGTATATGTGAAGAGGCGGATCTGCGACGAACTCGATGCCGGGGGAGCTCCCGACTTCCTCGACCCGCTTGAGCCGCACGCCCTGCTGGCGAGTTTCCCTCTTCCGGTATACCTGACGACGAACTACGACGACTTCATCCTGCGCTCGCTCGAAGCAGTGGGAAAAAGGCCGAATGTGGCAATTTGCCCATGGAACAAAGGGCTTGCCTACGCGGAAGATCTGTTCAGCAGCGAGGCAGGCTGGAACCCCAGGCCTGAGGCTCCGCTCATCTATCATCTGCACGGCAACCTGCAGGATCCGGCGTCGATCGTGCTGGCCGAGGACGACTATCTGGAGTTTCTCACCAACCTCGCGGTGGACGGCGTCGCGGGTGGGCAGCGCATGCTGCCCACCTCCATTCTCGCGGCGCTGACCAGGAGACCTCTGCTGTTCATCGGCTACAGCCTGCAGGACTGGACGTTTCGCGTGCTTTTCCACGGGCTGTTGAAAGCCGTTCCCGGCATCAACCGCCGCAGGCACGTGAGCGTCCAGCTCGCCCCCTCGCTCGCCAGCACGAAGGCGGACGTGCTGGAGGTCCAGCGCCAGCTGGCCAGATACTACGAAGACTGGCGGATCTCCATCTTCTGGGGGACGGCGGAGGAGTTCTGCCGTGAGCTGCGCCGGCGGATGGGACCGGTGCCGTGACCTCCGAGGTGACCCCCGATCGCGACCGGCCCGACGCGACCGGCCAGCCGTACGTCGGCCTGCGGGCCTTCCGCCGCGAGGACCGCGCCAAGTTCTTCGGCCGCGACAGGGAGGCTCGCGAGGTCTCCGACCTGTGGCAGGCCGGGCGCCTGACCGTGCTGTACGGACCGTCCGGCGTGGGCAAGACCTCGCTGATCCAGGCCGGGGTGCTCCCGCTGCTGGACGCGGGCAGGACCGACGTCCTGCCGATAGGACGGGTCTCGCACGGCTCGCCCTTCCCCTCCGCCGCGCTCTCACGGCACAACCCGCACGTGTTCGCGCTGCTGTCGTCGTGGTCCCCGTTGGAGACGCCCACCCGGCTGGCGGGGCTGACGATCCGCGAGTTCCTGGGCCGGCGCCCGCCCCGCCAGGATCCGTACGGCGATCCGGTGCTCACCCTGGCCGCGATCGACCAGGCAGAGGAGCTCTTCGGCGGCTTCGCCCACCGCCAGCCGTACCGGGAGTGGTTCATCGGCCAGCTCGTCGAGGCGCTGGACGACGACCCGAACCTGCGCCTGCTCGTCTCGATCCGGGAGGACCACCTCGCCGCGATCCTGCCCCACGAGCCGAAACTGGCGGGCATGGCCAGAAGCCGCTTCTCACTGACCGCCCTCGACACGGCCGCCGCGGTCCGGGCGACCGAGGGGCCGCTCGAGGGGACGGGCCGCTCGTTCGCCCCCGGCGCGGCGCGGGGGCTGGTGGACGACCTGCGCATGATCAGGGTCGGCAGGGCGCTCGGCGAGGAGGTCGTCGCCGACGCCAAGGTGGTCGAGCCCGTCCAGCTGCAGGTCGTGTGCTCGGCCATGTGGCGCTCCCTGCCCGAGGAGGTGCGGGTCATCTCCTCCGACCACGTCCGCAGGTTCGCCAACGCCGACCGCTCGCTCACCGACTTCTCCGAGCGGATGATCTCCGAGGTGGCCCGTGACCACTTCGGGGGCGACGTCGCGGAGCTCAGGAGCTGGCTGCGCCGCTGTTTCATCACCGAGCTCGGCACCCGCGAGGTCGTCTACCAGGGGGAGACCGTCACCGCCGGCATGCCGAACGCGCTGGTCAGGGCGCTGGTCGACCGCCACATCCTGCGTGAGGACATCAAGGCCGGAACTCGGTGGTGTGAGCTCTCGCACGAGCGTCTCATCCAGCCCATCCTCCAGAACGACCATCTCGTCGTGCGGGCCGAGAGCGGGTCGTTCCCCGACGACTACCTGCGCGCCGCCGAACTCTCGTTCCGCGACGGGGAGTTCGCGCTGGCCGCGAAGCAGGCGGAGGAGGCCCTGGAGCGCTGCGGTGACAACACCAGGTCGCGGGCGGAGATCGAGTCCTTCCTCGGTAACGTCGCGCACCGGCGCGAGGACTTCGAGAAGGCCGTCTCCCACTACCGCACCGCCGCGGTCCTCTTCGAGTCGCTGGGGGCGACCTCGGCGGTCGGCGGCCTTCTCGCCGGGATCGGCAGGCTGCGACTGGCCCAGGGACGCCCTTCGGCCGCGGTGCGGGAGCTGTACTCGGCGATACGCCGCCTGCCCGATGACATGAACATCCAGACCGAGCTCGCCTGGGCGCTCTGGTACGACGGCCATCCCGACGCGGCGCGCGACGTCCTCAACGACGTGCTGGGCAGGGAGGGGAACCTCGCCGAGGCGTTGCGCGCCCGCGGTGAGATCCTCGCCGACCTCGGCCAGGCCGAGGCCGCGCTACGCGACCTCGACAGGGTCCGGCCGCTGCAGTGGCCCTCCACCAGGGCCGCCCACGCTCTCGCGCTGGCCACGCTGGGCCGTTTTCCCGAGGCGGAACGGGAGATCGGGGCTGTGCGGGCCGAGGCGGGAGATCACGGCCCGGTGCTGTTGTACGCCGCCCGCATCAAGGCACTGGCCGATGCGACGGCGGAGGCGGCCGCGCTGGCCCGGCGGGCCGGCGCGGCCAGGTCGCCCGGGCTCCCGGCCCACCTGGTGGCGGAGGCGGAGCGCCTGGTCCGGCTCACCTGAGCGGGCGATTCAGGAGTGGGCGGGGCTTTCCTCTCCGGGCATCAGCCTTTCTCCTCCGGGCATCAGGCTGCCGCGTAGAGCGGGAACGGCCGTCACGATTATCGCGACCACGACCATGGTGACGAAAAGGATCACGGTCGCCCCGTCGCCGCCGAAGCAGGTGACGAGAAGGGCGCCGAGCGGCGCCGCCACCGAGATCGCCACACGGCTGGTGAGCCGGGACACGCTCGCCACCCTCGCGATCTTGTCCGAGTCGAACGCGTGAGCCTCGAAGGTCCTGATGCTGATGTTGCTGAGGGCCCCGCTGCACCCGGTCACCAGCGTCGCCACGGCGAAGAAGGCGGGGTGCCCGCCGAAGGCGGCGATGAACAGCGCCAATGCCCACACCCACACCTGCGCGAACAGCATGTAGGACGGCGGTGTCACTCGCAGGACGACGAGGGACCCCAGGACTCCCCCCAGCCCGCCCCCCGCGAGCACCACCCCGACGATCAGTGGCGACAGCTCCGCCGAGCTCGCGAGAAAGACCATGGTGAGCGCGTTGACCATCAGATTCGTGAAGGCGGTCAGCGCCATCGCGGTGCGAAGAAAGGGTTGCTGGGCGACCTCGCGCAGCCCGTCGCCGACTTTGACCAGCGGACGCGCGTCTCGCCGAACGCCCTTCGCGTCCATTCGCATCAGAAGGCCGAACGAGAGAAAGAAGAGCACGGTGTTGACGGCGGACGGTATCGCCTGCCCGACTCCCAGCAGGAAGCCGCCGAGAGGCCTTCCCGTCAGGACGGCGGTGTGGAAGCTCATCTCGCTTCGCGCGAGCGCGCGGCGAAGTCCGTCACGGCCGGCCAGCATCGGGATCAGCGCGTTCTCCGCCAGCGAGTGCAGGACCCACAGGGCTCCCTCGACGAGGGCGGCCACCAGCAGCTGTGGCAGTGAGGCCGAGCCGCAGAGCAGGGCGAGGAAGACGCTGGCCGCGGCGATCCCTCGGATCGCCTCCGTCCACAGCATGACCCGGCGCGGGTCGAAATGGTCGATCAGAGCACCGGCCGGAATGTACAGCAGCAGGCCGGGAACGGTCGAGGCGAATCCCACCCATCCGGCGGCCATGGGAGAACCGGTGAGCGCCAGGGCGATGAGCGGATAGGAAACGCCGAGGGTCCGGAACGCGGTCATGGAAAGCGCCGAGCCGGCCCACGCCAACCTGAGGTTCCTGGCGTTGCGTATCCGAGGCGCCTTCGCCGGTCCGTCCCCCACAGCTTGCGTATTCCTGTTCTCGTTGTCAGCCGTTGGACAACAGCTGACAACTGATTTGTGAGGTGGGCCGTCAAAATCGCCAGCAGAAGCGGAGAAATGGGACTTTGTTGACATGAAAACGACCAATGGGACCCCTGGAATGCGGGTCCCATTGTTGATTCCAGCCTCGGGAGGCCCAAGCATAGCGCCGATTCACATAAGCGAAATCAAGCCCGCTCTTCCCGCTGGATTCTCGTGCCTCACGCCGTCCTTTCCCGTGGGTCTCCCCACAGGGAAGGGATCAGGCGGGCAGCTGGGCGTCCAGGCGGTAGCCGTCGACGGTGACGTAGACCTGGTCGCCGGGACGGGCGTTCAGACGCATCAGGACGGGCTGCAGCGAGTCGAAGACGGGGTGGTCCCGCCAGACCAGGACCACCGCGTTGTCGCCGGGGCCGGTGACCGACAGCAGCGTGCCGGGACGCATGCCCAGCCGGGTGGCGTACCCCTCGGGCACGGCCACCGGGCCGCCCCGCAGGTGGTCGCTGGTCACCTCGATGCGCTGCCAGCGGCCCGGGTCGGACGACGGGCTCGCGGGCGAGTGCAGCGGGGCCCGCTGGCTGGTGATCAGGTGCGGTCTGGAGTTTCCGCTCGCCAGGGCCGACAGGGTGGCCAGGGCCGCGCGGGGATCGATGGCGCCGGCGTTCACCTGCGGGATCGGCTGCCCGCCGCGGTGGTGGTGGCCGTTGGCCCCCGGGGTGCGGCGTGGCAGCTGCCTGACCTCCTCGGAGGGACCCTCCTGAAGGGCCGCCTCCTGCGCGGTGCTCGCGGCGGCGAGGGCGTCCAGCCAGGGCTGGGCCGAGTGGGCGCGGATGCCGAGCTGGTGCTCCATGAGCCTGAGCGAGTCGCTGTCGATCGGCTTGTTCGACAGGAGCTGGCGGGTCCGCTCGCGCAGGCCGCCCAGATCGCCCACGACGAGCCAGTCGTCCTGGAGCCGCCGGTCCGGCATGAGCGTGACGAGCACCCTCCACAGCGGGGTCCGCAGGGTCGGAACCTCGATCGGGTGCGCGGGGTCGGCGCCGATGAGCTGGTCCTTGGTGGCGGCGGCGCCGAGCCACTCGGTCAGCCCGAACATGTGCCCGGTGAGCGGGGCGGACTCCGGGGAGCGCAGCCAGAGCAGGATGCGTTCCTCGGCGGCGCGCTGGGCCGCCGAGAGCGCGTCACGGTCGGCGTTCAGCTTGTGCGCGAGCGCGCGCAGGCTGATCGGCTCGACCGCGAAGAGCCGCTCCACGGCGACCGCGCGCTCCAGCGGGCTCCAGTCGCGGAACATGTTGTCGACCAGGCGCACCAGCGGATAGTCGTTGAGGTTGACCGGGGGCGCGGGGGCGGCCGGTTCGGGGACCGCCGGTTCTGTGGCCGCGGGCTCGGGGACCGGCACCTGGGGTGCCGGCGGCGCCGACGGCTGAGCCGGGATCCGCGGCGCGGGCGTCTGCGCCGGGTCCTGGTCGTGCTCCTGGAGCGGGACCTGGGCGTGGACGGCGGCCGGCGCGGACGGCGCGGTCTGCTCGGCGAGCCCGGGGACGTGGCTGAGCACCTCGCGGAAGACGGCGGTGACCACGATCTCCGGGGAGGGCATCGCGGGCGCGCTCAGGTCTCCCGCGGTCAGGCGGCGCAGGCGGCTCCAGCCGCCCAGGCCGGCGATGGCCGAGCGCGCGGGCTCCGGCCAGTCGGGCAGGGTGGGATCGACCGTGTGCACGTGCAGCGCGGGCAGCACGTCGCTCAACGGCAGATGATCCCAGCGTGACAGCGAGAGCCGGGCCAGCCTGTCGCAAACCCAGTCGAGCCCCGCGGCGCCGAGGGCCTTTGGCAGGGTGACCGACGACCACCAGCCGGCGGGCAGCCGGGGGTCGGCGAGGGCTTCGGCGACCTGCTGGGGACGGCTCCAGCGCAGGGCCGGGACCAGATCACTCAGGCAGATCGATGACTCGGCATCCATCGGCGGACCGTAACCTCCCCAAAGTGACGCGTGTGGCTAATGGTGCAGCTTACGCCGCAAGCTATCAATTGGCATTAAGAGGGTAAAGCTCCCTGGTACCCAAATCAGACGGTAGGACACGTGGACGGCCACCCAGAACCGTCACGGCCTCCGCCCCGGCACGGCGTCCCGCGTCCAGCGCGACCTCGTCGGCGGCCCCGCTCAGCAGGGCCGTCAGCAGCCCGGCGGCGAACGCGTCCCCCGCTCCAATGGAGTCAACCACCTCGGTGGTGAGCGCGGGAACCCGGGCGGCCAACTTTCCTTCCCTGGCCATCAGCGCGCCGCGGGATCCCAGCTTCACCGCCGCGGCCCCGTAGCGCAGGCTCAGACTCTCGGCCGCCCCCTCGGGGGTCGTCTCGCCGGTGAGCAGCAGCGCCTCGTCCAGGTTGGGAATGACCAGCTGGGCGGGGAGGGTCTCCCGGACGAACCGCTCGACGCCGAACGAGCGCAGGAAACCGGTCGAGGCCGGGTCCACGCTGATCGAGACCCCGCGCAGGGACGCCTCGGCCATCGCCAGCCGGGAAAGTTGGAGCCCAGGCTCGGCGAACAGTGTGTATCCGGACAGATGGAGATGACCCACACCGTCGAGCAGGGTCTCGTCCCAGTCGCCCGTGCCGATGTGCCCGCCCGCGCCCCGGTTGGTGAGCATGGAACGCTCCCCGGTCACGTCCACCATGGCGATCACCACCGCGGTGGGCCGGTCGGGGTCGACCCGCAGATGCGGCCGCACCCCGAACCGCCGCAGTTCGGCGGCGTGCCAGTCGGCGGTGTCGAAGCCGGCCCGGGTCAGGATCCGCGCGTCGGCGCCCAGCCAGGCGGCCCAGGAGGCCGTGTTGGCGCCGGAGCCGCCGGGACGCAGCACGATGTCGGCGGCGGTGTCCGTCCCGACGGCCAGACCGCTCCTGGCGGACCCGCCGTGAAGCGCGACGACGTCGGTCACCACGTCGCCGATGATCAGCAGACCCGTTCCGGCCACGGTGCCCTCAGTCTCCCCGGCTCCAGGAGGCCGCGATCTGCCCGGCGACACGCGCGTTGCCCCGTACCGCGGCCAGGTTCGCCTCCAGCGAGGCGCCGTCGGTGCCGCGCACCAGGTAGCCCAGGAGGAACGGGGTGATGGCCTGACCGGTGATCCGCCGCTCCTCCGCCTCGGCGAGGGCACCGGCGAGGACGCGGTCGTGCAGTTCGGGGTCGAGCTGCTCGGTCAGCGGCACCGGGTTGGCGACGATGAGCGCGGTCTCCGGGCCGCCGAGCGCGTCCTGGGCCCGCATGATGCCCGCCGCCTCGTCGGGGGTCTCGATGCGCCAGTCGATCGGCTCGCCGGAGGAGTGCAGGTAGAAGCCGGGGAACTCGTCGGTGCGGAACCCCGCGATCGTGACGCCGCGCGTCTCCAGCCGCTGCAGGGTCGCCGGAACATCCAGGATCGACTTCACCCCCGCGCAGACCACGGTGATGCGGGTCCGGCTCAGCATGTCGAGGTCGGCCGACTCGTCCTGGCTCTCGGTCCAGCCGCGGTGCACGCCGCCGAGGCCGCCGGTGGCGAAGACCCGGATGCCCGCCCTGGCGGCGAGGAACGAGGTGGCGGAGACCGTCGTCGCCCCGCTCGCCCCGAGCGCGGCGGCGGTGGGCAGGTCGCGAAAGCCCAGCTTGCGAAGCCCCGGCTCGCCGGCGACGCGCTCCAGCTCGCTCTTGTCGAGGCCGATGCGCGCCACGCCGTCCAGCACCGCGATCGTCGCGGGCACCGCCCCGGTCTCCCGGACGATCCGCTCCAGCTCCACCGCGACCTCGAGGTTGCGGGGCTGTGGCAGGCCGTGAGAGATGATCGTGGACTCCAGTGCCACGATCGGGGCACCCCGCTCCAGCGCTTCGGCCACCTCGTCCGAGGGGCGGAGCACACCGGAGAGGGACTGTCGGGTGGTACGCATGAGCTGGTTCTGTCTCCTTGTCCGAGGTCGTAATCATTGCTTGCTTTTGGAACGGTGTAAACGACACCGTCTTCCCCAAAAAGAGCACGTTACGGCGGTTGCGGGGAGACGTCCACTTAAAGATCAGCCAATGACCAGCACCCCGAACAGTGAGATCCCGCCGATGATGGCCGTGGCGATCCCGCCCAGGAGCAGCGATCGCCCGCCCCGCGCGAGCTTTCTCAGATCCACACCGGTACCCAGGGCGAAGAGCGCGGCGGCGAGCAGCACCGCCGTGAGACCGGGAACCACCTCGATGATCTCGGGCGGCACCGCGCCCAGGCTCCGCGCCGCCACGGCCGCGACGAACCCGGCGACGAACAGTGGCACCAC
The DNA here is from genome assembly GCF_040648855.1 of Streptosporangium sp. NPDC049078. NCBI lineage: Bacteria > Bacillati > Actinomycetota > Actinomycetes > Streptosporangiales > Streptosporangiaceae > Streptosporangium > Streptosporangium sp. NPDC049078. The sequence continues at coordinate 170,849 of NZ_JBEZEL010000005.1, forward strand.
CGGCGGGCGCCGCAGCGTGCCGTCGGTGCTCCCGGCACTCCCGGCACTCCCGGTGCTCCTGGAGTTCCCGTCGTCTGCGGCGCTCTCCGCGTTCCGAGGGCCCCCGGTCTTGGAGCGGTCCGTCGCGGCACGGCGCAGGGAGACGGAGGTCAGCCCGACGATCGGGGCGAGCAGGACGACCCGGGCCAGCTTGACGGCGACCGCGCTCACCAGGACACCCGCTCCGGCCGCCGCGCCGATGGCCGCCACCTGCGCGACCTCGTGCACCGAGGCCCCCGCCCACAGGCCCAGCTGCCGCGACGTCAGTCCCAGCGCCCCCGCGAGCAGGGGCAGCGTGACGATCGAGGCGCTGCCGTACAGGACGACCACGCCGACCGCGGCCGCCACGTCGTCGTCGTCACTGTCGGCGACCTCGTGCATCGCGGCCACCGCCGCCGCCCCGCAGACGGACACGCCGGTCGCGATCAGCAGGGACCTGCGCGGCCCCACCCCGAGGCGGCCGCCGATCCACCGCGTCGCGGCGAACGTGACGCCCGTCGCCGCGGCGACCACCGCGAGCGCCCGCCAGCCGAGCGCCAGCAGCTCCGGCAACGCGATCTGCAGGCCGAGCAGCACGATCGCCAGGCGGAGCACCCGGCGGGAGACGAACCCGAGCCCGGGGACGAGCGACCGGCGCAGGCCGCCGAGGTTGGTGAGCGCGACCCCGAGGAACACCGCGATCACGCCGGCGCTCACCCCCGGAACGACCCCGGTCGCGGCCGTCGCCAGGACCACCGCGACGATCGCGGCCCCGAGCCCCGGCGCGAGCCTCCCGAACGCCCCGAGGGTTCCGGGCCGCGCGCCCGGTGCCGATGTCGGTGCCGCGGCCGAGCCCGGTGCCGGGCGTACGGGCGTCGTCGGGGACTGAGTGGCGGAGCCGACAGGACGGGGGGAGTGCGAGACGGGCATGCCCCGAGTGTCGGTGTGACGCCGGGAGGCCGGTAGCCGTCACCTCTGTGGCAGGTCATAGCCTGGCGCTATGAGTGAGCTGCCCGACCTCGAATCCCTGCGCCTGCTCGTCGACGTGGAACGCCTGGGCAGTCTCGGCCAGGCCGCCCGGGCCGCGGGCATCGCGCAGCCGTCGGTGAGCAAGCGCATCTCCCTGCTGGAACGCCGTCTCGGGCTGCCCCTGCTGGAACGCACCCCGCGCGGATCCACCCTCACCCCGCAGGGCGTGATGGTCTCGGCCTGGGCCGCGCAGGTGCTGGCCGCGGCGGAGGAGCTCATGCGGGGGGCGGAGGCGGTACGGCACGGCCGGGCCGCGCACCTGCACATCGCCGCCAGCATGACGGTGGCCGAATACCTGCTGCCGCGCTGGCTGGGCGAACTCCAGGATCGCGAGCCCCAGGTCCAGGTCGGCCTGGACGTGCAGAACTCGGCCGAGGTGGCGAAGCTGATCGGAGGGGAGATCGAGCTCGGGTTCGTGGAGGGGCCATCGGTCCCGGCAGGGCTGGTGTCGCGGGTGGTGGCCACCGACAGGCTCGTGGTGGTGGTCGCGCCGGGGCATCCGTGGGCGCGTCGTCGCACCCCGCTGCTCGCCGCCGAGCTGGCCGCCACCCCGCTCGTCGTCCGCGAGCGGGGGTCGGGCACCCGCGAGACGCTGGACCTCGCGCTCACCGGCCACACGGTCGCCCCCCCGAGGCTGGAACTCGGCTCCAACACCGCGGTCAAGGGCGCCGCCCGTGAGGGCGCCGCCCCGGCCGTGCTCAGCGGCTACGCGGTGGAGGCCGAACTGGCCACCGGCCGCCTGGTCGAGGTGCCCACGAAGGACATCGACCTCACGCGCCGCCTGCGGGCGGTGTGGCGCCACGGCCGCGTCCTCACCGGCCCCGCCGCCACCCTCCTCGACATCACCCTCTCCGCCGCCCGCGAGCGGCGATGACCCCGGACCGACTCCCTCACCTCATCCCATCCACCTCACCCATCACCGATTGGAAGGTCTCGTGCTCCGCTCTCGCTACGAAGCCGTGATCGTCGGCGGCGGCCACAACGGCCTGGTCGCCGCCACCTACCTCGCCCGCGCCGGACGACGCGTCCTCGTCCTGGAACGCCTCGGTCACGTCGGCGGCCTCGCCGTCTCGGCGCAGGCGTTCCCCGGGGTCGACGCGAGGCTCTCGCGCTACTCCTACCTGGTCAGCCTGCTGCCCTCGAAGATCGTCGCCGACCTGGGGCTCAAGATCGAGTTGCGCCGGCGCAGGTACGCCTCGTACACGCCGGTGGGCGACACCGGGCTGCTCGTCGACAACGGCGACGCCGCGCGGACGGCCGCCTCCTTCGCCCGGGTCACCGGAGGCACCGGTGAGCTGGAGGCGTGGCGGCGCTTCTACGGGATGACCGCCGAGGTGGCCCGGCGGATCGCGCCGACGCTGCTGGAACCCCTCGCCGACCGCGCGGCGACGCGGAACCTCGTCGGTGAGGAGGCCTGGCGCGACCTGTTCGAACGCCCGATCGGCGAGGTGGTGGACGAGCGGTTCGCCGACGACACCGTACGCGGCGTGGTCCTCACCGACGCCCTCATCGGCACCTTCGCCGACCCCGCGGGCCCGGACCTGCTCGCCAACCGCTGCCTCCTCTACCACGTGATCGGCGACGGTACCGGTGACTGGAACGTCCCGGTCGGCGGCATGGGCGCGGTCTCCGGCGCGCTCGCCGACGCCGCCCGCGCCGCGGGGGCGGAGATCCTGACCGGCGCCGAGGTCCTCGCGGTCGATCCCTCCGGTGAGGTCTCCTTCCGCGACGCCCTCGGGGAGCACACGGTGACGGGCGAGCGGATCCTGGCCAACGTGCCGCCCGCCGTGCTCGCCCGGCTGCTCGGGGACGCCGAGCCCGCCACCCCCGAGGGGGCACAGCTCAAGGTCAACATGGTGCTCTCGCGGCTGCCGCGCCTGAGGGACACCGGGGTGGACCCCGCGGCCGCGTTCAGCGGCACGTTCCACATCAACGAGGGTCGCGACCGGCTCGCCCGCGCGTACCGGGAGGCGTCGGCGGGACGGATCCCCTCGCTGCCCCCGGCCGAGGTCTACTGCCACTCGCTGACCGACCCCTCCATCCTCGGCCCGGAGCTGCGCCGGAGCGGAGCCCACACGATGACGCTGTTCGGCCTGCACATGCCGGCCAGGCTGTTCCGGGAGGACCCGGCGGGGGCGCGCGAGGCGGCGCTGCGCGCCACACTCGCCTCGATGAACGAGGTGCTCGCCGAACCCGTCGAGGACTGCCTGCTGCGCGCCCCCGACGGCAGCTTCTGCCTGGAGGCCAAGACCCCGGTCGACCTGGAGAACGAGGCGGGCCTGCCCGGCGGTCACATCTTCCACCGCGACCTGTCCTGGCCGTACGGGGAACCGGGGGGCTGGGGCGTGGAGACCGCCTTCGAGCGCGTCCTGCTCTGCGGCGCGGGCGCCAGGCGCGGCGGCGGCGTCAGCGGCATCCCCGGCCACAACGCCGCGATGGCAGCGATGGCGCCGCTCACCTGAGGCGTTCATCCCGCTCTCATGGTGTGCGTCTACCGTGGAGGTCATGGCTGAGGGTGAGGCGGCGCGGGTGCTGGTCGTGGACGACGAGCCCGCGCTCAGGGAGGCGCTGCAGAGCAGCCTGGAGTTCGAGGGCTACCGGGTCGGCGTCGCCCCGGACGGCCAGGCGGCGCTGGAGGCGATCGACCGGGAGCCGTACGAGCTGGTCCTGCTCGACGTCATGATGCCCAGGATGGACGGGCTGACCGCCTGCCGCAGGCTCAGGGCGGCGGGCAACCACCTGCCGGTGCTCATGCTCACCGCCCGCGACGCCGTGGGCGACCGGGTGTCCGGCCTGGACGCGGGGGCCGACGACTACCTGGTCAAGCCGTTCGAGCTGGACGAGCTGCTGGCCCGCGTCCGGGCGCTGCTGCGGCGCGGCGCCCTGAGCGCCCCCACGGCCCGGGACGACGGGGTCCTCATCTTCGGCGACCTGCGGATGGACACCGCGGGGCGCGAGGTCACCCGCGCGGGCGAGCCGCTGGAGCTGACCCGCACCGAGTACCTGCTGCTGGAACTGTTCATGATCCACCCCCGCCAGGTGCTCACCCGCGAGCAGATCCTCGGCGAGGTGTGGGGCTTCGACTTCGAACCGTCCTCCAACTCCCTCGACGTCTACGTCATGTACCTGCGCCGCAAGACCGAGATCGGCGGGCGCCCCCGGCTGATCCACACCGTCCGGGGCGTCGGATACGTGCTGCGGACCTCCGCGTGAACGGGCGCCGCTCCCTGCGCTCCCGGCTTACCCTGCTGGTGGCGGCGGCCGTGGCGCTCGCGATCGCGGTGTGCGCGGCGCTGTGCTGGTTCGTGGTGAAGGCCGAGCTGCTGCGGCAGGTGGAGCGCTCGCTGGAGGGACGGCCGCAGGGCATCGAGTGGATCGCTCCCTACTGCCACGAAGGGCCGCGAGGGGTGGGGGTTCCGGGAGGTCCCGACCATCCCGGAAAGGTCCCCGATGGCCCCGATCACCCCGGAGGGGCCCCCGGTCGCAGGCCGCTGCCCCGCCTCGCGCCCATCCAGCTCCTCTACGCCGACGGCGAGAGGTGCGTGGCCGGTTCCACCCCCGTCAAGGTCACCCCGGCGGACCTGGCCCTGACCCACGGCCCCCCGGGCCGGCAGGTGTTCAGGAACGGCGTCACCGACGACGGCGAGGAGGTCCGGGTGCTGACGAGGAACGTCCGGCCCGGTGTCGCGGTCATGGAGTCCCGATCCCTGGAGGAGGTCCGCACCACCCTCGCCACGCTCGCCGGGATCCTCGCGGGAGTCACCGCGCTCGGCGTGCTCGGCGCCGCCTCCGCCGGGCTGCTCGTCTCCCGTACGGCGCTGCGCCCCGTCGGCCGCCTCACCGAGGCCGTCGAGTACGTCGCCAGGACCGAGGACCTCGACACCAGGATCCCGGTCGAGGGCAACGACGAGATCGCCAGACTGGGGGTCTCCTTCAACGCGATGACCACCGCGCTGGCCGGGTCCCGCGAGCGCCAGCGGCGGCTGATCGCCGACGCGGGCCACGAGCTGCGCACCCCGCTCACCAGCCTGCGCACCAACATCGACCTGCTGCTGCGCAGCGAGAACGCCGGCCGCCCTCTCGACGCCGCTCCCAAACGCAGGCTGCTGACCAACCTCAAGGCCCAGTTCGAGGAGATGTCCACGCTCGTCGGGGACCTGCTGCAGCTCTCACGGTCGGAGGACGAGCACGAACCGCACGTCGAGGTCGCCTTCCACGACGCCGTCGAGGCGGCCGTACGCAGGGCGCGGCTGCGCGCCCCCGACACCTCGATCGAGGTGGAGCTGAGCCCCTGGTACCTGCTGGGCGACCAGGCGGCCCTGGAGCGGGCCGTGGTGAACCTGCTGGACAACGCGGTGAAGTTCTCCGCCGACCGGGCCGAACCCGTGCAGGTGCGGCTCGGCGACGGCGAGCTGACCGTGCGGGATCACGGCCCCGGCATCCCGGAGGAGGAGCTGCCGTACGTGTTCGACCGGTTCTGGCGGTCCTCCTCGGCCCGCAGCATGCCCGGCTCGGGGCTCGGGCTGGCCATCGTCGCCAAGGCGGTGCGTGACGCCGGGGGAGAGGTGGAGCTGAGGAACGCCGAGGGCGGCGGCATCCTGGCGCGGGTCCGCCTGCCGGGCTCCTCGGCCCGCGCCCACATTCCCGCGGCGCCGTGAGGCTTCTCATCAAGCGTTAAGGACCCGCTCAGCGAGAGTCCAGAGGGCGCGGTGAGCGTGGGGGCCGACACGAGGGGCCGACACGAGGAAGGCATCGCCATGAAGAACATCGACCGGAGAACGGCTCTGGCAGGGCTCGGCACCGTGGGCCTCGGGACGCTGCTGGCCGCCTGCGCCGGATCGGACAGCAGCACCACGCGGGTGGCGACGACGACGGGAGGCACCGCGACCGTTCAGCCGACCACCGCCTCCTCCACCGGACTGGCCGCGCTGTTCGAGGACGCGCCGACGTGCGTTTTGACCGAGGAGACCACCCAGGGGCCGTACCACTTCGACGCGGGCAAGATCCGCAGCGACATCCGCGAGGACAGGCAGGGGAGCACGCTGCGGGTGGCGATCCGGGTGCTGGACGCCGCCACCTGTGAACCGATTCCCAGCGCGGTGGTGGAGATCTGGCACTGCGACGCGGGAGGCGTCTACTCCGGTTTCGAGAGCGCCTCCCAGGCGGCGGGCGGTGGCCCCACGGGAGAGCGCCCGACCGGCGCGCCGCCGAGTGGCGGCCCCGGCGGCCAGGGAGAGGGCGTCCAGGGGCCGGGAGCGGACGACGGCATGGCCGACGCCACGCCCACCGACGAGAAGCGCTACCTGCGCGGCGCCCAGGTCACCAACACCGACGGCATCGTGGAGTTCGTCACGATCTACCCGGGCTGGTATCAGGGACGTAGCGTGCACATCCACGCGATGGTGCACATCGGCGACTCCCGGGTGCTGACCACCCAGATGTTCTGCGACGAGACGGTCTCCGACCAGGTCTACGCGGCACGGCCGTACGCCGACCACACCGGGCAGCGTCTGAGGAACGAATCCGACTCCATCTACGACGACAGCCTGCTGATGAAGCTGACCGTGGAGGGCGACGGCCACCTCGGGGTGATGACGTTCTCCGCCCCCGCCGCGAAATGACCCTCTGAGCACAGCCCCTCGGCCATGGCCGAGGCCTCTCTCACCGCGACGTACCGGCCACGGCGACCTGGCCGTCCGCGCCGGGCTCTTCGCGGGCTCTTCGCGGGCTCTCCACGGGCTTCAACGTCGTCCGAGGGCAGAGGAGGGAGTTCGTCCTGTGCCTCCGACCAGCCCTTCCACCGCCGCGGCTGAGGCCGGCGGTGACGTTGCGACGCCCCGGCGGTCGCCCGTATTCGGTCACCGTCTTCTTCGCCCGTACGGTGACCGAATACAGCCGATGAGACAGGCGTGCAGGTATTGACTGATCCGCTGATCAGGAGTAGTGAGCGGCGGTCCGAGCTGCTGTAGTCTTGCGCCGTGCATAGCGGAGGAGGGGCGCGCAGCAGCCGCGCCGACCAGGCCGACCAGCGTCGAGCGGAGCTCCTTGAAGCCGCCAGGCGAGTCGTGCTGGAGCGCGGGCTGGCCAGCACCCGCGTCGCCGACATCGCCAAGGCGACGAACGTGAGCGGCGGGCTGATCCACTACCACTTCGCCACCAAGGACGATCTCATCACCGAGATGCTCCGCAGCACCAGCGACTCCGAGGTCCAGCGGCTGAAGGAGATCGTCGCCGGTCCCGGCACCGCGCTCCAGCGTCTCGACCGCGTCCTGCGCTTCTACATCCCCGCCTCCCGTTCCGACCAGAGCTGGATCCTCTGGGTCGACGCCTGGGCCGTCGGGGTGCGCGAGGAGCACGTCCGCGCGATCCTGCTGGAGCTTGAGGGCGCCTGGATCGAGATCCTCGGCCAGGTGATCTCCGACGGCGTCGTCTCGGGCGAGTTCACCTGCGACGACCCGCTGGGCTCGGCCGAGCGGATCGACGGCATGCTCGACGGCCTCGTGGTCCGATACACCCTGCACGCCGGCAACATGTCGCGGAGCCGGATGCTGCACCACGCCCGGGTCGCCGCCGCCCGCGAGGTCGGCCGCGACCTCGCCGACTTCCCCGACGTGCCTGCCGAGAACTGACGGCCGCGGGCGCCCCTTCCGTGAGCCGGCCGGCCCGGAGGTTCGGCCGGTCCTGGTGAGCACGGCTTCGGCACGCATCCGGGCGACGGCGCGGACCGCCTGTTCCTCAGCCCTCGATCAGGGTGGGAAGGTGAGCCGGAGCGCGGCCGGTGCGAGCGGGTCTCAGATCCGTTTGGCGCCGATCTTCTTCAGCCACTGGTCGCAGTTCCCGCACGCGGAGCGAGCCTGCCACTTCCCGCCGGTCGCGTTCCAGGTCTGGGCGTGGAAGTAGAGCATGTCCTTGGGAATCTTGGCCATCTCGGTGATACCGGTGCTGTTGAGGTACGCGTTCATCGCGGCGACCTCTCCGCACGCGGTGATCGGCCAATCCTCGACCTGGCTCACGCCGGTCAGGACCTTCGCCATGACCGGATGCTTCGTGGAGAGGGAGTATTCCCCGCTCGTCCCCGACCAGGTCTTGCCCGTCCCGGCATGACTGACGACGGCGATCACCGTGCCCGCCTTTCTGCCCGCGCCCGCACCGTACTTCCTGGTCAGGCGCTGCGCCTCTTCCAGCGCTTTGGAGGCGAGCGAGTCCTTGTCCTTCTTCTCCTTCTCCTGAGCCTTCAGCGTCTCCATCCGGGTCGTATGGGCGACGAAGGTCCCCCAGGCGCCCGTGTCGTTCTCCTCCAGCCACGCGATGAACTCCTCGCGAGCCGTGCTCTCGGCCTTGTCGTAGTAGGCGATGGCGTACGTCAGGCTTGACAGCTTTTTGTCGATGGCCTCGAAAGGGTCTCGTTTGCTGGCCAACTCGGGCACGTGGGTCTTGATGTAGGTCTGCAGGTCGGTTCGAACGGCACTGGCCCACTCCGGGAAGTCCGTCTCCGGCACCTGGTCGGCGAAGGTGGGTGTGCTCGTCTGCTCGGACATCGGAGTCCTCTCCGTCGGTGTGAGCCGACTGACGGACCGCCTCGATCGCCCCCGACAGGCGTCACGCGCCGGCAAGGCCGCCGGGATCGGCGGCCTGCTTCCCCACGAGTGTCCGAGCAGGCGATGAACGACCGATTGCCGTCCGATTGGCGGCACCGGGATTCGCGGTCGGACGGGTCGAGGTGGCATGGACAGGACCGAGTGGCGGACCCGCGTGCGCCCACGCGCGAGGGCGGTTTCGCGGCACCCGGCGTACGGGAGACCGGCCCGGTGCCGGGGCGCTCAGATCCGGGGGGTGGGCATGGCGGCGAGGAGGAAGGCGAGCCGGGCCGCGGCGTCGTCGATGTCGTCGCTGGTGCCGAGCCGATATCCCCACGAGGTGATGAAGCCGCCGTCCTGGGCGCAGGTCACGGTCTCCGCCAGGGTGTTGCTGAAACGGTTGCGGACGTAGACGTACGCGGGGTCGCCGAACGAGATCCGCTGCACGGAAAGGTCGCCGTGCAGCCGTATGGCGGCAATGAATCTCTCAAGACAAGACAGCGTGTCCAGCATCGTGAGTCACCTCCGTCTGGACAGAGAATTGCACGATCTTGGGATGCTAATCAAGCAATTGCAGGGTTTAGTCCTTTAATTGTCCTGATAAATCGCTGAGTACTCGGACGATCACCGATCTGGCGCCCTCGCCAAAGGCCGCGACCTCGCGGAGTTCCTCGAAAGCCTGCATGTAGAAGGCGACGTCCTCCGGGTCGCGCAGAAGCAGGTCTCTCGTCCTGGTCGGCACCGTCACATGGTCCTCGTCGTACACCCAGAAACCGTTGAGCGGCGCCGAGGGCAGGGGCGTCTCGAAGGGGATCACCCCGAACTCCACGTTCGGCAGCGCGGTCACCGCGAGTAATCGGTCGAGCTGCCCGCGCATCACGTTCAGCGGGGCCAGCCGGTAGCGCAGCGCCGCCTCCGGGATGACGAACCTGAAGCGTTTGCTCTGGTCGTAGAGGACGTCCTGGCGCTGCATGCGCACCCGGATGGCCGCGTCGATCTCCTCGGGCTCCCGGTAGAGGCGCTTGATCCGCGTGAAGATGCTCCGGGCGTACTCGGTGGTCTGCAGCAGCCCGATGATCACGCCGGGCTCGAAGGCCCGCAGCAGGGTCGTCCGCGCCTCCACGTCGCGGATGTCCTCCTGGAGCGTGACCAGCGCGCCGCGGTGCCGCTGCCGCCAGGAGTCCTGACGGTCCAGCAGGCCCGCGGCCTGCTCCAACAGCGCCTGGACGACCTCGGGGGAGGCGTCCACCGCCCGCGCCCACCGGGTGACGTCGTCCTCGGTGACGGTCTGGCGGGCGTTCTCGATCCTGGAGACCTTGGACGCCTGCCACCTCAGCCGCTCGGCCAGGTCCTTGCCCGACAGGTGGGCGGTCTCTCGCAGGTGCCGCAGTCGCATGCCGAGCTCGGTCCTGGCCTGCTGGAACCCGCTCACCCGATCTCCTCGGCCGTTCCTGCGGGCCGTGTGCCGCGGCTGTGGTCCGCCCGTCGTTCCCGCGTGCTCACGTCGCCTCCCCATGGTGCGGAACGACGCTAGCCCCGAGCATGTGGATCAAACCATAGAGCACTCCTAATCGTGACCAATATTTACAGAAAGTACTCGGCGGGCGATCTCTACGAGAAGCTCACGGGGTACCTCGACGGCGGTTTCGCCGTCCAGGACGTGGCGCAGGTCGGCCATCGCCTCGGCGTCGGTCACCCGGAGACCCTGCACCACGATGGTCCCGCGATCGGTTTCGTAGAGGGAGGGACAGGCCCCCGCCTCAGAGGTGGAGCCAAGAAACCGGAGGCGCATGTTTGAGTCCTTCCCCGAATCACACTCATGGAGCAATTGCGTGCAATCCTAGATTTCGGAAGGTTGCATGAAGGTTTCAAAGCCGGACGGCGCGTATTCCGCCTATTTCGGCGCACGGCAGCTGAACATCTCCCCGCATGTGACATGAATCTGCGGACGAGGGCGAACCGGCTCAACGGGGTGGCGCGGAGCACGACCCCGGCTGCCGGACCCCTGCCCGCGCGGGCGCCCTCAAGACGATGCCGAGTCTGCGGCAGGCCGTCACCGCGTACTCCCCGGCCCGGCGTGATGGAAGGTCGCCGTGGCGCGGTGAGCGGATCAGAGGAGGCGCCGGGGGATGTCGGCGAACCCGGCGCGGAGTTCTTCCCCGAGGGCCTTGGCCTGGGCGTCGAGACGAGGACTCGCGGCCACACCCCGGCCGAGCAGGCCGTGCACGACGAAGTTGAGGGCGAGCAGGTTGGGCAGCTCGAAGCGCTCGACCCGCAGGCCGGCGGTGAACGGCAGGAGCTCCGCCAGGCGGTCGACCGTGAGGTGGGCCTCCAGCCACTCGAACCGCTCCGGCGTGGCGACCCAGACCCCCAGGTTGGCGTTGCCGCCCTTGTCGCCCGAGCGGGCGCCCACGATCGTTCCCAGCGCGACCCGGGCGGTCTCACCGTCGCCGCGCTCGCCGCCGTGCCGTCCGAGGTCGGTGTCGTCCACCGAGCCCGCCGCCTCACCTCCACCGCCGCTCGCGGCCGGCGAGACCGTCACCTCCGGGGACCCGGCGGGCTTCTCGTCCGTGCCGGGTACGTCCGTGCCGGACGCCTCGCCCGCGCCTGACGCGTCGTCCGTACCGGGCACGGCCGGAAGCTCGCGGCCGTCGAGCCAGACGCGGGCCCGCACCGTCTCCGCCGGGACGAGCGTGGGCCAGTAGACCCCGTACGGCGAGGCGTCACCGGGAGGGGTGAGGCCGTAGAAGCCCGGATAGCTCGCCAGGCCGGTCTCGACCACGGCCGAGGAGAAGGCACGCCCGGCCTTCCGCCGGTCGGCGTCCATCACGGTGACGCGCAGCAGGGCGGTCCCGGCGAGCGGGGTGAGCTCCACGTGGACCTGGTCGAACGACTCCCTCGGCACCCGCGACCAGATGGCCTCCTCGGCCAGCCGGGCCTTGGCCTCGATGTCCAGGCCGGTCAGCACGAGCGTCATGGTGTTGCGGTAGCCCGCCAGGTAGTTGACGGCGACCTTGAGCGAGTCGGGAGGCGCCTCGCCGCGCACCCCGAAGACGCGGACCCGGTCGGGGCCCTCCTGCTCCAGCCGGATCGTGTCGAAGCGCGCGACCACGTCGGGACCGAGGTAGCGGGGTGAGGCGATCTCGTACAGCAGTTGCGCGGTGACCGTGCCCACCGAGACCAGCCCGCCGGTCCCCGGGTGCTTGGTGACCACGCTGGAGCCGTCGGCCTCCAGCTCCACCAGCGGGAACCCGCAGTGCGCCAGGTCGGGCACCTCGCCGAAGAACGCGTAGTTGCCGCCGGTCGCCTGGCAGCCGCACTCGATGACGTGCCCGGCGACCACGGAACCGGCGAGCGCGTCGAAGTCGTCCGGCCCCCACCCGTACCGCCAGATCCCCGGCCCGGTGACCAGGGCGGCGTCCGTGACGCGGCCGGTCACCACCACGTCCGCCCCGGCCGACAGGGCGGCGGCGATCGGGCGGCCCCCCAGGTAGGCGTTGGCGGTCAGGGCGGGGGCGGGCAGCGGCTCACCGGTGTCGGCGTTGGGTGCGCCGCCCAGGTCACGGCCGGTCAGGTCGTCACCGGTGACGTGGGCGACCCGCACCGGCAGCCCGAGGCGTCCGGCCAGCTCGCGCACGGCCTCGGCGCACCCGGCCGGATCCAGCCCGCCCGCGTTGGAGACGATTTTGACGCCCCGCTCCAGACACGTCCCGAGGACCTCCTCCAGCTGCCGCAGGAAGGTCGGCGCGTAGCCGGGACGGCCCTTCGACCGGTTCCCCGCGAGGATGAGCATGGTCAGCTCGGCGAGCCAGTCGCCGGTGAGCACGTCGATCGGGCCGCCCTCCACCATCTCCCTGGCGGCGGAAAGCCGGTCACCGTAGAAGCCGGAGCAGTTGGCGACGCGCAACATCAGCTCGACTCCGGCGCCGGAATCCACGACGCGGGCCGCTTCTCCATGAAGGCGGCGATCCCCTCCTGGCCCTCGGCGGAGGTGAAACGCTTCGCGGACAGCTCGGCCATCTGGCGCATGCCCTCCTCGACGCTCAGCTCGGGCACGGTCCGCACCAGCTGCTTGGTGAGGGCGAGCGCCTCGGGGCCGCCGCGCAGCAGCATGCCGGTGTAGTGGGCGACCGTCGCGTCCAGCTCCTCCCCGGGAACGGCGCGGGTGAGCAGCCCGATCTCCGCGGCGCGGGCGGCGTCGAACGTCTCGCCGGTGAGCAGGTACTCGGCGGCGGCGCGCGGGTCGAGCCGCCGCAGCACGGTCACCGAGATCATCGCGGGCACCACGCCGAGCCGCACCTCGCTGAACGCGAACGACGCCGAGTCGGGGGCGATCGCGAAGTCGCAGGCCGCCACCAGGCCGAGCCCTCCGGCCCGAGCCGTACCGTTCAGCCGGCAGACGACCGGCTTCGGGCTCTCCCAGATCAGGCTCATGATCTCCGGGAACGACGCGGTCACCGGCGCCTCGTGCGCGTCCCCCGGCGCGACCCGCTGCTCCTTCAGGTCGGCGCCCGCGCAGAACACGGGACCGGTCCCGGTGAGCACGATCACCCGGACACTCTCCTCCGCGAGCGCCCAGTTGAGCCGGTCCTCCAGGTCGCCGAGCAGCCGCACCGACAACGCGTTGCGGTTGCGGGGGGAGTCGAGGGTGATCGTCGCCACCCCGCCGGACACCTCTTTGTGCACCAGGCGTTCCACCGGCCAGCCGCCGTCGGTCCTCATTTCGGTCCTTTCCTCCAAGACCTTCTCCCGTTCCCCGGGACTCCACGGAGCCTGCCGGAGAGCCGGAAGGTCACGTCCGCTCCTCGATGACGGCCAGCACCGCCCCCGCCTCGACCTGGCGGCCGGGCGCCACGTTCACCGCCGCCACCGTACCCGGCGCGGGCGCGGCGATCCGATGCTCCATCTTCATCGCCTCGAGCACCACGACCACCCGCCCCGCCCCGACGGTCTCGCCGACCTCGACGTCGACCCGCAGCACCGTACCCGGCATGGGCGCCACCAGGGAGCCGGGCAGCACGTGTTCCACCGGTTCCGGCAGGCGGGCCAGCGGGGTGAGCCGTACGGAACCGAGGGGGGAGTCCACGTGCGTCACGTCGTCGTAGCGGGCGACGGCGAACCGGTGCCGCACGCCCGAGGTCTCCAGCACCACGAGCGAGGGCGTCGCGCCGATCAGGACCGTATCGGGAAACCTCTCGGCGCGCAGGCCGTCCCTGGTGATCCGATAGGAGATCTCCGCCTCCGCGAAGGAGGTGCGCTGCGGCTGCGACACCACATTGCGCCACCCGCTCGGCAGTCCGGCCTGCACGGTCGCCGTCGCCCGGTTCGCCGCCGCCCCCGCGAGCGCGGCGGCGAGGGCGGACAGGCGCACGACCCCGTGGGCGTCTCGGCCGGACCCGGTGAGCCCGTGCTCCTCCAGGAATCCGGTGTGGGTCTCTCCGGAGAGAAAGGCCGGATGACGCAGGACCTCGACCAGCAGGTCCCGGTTGGTGACCGGACCGTGGATCCTCGCACCCGCCAGCGCGGCGGCGAGCCTGCGCACCGCGTCGGCGCGGCTCGCACCGTAGGAGACGACCTTGGCGAGCATCGGGTCGTAGTGGACGCCGATCTCCGAGCCGTCCTCGACCCCGGAGTCCAGTCGCAGGCCGTGGCGCCCACCCGGCGGGGACGCGAAGCGGGAGTCCACCCCGAAGACCTCGAAGCGGTGCAGGACGCCGCTCTGCGGAAGCCAGTCGCGGGCCGGGTCCTCGGCGTACAGACGCACCTCGACGGCGTGCCCGGACGGCTCGGGCGGCGACGCGGGGAGCCGGGCGCCCTCGGCGATCCGCAACTGCCACTCGACGAGGTCGACGCCGTACACGCACTCGGTCACCGGGTGCTCCACCTGCAGGCGGGTGTTCATCTCCAGGAAGGCGACCGTCTCCTCCCTGACGAGGAACTCGACGGTCCCGGCGCCGACGTACCCGATGGCCCGCGCGGCGGTGGCCGCCGCGTCGAGGAGTCGCGCCCGCATCGCGGCGGAGAGTGCCGGGGACGGAGTCTCCTCGACCACCTTCTGATGCCGCCGCTGGATCGAGCACTCCCGCTCGCCCAGCGCCCACACCGTCCCGTGCCCGTCGGCCAGGATCTGCACCTCGATGTGCCGGGCGCACTCCAGCAGGGGCTCGACGAACACCGTGCCGTCCCCGAACGCCGACGCGGCCTCCCCGCGCGCCGACTCGACCGCCTCCGGCAGGTCCTCGGCGCGTCGCACGACGCGCATCCCGCGCCCGCCGCCACCGGCCGACGCCTTCACCAGCAGAGGGAAGGCCCCTTCTGAGGTCGGTCCACCCATCCGGGCGAACATGGCGTCCAGGTCGTCTGCCGAGTGGTCGGGACTCGCGACGAAGCCCGGCAGCACCGGGACCCCCGCCTGGGCCATCAGCGCCTTGGCCTCGATCTTGGAGCCCATCGCGGCGACGGCCTCGGCCGGAGGACCGACCCAGGTCAGCCCGGCCTCGGTCACGGCCCGCGCGAAGGCGGCGTTCTCCGACAGGAAGCCGTAGCCGGGGTGCACCGCGTCGGCCCCCGCCAGGCGGGCCGCCTCGACGACCCTCTCCACCGCGAGGTAGGTGTCGGCGGGCCTGACACCGGCGAGCCGTACGGCATGGTCGGCCTCGGCCACGTGCGGCGCGTCCGCGTCGGCGTCGGAGAAGACCGCGACGGTCTCGACACCGAGGTCGCGGCAGGTACGGAAGACGCGGCGGGCGATCTCACCGCGGTTGGCGACGAGCAGGCGGCGGATCGGCGTGGCGCCGGTCATGGGCGTGGTCACGGTCACATCCGGAACATGGGCGTGGTCATGGGCATGGGCGTGGTCACGATCACATCCGGAAGACGCCGAAGCCCGAGGGCCGCGGGGCGGTGGTGTTGCCGGCCGCCGCGCCGTGGAAGGCGGCGTCGCCGGTGTCGCCGACGGCGGCGTTGCCGATGGCGGACAGGCACAGGCCGAGGACCGTCCGGGTGTCGCGGGGGTCGATCACGCCGTCGTCGTAGAGGCGGCCCGACAGGAAGAACGGCAGTGACTCGGCCTCGATCTGCGCCTCGACCAGCTGTCGCATCGCCGCGTCGCCCTCCTCGTCGTAGACCTGCCCGCGCGCCTGCGCGGCGGCCCGGCCGACGATGGACAGCACCCCGGCGAGCTGGGCGGGACCCATCACGGCCGACTTGGCACCGGGCCAGCTGAACAGGAAGCGGGGATCGTAGGCCCTGCCGCACATCCCGTAGTTGCCCGCGCCGTAGGAGGCGCCCATCACGATCGTGATGTGCGGTACGGACGAGTTGGACACCGCGTTGATCATCATCGCGCCGTGCTTGATGATGCCGCCCTGCTCGTAGTCCTTGCCGACCATGTATCCGGTGGTGTTCTGCAGGAAGACCAGCGGGACGCGGACCTGGTTGGCGAGCTGGATGAACTGCGCCGCCTTCTGCGCCTCCTCGCTGAACAGCACGCCGCGGGCGTTGGCCAGGATCCCGATCGGACGGCCGTGCAGGCGGGCCCACCCGGTCACCAGGCTCCCGCCGTACAGGGGCTTGAACTCGTCGAACTCGCTGCCGTCCACCACCCGCGCGATCACCTCGCGCGGGTCGAACGGGATCTTCAGGTCCTCCGGCACGATGCCCAGCAGCTCGTCCTCGTCGTACAGCGGGTCACGCACGGCGCCGGGGGACCGGCCGGGGCGGCGCCGGTTCAGGCTTTTGACGATCCGCCGCCCGATCCGCAACGCGTCGTGCTCGTCGGCGGCGAGGTAGTCGGCCAGGCCGCTGACGCGGGCGTGCATCTCGGCGCCGCCCAGCGACTCGTCGTCGGACTCCTCCCCGGTGGCCATCTTGACCAGCGGCGGCCCGCCGAGGAAGACCTTCGCGCCCTCCTTGACCATGACCACGTGGTCGCTCATCCCCGGCACGTACGCCCCACCGGCCGTGGAGTTGCCGAAGACCAGGGCGATCGTGGGAATCCCGGCCGCCGACAGGCGGGTCAGGTCCCGGAAGATCCGGCCGCCGGGAATGAAGATCTCCTTCTGGGTCGGCAGGTCGGCACCGCCTGACTCCACCAGGTTGATCAGCGGCAGCCGGTTCTCGAAGGCGATGTCGGCCGCCCTGAGCGTCTTGCGCAGCGTCCACGGGTTGGACGAGCCGCCCCGCACGGTCGGGTCGTTGGCGACGATCACGCACTCGACGCCCTCGACCACCCCGATCCCGGTGACCACACTCGCCCCCACCGGGAAGTCGCTGCCCCAGGCCGCGAGCGGTGAGAGCTCCAGGAACGCCGAGTCGGGGTCGACGAGCAGCTCGATCCGCTCCCTGGCGAGGAGCTTGCCTCGCGCGCGATGCCGGTCGACGTACTTTTCGCCGCCGCCCGCCACGGCCTTGGCGTGCTCGGCGTCGAGTTCCGCCAGCTTGGCGAGCATCGCCTCGCGCCGCGCCCGGTAGTCGTCACCCGTGGTGTCCAGGCGGCTCATGACTCCGCCCCCTCGCTTGACACGAACGTCATACCCGCGCCCCTGATCACGTCAAGCAAGGTAGCCCACAACCGGTGCCCCCGCCAGGGATGGTGCTCACGCCCGAGGGATGTTACGCCCGGTAGTTCTTCCCCGGGGGCATACCGGGGATCGGCTTGGCGATGAGGGCGACGGGGATGAAGAAGCAGATCTGGCCGATCGCGAGGATGAGCGTCCAGAGCGCCTTGTCGTCGTAGTGGGCCGACGCCCTGGCGTACAGCTCGTCGGGGACGCGCTCCCCGAACGGGTTCGGGGTGAGGACGGCCTCCACGAGTTCCAGCGCGACCCGTTCGGCGTCGGTGAAGTAGAGGGCGTCCCGCCATGACGCCACGGCGGTGATGCGCTCCTCCGTTTCACCGGCCTTGCGGAGATTGTCGGTTTGCCGGATCGCGTGGTAGGTGCTGCCGACGATCTGCCCGGCGCGGAGCTGCACCAGGCCGACGGTGATCTGCGGAATCGCACCGTTCTGGACGGCCTTGATCATGGCTCCGGCGATCGACATCACCTCGGGAAAGAACTGGGAGGGATCGGGCAGACGCGACCTGAGGTCGTCCTGCTCGGCATTCCTGGGGGTGGACGTCACGATGTCTTCCTCTCGATGTCAGCGGTGTTTCCGAAGCTCACGCCCCGGCGGCGGGCCGTCCTCGACCCCGTGGAGGACGGCCCGCCTTCCGAGGTGAGACTTCCGACGGTGACCCGCGTCCCGGGTCGGGGTGCGGAGTCCTCCCGCGTGCTGGACGGTGTCCGGGAACTCCGACGACACAACCGCCGAGAATGTGAGGTGACGCGACCGGCCTCACAGTTCGGCGCGCTGTCTCGTCGATCCGGTGAGCGCAGCCACACCAGCAACCACACCGAGGGAGCCGACGCCACCATGACCGTCCCGCCCGAGCCAGGAGACGACCCGACCGACCCGAGCCTGAGCGCGGTCATGAGCGAGCGGCGTCAGCTGATCAATCTCGCCTACCGGCTCCTCGGCTCCCTGGCCGACGCCGAGGACGTCGTGCAGGAGACCTACGCCCGCTGGTACGCCATGTCGCGGCGACAGCGGGAGGCCGTCGAGTCGCCCGGCGCCTGGCTGACGACCGTCGCCGGCCGCGTCTGCCTCGACCTGCTCGGCTCGGCACGTGCCCGGCGGGAGCGCTACGTGGGCGAATGGATCCCCGAGCCGCTGCCGGACCGTACAGAGCTGCTCGGCGGGCGGGCGGGCGGCACCGTGACCGACCTGACCGACCCCGCCGATCGGGTCACCCTCGACGAGTCGGTCAACATGGCCTTCCTCGTCGTCCTCGAATCGATGACCCCGGCCGAACGCGTCGCGTTCGTCCTGCACGACGTCTTCCGCTACTCCTTCGCCGAGGTGGCCGAGATCGTCGGCCGTACCCCGGCGGCCTGCCGCCAGCTGGCATCCTCGGCCCGCCGCCGCATCCGCGCCGCACAGGTCCCCGCGACTCCGGCGGCCCGGCGCGCCGACGTCGTCAGGGACTTCAAACGGGCGTGGGAGGCCAAGGACATCGACGCTCTCATCGGACTTCTCGACCCCAAGGTGACGATGGTCTCCGACGGGGGCGGCGTCGTCAGCGCCCTGCTCCGCCCGATCGAGGGCGGCGAGCAGATCGCGCGCTACGCCATGGCGATCGCCGACCTGGCACCCGGGATGACGATCCTGGAGCGAACGGTCAACGGCCAGCCCGGTCTGGTCGCTCAGCGCGACGGCGTCACCGAGGCGGTGATGGCGTTCGAGGTCGCGGGTGATCGGGTCACCCGGATCTGGGCCGTACGCAACCCCGAGAAGCTCCGGCCCTGGACGACGGCATAGAAGGCACGCCGCCGTCGCCGTCTTCCTCCACCCCGCAGCCGTCAAGGAGTCATCCGTGTTCCTGCGTGTCGTGATCGCTCTGCAAACCCTGGTCGTCTTCACCGCGCCGATCACCGCGGGCCTGTTGCTGTCCTCGCCCGGCGGACGGGCGCTGCACAGCGCTTCGGCGTACAGCGTGTTCACCGTGGCGGTGGTGCACCTGGCCACCGCGATCCTGTTGTGGCGTCCGGGCGGCGGCTCACCCAGGCCCATCCTGTACGCGGCCGTGTTCCTGGGGCTCACGCTGGCTCAGGTGGCACTGGGCATCGCGGGGATGACGACCCTGCACCTCCCGCTGGGCGTGCTGCTGTTCGGGATGAGCGTCCTTCACCTCAGCCGAGTCCTGACCGGCCAACGCACTCCGGTATAGCTGGTTCGGCCACTCTCCGATGCCCCCACCTGGAGAAACGACAAATCACGACAATTGGCACGGTGTTGTGAAGTTTCCTTCCCTCTTGTCCGGTTTGCTGCTTTCTAATACTGTTCGCCGTGAATTCATCCTTTCCTGGCCGGGGCTCTCCCCAGAGTCACCCCCCGTCCCCTGTCTGGAGTTGAAATGCGGTTTCGCACGACGACGTGCAGAAAATCCCCCTATGGGAAGGTGCTAGGTGTCGCGGTCCTCGTATCGGCCGTGCTCGCCCTGACACCGACCTCCTCGGCGCAAGCCGGTCCAGTCGGCGACAAGTGCAGCACCGACCCCACCGCCCACGCGGCCGGCGTGCCGAGCCCCGAGCAGTTCTTCGGCTTCCCGCTGGGCCAGGGACAGCCCAGGATCCTCACGACGGAAGAGATCAACAATTACCTGAAGGCCGTGGGAAGCGCCTCGAAGCGCGTGGTCACCGGAACGATGGCGCACAGCGTCTCCGGCCAGGAACTGCCCTACGCCATCGTGTCGGACCAGCACCACATGGTTCCCGGCCAGCTGAAGAAGATCGCCGATCAGGTCGGTTCGCTGCGCGACCCGCGCTCGCTGAAGGCCGACAAGGCGGCGCGGATCGCCAAGGACTCTCCCGCCATCGTCTGGATCGCGGGCAACGTGCACGGCGGTGAGAAGAGCGGCGCGGACGCCGCGCTCAGGACCCTGTACGAACTCGCGAGCGGCCTGTCCTGCGACGTCGCCAAGCGCAACGACAACCTCGTCACGGTCATCGTGCCGACCCAGAACCCGGACGGCCGCGACGCGAACCGCCGGCAGAACAACTACGGCTTCGACCTGAACCGGGACTGGTTCGCCCGCACCCAGCCGGAGACCGACGCCAAGATCGAGATGCTGCGGAAATACCCGCCGCAGGTCTTCGTCGACGCGCACGAGATGGGCGGCCGGCAGTACTTCTTCCCGCCCAACGCCGACCCGATCCACCACGAGATCGCCGACCAGCCGGTGAACTGGATCAACCGCATCGGAGCGGCGAACGGCGAGGGCTTCGGCTACAACGGCGCCTGTGCCCCCGGCGTCACCACCGAGTGCTACTTCAACTACTCGACGTACGACCTGTTCTACATGGGCTACGGCGACACCGTGCCGGCCGCGGGCTTCGGCGCCGCCGGCATGACGTACGAGAAGGGCAGCGCCTCGGCCGTGGAGGACCGGGTGCAGCAGCAGTTCAACACCCAGTGGGCCACGACCGGCTGGGCCGCCGACAACAAGAATGAGGTCCTCAACGGCTACTACTCGATCTGGCGGACCGCGATCGAGGAAGGGGCGGCCGGCACCCTTCAGCCGAACGAGGTCGTCCAGCCGACCAACACGGTCCAGTTCCCGGTGCCCGACATCAAGATCCGTTCGTACTTCCTGCTGCCCGACCGGCAGATCGGCGACGTGCGCCGGCTGGTCGAGCGGCTGCGCGACATGGACGTCGAGGTCTACCGGCTGAAGAACCCCGTCACGGTGCCCAGCGCCAAGATTCTCGGCGGCAGGAGCGCCGCCAACCTCACGGTTCCCAAGGGCGCCTACTGGATCCCGATGAACCAGCCGCAGAAGCACTGGATCCAGGCGCTCATCGGCGAGAACCCCTACGCCCCGTTCCCGTACTTCTACGACGTCTCCTCGTGGAGCAACCCGCTGCTGATGGGCGTCGACACGATCTACACCGGGGACGAGCTGTCACCCAAGGTCGACCTGGTCAAGGACATCGAGGGCGGGATCGCCTCCTCGGCTCCGCCGAAGGGCTCCTACTCCTACCCGCTGGACTCGGCCGCGGCCTCCGAGCTCACCTTCAAGCTGCTCGCCTCGGGCGTGCCGCTCTCGCGTGACCTGACGAGCGGTGTGGTCAGCCTGCCCGCGGGCGCGCTCACCCCGAACACGCTGGACAAGCTCGCCAAGTCGCTCGGCGTCACCGTCACGGGCGGTTCGGCGGCGGCCTCCGGCAGCCCGCTGCGCACCCCGGACGTCGGCCTGTTCTCCGGAACCGGCATCAGCACGACCTCCGGGTCGTACGGCGAGGCCCGCTACGTGCTCGGCAACCGCTGGGGCCTGGACCTCAAGCCGGTGACCACGGCCGACATCAACGACAACACCCCGGCCTTCACCGAGCGGACCGTCGTGCTCGTTCCCGACGGGAGCAACTCCACGGGCGGCCTGACCGCCACGGGCCAGGCCAACCTCAAGCAGTGGGTGGCCGCGGGCGGCACCTACATCGGACTGCGCAACGAGGGCACCCGGGTCGCCCGTGCCGCAGGGCTGACCTCCACGACCGAGAAGCCCAAGCCGACCGGTTACCAGGTCATCGGATCGCACTTCCGGGTGGACGTGGCGAGCGACAACCCGGTGGCGCTCGGCCGTCCCCTGGAGGACTTCCAGTTCAACAACGGTGACCCCATCCTGAACCCGAGCACCACCGGCAGGAACGTCCTCACCTACCCGTCCGACGGCAGGTTCTGGTCCAACGGCTACACGGTGGGGTCCGACGCGCTCAAGGGCACGGCCGCCATCGTCGACGAGCCGACCGGTGCCGGACGCGCCGTCCTCTTCGCCTACAACCCGCTGTTCAGGGCGTACAACGAGAACGGTATCCACCTCGTCGCGAACGCCCTGCTGTACCAGGGGGGAACGCCCGCCGCCCAGCAGCGGACCCTGCGTGCGGAGCCCTCGCGCAGCGCCGCGGAGCAGGCGGAGGAACTGCCCAACCTGGGCGGGGAGTGGCGGCCGATCACCATCGAGGTGGCCGACGCCGACCTCGCGCGGGCACAGGCGGTGATCGAGAAGTACACCGACACGGCACAGACGGCGTCCGCCTCCGGTTCGACGTACATCACGATCCCCAACCCCGACGGCCTGACGGCCGACGAGCACCCGTACGTCCGCGACCTGATCCGTGATCTGGACGGCGCGGGCATTCCGCTCCGCTCCGTCGTCGCCTGATCCCGGTATCCGTCTCATAGAGCACAGCGGGCCCGGCCGGATTCGTCCGGCCGGGCCCGCCGTCGTGCGTCCGTGTGAGTAAGGAAGGCCGCCGCGCCAAGATGTCGGCCCGATGGGGCGCATGTTCCGCCGGAGCGGGGGAAGCGGCAGACGCATGGATGAGAAAGACGAAGCGTCGAAGGCCGCAACCGGACTCTCCATGGGCATCGCCGTCGGCGTCGCCATCGGCGCCGCCCTGGGAGTCGCACTCGGCAACCTGGCCATGGGCATGGGCCTCGGTATCGCCGTCGGCGCCGGTTTGGGGGTGGCCTTCACGACCGGCAAGAAGAACAACGAGGGCAAGGGGTGAACGGCCGGCGCGTACGCCACGTGAGGGAAACCATGGCCCCTCGGACCGGGTGACGCCGCTCGCGCCCTGTGAGACGACAGGCCGCGCGGCGGCCTGGGTTCGGCAGGCAGATGGCGCCGTTGGATTTTTGTGGTCAGCGGGACAACTTGCGGCGGGCCCTGTCCGATACCACTCGGAGGACCTTGGCATCGCTCTGAGGGGTGGGCCATATCTGAAGGTGAAACGAGTCGATGATCACCGTGGAACGCAGGTCGAAGGCCTGGTCCATGTTGCGGGCGTGGTAGCGCAGCCGGTACCAGCCGGCCTTGGACGGCAGCTGTGGCAGGGCGATGTACTTTGTGGAATCCCAGGCAATGACCGCGAGTGGGTCGAGGTCGGTTTGGAAGCTGGCCTCGACCACGTCCTCGTATTCCTCCAGCAGCGGCTCCGGGGCGTGGTGGTGCAGGGATACGGTCAAGTCGATGTTTCCCAGATAGAGGCCGGTAACGAAGTGGGCTCCTCCTCGTACAGTTCGCAGGATGCCCGCGTTCGACAGTCCAGGTGCTTTGGGCTCTGGGTGCACGGTTCGATACGTGTTGCCGTCGAACAGGTAGAACTGCGCGTAGTTCACGGGGAACTCAGCACGGATGACGGTGTTCTCGGAGTCTCCGGAGACGACGGTCTCAACCGTTGAGCTCACGCTGTTCCTTTCAGTGTCAGGTAACGCGGCGGGTCCCGGGGTTCGATGTTCCGAACCCCGGGACCCGGTTTCATGTCGGTCTATCAGGTGGGATCCGCCAGGAATAGCGATTCATTGCTACTGGTGCCGTTTGAGTCGGCCAGCACGCCCTCGATCTCGACCAGCCACCGACCGGGCTACTCGCCGAAGCGAAAGCCCTGGCCCGGCGACTGGTCACGGTCATGCCCGTATAGCCGGTGCCCGTCAGCCGAACTCGCCGTTCCTGATACCGCTGATGAAGGCGGTCCACTCCGAGGTGGTGAAGATCAGGATCGGTTTGTCGGGGGTCTTCGAATCACGTACCGCGACGATGCCGGGAAGGTTGCGGGCGACTTCCACGCAGTTGCCGCCGCCCTGACTGAGCGTGCTCTTGCGCCATTCGGCGCCGGACAGATCCATCGGTGCCTCACAACCGGTCGATTAGGCTGATCGTCGCTATGCCGGTACAGCGGGCCTGTTAGGCGAAGTCGCCGTTCCTGATACCGCTGATGAACGCAGACCACTCGCCCGAGGCGAACGTCAGGACGGGGCCGTCGGGGTCTTTGGAGTCCCGTACGGCCTGGCCGCCAGTGGGGAGCGCCGCGACCTCGACACAGTTTTGTCCCTCTGCCGACCTGAGGCTGGATTTACGCCAGGTGAGATCGGACTGGGTAAGATTCACGATTTCCTCTCGGCTATAGCTGCGCGGCGGGTTTTGATCAGTCGAACTGGCCGTTTCTTATGCTGTTGACGAAGGCGGACCACTCCGACGGGGTGAAGATAAGGCTCGGCTCGTTGGGGGCCTTCGAGTCACGTATCGCGACGATGCCGGGAAGGTTGCGGGCGACTTCCACGCAGTTGTTGTTGTCGCCTTGGCTGAGGGTGCTCTTGTGCCATTCGGCGCTAGACAGATCCATTGGTGTCTCACAACCGGTCGATGAGTTCGGACAGATATGCGATCGAGGCGTCAGCTCCAAGTGCGTCGGCGACGAGGCGCTGCATCATCAGGTTATAGCGTTCGAGCTGTTTGGGCTCTTCAAGGTAGAGATTGTCTGTCGGTGTTTCAATATAGACAACGTCCTGATCAGTGAAATCAGGGAATTCCAGAATAACAAAATGGCCCGACATGCCGACATGCAGGCCTGCCGACATCGGCATGACCTGAATGGTCACGTGCTCAAGCGGATGGGTGTTGATCAACTTGCGAAGTTGGTCGCGCATGACCTCCGTGTCACCTACCGGCCGTAGCAGGGCTGCCTCATCGATGATCGCCCGGTATCGGGGCGGGTTCGGACGCCGCAGAATCTCCTGTCGGCGCATCCGAGCTTCCACGCGCTTGTCGAGCTCGGCAGGATCATAAGACAGGGAGGCTCGGATCAGTTCGGCTGTATACGCGGAGGTTTGCAGCAAGCCAGGGATCACGAGGGGTTCGAAGGTGTCGATTGAGGATGCCTCGGCTTCGAGTCCTACGTAGGTGCCGGTGAAGACACCTTTGTACTGCTCCCACCATCCCCGCTCGCGAGCACCCCGGACGAGGTCCATGACCGCTTCCCGGTGAGCGTCCTCTGCCCTGTACAGATCAAGGATGTCTCGGATGTCGCGAGGTCGTGGCCGGGCCGTTTTGCCTGTTTCGAGACGCGAAATCGTGGCCCGTGACATGTCCAGCGCCTGAGCGACCTCCTCCATGGTCAGGCCTGCGGCCTCGCGCAAACCCCGGAGTTCGGCGGCCAGGCGCCGTCGGCGCACCGTTGGACTCTGGCCACTGTATGTCATCGGTTACCTCCAGGGCGTAGGGAAGTCGATCGTAGAGCACCTGGCACAAGGGAAGACATATCGGTCGAGTTTCAAAATGAGAGTTGCAGTATGGACTGTGCAGGCCACATCATAGGGCCGCGAGCGAACACGTTGTGTGAGGAGATCATGATTCTGCGTGACATCAGCTGTTGCCTGAGTCGGGTTCCAACCTCGTGCTTCTGAGCTCGCGTACGCCAAGTGCGGCACTCCCTCTGTCGGCCTCGCCCTCGCTGGAGCACTTATGAAGACACCTCGAAACGCCCTTGAGGCGTACTGGGATCTGCCTGCCGATCCCGAAGCGGTCGGTAAGGCGCGCGGCCTCGTGCGGGAGGCCCTCGCCGCCTGGGACATGTCCTCTGTGGCGGAGAACGTGACCATGGTCGTGTCCGAGCTGGTGAGCAACGCGATCCTGCACGGCAAGGCGCCGATCACCCTCGCCCTGTACCGGTACGGGCGGGTCGTCCGTGGGGAGGTCACCGACCACAGCGCCGTGTGGCCGAACCCGGTTCCGGCCGGTCCGGAGGAGGAGCACGGTCGCGGGCTGGCGATCGTCACGGCCTACGCCGACCGGTGGGGCGTCGTACCGGCGTCGGAGGGCAAGCCGTCGGACGGCAAGTCCGTCTGGTTCGTCTGCGCGGAGTGGAGGTCTCGATGAGCGGTCCGCTGCCCATCCTGGACCTGCCCGACGAGGTCCGCCTGTGTGCGGGGTGCGGCACCCACATCGTCACGCTGGCCGCCGCGGTACGCCTGATCTGGGCCGACGTCACCGACGACGTGATCCCGGCCGAGACCGTCGAGCAGATCACCGCGCCGGTCGCCGACATCTGGGTCGACGTGCTGTGCAACCCGTCCTGCCCGCCGGGCGACCGCGAGCCACACCCGAGCTGAGTGCGCTGTCACTATGCCAGGCGGTTCTTCGCCACCGAACTCACTTGCCGACACTGCGGCAACCAAGTGGACCTCACGTGCGTGGCACCCGCCAGCCCGGCACCGGCATCCGATTCGACCTCCCAACCCAGCCCCATCAACTCTGAACTCCCGGCCTCCGGGTTCGGCGAGATCTTCCCCACTTCCCACCGATCCCCTGAACTCGGAGCCGGTCCACGCCTGCGGCCCCCTTACTGGGGTGGACCGTACAAAAGGCCGGCGTCCATGGACCTGATTCCCACTCGTTCGGGTCGAGACGCCGTCCTCCCCATCCTCGCTATGACGGAAAGCGATGGATTTTCATGGTCACGCTGGCGAACGAACCCCTCCGCCCCAAAGGCCGCCGCCGTCGCGGCATAGGCCCCGTACGTACTGACCTCGATACCCCGAAACTGGCGGCGAGACAGATAACGCCAGCGCCCGGGCTCGCGACCTGGAGGCCCGCCACCCCGGCTGGGTCATCCTCTGGCGCCACTGGGCCTTCGCCGCCTGGCTCCCCAACACCCCCGGTCCGATCGCAGCCAGAAACCGCCAGGACCTACTGGCCCAGATGAATGACATCGAACTCCAGCACTTACCAACAAGCGGCGACGGCCAGTACGTCATTCCTCACCGCAGATAAATGGCGTCGACGGGTTGAATTGGACGACCCAGGGGTGGGCGCCGAGTTGGGCGGTAATTATGTCGGTGGCGTATGCGATCTCGCTTGGATCGGCGAGAGTCAGCCCGGCCTCCGTGCCCGTATTCCAGCGGCGCCTGACGCGCTGCCGGGTGTCCAGCCCGGTGGGGCCGAAGCCTCTGCGGTAGGAAGAAGTTCTCCGGGCACCATCGACAAGCTCTGAACCGCAGGCGACGATAGGTCGGTAATCGCCCCGGCGGCGAGAGAGTTGGGTTATGACCCAGTGGGAGGCGGGCGTGGTGGTCGCCGAGGTGCTGCGGAGGATTCCGGCGGCGGACGAGAGCGCTCTGCCGATCGCGGACCTTGGGGCAGACGAGGCGCTTATCGCTCTACTGGGCGTGTTCGGTGTGCTCACAGTAACGGAACGAGATGGTGTCCGACTGGTCAAGGCAACGCATCCGGCTGCAATGTGGTTTTTGCGTAGCTTGGCCGAGTACGCCGACAGCGGCAAGGCGTTGGCTGATTGGACTCGTAACCGGGCAGGTGAACTGACCGAGTCCGGAGCTGACATTCTCGCGGGTCCTCAACTGCTCTATTTGATGGAGCGTCAGCGTGCTCGGCTCAGCCTCGGCGCGCGGCCACTGCGGGAGGTATGCGTTGCCCAAGTACTCATCAAGGCGCGGTTGCGAGGTGAAGGTGAGCGCTATCTCGTCCTCTACGACGGTGCGGCCAGACAGTACCAACTCCCCGGTGGCAAGGCGCGGCCGACCGACTCGACACCGCGCGAAGTGGCGATCCGCGAATTAGAGGAGGAACTCCCAGGCTTCGCCTTCGATACAAGGACCGACCAGTTGGTGGAGTTCTGTGTTGCTCACGTCGTGCAGCCGTCACGCACGATGGGTGTGCTCACCGCGTACGAGATGACGTTCTTCCAGCTACGCTCCTCACGCGATCGGCTCGCGGCCGGGCCGGACGCCAGCTGGGTGCAGGCCGCGACGCTGCTGGCCGAAGATGCCAAAGTCGGCGGGACAGGGCTCGATATGGGAGGACTACGGAAGGCGGTCGCTACGCTGCCCGGTGGCCTCGAAGCGCTGCCGCTGAGCCTGAATACGACGCAGCGGCGCACGCTGCGCCATATCGTCAGAGCCAGGCCATGGGAGTTCTATGGAATGGCGGTGGGCGTGCTCGGGCTGGTTAGCTCCATTGTTTTCTTCTTACTGGATCAGGCCAGATGAGATGGTTGAGCTGCCGGAAGAAGTACAGTCCGCATACGAACGCTGGTGCGAAGCGCAGTCATGGGAGACAACCTTCGTGGAGTGGCTACCGGGTGGCCGGAGCGGTGCGAAGCTTGCGGTGGTACGGCAGTTTCAAAAGAATGTGATCAACCGGCAGGTGATTCTCAAGTTCCTACCCGGTGAGCTGCAACGCGAGCTCGACAGAATCAGCCAGGCACTGTGTGAATCACCCATTGACTTTCGTGATGAGCATCTGATGCGGGTGATCGATGATCCCGTCGTGTTGGGAAGCTGGCAGATGATCACACTGTCGGTGGCCGGTGGTGACCTGTCCAGCATCCGGCCATTAGCCGAGCTGGCCCACGATTCCCGCTTGTCCGCCGCCTGCGTAGCGGTGACCAAGCAGGTTCTCAGCGCGTGGAATCCCGAGGCGGAGCATCGGCCGGAGGCGATGACCGCGGCCGAGTACATCGGCATGCTTCTGGCGGACCGGCCTGACAGGTTGGAGCGGGTGCGGGAATGGGCGCCCACAGGTAAGGACATCCCTGACGGGCCCTTTGCCACCCTGCCGAACCCGCTGGCGTTCCTGGAAGGGCACTTCAGCGGGTCAAAACGGATCCCCGTCCAGCGTGGACGTGCACACGGAGACCTGAATGTGCGGAACATCCTCCTCGCGCCCGACACTCCAGAGCGGTTCTGGCTCATCGACTTCGGCGACTATGCTCCTGACGCTCCACTGGCCCGTGATCCCGCGCACCTGCTGCTGTCTATGGCCGTGGAGTGGCTCAGGGGCACCACTGAGAAGTCCCGCCAGCGTGACGCGCTCATGACAGCGATTCTCACTCCAGAGAAGGCGATAGCTGGCCCGCACACCGAAGTCAGTGCGGTTCTCCGCGGCGCTGGCCAAGCCCATGCCCAGAAGAACGGGTTCGGTCGCGAGTGGGAACAGCAGAGCCTACTCTCGATCGTCGGCTGTGCGTTGATGTTCGCTGGCCGCAAGCTCCCTCATGACCTGCGGAGATGGTTCTTCGATCTAGCCGCTCACGCCGCCAGGGACTACGTAAAGGTGAGCGGGGACTCCAAGGATCCGGACGTTCCCGCCGAGGGCTCCATGTGGAAAGTGCCGAGACAACGGGCCGACATCGCCACGCTGGCCCTTAGGCAGTTGACGTCAGCGCAGCAGCGCACATGGAACCATGAGCGGTTGGTCAGCGTCGTCCTCAAACTCCTTGGCGAGGACGAGCAGTTCGTGCGCCTTGCGCCGTGCCGCGTCAGGAGGAAAGCGTACGGCTCGGCGGTGCTGGTAGTGAGCAACAACCGCATCCATGCCGCCGAACTCGACGACAGCTTCCAGCCGTTCGACGTCTGGGCAGTCACTCATGACGAGATCGAAGACGTTCGTCTCCGTCCTGGCATTCGAGCGGACGTCGTCATCGTCACCCGTTCTGCCGAGCTGGTCGCGGGAGGACTCCTCCAAAAGCAGGCTGAACAGATGGTGGAGGAGGTGAAAAGGCTCATCGGGAATCGGTCGTCCTCGGAGGGGTGGTGCGATCTGGTGAGGGAGTTGCGCACCGCTACCTTCGATAGCACTACCGCGGCGCATCTGGCGGCTGAGACGGAGTCATTACGCATGGCGCTGGACAGAGAGCGGCAACCCTATCCGGATGATCCGGCGGACGTCGATCTACTGATCCAACAGTTGCGCTTCACCTTGGACGATGGAACACGAATATTGGCCTCGGACAGCCACGTATATGCGGCGCGTACCGCCGCTGATCTGATTAGAGGTCGGTTACTCGACAAGTTGGCGTAGATGACCGACGCCTGGGCTGATGCTCGCAAGCATCTGGAGGCGTTTCAGAGGCGGTGCGATGACCTTCCTAAACTAAGCAAGGAGATTGTGCAATTCAAAAAGGACTACGAGCTCTGGAAAAAGAATGTCCTTGGTCTGGCGATGACTAAAAATTTTAGTACTGCATTGAACGCCGAGTTGCGTAAGGTGCAAAACGCAGTGAACTCCTTCGCGGAGTGGGAGGATCCAACGCGACCACGAAATGAAGGAAACTATCTGCTGCAGCGAGATATCGTAGGCGAGGCGCTTCAGGGCAAGCTCGACGTTCTGGCGGAATTTATGGAGAGGCGGCAGCCGAGTCGGAGTAGTGAACTGCGCTTCACCGTTGGCACCTCGTTGACTTTGCCCATCGAGGCCGATAGAGATGTCGGATAATTGTCGTCCAGGGGATTTTTCCGCGAGTCTGCGCACCGCATCACCTATGATCGGTTAGATCTTCCTGTCTCTAGTGAATCGTTTATAATAAAAGGTAGATAGAACGGCGCCGACGGCGCCAAGAAGGGTGAATTGGGCAGTATCAGTCCCAAAGGCGAGCCCGGTTCATCGGTGAGGGAATTGGGGTGGGTAAGGTCCATGATTTCCTCTCAGCTCTCCTGGGGCGCACGGACTGGCGCTTCAGTCCGCTGAAAGGGAGCAGCAAGTGAATCGATGATCACTTCGAAGAAGTCGGGGGCGCCACGGTGGTTTGTTCGTGGTGCACGCCCCCTTCTGCCGCGTCGAGAGCGGCGCGCAGAACGAACCCGGTGACGACCTCCTCTTCCTGGCTCGTCGGCCCGGCCGAAGCTCAGCCGATGACGGCGTTCCACGTGCCGCGCCGCAGGTGAATCGTCCCGTCCGGAGTGACCCGGGCCAGGGCGCCGTACAGCGGGAGTTGTCCGTGTCGCAGCCAGTGGTCACGGACCTCGTCCAGCAGGTCCCACAGGCGACGCGGGCCACCCTGATGCACCACGGGAAACGCCTGCCCGGCCTGCTCGGCGCGTGCCCATGACCCGTCCGTGTGGAGCATGAGCGCGATGCGGGTGTCGCCGTCGGTCTCGTGGTGGTGCTCGATGTCGGGGGCGGCGAGTTCCAGCATGGAGCGCCCCTCCCGCGACTCGATCACATCCAGCACCGGGAACCTGCCTGGGTCGACGTCCTCACCGTCCTCGGTCCGGGCCCGTTCCAGGAGTGTCCGTTCCCGGGGCGGGTAGTCGACGCCAGCGCGGGTGGGCATGAACATGGCCCAGTCTCGCTCGATGCGACCGATCGCGCCGCCGTCCTCGGTTTTGGTGGCGGTGAGGATGAGCGACGTGTTCGTGATGGTGGTGGCGAGCCGTCCCCCGGCCGGGAGCGCCGCCAGCCAGGAGGTGGGGACCGGCCGCACCGACACCATGGCGACGATCCGATCCACCGGTGCCTCAACCTTGGACCCGGAACACGCTATCTCCTGGTCGGTGACCTGGATATCAAGGAGATCTGCCACGTCCTGGGCTGTGACCAGGACGATTACTACCCGCACACCGACGACCTGCGTCGTTACGTCGTGGAAGGGCACCCGCTGCTGTGTCTGCGCATCCCGCTTGACCTCGGCCAGGGGTACATCGCCCCGAGGGAGTTCCTGCCGCACGATGGCTCTACAAGCGATGCCCGAACGTGGTCACTCGCCGTCTTCGGCTGGAAGGTGCTGCTCCTGGGCTGCTGGAGAGACTTGTCGCGCATCGGAAACCGCGGCGAGCCTGCTCCCCGAAGGCTGCCGTAGCCATATGTGCCGCATTGCGTAGGCGGAATACGCAATGCGCATACCCAGGAATATCATGGTCGAGAGGTCATCAGGCGCAGCTCATCTCATTCCCTTTAGAGTCGCTTTTTAGCTGAGCCAACGGCTGACCGCGATCGCCGGATGGTGTTTCGAATCGAAACACCTCCACACGCGTTCGGCGCAACAAGTCTCCTGTATCAGGAGGGATTATTTGCGGCCTGCCTATATTCACTAATTGGGGTGAGTGCTCGCAGTCGCGCTTTGTTGGGCGGGGATCGGCGAGAGCGAGTCCGTTAATTTCCTGAGTTTCACTTACGTCGTCAGATTATTTCGGTCACACTAGTGCACCAGATCTATCGCGGAACGTGACAGAGTAGGGATGCCATGGGCGCTGAAGCAGCTTTACCTAGCAGCCGCAACACGCATGGTGCGAGCGGGACCAGGGTGCTCGATGTGGTCCGCGACGTGGTGGCCAAGGTCGCGCCCGAGGAACTCGTGCTTGTGGACGGACTCGCCGTGCTCGACGACGACGCGGTTATGCGGCGGCTGGGCCGTCGCCGCGGCCGGCGCGAACCGTTGGGATTCGGCCTGGGTGAGGTCGCAGTGCTGGTGACTCCGGTGGTGTGGCTGGTGGTTGACGAGGCCGCGCGGCGGATCGGGAGCGAGGCTGGGGGAAGCGCGGCCAAGGGGACGAAAGCCATCCTGCGCAAGCTTTTGCGCAAGCGGACTCCGGCCGTGGTCGTCCCTGCCCTGACACGTGAACAGCTTGCCGAAGTGCACCAGCAGGTGGTCGAGACCGCTATGAAGCACGGACTGGAGGACAGCCGCGCACGGCTCATTGCCGACGCTGTAGCGGGCAGGCTCGCACTGGCCGCTCCAGGAGACGACGCCGATGAACCGGACTGCCTGGACAGCGACGACAGCGCGGCCCTGGATTAGCGATGGCGAGCCTAGCTGCTCCGCCACGAATCGACGAGCGGGCGATGGCCGCAGGCACGACCATACGGTTCACACTGCTGCTGGTCCTGCTGCTGGTGAGTAGCGGCTCGATGATGCGGGCCGTGACCAACCGGTTCTACGGCGCATCCGACTATGGCTGTCTGCTCGCCGCCGGAGGTGATCCCAACCAGGGCTTCGGCCGTGCCAACGCCGTCAGGCTCGCCTCCTACTACGACGCCTACCAGGCGTGCCGGGACCGTTACGAGCCTGGGGCACCATTGTGGCTGACCCTGTTGTGGCCGGTCCTGCTGGTGATGGCGACCGTCGTGCTGTTCTGGTGGCTGCCGCGGTGGAGGGTACGGCGGGGCCGGCTCGTCCCGCTGGAAGCGATGGACCACGATGGCGAGATCCGGCGCAGGCTGGCGGACTTCGCGGTGGTGGCCGGTCTGGACCGCCTGCCGCGAGTTGTCGTCGACCCGGCGGCAGCCTCAACCAGCGCGGTGGTGTTCGGCAGTAATCGCCGACCGATCGTGTGCCTGCACGGCGGCCTGCTCGCCCGTATGAGCACCGACCCCACCGCGTTCCGAGCGGTGGTCCTGCACGAGTTCGCCCATATCCGCAACGGTGACGTCACTATCACCTACGCCACCATCGCCGTGTGGCGAGGGTTCATCGCCTTGGTGCTCCTGCCGTACGCCATCTGGCAACTCATCGAAATCCCCGCTTCCGTGCGATCATGGTTCTGGCCCGCTGACGCACCGTATGCGACGCGTGAGTTGCTGCTTGTGCTCGTCATGGTCATGCTGGTCTATCTCGCCCGGTCGGACGTGCTGCGCAACCGGGAGATCTACGCCGACCTCGCCGCGGTGCGCTGGGGCGCGGACCCGCACGGCTGGGCGTTCACGGCCCCCGACCCGGTCGGGGGCCGACTACGGCGAGCACTCGGCTCCTTCGTCGAACTGTGGCGCACCCACCCACGCTGGAAGCTGCGCCGGGATGCTCTGGCCGACCCGGGGGCACTGTTCGGTGTGCAGGCGCTGCCGATGTTCCTGACCGGGGCCGCCGCTCTGCTGATCGAGGTTCAAACGGAAGCCTACTCGGCATCCTCAACCGATTCCGTGGCGGTCAAGACGGCGGCTGCGCTGGTGGCTGCGGGTCTGACCAGCGGGGTGGCCGGAACCGCGCTGTGGCGGGCCGTAGCCCATGCTGTACTCACCGGGCGCCGCATGCCCTCCGGTGTGCGGGCGGGGCTGTGGCTGGGAGCCGGGTTTGTGGTCGGCGAGTTGCTCTGGAACCGGGTTGCGGTCGGGCAGTGGGTGCCGAACCACCCGCTGGTTCTGGCACTGCTTCTGTTCGCCGGAGTGGCGTTCGGCTGGTGGACCACACAATGCGCTCAGCTTTGGGTCAGGGCATGGCCGGGGCGCACCATCCGGCCGGTCATGCTGCTGGGCCTGTCGGCCTCGTGGCTGGTGCTGACTTCGTGGTTCACGTGGTGGTCGATTCAGGGCAACCTACTGGTGCAGCTAGGGCTGTTCTTCAGTGCTGGGGCGAGTCGGGTGTTGCAGGAACGGTTGGGCGTTTTTCCCGACGGCGATCCGGCCACACTGTCCGTGATCAGCATGCTGTTGGAACTGCTGTCGGGCCTCGGCAGGCCCCTTGTCCTGTCCGGGGTCGTGGTCTTGTGGGTGGTGCCACTGCTCGCCTGGACGCTCCGCCCGGCCACGGTCCCGCCCCGCTGGGCATTCGGCGCCCTGGGCGGGGCCGACAGGCCGGTGGTGCGAGGGGAGGTGTTGCCGCCGCTTCGACGTATGCTGCTGGTCGCGCTGGCGGGCGTACTGACATGCTGGGCCGCCGTCGCGGTCGTGATGGGGTATATACACACTTGGCAGCCCACATCCGGGCAACAAAAGCTTTTCTACCTCTTGGTCTACCAGGCGTGGGCGCTCGTGGCCCTGGTGATGGGGGCCACAGTGGCCGCCACCACCGCGAGCGTCCTGGCACGCCGCTACCGGCTGCTCGTCGCGCTGATCACCGCCGAGAGCGTGGCATTGGGCGGCCTTGCCGGCCACTTCGTGCTCATCGCCGCGAACGGATGCTTCCAACCGCTGAACATGCTGGCGACGCGCTGCCAGTGGCGGCCGGGCGTGGCCTGGCCGCTCGTCCATATGCTCCTGGGCTCTGTCCTTGTGCTTACCGCGATCGCCACCGTCATCGCAGCCGCGATCGTGTCAGTAGCCCGCAGAACGCGGCGGTCCAGAACGGAAAGCACGGTCCCCGAAGCGCAGTCCGGACGGGCGCGGGGTGGGCTCACCGCCCGTCGCCTCTGCGTGTTGGCGTTGTCCGCCGTTGCGGTGGCGACAACCGTTGCAGCAACCGGACAGCAGAGCTCGTCCGGCCGCACCTCCGGGATTGATGTGCGACAACTGTTACCCATCGACGACACGGCCGTGTCTGACAGGACCAGGCGCCTGCAGGTGACGGCCTGGTGGCTCTACGGCGGGGAGGACCTGCATGTTCGCTCCAACAACATCTTCAAGCGTCTCGTCATGGCCCTGAAAGATGCCGAAGACTCCGGGAACGGCAACATCGATCCGGCCCTCTTCCGCTCCCTGTGCGTCGACATACGGCAGATCACCCGCGACGCCGGCCGTTACTTCCCGGTCCCTGACCCCGACATCCAAGCACTCTGGCGGACGTTCATCACTCGGGCAGAGAAAGCCGGCGGGAACTGTCAGCAGAGCCTGGATCACGGGAACGCCGACCTCTTCACCGCGTTCACAGAAGAATTCACCGAGGCAACGGAGGCCCTCGTGTCAGTCACAAGCAGGATCATCGAGGTGGCACGGGCCCTTCCAAGAGAAGACGGGGCCTCCAAGACCGCGAATAGCGAAAACTCTCCAGCCACAGAGTAAGGCCCAGGCGGCGCCGCCCTCAGCCGAACGCCACGCGGGCGGTGCCCTTGATCAGCCGGTTGGCCCATTCGGGGCCGGTGGCCCGGCCCCGGCGCCCGCGCTCTTCACGGGTGACGCGCCGGCGCACACCGGTGAGGGCCTTGCCCGCGAGCGCGATCAGGTGGAAGTGGTCGACTACGATCGCGGCGTGCGGCAGCTTTTCCCGAAGCAGGCAACCTACCCGCACACCCCGGGCAGGTCGCACACCTTCTTCGTCATCCTCTTCGCCTGGGTGACGATTTTCCTGCCCGCTGCCAGGCCGTTGCCGACGTCGCTGTAGACGAACAGCGCGGCGCCCCGGCGGGCGACGACCTCCAGCTCGGCGGGCTCACGGTCACGCTTTCCCCGCTTGTAGAAGTGGCCTGAGACGGACAGGGCCTCGTCTCCGACGCGCAACGGCTTGCCGACGTAGCCGAACCTGGAGCCGGTGTCGCCCTTCGCCGCAGCCTGCCTCGGGCACCTCGCCAGGTCCGCCCGGAGCTTACGGAACGCGGCCTGGGCGGACTTGGCGCTCCTGTACAGCACGAGCTGTTCGCCGCTCCCGGAGGGGGCGCTGGTCGAGTACGTGATGGTGCGCATCGCGACTCGGCCGTCGCGGGGTTTTGCCTTCGTACGACAGGGATTGAGCGCGAGCTGCCGGGACAGGCTGTTACTGATCTCCCACCACTCCTCGTCCTCCACGATCGGTCCCGCGGCCGCCGCGCGCTCGGTCAGCAGGAAGCCCTTGGGAATTTCGGTGGCGCCCGCGTGGGCCACACCGGTTCCGCCCGCCAGCGATCCGATCACCAGTACTGTTGCCATCGCTTGGTTGATCATGGCTGTTGAGACGCGGGATTTTCTCGACAAGTTCCCCCTTTCCCGCGACGAGTCGGCCACCGGAGAGCCTCCCCGCCATTCGCCCCCGACGATGGTTTGGTCTGGCTGCCGGGATCGAGGTCGCCCGAAGACACCTCGGGTGTGGCTCCGGCGCGATCTCGCATCTCGGCCGGGCGCACCGTCACCGCCGTCAGTGCCCCGAGCGCGTCGGCGGCCACGACCGTTTACCGATGATGCTGATGGAGTGTTACGTGAATTTGCCGAGTTTCCGTCTCGTGATAGCGCTGGCACTGTCCATCTCCATGACCTTTGGCTGCGGCGCTCGGCAATCTCTGGCCGGGGGAAATGGGCAGACAACCGGAACGATATATCGTATAGACACATCGGTGCTTCGGACGATGATTGTCGACTACGACCACAAGAGTTCACCCGAGGAACTGGTTAAGTCCAGGGATCATGAAGCCATCGTCATCGGAAGTGTCGAGGGGTTCGAACAGGGGCGAGACATATATGACATCGAAGGTGACCCCTATCCGGACAAGCGTGTGGTCATGCACGTTCGTGTCGACTCCACCGTAAAGGACGACGGGATTGTCAGTGGCGGTCGCGTCTATGTCGACCTGGACCAGGGGGTCTATATCACGATGGCACGCCCCGTAGGTCTCTTGACGATTTCCGAAAGGCCATACCCGCCGGTGTGAGAGTGATGCTCTTCCTCTTCTCGGATCGGCGAACGGCCCTGCGGATCGACGGGGCGGAGAACGGCCTGCCGAGCGGGACCGTTCTGGCAACCCCGGACCCCCAGGGGATCATCTTCGATGACGGCTCGAAGCTCGTGGGCGGACAGGAAGACCTGAAAGGCGAGTGGAAGGCGATGGGGAGCATCGACGAAGTCGCCCTCCGGGTGAAGAAGGCACTGGACGTCGAATGACCTGATGACCCACCGCCAGAGTTCGGACCACAGGGGAAACTTCAGGCCGCGGTCGTCGCCGAGGGCGACGCGTTCGGCTATATCGCCGGTGGCAGGGGGATGGTGTAGAGGGCTCTCTTCTCGCTCAGCCATTGGTGGTCGATGAATCGGCCGCTCATGCGTCCGGTGAGGAAGAGGTAGGTCTCCAGGCAGACCCGTCCGTGGTGTTCGGGTTCGACGATCCAGGATCCGGAGCGCACGACTTCGGGGGACTCGGGGCAGCCGACTTCCCGGAGGTAGGGCTCGACCATGGAGCCGGGTTCGGCGATGACCTCTCCGTACCAGCGTTGGGTCGCCCAGCCGGTCGTGGTGCCGTCGCCGTGGAGGAGGTCGTAGACGTAGGCGTTCACGGTGCGGATCTGGAGGAAACGCAGGCCCGCGTCCGTCAGACGGGTGGTCACCGGGGGTGGGCCGCTGATGGTGAGGGCGTGGGTCCAGCCGTCGGAGTGGGGGCCGATCCAGGCGCGTTCGGTGAAGGCCATCGGCCGGTAGCAGGTCATGGCGGTGGCCAGGTCGCAGTCCTGGCGGGAGGTGAGATCCGCGCCGAGCAGTGCGGCCACCGCGTCGGTGTCGCCCGACTCGATCCAGGTGCCGGTGAACCCGCGAGCCAGTCCCGCGCCGCGCAGGAGCTCCCATTGGTCATTCACGCGGCCACGCTCCGTCCGGGATGCGGCAGAGCAGTCCCGGTGTGGCGAACCAGGTGTCGTCGATGAACCTGCCGGTCGTGTATGCCAGTGCGGCGAGGTAGAAGTTCATCTCCCGGGCGATGTCGGAGGAACCGACGAGACCTGCTCCCTCCTGCCGAGGGCGGTCCCACTGATCCGCGGGGATGTCCTCCCACTCGCCCCCGTTCACATAGACCGGCTCGCTGAATTCGCCGTCGTTGTAGGTCAGATGGTAGGCCCGGCCGTTCGGCTGCGGGAGCGATTCGAGGGCACGCCATGGGAGTGATCCGGACACGGTTAACATCTTGATCCAGTTGAGGCTCTGCTCGGACACCCACACGACGTTCTCTTCCGAGTAGGGGAGATACCACCGACGCGCCTGGTTCAGGTCGCAGGCGAGTGTCTCCTTCTCCGCTCGCAGCGCGGTGACCGCCGCGCGGTAGTCGGGTGCCTCGACCCACGCGCACTCGAACCTGTCCGCCAGACCTCGCTCTTCGAAATACGACCACTGGTCGAGTTTTTCGCGGCTTGTCATGAGGCTCCCATTAGTACTTGCACCAGCTGTAGCTGTACTGCTGATTATCCGCCTGGAATAAAATTCGTTCATTTCTTGGTTCCGCACACTTTGATGCGGTTTATAATCTTGGCGATCTTTCGTGGTCATACATATTCCGTGCATGCTTTCAGTATCGCCAGGCGTGCTCGCTGGTCGGGACTGCCGTCTCCGACTCGCGAGGCCCAGTTAGACGCGAGTTCGGCAGCTTGCCTTTCGTTCTGGTTGAGCGCGCCCAGCAGAGCATGCAATACTGCGGTTTGATCCGAGGGTGTGTCTGGAAGATCGTGCCGCCCACTCTGGAAGGCGAGTTCTTGTACCTGCTTCCTCAACTCTGCAGTAATGAGCCTGGAGTCTAAAGTCGCCGCCAACACGCTGTGGATCACGTCGCTTCCGAGACCTGTGATTTCCACTGCGATCCGCGCACACAACTCCGCGGTCTTCCTGCGGTGCCCATGCGGATCGGCAACGATCTCCGCGATTTCCGGATCCATCGCGACGAGGTGATCGCGCAGGTTCTTCGGCAATACTTCACGAGGAGCCTTCCGGATGATGTAGCCCTCATGAGGTTCTGTGAGCCACTCATCACCGAGTCGCACTCCCGTGACCCGCTCAGCCAGTGCGTAGGCGGCCTCCAGCCAATTTTCGCCAGCGGAGTCCGCCCGGCACGGTAGATCTCCCATCAAAGCTTCCAGTGCGCGAATTTCTGGCTCATCATCACTGATGTGTTTGACCCGAAGGGGATTGCCGCCGTCTCGGGAATATTGCCACTCAGGACTGCCGCCCCCGAAGACACAGAATGCCTCCCCGCCGGCGGAAAGTCGACGCATGACCTCCGTGGCGGTGGCCTCTCGGCCACTGGGCTCGACTGCGATCGTCCATCCAGGCTGAGTGCCAAGGAGAACGATCGGATCCAGTTCCTCGGGGGATGACGGGTCATGCCGATCCTTGTACTCGGAGGCCTCGGAGAGGGGCCACCTACCCACCGGCTCCGCTGGATTTCCAAAACATGAGGCGACCTTCGCGACATCCGGAATCCTGCTCCAGGAGACGCAGGTATAGCTGCGTAGATCGAAATGGATGTCGAGCAGCTCTCGGTAGTGCTTGATCTCCTCGATGATCATTCGCCAATCCACTCATGACCGTCTGACCGTAGATGAGGCCGGTCTCCATTGTGGCCGGACATGGAGACCGGCCTCATCTCAGCAGCAACCGGTGCTCGCTGCGGCGCCGACCGGCTGGTCCGGGGCCTGTTCCGCGGCCGGGCCGCAGGCGCACGGGGCCGCGGGGTCCTGGTCGGCGGTCGCGGACTTGCCCAGGACGTCGGTGTCGGCCTTGACCACGTACACTTCCCACGGCTCGGCGCCGGGACCGGTCACCCACACCTTGTCCTGCAGGGCGTAGCAGCAGGAGGTGTCGTTCTCCTCGAAGGTGGCGAGCCCGGCGTCCTTCAGGCGCCGGGTGGCCGCCTCCACCTGGGCGGTGTCGGTGACCTCGACGCTCAGGTGGTCCAGGCGGGTACACCGCCGCTATGAACGCCTGGCCGCTCACTTCGCATCCTTCGTCGCCATCGCCGCAGCCCTTGTCTGCTACCGCCGACTCGCCAAATGAGTCACCGTCTTAGTGTTGTTTTTAGTCTGGAAACTACGGACGAGCCCCTAGTGGCCGCAAAATGACAGTGTTGTCGTCTTAGCTCTGACAAGGAGCTTGGTTATGCGCTCAGCACTTCCACGCACGCTGATGGCGGCAGCCATCGCCCTCGCAGCGGCACTCCTCCCGGCCGAGCCCGCGTCCGCGGGAATCTGGCAGCTCTCCGACGGCTTCGAACCGGCGTCGAACCCGGCCGCCCGCTGGACGTTCACCGACCAGGGCGACTGCGACACCCCGTACTTCCAGAGCGTCGGGATCGCCTCGCCCCGTACCGGCACCGGCATGGCCGGCTTGCGCGTCAGCAACACCGGCGGGTGGTGCGCGATCGGCCGGACCATCTTCCTCACCCCGGTGCCCGCCCACCCCGGCGCCCGCTGTACCGCGGGCGTCTGGCTGGACCTGCGCAACGCCGCGGCAACCTTCAACCTGGAGGTCATCAACCCGGCCGACTGGACCTACATCGCCCTGAAGACGGTACCGGTGGACCAGACGGTGGACCCAGGCTGGCGCCTGCACACGGTGAGCTGGACCGCGCAGCGCTCCGATGTCGTGCTGCGGCTGACCGTGGCAAAGGCCTTCAACCACCAGTTCGCCCCACGCGCCGAACTCGACGACGTCGTCGTCCAGTGCGCCTACTGACTGCTCTGACTCAGTGAAAGTGGCACGCGTCCAGCTCGAAAGCCCTTGGCCGTGCCACCTTCATTGAGCCGGGACACAGTGGTGTGCCCCTGGTCTTGTGGAGGCGGGTTCTTGGATTCTTGTGCCACTCGTTGAGAGGAGATTGGCATGGGGGCCCCGAGCACCGCCGGAAGCAGCGCCCGGCCACCACCTGCTCCGTCTGCGCCTCTCAGGCGCCGTGGTGACAGGGTCCGCCGTGGTGCCTGGCCGTGTCGGCGGGCACGTTCAGTGTGGGGTTGCGGTCGAAGAACCCATAGGGCGTCAACGAGAATCTGGCATGGTCGACCGGCATCACCGGCCAGTCCTCAGGTCGCGGGAAGTGGGTCACGCCGAAGGTGTGCCACAGCACGATGTCTTCACCGTCCAGGGGGCGGTCGCCCGCGACATACGCCGGTAGGCCGTCGCCGCCCGGGTTCTGGTTGACGAACTCGCCTGCCGGATATCGCTCTTCGGACGCGTAGCGGGTGATCCACAGTTCTCGGGTGGTGAACGCCGCCCGGGCGGCGATTGAGGAGGAGGGGTCGGCCAGCAGGGTCGGGTTCTGCTCGGTGCGCAGGACGTAGCCGGTCGGCTGGCCGAGCCGGTTGGTGCGCTCGGTGCTCACGATGTGCCAGGTCCGCCCGACCGAGGCGTCCGCGCTGCGTACCCCCTGGGCCTCGCTGGCGATCCGGGTCCGGGTGTAGCTGAAGGCGTTGCCGTACGGGTTTTCCGATGAGAGCGGCACCCGGGCCGCGTCGACCTCGTCGACCGCGTTGCAGACGCCATCGACCATCATGTCGAGGCGGGCGCTGAACAGGTGCTGGTGGAACGGGGCGCCCAGGCCTGGCGCTACCTCGCCGGCGTAGGGCCATTCTCGTAGCCCGCGGTAGGCCGTGGTGAACAGGATGCCGGTGAGCTTGGCCTCGCACTCGATCCTGCCGTCGAGGTAGAGGTACCAGAAAAAGCCGTAGTCGTAGTTGCCGACCGTGGTGAAGAAGGAGATCACCAGGCGGCGCTGGCGGCGGACCTCGGCCGAGTTGGGGGTGTAGATGTCGGTGTGCTTCCAGAGCGTGCCGTAGTCCTCCTCGTGCAGGCAGATCGCGTTGGGGATCTGCTGCACGTTGCCGAGTTCGTCGGCCAGGTCGACGTCGACGTAGTGGATCTCGCCGAGACAGTCGCAGCCGTGGGTGAGCGAGTTCGCATACCGGCCGAAGAGGTATTCGCCGGCGTCGAAGTAGTTCTGCCAGAAGCGGACCGGCGCCGGGTCGCCGTAGGGCACGACCATCTCTGCGATGGAGGCGCGATAGATGACCGGCCGCAGCTCGCCGTCGTGGTCGGGGTCGGTGTAGGCCACATGGTGGAGCACCAGGCCTTCGCGGGCGTCGAAGCCGAAGTGCAAAGACCAGTTCGCCCAGGTGATCCGATCGCCCTGGACCTGGAACGACGGCCCGTCGGGCTGGGTGATCTCGATGGGTTTCAGGGTCTCCAACGGTGCCGGTCGCCCCTGCGGCAGGTGGAACGTGCTCGGCTCCTGCGGCAGCGGGAAGATACCGATGTCGATGACCTCGGTCGCCTTCTTCTCGATCAGGTCGACGTAGGCGCTCAGCCCGTCCACCGGGTGTGCCCAGACGTGGGCGTCGGGGGCGAGCGTGGCGAAGCAGAGCACCCGGATGATCCGCCTGCCCTTCTCGCCGGGCAGGCCGAAGACGCCGGCTGACAGCGGCGCGCATCTGACCTGCTCGGTGGTCAGGTCGCGCCTGGCCAGCGCCTCGACCCAGGCCGGTTCCTGGGCGAGGATTCCCTCGACCGACATGAACTCTTCGGCCATGATCGGCATCGCGCCGCGAGAGCCGTCGACATCGACGATCGTGGCGACCGCGCCGGTGGTGAGGTCGACGCTGACGTCTCGGGCGTCGCCGGTCGTGGTGTCGAGCAGCAGTACCCGCGCCTGGCGGTCGGGCCTTGGCCCGGTGCCGGCCTGGAAGGCGAGTACCTGCTGTTTGTGTGGTTCGAGTAGGCCGATGTAGACGAAGCGGACGCTCTCGCCGGCCAGGCCGGCCTCGCGTACCAGGGTGACGGTCTGCTCGATCTCGGTCGCGGTGAGGCTGGAGACCGGGGTGGTCAGGGGGGTCATGGGGTCCTTTCTCGGGTGGGTCGGCGTCGAGCCGCTCAACGCGACGCTCTGGGCAACAGCAGCGGGATCGAAAACGACGCGACGCCGTCGCTCTGGTCAACGACGGGACTGGCACTGGTACTGGAGGCATCCAACGGTCACATATACGGTTCATATGATCACTTAAAGTCACTATCCATGGTTGCGTCCTGCCGCGCAACTGGTGAAATGACCCAAACCCGCTCCGAGAAGACCCCAAACGGCGGTGTCGTTGCCGGTGCTGCCGTAGCTTCTGGGGCGGAGGGCGCTTTTTCACTGCCGTGGCGCCGGTGGCAGGGCGCGTTACGGACGCGCAGAGCCCGGCCTGCGCGCGGGCCTGTTCGGCACACGGTTATGCCTCTGCTGAGGTGCGGCAAGAGGTGAGGGGGTGGACCCGCCGACGCCGGCCGGGCGCCAGCCGCTGCGCGGGCCGCCTGCGCTGACGGCTCGAACCTAATGACTTCCGAGCTCCTCGGGCATCGTGCACACGGTGGCGATGACGACCGGGCTGGGCGGGGGCCGGAGCAGCACCTTACGCTCAGGGCGGTTGAACCCCAGCGCCCTGAGTTCTCTCTCACGATCGAACCCCAGGCGCCGGGGCCCCGCCGGGCCCCCGTCGGGCCTGCGCCGGAGAAGCGGCGGAGTCTTTTCGCATCCGCGGTGCTTGCCCGCCGAGAAACCACTCCATCAGCGCCGGGTCGGCATCCCACCCAGATTC
Organism: Streptosporangium sp. NPDC049078; assembly: GCF_040648855.1. Taxonomy (NCBI): domain Bacteria; kingdom Bacillati; phylum Actinomycetota; class Actinomycetes; order Streptosporangiales; family Streptosporangiaceae; genus Streptosporangium; species Streptosporangium sp. NPDC049078. The sequence continues at coordinate 214,514 of NZ_JBEZEL010000005.1, forward strand.
ACATCATCCCTTCCGCTGTCGCTTTCTGCCGCGGCCGGCCGTGTGGTTCCTGGCGGGGTTGTCGCGCGTTGTGGCAGGCAGGGTGATCTCTCGGTGGTTCGTCAGCAGCAGCCGGTGCTCGCCGCGGCGCCGACCGGCTGGTCCGGGGCCTGTTCCGCAGTCGGGCCGCAGGCGCACGGGGCCGAGGGGTCCTGGTCGGCGGTCGCGGACTTGCCCAGGACGTCGGCGTCGGCCTTGACCACGTACACCTCCCACGGCTCGGCGCCGGGAGCGGTCACCCACACCTTGTCCTGCAGGGCGTAGCAGCAGGAGGTGTCGTTCTCCTCGAAGGTGGCGAGCCCGGCGTCCTTCAGGCGCCGGGTGGCCGCCTCCACCTGGGCGGTGTCGGTGACCTCGACGCCCAGGTGGTCCAGGCGGGTGTCGTGGCCTTCCTCACCTTCCAGGAGCACCAGCTTCAGTGGCGGCTCGGCGATGGCGAAGTTGGCGTAACCGGGGCGGCGCTTGGCGGGTTCCACGCCGAACAGCTTGGAGTAGAAGGCGATCGAGCCCTCCAGGTCGGAGACGCGCAGGGCGAGCTGGACACGGGACATGGTGGTCCTCCAGGAGGTTCCGGCGGGTGGTGGCGGTCACCACTCGCGTCGCTGTTTCGATGGATATCTATTCAGCGGATGTCGCCAGCTTGCAATGGTGCTTAGAGATCTGTCAACTTAGAGCTATGTCGAAACAAGCGCTGCCGATCGTGGACCTGGCCGGGACCGACGAGGCCGGGCAGGCATGCTGCGCGCCGCTGGCGTGCGAGCCGCTGAACGCGGCCGAGGCCGAGGAGCTGGCGCCGTTGTTCAAGGCGATCGCCGATCCGGTGCGGCTGCGGCTGCTGTCGCTGATCGCCTGCCACGAGGGCGGCGAGGCGTGCGTATGCGACCTGACCAGTGCCTTCGAGCTGACCGGGCCGACCATCAGCCACCACCTGAAGGTGCTGCGCCAGGCCGGGCTGATCGACTGCGAACGGCGCGGCACCTGGGTCTACTACTGGGTCAACCCGGGTGTGCTGGCGCGGCTGTCGGCGATCCTGGGGCCGCGCATGCCGGCGATGGCGTGAGCGGCGCCGCGCAGGCACCGTCCGCCCCGGCGGGGACCGAAGCGGTGCCGCCGGTGCGGTTGTCGAGGCTGGACCGGTGGCTGCCGGTCTGGATCGCCGCCGCGATGGCCGCCGGGCTGGTGGCGGGCCGGGCGATCCCCGGTCTGGGCGCCGCCCTGGAGGTCGTGCAGGTCGACGGCATCTCGCTGCCGATCGCGCTGGGCCTGCTGGTGATGATGTATCCGGTGCTGGCCAAGGTCCGCTACGACCGGCTGGAGACGGTGACCGGTGACCGGCGGCTGCTGGTCACCTCGCTGGTGCTGAACTGGGTGGCCGGTCCCGCGCTGATGTTCGCCCTGGCCTGGCTCTTCCTGCCAGACCTGCCCGACTACCGCACCGGCCTGATCATCGTCGGGCTGGCCCGGTGTATCGCCATGGTCGTCATCTGGAACGACCTGGCCTGCGGGGACCGGGAGGCCGCCGCCGTGCTGGTCGCGCTCAACAGCGCCTTCCAGGTGATCGCCTTCGCCGGGCTCGGCTGGTTCTACCTGGTCGCGCTGCCTGGCCGGCTCGGCCTGCCCGCCGCCGCGCTGGACGTGTCCACCTGGGACATCGCCCGCTCCGTGCTCATCTTCCTCGGAATCCCGCTGGCGGCCGGATACCTCACTCGCCGCCTGGGGGAGAAGACCAAGGGCCGCACCTGGTACGAGACCCGTTTCCTGCCGAAGATCGGTCCGGTGGCGCTGTGGGGTCTGCTGTTCACCATCGTGATCCTGTTCGCCCTGCAGGGCGACGCGATCACCTCCAAGCCGCTCGACGTCGCGCGGATCGCGCTGCCGCTGCTGGTCTACTTCGCGCTCATGTGGGTCGGTGCCTTCGCCCTGGGCCACCTGGTCGGTCTGGGGTACGCGCGCACCGCGACGCTGGCGTTCACCGCGGCGGGCAACAACTTCGAACTCGCCATCGCGGTCGCGATCGCCACCTTCGGCGTCACCTCCGGCCAGGCCCTGGCCGGGGTGGTCGGCCCGCTGATCGAGGTGCCCGTCCTGCTCGCGCTGGTCTACCTCTCCCTGGCCCTGCGCCACCGCCTCGCCCGCGCGTGAGCCGAGAACCTCTGTTGTCCCTGTCCTTCGACCGGCTACGGGCCGCCGCCCGCTTTCAAGGAGCCTTCATGTCCACCCTTCCCGAGGTTCTGTTCGTCTGCGTGCACAACGCCGGACGTTCCCAGATGGCCGCCGCCCTGCTGGAGCACCACGCCGCCGGAAGTGTCACCGTCCGCTCGGCCGGATCCGCCCCCGCCGACTCCATCAACCCGGCCGTCATCACGGTCATGGACGAGCTCGGCCTGGACCTGACCCGCGCGTTCCCCAAACCGCTCACCGGCGAGGCAGTCCAGGCCGCCGACGTGGTCGTCACCATGGGCTGCGGCGACGCCTGCCCGATCTTCCCCGGCAAACGCTACCTGGACTGGCAGCTGGCCGACCCGGCCGGTCAGGGCGTCGAGCAGGTACGCCTCATCCGCGACGAGATCGATGCCAGGGTTCGCGCGCTGCTGGCCGAACTGGTCCCCGCCGCAGGCCGGGCATGACCACCACTGCGGGGCCACGCGTCACGGCCATGACCGCGAGGCATGGCGCGCAGGTGCTGGACATCTACCGACTTGGCATCGACGAAGGCCAGGCGACCTTCGAAACCGCCGTCCCGACCTGGGAACACTTTGTGGCGGCCAAGCTGCCCGCCCACAGTCACGTCGCCGTCGACACCGACACCGACACCGACAGCGACACCGACAGCGATCGGGACGGTGACCGGGTGCTGGGCTGGGTCGCGGCGACGGCGGTCTCCGACCGGTGCGCGTACGCCGGGGTGGTGGAGCACTCGGTCTACGTCCACCCCGAGGCCCGAGGACGCGGTGTCGGCTCCGCGCTGCTCGCGGCACTGATCGCCTCCACCGAGGCCGCCGGGATCTGGACGATCCAATCCGGCGTCTTCCCCGAGAACACCGCGAGCCTCGCCCTGCACGCACGCGCCGGGTTCCGGGTGATCGGCATCCGTGAGCGGATCGGACGCCACCACGGCGTCTGGCGTGACGTCGTACTGATCGAGCGCCGCAGCCCGGTCGTCTCCTGACTCGCACCCGAATCCGTCGGTGGGCGACCGCTTTTGAACGCGTTCAGCGTGCCGCGCTAGGCTGGCCTCACACGTTCTGGGGAGTCCGAATGAAAATAGTGATACCCGGAGGAAGCGGTCAGGTAGGCGCGATCTTGGATCGTGCGATGACCGCCGCAGGACATGACGTCGTGGTGCTGACCAGGCGCCCGATGCGGGAGCGCGATGTGGGCTGGGACGGGGAGACCCTGGGGCACTGGACGCGGGAGATCGACGGCAGCGACGTCGTGGTCAACCTGGCGGGGCGCAGCGTCGACTGCCGCTACACCGCCGCCAACCTCAGGGCGATGATGGACTCGCGCGTGCACTCCACCCGGGTCGTGGGCGAGGCGATCGCCGCCGCCGCGCGACCTCCCCGGGTCTGGTTGCAGATGAGCACCGCCACCGTCTACGCGCACCGCTTCGACGCGCCCAACGACGAGGCGACCGGTGTGATCGGCGGCGGCGAACCCGGTGTCCCGGACTACTGGGCCTACAGCGCCGAGATCGCGAAAGCGTGGGAGCGGGAGCAGGAACGGGCAGAAACCCCGCACACGCGCAAGGTCGCCCTGCGTACCGCGATGGTGATGAGTCCCGATCGCGGCGGTGTCCTCGACGTCCTGCTGCGGATGACGCGGCTCGGGCTCGGCGGTCCGATCGCGGGTGGCGCGCAGTACATGTCCTGGATCCACGACCGCGACTTCGTCCGCGCCGTCGAGTTCCTGGCCGAGCGGGACGACCTCGCCGGGCCGGTGAACCTCGCCGCCCCCGAGCCGCTGCCGCAGCGCGCCTTCATGCGCGCGCTGCGCGCGGCGTGGGGGATCCGGGTCGGCCTGCCCGCGACGAGGTGGATGGCCGGGCTCGGTGCGTTCGTGCTGCGCTCGGACACCGAACTCCTGCTGAAGAGCCGCCGGGTCGTCCCCGGCCGTCTGCTCGAAGCGGGCTTCACCTTCGACCACGCCCGCTGGCCGGAGGCCGCCGACGACCTCGTAAAGCGTGTGCGAGGAGGGGATCGCGTCCCGGTGTGAGCCTCCCGGGGGAGTGGACGGGCGTTCCGCGGCTCGTGCGGAGACGCTATCCCCGAGACGACGCCCCGCCGGTGTCCGGAGGAACCCCGAAGACCGCAGGATGGTCACTTTGCTGACGGGCTGGAACGCCGGAGAGCGCCGATCCCCTGCATGGGGATCGGCGCTCTCCGGTGTCTCAGGGATCAGGCGCGCCGCCAGCGCCAGTACGGGTCGCTGTTCTTGTACAGGCACCGGTACTTGCGGTTGGTGACCTTGGCGTACCCGTACTTTCCGCGTGCGGCCTTCGGGCAGAAGGCACCGGGGGTGATGCACCGCCAGACCTGCTTGTCCTGTCGGTACTGGCAGGCGGCGTGACTACCCGCTGAAACGGCGGGGGCCTGGGCGTGGAGGGTCGCCGCCGAGGCGGGCAGGGCTACGGCGGCCGGTGCGATCAGGGCGCTGCCGACCAGGGCCGCCGACACGAGCAGGTTCTTGAGCAAGGGAAGGCTCCGAGGGGAGGGAATATGTGCTCTTCCTATGACTCCTGGCAGGCCAAGCTGGTTTGCCGGGCATGTGGTGAGAATCCGGCTTTTTCTAGCGTGTTCACTCCCAGGCCGCCGCCCTGTTGGCTGGATGCCGAGGCGAGGCGATTCCTGCTAAAAATCAGATAGTCTGATTTCATGAAGGTGATGACTGCCACTGAGGCGTCTCGGAGCTTCGCGGTCGTTCTGGACGAGGCTGAGAGGGGGGAGACGATCGTGGTCACTCGCGGAGGTAAACGGATCGCGGTAATCGGTCCCGCGCCCGCGGCGCCGGGGCGTATGGTCAAAGCCTTCCTGGCCAGGGCCGCGGAGACGCTGGACGCCGACTTCGAGGCCGATGTCGCGATGGCCAGGGAGGCGGTCGACGACGAGATGAGGAGCACGTGGCCCGACGCCTGATCCTGGACACCGGCGTACTGATCGCGGCGGAGCGGGGCAAGGCCGCCGTGGACGCGGTGATCGGGGATGCCGACGATGTGGCGATCGCCGCGATCACCGTGGCCGAGCTGCTCGTCGGTGTGGAGCTGGCGGATGCGGCGCGTCGTCCCGGGCGACAGGCCTTCGTGGACGAGGTTCTGGCGTTGATACCGGTCGAGGAGTACACGGTGGACGTCGCCAAGGTGCACGCTCGCCTCCTGGCCGATGTGCGCCGCTCGGGGAAGGCACGGGGAGCGTACGATCTGCTGATCGCCGCGACGGCGGCCGCCACCGCGAGGACCGTGATCACGATGGATTCGTCCGCCGGGTTCGACGACCTGCCCGGAGTCCACGCGCAAGTCGTTTCCCGCTGAACGCCACAATGTCCGGTTTCCGCTGCTCTTGGGCGAAATGCATGCGCGAGGTGGTGGAAACGACCGGAGTCGGCCGGACCGGATGAAACGGAAGCCGACGAAGCCGGGATCCCCCGTGCTCAGCCGCAGTGGCTCCAGCCGCTCTTCCAGGACCGTGATCCGTACGAACCGCCCCAGATCACGCACTTCTTCCCGGCGGGAAGCCGTACGGGACCCGCGTAGGCGGTGAATTTACCGGGGTCGCTAGCGGCGGAGCCGCCCTTCACCTGGAGGATCGCGTTCATCGCGACCTTGGAGGAGGTCACGTATCGGGCCATCGTGACGACGCAGTTCTTGCCCTGGGCGGCGTTGTAGAGGAGATAGACGGTCGCCGCGTTGCCCAGCGCCCTGGAGTTGATCACCTTGTAGCCGCCGCCGCAGACGCCGGTGGCCGTGTGGGGGTTGGGCCTCCGCGGTGGCTCGGTGGTGGGTTTCGCCGTCGGTTTCGCCGTGGGTGTCGGGGACGGCGAGGGCTTGGAGGGGGCGCTCGGCTGCGGCGAGGTCGTCGGTCCTGGAGTCTGTGCGGGGGAGTTGTCGGGTTTCGCCGTCGGCTTCTCCGTCCCCCCGGCCGGATCCTCGTCCGGCCGGGGGGACGGCCGCGCGGTGCGCCGGGACGGAGAGGACGTGATCGCGGGGGCCGTCTCGGTTCTCTCCTCCGCCTCGGAAACCCTTTCCGAGGGCTGGGAGGACTCCTTCGGAACCTCGGGGACGAGCGTCGGATCGGGCTCCGGCTCCGTGACCTCCGACGCGGTGGGGGTCGCCGCCGGCCGCGTCGCCGCGGCCTTCCCGTTGTCCTGGAAGAGCACCACGGCCCCCGCGGTCGCGCCGAGCGCGGCCACGACCGCCACTCCGGCGAGCAGGAGCCCTGCGGGCCGGGGCCTCTTTCTTGCGTGGAGATCGGGACCGTTCGGACCTGATCCGCCCGGCGACGGTCCGGTCTGTGATGGCCCGCCCTGGTTCGGTCCGGCCTGGTGTGGTGGGCCGTACCCGCCCTGTACGCCCGGTCGCGGGGGCGTCGCGGACGTGGGGCCGGTGGCGGGAGCGGAACCGGGACCGGTCGCGGCAGTGGCGCCGGGTGCGGGGCCGAGATGGGGGAGGGCGGCCGGGTGCGGGACGGGGCCGGTGGGGGCCGCGCCCATCAGGTGGCTGACGAGCTGTTCGGCGGTGGGGCGCGAGGCGGGGTCCTTGGACAGGCAGGCCGCGACCAGGTCGCGCAGCGGTCCCTCAAGCGTGCCCAGTTCCGGCTGCGCGTTCAGGATCCGGTTGATCACGATCGCGATGGAGTCCTGGCCGAACGCGGGGCTGCCGGTCGCGGCGAAGACCATCGTGACGCCCCAGGCGAACACGTCGGCCGCGGGTGTCACCTCGCCGGGGCCGAGCTGCTCGGGCGCGAGGTAGGAGGGGGTCCCCATCGCGACACCGGTCGCCGTCATCCCCGGCGCGTCCAGTGCCCTGGCGATGCCGAAGTCGATCACCACCGGGCCCTCGGGCCCCATCAGCACGTTGGCGGGCTTGAAGTCGCGGTGCAGGATGCCCGCGCGGTGGATCGCCGACAGCGCGGTGGCCGTACTGACGGCTAGACGTTCCAGGGACGCGCCGCGCCGGGGACCCTCTCGGTCGACCAGCAGGCGCAGGGACGGGCCTGGGACGTACTCGCTCACGATGTACGGGCGGCTGCCGGCGAGGTCGGCGTGGAGCACGGCGGCGGTGCAGAACCTGGCGACCCGCTGCGCGACCGACACCTCGCGCAGGAAGCGGGCTCTGGCCTCGGGGTCGCCGACCAGCCCGTGGTGCAGGAGCTTGACGGCGACCTGCTCGCCCTCGGGCCCCCGCCCGAGGTAGACGACTCCCTGGCCGCCCTCGCCGAGCCGTCCGATCAGCTCGAACGGGCCCAGTCGCGGTGGATCCCCCTCGATGAGCGGCGCCGTCACGATGTCCCCCCGAACACGATGTCCCCGAACAAAACCCAAAAAAGGTTTAGATGGGGCAGAACGCTACCAGCGTGAACGGTGAAGGAGATCCCCTCGGGGGTGGAGGCCCGGGTTACTCCGGGATCCCATGACGCCGTCGACGCCGTGCCTCGGAGCTCTCGCGATCTCGCGCCGCGACGACCGGGGAGGCGGGGAATCCGGGGCAGGTCCCCTCAAAGGCCCGCTCAGATCGCCTTGCCCGGGTTGAGGATGCCGAGCGGGTCGAAGACCTGCTTGATCCCGTGGTGGATCTCCTCGGTGACCGGGCCGGTCTCCAGCGCGAGCCAGCGCCGTTTGAGCAGCCCGACGCCGTGCTCGCCGGTGAGGGTGCCCCCCATCTCCAGGGTCTCCCTGAAGAGCTCGTCGGCCGCCGCCCACACCTGCGGCGGTGGCTCGGTCAGGGCGTGGTCGAAGATGAAGACCGGGTGCAGGTTGCCGTCGCCCGCGTGCGCGACCGTGGTGATCAGCACGTCGTGCTTGACGGCGATCGCCTCGATCTTCTCGATCATGTACGGCAGCGAGGAACGCGGCACGCACACGTCCTCCACCAGGCACTTGCCCAGCCGTTCCTTCGCCTGGTAGGCCATCCGCCGGACCCCGATCAGCTCCTCGGCCTCCTGCGCCGACGACGACACCGCGACGAAGGCCGCTCCGTTGGCGGTGCAGAGCTCGGCCATCCGCTCGGAGACGACGGGCCCGTCGGCCGCGTCCGACTGCGCGATCAGCATCGCCCTGGTCGACTCCTCAAGCCCGATGTTCCGCCAGTCGTCGATGGCCTTGAGCGTGTTGCGGTCGAGCATCTCCATCAGCGACGGCTGGCATCCGGCCGCGATGATCGCCGAGACGGCGGCCGCGGCGTCCCTGAGCGAGGTGAACTCGGCCGCGATCGTCGCCGGGTAGACCGAAGGCGCCCTGCGCAGCCGCACCGTCGCCGCGGTGATCACTCCGAGGGTGCCCTCGGAGCCGACGAACAGCCCGGTCAGGTCGTATCCGGTCACGCCCTTCACCGTGCGCCTGCCGGTGTTGATCACCCGCCCGTCGGCGAGCACGACCTCCAGGCCCATCGCCGAGTCGCGGGTCACGCCGTACTTCACGCACCGCAGCCCGCCCGCGTTGGTGGCGAGGTTGCCGCCGATGGTGGAGATCTCGTACGAGGAGGGGTCGGGGGCGTACATCAGCCCGTGCTCGCGGGCGGCCCGGTCCAGGTCGGCGGTGATGACGCCCGGCTCGACCACGGCCATCTCGTCGGCGGGGGAGAGCTCCCTGATCGCCGCCATCCTGTGCAGCGCGAGCACGACGCATCCCTCGACGGCGGTCGCCCCGCCCGCCAGCCCGGTCCCGGCGCCCCTGGGGACGACGGGCACCCGGTGCTCGGTGGCCCATCTCATCACGGCGACCACGTCGTCCCTGGTGTGGGCGAGCACCACGGCGAGCGGTTTGCCCGGCTCCAGGAAGGTCCGGTCACGCGCGTAGGAGTCGGTCACGTCGGGATCGGTCAGCACCTTCTCCGGTGCGAGCGCGGCGGCGAGTGCGGAGATTGCGGTCACATATTGGACTTTACGGCCTATGCCAACGTGCCTTCTCCGGACAAAACGCGTTTTATTGCAGTTTCGCAACATCATTTGGTCTCTTGACTCTTCCTTTACTTTCTCGTCTAACGTCCCCGTTCGGCGCGCTCATACGGCGCGCCGGTGGTGGACGCGTCCGGTGAACCCGGGCGGCAGGAAGGGGACACGTTGTCCGGCAGAGTCAGGAGCGGGAGCGCTCGCAGGCGCCTTCTCGCGATAGTCCCCGTGCTCGGCCTGGCCGTCACGGGATTGGCCGTGAGCGGTGCGTCGGCCGAGAGCGACACCTCGGTCGCGCGGTACGAGCCGACCGCGGCCGACTACTACATCAACTACGCGCCTCCGAGGGACGAGCCGGAGGTCAAGGACCCCGCCGTTCCTTCGGCCAAGGCGCGCAAGGCCGGTCCCTCCAAGAAGATCGCCGAGAAGTACTCGCAGGGCAACCCGGTGGCCGCGCGGGTGCTGGCCGCCCGCGAGGCGCAGGCGATCAGGACAGGGATCAACCCCGCCGACTTCATCTTCAAGAAGTCGAAGACCGTCAAGACGGCCAAGCTCCTCACGCTGCTGGTGGAGTTCGACGACAAGGCCAACGACGACTTCTCCGGCTTCTCCCGCCCGGCCGACGTGAACAGCGAGGACCCGGCCGAGTGCGTCACCGAGCCGCCGGGCACGCTGCTCAACGGCCCGCTGCACAACAGGATCCCCAACCCGGCCACCCTGCCGCACAAGGACAACAACAGCTTCTGGGTGCCCGACTTCAGCCCCGACCACTTCAACAAGATGCTCTACAGCAAGCAGGGCATCACCCAGCGCGTCCGCACCGACCTGACCGACCCCCGCGACGGCCGCAAGGGCATCGACATCTCCGGCTACACCATGAAGAACATGTACGAGGAGATGTCCAAGGGCGCCTACACGGTCACCGGCCAGGCCAGCCCGTGGATCAAGGTCCCGCACTCCGAGGCCTACTACGGCGCGCGTGCCTGCGGCCAGCCGGTGCAGGACATGAGCGGCCACCCGGACAACCCGCGCGGGGCCGGCCAGCTCGCCATCGACGCGGTGAACGCCCTCGCCGCCTCCGACCCGAACTTCCCGTGGGCCGACTACGACCTCGAGGACGTCGGCGACGCCGACGGTGACGGGAACTTCGCCGAGCCCGACGGCGTGATCGACCACCTCGTCCTGGTCCACGCGGGCAAGGACAAGTCCTCCGACGGCGGCGCCGAGGGCACCTACGCGATCTGGGCGCACTCCAGCGCGGTGGCCGGCGGCTACCAGGTGCCCGGCCAGAACGTGAAGATCTCCAACTACATCGTGCAGCCCGAGGACTCCGGCGTCGGCGTCTTCGCCCACGAGTACGGCCACGACCTGGGTCTTCCCGACCTGTACGACACCAGCGGCCAGGCCTCCTCGGCCGTCGACTTCTGGGACCTGATGTCCAGCGGCTCGCACAGCGGCCCGATCTTCCAGTCGATGCCCACCCACATGAGCCTCTGGGGCAAGTGGGTCCTCGGCTGGGCCAACCCCAAGGTCTTCGACCCGGGCGACCGCGCAGGGCTGGTGACGATCGGCCAGGCCTCGCGCACGCCCAAGCTCACCCAGGACGGCGTCAGGGTGAACCTGACGAGCTCTCCGGTGACGATGGTCGAGCCGCACAGCGGCACCAAGACGTTCTGGTCCAACTTCGACCAGGAGTGGGCGAACGTCAAGATCGGCCGTGACGTCCAGGTGCCCGCGGGAAGCGACCTGAAGTTCTGGATGTGGAACAACTACGAGATCGAGGAGGACTGGGACTTCGGCTTCGTCGAGGTCTCCACGGACGGCGGCACGACCTGGGCCCAGCAGAAGGTCTACACCGAGGGCGGCGCCCTGGTCTCCACCGGCGACGACTACCCCGACCCCAACGGCAACCTGGCCGCGTTCGGCAACAAGAAGTACGGCCTCGCCGGTGACACCGGCGGCTGGCGGCACGACTACGTCGACCTCACCCCGTTCGCCGGTACGACCGTCAAGCTGCGCCTGACGTACAACACCGACGCGGCCTACACCCCGCGCGGCTGGCACGTCGACGACTTCGCGCTCACCAACGGCGCCCAGACCGTCTGGAGCGACGACCTGGAGAGCGGTGCCGCCGGCTGGACGGCGAACGGCGGCACCTTCAACGGCACCACCGGCAAGGGCTGGGTCGTCAACGACGGCAAGCGCGAGGTCTCCCGGTTCTACCTGGCCGAGTGGCGCAACCTCGACGGGTTCGACAAGGGCCTGCAGTACACCTACGCCACCAACTACTCCCGTGAGGGCTCCTGGAAGGTGGAGAAGGTCAAGTACAACGCCCCCGGCCTGCTCGTGTGGTTCCGCGACTCCAACTACACCAACAACTCGGTGGCGAACAACCTCGACCTGGCGCCGAGCATCGGCTCCAAGGGCAGCCTGCTCCTCGTCGACTCCCACTTCGACCCGCTGCGGCGGACCGGGGCGGCGGCCGCGAAGGACACCACCACGCTCAAGAACATGAGCGGCCGCGTGCAGAGCTCGAACGCCGCCTTCTCCTTCGCCAAGACCTACCCCTTCACCGAGTGCTTCGAGGGGCCGGGTGAGCCCTTCAGCGAGTACTGCACCAAGGTGGCCGCGCAGAAGGGGGTCTCCGAGTTCACCGACGCGAAGACCTGGTACCCCGGGTTCGAGGCGCGCGGCACCAGCCTGTTCTACCGCGACTTCGACGCCTCCACGGTCGTCCCGTCCGAGGGCGACCAGCCCTACAGCACCCGGATCGTCAACGCCGACGGCACCCCGGCCACCGAGCTGTACGGGACCGACATGGGCAACGGCCACGTCCTCGGCTCGGGCAACCCCGGTGACGAGGGTAAGGCGCTGGGCGTGAAGCTCAAGCTGATCACCCCGCTCCCCGGCGACCTCGGCGCGATCGTGCAGGTCACCCCGCCCAAGAAGTAGGGGCACCGGCCGGCAAGGTAAACGAGATCCCACAATCGGTAGGGCCCCGCCGTCATCGACGGCGGGGCCCTACCATTTGAACGGGCGACCATCCGATCGGACAGGGGCAGCGTGGGAGAGCTTCGAAGCAAGGCCGAGCACACCGAGGCCATCCGGACCAAGGGCAGGGTCTGCGTGGTCGTCAACACGCGCTCGCGCCGAGGCCGGCGCCACTACGCCGCCGTGGTCCGCGCGCTGCGGGCCGAGGGGTTCGACTCGATCCGTTTCCTGCCGGTGGTCGACCCCAAGCGCCTGCGCGCCACCCTGGAGGAGGCCCTCGCCTCCGAGCCCGACCTGCTCGTCGTGGGGGGCGGCGACGGCACGCTCAGCGCCGCCGTCAAGCACGTCGCCCACCGCGACGTCGCCCTGGGCGTGCTGCCCCTGGGCACGACCAACAACTTCGTCCGAAGCCTGGGCGTCCCCCTCGACCTCGCCGGAGCGATCCGGGTGCTGCGCACGGGGAAGGTCGCCGACATCGACCTGGGCGTGGCCGGAGACCGCGAGTTCGCCAACCTGGCCAGTTTCGGGGTCTCCGTGGAGGTGGCGGGCAAGGTCAGGCACGGGGTGAAGCGTCTTCTCGGCCGCGCCGCCTACCCGCTCACGGCCCTCACGATCCTGCCGGGCCACCGGCCGTTCCGTGCCTTCCTCACCGTGGACGGGCGCCGCCACGAGCTGCTCACCCACCAGCTCAACATCGCCAACGGCCGTTTCCACGGCGGCTGGCAGGTCGCCAGGGACATCAGCATCGACAACGGGCTCCTGGTCGCGTACCAGCTCGGCTCGGGCAAGCGCCTGCGCCTGCTGCTGGAGACCATGGTCCGCGCCGGCAGCGGCCGCTGGCGCAGCCTGGCGGGAGGCCCCTTCGTGGTGGGGCGCGAGATGCACCTGGAGACCGACCCGCCGATGGCCGCCGACGTCGACGGCGAGGTCCGCCTGATGACCCCGATCACGATCCGCACCATCCCCAACGGCCTGCGGGTGATGGTCCCCGACGACTTCGTCGACTCCTGAGCCCGGTGCGGTCCCGGTGCGGCCCGGTGTCGGCGGCGATTGGAACCGGCGTCACCGGGTAGTCGGAGGTCTCCGACAGATGGAGGGCACCATGGCATCGCTGATCGACCGGGTCCGACGCTACCTGAGCACCCCGCAGGGACGGCGGAACATGGAGAAGGCCAAGACCATGGCCCGCGACCCGCGCAACCAGCAGAGGCTGCGCGGACTCCTCGACCGCTTCCGCGGCGGCCCCACCCGCCGCCGCTGACCTCGCCCGCGCCGGGCTCAGGCCCGGACGACGGTGGGCGGCCGATTCGCCTTCACGGCTTCTTGCCGGTGATGCGCCGTAGTCCCGTCCTGAGCCTGCCGAGCAGCGTCTCCGCTGCGGGCGGGCTCTCGGGGCGCTCGTCCTCGGACCGCGCGGGAGCCTGAGGGCGGGTCTGGTGAGGGAGGTCCTCCGGCCCGCGATCCTCCGGTCGCCCGACGCCCGCCGGCACGGTGCCCGCCGCGCCGGTGCTGCCCGGAGGGTCCGGCTCCGGAGAGTCCGAGTTCCGCGGGGCCTGGCTCTGAGGGAGGCCGGTGTGCTGCTGTGGCCGGACCTCCTGGGGGAGGGCTTCCCGGGGCGGGAGGTCCCGGGGGCGGGCGTCCGATCCGGCGGGATCCGGTGCCGCGGCGAGATGCCGCGGGGAGGGGATCGGGCCGGCGGGCTCCGGCGGGCGGGGGCGTCGGGCCCGCCGCAGGTCGGCGAGGGCCTCGGCGGCGCTGGGACGCTTGTGCGTCGCGTGGTCGCGCATGCGCCGCAGCAGGTCCATCACCTCCACGGACGCCTCGCCGGAGGCGGCGGCGGGCTCGGCGTCGGGGGTGATCGGCGGGAGCCTCCCGGTCAGCAGCTGGAAGGCGATCACCCCGGCCGCGTACACGTCGGAGGCGGCCGTCACCCGCACGGGCATGGCCTGGCACTCGGGAGCGGCGTAGTGGGTGTCGAGGACGTTGGGCAGCTCGTTGGCCACGGTGTGGGCGCGGGGCCCCGGCTTGGCGTAGTCGAACCCGGTGAGCATGGCCCGGCCCTCCTCCGTCACCAGCACGCACGCGGGGCTGAGCGCCCGGTGGATCACGTTGTTGGCGTGGACGTGGGCCAGGCCGCGAAGCATGTCCTCCACCACGTCCAGCCGGGCGGCGGTGGAGAGCGTGGGCGGGGAGGCGGTGAGGTGCAGGTGCAGCGCCTGGCCGTGCACGTCGTCGAGGACGAGCACGAACCGGCTCTCGTCGTCGATGGCGAAGAAGTCGCGGGCGCGCACCACGCACGGGTGCGGGGGGATCCTGGTGAGGGCCTGGTAGGCGTTGGTGATCAGCCGTCGCTCCGCAGCCCTCGGCTCCTCCTGCGCCAGCGGGTCCGCCCGGTAGACGCGCAGCAGGACCGTCTCGCTGCCGGGGACCGTCGCGTTGATCGCGCGGTACTCGGTGACCCGGTTGTCGCCGCCCAGTTGCTCCTCCACCTCCCAGCTGCCGAAGCGTGGCGGTGCCGTGGAGCGCCGCACGCTCCCGTTGAGCGCCTCGATGATCGCGGTGCCGTACGGCGCGGTGTCGGTGGTGTGGCCGCGCCTGACGCGGGAGACGTCGCTCAGCGTGTCGATCAGCCCGGCGAGGTCGGTGACGTGCCGCGAGTCGCGGCCCGCGGGGTCGACCAGTTCGGCGTCGGGGCCGGTGAGCACCACGAGGCTGTCGACGTAGACCCGGTCCAGCTCGCGGCGCTCCTGGGTGAGCAGGCCCTTCAGGGCGCGCCCGTTGCCGCGCAGCTTGGCGACGGGGGAGCCGAACGCCTCACGCCGCAGCGGGAACCAGCGGGTCCCTGCGACCTCGATCCGGCCGCGGGTGCCCTTGACGTCGATGACGCAGAGCGAGTGGCCGGTCAGGACGATCACGTCCACCTCGAAGATGTCGTCTCCGCGGGGCACCTCGATGTTGTGCAGCAGCAGCCAGTCGTCCGGGGCGTTGTCTCGCAGGTGTGCGATGACCCGTCGCTCGGCGTCGTTGACCGGGCTGCCGCCGCCGACGATCTGTGCCATCTCTAGCGTGCCGCCTTCCTGCTCGTGTTCATCGTGCCCCGCACTATCCCAAGAGGCTCATCTTCGCCCGTACCTCTACTTTTCCACCACTCGGACACGCGGGCCTCCCTATGATCATGACGCATCCCGGGGGTGAGAGCGATCGAGGTGTCCACCCGCACCGGACGCGTGGGTGGCGGTGCCGCTCCGCCGAGGCGTCCGGCCTCGCCGGCCGAGGGGTGGCCGGGGTTTCCTGGCGGACCGCCGTGATCCCGGCTCCCCGGACCGGGTCGTCATGATCGCCGCTGTGTCCGCCCGGGCCGCGGGTGTCCCGGCTCGAAATCAAAAACGGATCAAATGCGGGCCATGGAGTGGTTCGCCATGGGATACGGCACGGTGACGCCCCCGAGCCCTCTGTGATCATCGCAGCCAGGCCCATGTTTGCCGGGGGAGGGGAGGGTAGACGTCCCCTTGCTGTGAGGGAGGAGGCAGTCCATGACCAACACCAAGGAGTCACTGCCGACGTCCGAGCTGATCCGGCAGATGTCGGAGCAGGTCTCGCGTCTCGTCAGGGACGAACTGCGCCTGGCCAAAGCGGAGCTCACGGAGAAGGGCAGGCACGCCGGGATCGGCGTGGGGCTGTTCGGCGGAGCGGGGATCGTCGCCCTCTTCGGGGCCGCGGCCCTGGTCGCCGCGGTGATCCTGCTGCTCGCGCAGGTCATGCCCGCCTGGGCGGCGGCCGCGCTGGTGGGCGGGGTGCTGCTGGTCGTGGCCGGCGCGCTCGGGTTCTTCGGCAAGCGCCAGGTCGCCGAAGCCGCCCCGCCCACCCCCGTACGGACCATCGAGAGCGTCAAGGACGACATCGACGCGGTGAAAGAGAGGGCGCACCGATGACCGAGACAGACCCGGGCGGACCCGGCCGGCTTGAGCCGGACGCCGGAACCACCGGATCTCGCAGGAAGGGTGTCGACGAGCCGATCACGCCGGACGAGAGCGGATCGCTGAACATCCCGCCGAACCAGCCGGAGGGCACATCCCGCGAGGGCCTCGGCGCTTCGGAGCCGGGGCGTGACGGCACGTCCCCGCTCCGGGAGGGCGCGGCACCCGTCGTCGTCCCGGAGACGACGGCGGCGACCACCCCGTACGCCAACACCGGCGGTACCGGTGTCGGGGCAGCGGGAGCGACGGAAGCGGCGAAGATCGGAAAGATCGTCGGAGACGACGGGAACGACACGGAAACGTTGCGGCGGGACATCGAGGACGCCCGCCGCGAACTGGGCGACACAGTGGAGGCACTGGTGCACAAGACCGACGTCAAGGGCCGTATTCAGGAGACCGCCGCCCAGGTGGGCGACGACCTGCGCAAGGTGGGGGCGGCGACCGCCACCACGGCCACCGAGATGGTGGAGCGGGTGAAGGTGGCCGCTCCCGAGATGGTCGGCCGGGTGAAGGAGGCGGCTCCCGAGGTCGTCGGCAGGGTGAGGGAGGCGACTCCCGCCGAGATCAAGGACGCGGCGGGCAGGGTCACGACCGAGGCGAGCAAGCGTCCCGTCGTGACGGTCGCTGCCTTCGCCGCGCTCGTCCTGGTCGTCCTGCGCGTCCTGCGGCGGGGCAAGAGGAAGTAGATGCCCGGTAGCACGGAAAGGGCCGCTCTCGGCGATTCGCGAGGGCGGCCCGCCCATGTCCCCCGAAGCGTCCCCCAAACCCCCTCGGAACTGCCTCGCGGGGCATGATGGGGGGTCCTCAAGCGGACCGTCGGGGAGTTCCGGCGCGACGGTCTGCCCGACTGGGCCGTCGGGTCCGCGGAGATCGGACCGATACCTGTGCGCACAAGCGAGCCAAACTCATGTCTGCCGGGGTAATCTGACCGTTTCCGGGTGGGCGGCGGACCCCCTCCTCTCCGCCCACCCGGAGCTTGCCGCCGCCGGACGTCCTGTCAGGTCCAGGATGCCGGGCCGGAGGGCGAACTATTCTGATCTCGGGCACGCGGAGGGCCGCCGCCCTTCCGCGACCACCGTTTCACCACGACCGTCACGACGACGCAGGCCCCCCGAGGAGACGAGTTGAACGCCGTAATGACCGGTGTGCACCACCTCAAGATCTGGGTGAGTGACCTGGAGCGGAGCCGTTCCTGGTACGAGAAGGTCCTGGGGCTGGAACACCACACCAGCTTCCAGGACGAGGACGGCGTGATCAGGGGCATGAGCTTCACGGTCCCCGGTGCGGCCTTCCAGATCGCGCTGCGCGAGAACCCCTCCCTGGCCAAGGCGCTCTTCGACGCCGACCCCTTCGCGCTCCAGGTCACCCTTGACGGGCTTGAGGCCTGGGTCGCGCGTCTGGACGGGCTCGGCGTCCCGCACAGCCCGATCATCAAGGCGTCCGCCGGCCACGCGCTGGGCTTCGTCGACCCCGACGGCGTCCAGATTCGCCTGTACGCCCCCGACGAGGGGGTCCACGCCGCCCAGGTGGGCGCGGAAGGCGTCTACCGGCCGGATCAGGCCGCCGACTTCACCCCCGCCCCGGGGCGGGGGCGGGACTGAGAGGCGCCTCACCACCCGCGCGCCTCACCACCTGCGAGGACAGGTCTCCGTCCCCGGCGGGCAGAATTTAATCTACATCGTAAAGGCGACGGCCGTGATCTCCATGAACGAGGCGCGGGCGTGACCGGACGTATAAGGTCCGGAGCGTGGAACCCCTCGTCGCCGTGTTGGTGGTCGCCGCGCTGATCGGCGTACCCGCCCTGGTGCTGTGGCGGGTGCTGCGCGGCCGCAGGGAGCTGGGCAGCAGCCCCGCCGAGCGGGCCACGTTCGAGACCCTGCACACCGCGTCCCTGGCCGCGCCGCCGTTGCGGGCGGGGCTGACCGAGGCGGGGGCGCAGAAGGCGTCCCGCTACCTTCGGGAGCTGCTGGGCTCCCCGGCGCTGGCGGTCACCGACGAGGAGCGGCTGCTGGTCTACGACGGCGAGGGCGACCACCACGCCCGCGAGGCGTTCGCCCACGCCACCAAGACGCTTTCCGGAGGCCGGACCCGCGTCCTGGGCCCCGAGGTCGTCTCGTGCGACCTGCCCGAGTGCCCGATCAGGTTCGCCGTGGTGGTGCCGCTCACCACCGACGGCAGGGTGGTGGGCTCGCTCGCCGCGTACGGCGGGCACGCCTCGGCGGGGCTGGTCAGGGCCGCCCACGAGGTCGCGAACTGGGTCGACTCGCAGCTGGAGCTGGCCGAGCTCGACCGGTCGAGAACGCGCCTGATGGAGGCCGAGGTCCGGGCGCTGCGCGCGCAGATCTCCCCGCACTTCATCTACAACTCGCTGACGACGATCGCCAGTTTCGTCCGTACCGACCCCAACCGCTCCCGCGAGCTGCTGCTGGAGTTCGCCGACTTCACCCGCTACTCCTTCCGCAGGCACGGGGAGTTCACCACGCTGGCCGAGGAACTGCGTTCCATCGACCGCTACCTCACCCTGGAACGGGCCCGCTTCGGCGACCAGTTGCAGGTGACGTTGCGCATCGCCCCCGAGGTGCTCGCGGTCGCGGTGCCGTTCCTGTGCCTGCAGCCCCTGGTGGAGAACGCGGTCCAGCACGGCCTGGAGAGCAAGCCCGGGATCGGGCGCATCTCGATCGTCGCCGAGGACGCCGGGGCCGAGTGCCGGATCAGCGTGGAGGACGACGGCGTGGGCATGGAGCCCGACCGCCTGCGCCGCATCCTCGCCGGTGCCGCCGACGAGCGTTCGGGGGCCGGGGGAGTGGGGTTGGTCAACGTGGACGAGCGGTTGCGCCAGGTCTACGGTGACGAGTACGGCCTGGTGGTGGAGACGGCGAAGGGGGCGGGGACGAAGGTCAGCGTCCGCCTGCCCAAGTACCATCCCGGTGTCTCCGTCCGGTGAGCCCGCCTCCGGTCCGGATCTTCCCCTCATCCCGCGAAGTTGACAGGCGATGTCTGATTCATCACCCTCTAGAAATTCCCTCGCGAACGACCCGGAGGAGTGAGCGTGACCGGCCTGCGTGTCCTTGCGGTGGACGACGAGCTTCCCGCGCTGGAGGACCTGGCCTACCTCCTTCGGGACGATCCCCGTATCGGAGAGGTCTCCCTGGCCAGGGACGGGGCCGCCGCGCTGCGCGTCCTGGACCGGGCGATCGCCGACGGGAGGCCGATCGACGCGGTCTTCCTCGACATCCGGATGCGCGGCCTGGACGGGGTGGTGCTCGGCCGTCTGCTGTCGCAGTTCGCCAACCCGCCCCGGGTGGTCTTCGTGACGGCCTACGAGGAGCACGCGGTCGACGCCTTCGAGATCAAGGCCGAGGACTACCTGCTCAAGCCGGTGCGGCCGGAGCGGCTGGCCGAGGCGATCCGCAGGGTGTTCGTCTCCGCGGAGCTGCCGGAGGTCGAGGGCTCCGGCCGTGCCGACCCCGACACCATCCCGGTGGAGCTCGGCGGCGTCACCAGGTTCGTGGCCAGCACCGAGGTCCGCTACGTGGAGGCCCAGGGCGACTACGCCCGGCTGCACACCGCGGGTGGCAGCCATCTCGTGCGGATCTCGCTGGCGACGCTGGAGGAGCGCTGGTCCTCGGCGGGGTTCGTACGGGTGCACCGCAGTCACCTGGTCGCGGTCAAGCACATCGACGAGCTGCACATCGACTCGGGACGCTGCGTGGTCCGCATCGGCGAGACCGAGATCCCGGTCAGCCGCCGCCACACCCGCGAGCTGCGCGACCTGCTGGTCCGCAGGGCGCGCAAGGGCAGGCAGGAGTGAGCGGCGACGCCGAGCCCGAGGAGGCCGAGCCGCGCCGGCGGAACGCCGACCGGTCGCGCGGGGAGGCCGAGCGTCCGCGTAAGGACGAGCGTCCGCGCAGGGACGGCGAGCGCTCCCGCAAGGAGGAGCGTCCGCGGCGCGAGGTGGTGACCAGCCCTCGCACGACGGCTCCCCGCCACCCCAGTTACCCGGTCACCCGCGAGATCGACGAGCAGACCCGGCTGGGCGAGGTCTACATGCGCTCGCTGATCCGTACCCAGTTCCGTCTGGCCCTGTTCGTCTGCACGGTGCTGGGGTGCGTGGTGGTGGGCCTGCCGGTGGTGTTCCTGCTGGTGCCGGAGCTGGGCGCGCTGCACGTGCTGGGGGTCCCGCTGCCCTGGGCGGTGCTGGGCGGCCTGATCTACCCGGCGTTCGTGATCGGGGCCTGGCTGTATGTCCGGCAGGCGGAGCGGAACGAGCGCCACTTCGCCGAGCTGGTGGACAGGGCCCGTTGAGTACCGCGTACGGGGTGACGGCCGTCGTGCTGGTGGTGCTGGCGGCCGTGCTGATCGGCGCGTTCGGGCTCAGGCTGTCGCGGACCACCTCCGACTTCTACGTCGCCTCCCGCACGGTCTCCCCGCTGTGGAACGCCTCCGCCATCGGCGGGGAGTATCTGTCGGCGGCGAGTTTCCTGGGCATCGCGGGGCTGATCCTCACCTTCGGCGCCGACATGCTGTGGCTGCCGGTCGGCTGGACGGGCGGCTACCTGGTGCTGCTCGTGCTGGTCTCCGCGCCGTTGCGCCGCTCGGGCGCGTACACGCTTCCCGACTTCGCCGAGGCGCGGCTGGAGTCGATGGCGGTGCGGAGGATGGCCGGGGTACTGGTCGTGCTGATCGGCTGGCTGTATCTGATGCCGCAGTTCCAGAGCGCGGGCCTGGTCCTGCGGGCCATCACCGGAGCGCCCGAGTGGGCGGGGGGCCTGCTGGTGGCGGCCGTGGTCGCGGTGAACGTCATGTCGGGCGGCATGCGGTCGATCACGTTCGTGCAGGCGTTCCAGTACTGGCTGAAGCTCACCGCTCTCGCCGTGCCGCTGGTGTTCCTGCTGCTGGCGTGGCGTGACGGTGGCGCGCCGGGGCTGAGCGCGGCGGACGCGGCCTCGTGGGCGCTGCCCCTGTCGGCGGGCAGGGAGTACGGCCTCTACTCGACCTACTCGCTGATCCTGGCGACCTTCCTGGGCACCATGGGGCTTCCGCACGTGCTGGTCCGCTTCTACACCAACCCCGACGGCCGGGCGGCGCGGCGGACGACGTTGGTGGTCCTGTCGCTGCTCGGCGCCTTCTACATGCTGCCGGCGGTCTACGGCGCGCTGGGCCGGATCTACGTCCCGGAGTTGGAGGGCAGTGACACGGTGGTCCTGTCGTTGCCCGGGCGGCTGGTCGGCGGTGTGGCCGGGGACCTGCTGACGGCGCTGGTGACGGCCGGGGCGTTCGCGGCGTTCCTGTCGACCTCCTCGGGGCTCACGGTCTCGGTCGCCGGGGTGATCGGGCAGGACATCCTCAAAGGAGGGGTGCGGTCGTTCCGGGCGGCGGCGGTGCTGGCCGTGATCGTTCCGCTGGTTCTGGCGGTCTTCGCCCGCTCGCTGCCGGTCGCCGACGTCGTCGGCCTGGCGTTCGCGGTGGCGGCCTCCTCCTTCTGCCCGCTGCTGGTGCTGGGCATCTGGTGGCGGCGGCTGACTCCCGCGGGTGCGATGGCGGGGCTGCTCGCCGGTGGCGGTCTCGCCTGCGGTGCGGTCCTGCTGACGATCGGCGGGGGACCGTACACCGGCCTGGTCGGTGCCCTGCTGGCGCAGCCCGCCGCGTGGACGGTGCCGATCGCCTTTCTCGTCATGGTGGTGGTCTCGCTGCTGACGCCCGGGCGTATCCCGCCGAACGTGGCTCGCACGATGGTGCGCCTGCACACCCCGGAGATCCTCAACCTGGACCGGGGGGACTGGCGGCCACGGTCCTCTTGACGGCTCCGAGGAGCTGTGACGGAATGACGATTATGAACCGACATATCGGTCGTTCTAACTAGTTTTGGTATGTGCCGGCTCCGGTGACGAGGCGGTCGCCGAGGTCGGCGACGCCACTGCCGTGCTACCCGGGAACCGGGCCGGACGCCGGTCGGCCACCGTGCTCTCCGCGAGCGGGACGGCGCACCGGTTCACCGCGCGGTATCGGTTCACCGTGCTCTCCGGGAACGGGACGGCGCACCGGTTCACCGCGCGGCACCGGTTCACCGTGCTCTCCGGGAACGGGACGGTCCGCCGGTCAGCCGGTCAGCGGTGATACCGGAGGTCCTGCGCCGGCCCCGGTTCCGGCTCGTCTATTTCGGGATGGCCGTCAGCCTGCTGGGCGACGCCTCGCTGCTGCTGGTGCCCGCCATCCTGGCCAAGAGTCTCACCGGCTCCGACGCCGCCGCGGGTCTGACCCTGTTCTTCTTCACCGTCCCCCTGTGCTTCTCGCCCTGCTTCGGATACCTCATCGACCGGGTCGACCGCAGGAAACTTCTCGTCGTCACCTGCCTGCTGTCGGGAATCTCGCTCACCCCGCTGATCGCGGTCACCGGGCAGGGCACGGTCTGGCTGGTCTACCCGGTGTCCGCGGCGATGGGCTGCTCGTACGCGGTGATCTTCTCCGCGCTCGGCGGGCTGATCAAGGCCATCCTGCCCGAGCACCTGCTCGCCGAGGCGAACGGCGCCCTGCAGACCACTCGGCAGGGGTTGCGCCTGTTCGGGCCGCTGCTGGGGGTGGGTGTCTACACCGGCTTCGGGATCAGCGCGCTCGTGCTGTTCGACATGATCACTTTCCTCGTCGCCGCGGGGGTCTTCGCGATGCTCCCCGCGCCGAGACCTCTCTCGCCCGTCTCGCCGGCACCGCCGGGGCGCTGGCGCGAGGAGTTCTGGGCCGGGGCCCGCCACCTGCGCGCCGACCCGCCGTTGCGTCGCGCGGCCCTGGCGCTCTGCCTGATGTTCGCACTGGCCGGGGCGACCGAGTCGCTGATCTTCGCGGTCATCGAGCACGGCCTGGCCAGGTCGCCGGAGTTCACCGCGTTCACCTCGACCGCGATGGGCCTGGGGGCGGTCGCCGGGGGACTGCGGAGCTCCACGGTGATCGCGCGCCGGGGCGAGCTGTTCGCGATCGGCGCGGGTATCGGCCTGTACGGCATGGCGGTCATCTGCTGGACGGTGCCCTCGGAGGCGGTCGTGCTGGTGGCCATGATGGTCGCGGGCGCCGGGCTGACCCTGGAGGGGGTGGCCAGGACGACCCTGGTGCAGCGCCGCAGCCCGGGCCACCTCGTCGGCCGGGTCTCCACCGCCTTCGAGTCCCTCATCGGGTTCGCCCAGCTGTCGTCCCTGCTCGCCGGCGCCGTGCTGGTGTCGCTCGTCGACTATCGCGTTCTGCTCGCGGTGGTCGGCCTGACGGTCTGCGGCGCGGGGGCGTACGCCCTGCGGGCGAGACGGTGGTGAGGACGGCTTCCCCGGGGACCGTTCGTCGCGCGATACAGACCTTTCACCGCAAGCCCCACCCAACTGAACGCGACTCGGCGGCGCCTCGGCGAAGAGATCGCATGCGGGTCTCCTCCGGGGGTAGCGTCCAGCCCTACGTTGTCCGTGATCCAGATCACATTTTGGGAGGTCCCGTGACCGCCAGGCAACATGATTCATCGGTCTACGAAGAAATTCAGGCCAGCGACCAGTTCCAGGAGTTGAAGAGGCGTTTCCGGGCCTGGGCGTTCCCGATGACCGCGGCGTTCCTCGCGTGGTACCTGCTGTACGTCGTCCTGTCGGGCTGGGCGCGCGACTTCATGGGCGCGAAGGTCTTCGGCAACATCAACGTGGCGCTGATCTTCGGTCTGCTCCAGTTCGTGTCGACGTTCGGCATCGCCTGGGCCTACTCCCGTTTCGCCGAGAAGAAGCTCGATCCGCTGGCCGACGACATCCGCCACGGAGTCGAGGGGAAGACCGAATGAGCCACCAGACCCTCTCCACCATCCTGTTCCTGCTCTTCGTCGCGGGAACGCTGGGCATCACCTTCTGGGCGAGCCGCAACACCAAGGACGCCACCGACTACTACGCCGGTGGCCGCTCCTTCAGTGGCGTGCAGAACGGTCTCGCCATCGGCGGCGACTACATGTCGGCCGCGAGCTTCCTGGGTATCGCCGGAATCATCGCCCTGTCGGGCTACGACGGCTTCCTGTACTCGATCGGCTTCCTGGTCGCCTGGCTGGTGGCGCTGCTGCTCGTCGCCGAGCTGATGCGCAACTCCGGCAAGTTCACCATGGCCGACGTGCTGGCCTTCCGGATGAGCCCCCGCCCGGTCCGCACCGCGGCCGGTGTCTCCACCATCACGGTGTCGATCTTCTACCTGCTCGCCCAGATGGTCGGCGCCGGCGCGCTGGTCGGCCTGCTGCTCGGCGTCACCTCGCCGACGGGCAAGGCGCTCACGATCGTCGGCGTCGGCGTTCTGATGATCGTCTACGTGGTCGTCGGCGGGATGAAGGGCACCACCTGGGTGCAGATCGTCAAGGCCGTGCTGCTCATGGGCGGCGCGACCCTGGTCACCCTGCTGGTGCTCGGCCACTACGGCTTCAACCTCTCGGGCCTGCTCGGCGAGGCCGCCACCCAGAGCGGCAAGGGCGCGGCCTTCCTGGAGCCGGGCCTGAAGTACGGCACCGAGGCGCAGGGCCTCGCCGGCAAGATCGACCTGATCAGCCTGGGCCTCGCGCTGGTCCTCGGCACCGCCGGCCTGCCGCACATCCTGATCCGCTTCTACACGGTCCCCACCGCCAAGGAGGCCCGTAAGTCGGTCCTGTGGGGCATCGGCATCATCGGCACCTTCTACCTCCTCACCCTCGTGCTCGGCTTCGGCGCGGCGGCCCTGGTCGGCGGCGAGGCGATCGTGGCGCAGGACAAGGCGGGTAACACGGCGGCCCCGATGCTCGCCGAGGCGGTGGGCCAGGCGATCTTCGGCGAGGTGGGAGGCACCATCCTGCTGGCCGTCATCGCGGCGGTCGCCTTCGCCACGATCCTCGCGGTCGTCGCCGGCCTGACACTGGCGTCGAGCTCCTCCTTCGCCCACGACCTGTACGCGCACGTGTTCAAGCGCGGCAACGTCACCGACAAGGAGGAGGTCCTGGTCGCCAGGATCTCGGCCTTCGTCATCGGCGCGGTCTCCATCGGGCTCGGCATCCTCGCACAGGGGCAGAACGTGGCCTTCCTGGTCGCGCTCGCCTTCGCCGTGGCGGCCTCGGGCAACCTGCCCGCGATCCTCTACAGCCTGTTCTGGAAGCGCTTCAACACCGCGGGCGCGGTCTCGGCCATCTACGGCGGCCTGGCCTCCGCGCTGATCCTGGTGATCTTCTCGCCGGTCGTCTCCGGCAGCGCCACCGCGCTGTTCCCCGACGCGAACTTCGCCTGGTTCCCGCTGAGCAACCCGGGCATCGTCTCGATCCCGATCGGCTTCCTCGCCGGGTTCATCGGCGCCCGCCTCAGCAAGGAGTACAACTCGGACAAGTACGCGGAGATCGAGGTCCGTTCGCTCACCGGCATCGGTGCCGAGAAGGCCAGCTCGCACTAGGACACCCCGTACCGACCCCCCGTACGGCTCGTACGGAAGTACGGGGAACCCGGGGCCCGGCCGCTTCGCGGCCGGGCCCTTTCCCATGTGTCCCCGGCGGGCCACGGGACGCCCCGTGGCCCGCCGGACGCCCCTACCGGAAGTCCTGCACGTCTTCCGGTGGGACCCCGCCCCTTACCGGGACCGTCGTGCTCCTGCCGAGAGGCTCCTTAGCGGGAGGCCTCGTCCAGCAGGGTCAGCTCCTCCTGCGACAGCGTCATGTCGGCGACGGCGAGCAGCGGCCGCAGCTGCTCGATGTTACGAGCGCTGGCGATCGGCGCGGCCACCGTGGGCTGGGCGGCCAGCCAGGCGAGCGCGACGGTGGCCGGGACGGCGTCGTGGGCGGCGGCGATCTTGTCCAGGGCGTCGAGCACCCGCGGGCCGCGCTCGGTCTCCAGATACTTTGCCGCCCCGCCCGCGCGCGGGCTGTCCACCGTGACCCCCGGCCGGTACTTGCCGGTCAGGAAGCCACGGGCCAGGCCGTAGTAGGGGGTGCTGGTCAGCCCTGCCTCGGCCACCACGTCGCGCAGCGCGCCCTCGTAGTCGCGCTCCAGCAGGTTGTAGTGCTGCTGCAGCACCCCGTACCGGGCCAGACCGGCCTCCTCGGAGATCGCGAGCGCCTGGGCGAGCCGCTCGGCGCTGTAGTTCGAGGCGCCGATGTTGCGCACCTTGCCCTCGGTGACCAGCTCGTCGAACGCGCCGAGGGTCTCCTCCAGAGGAGTGTCCGCGTCGTCGATGTGGGCCCAGTACAGGTCGATGTAGTCCGTACGCAGCCGCCGGAGCGAGTCCTCGGCCGCCGCGCGGATGTTGGCCGCCGACAGCCCCGGACGGCTGCTCTGGGGCCACCCCACCTTGGTCGCCACCACGATCCGGTCGCGGTTGCGGCGAGAGGCCATCCACTCGCCGATCACGGTTTCCGACTCCCCGCCGACGTGCCCGGGGACCCACACGGAGTAGGAGTCCGCGGTGTCGATGAGGTTTCCGCCCGCCTCGGCGTAGGCGTCCAGGACGGCGAAGGAGTCGTCCCGGTCGGCGGTCCAGCCGAAGACGTTGCCGCCGAGGCAGAGAGGAAACAGGTTCAGCTCAGAAAAGCTCATGGGCCAACTCTATTTCTTGACCGATCACGTGGGCGCGGGGCCTGGCACTCGCGCGCCGCGCTCACGCGGGCACCATCTCCCTGACCGGCTCCCCGGCCGGCAGGGACCGCTCCGTCCGGTCGATCCGCCCGGCCGGCGCGGGCGGATCGATCTGCGCGATCAGCTCGTCCATCGCCTCCCGCAGGTGGCCCATGAGCCGCCACACGTCGGCCACCCGGTCAGGGCAGGACAGGATGCCGAAGTCGAGCGAGCCGTCGTAGGAGAAGCAGGTGATGTTGACCCCGCCGCTCACGTCGGTCAGCACCGACATGGGGTGGTAGGCGAGCACCCTGGCTCCGCACAGGTACAGCGGGAGCTGCGGGCCCGGCACGTTGGAGACGATCAGGTTGATCGGCGGCAGCACGATCGAGGCCAGCCGGAACACCGCGGAGGTCGCCAGCGCGGTGACGGCCGAGGGCAGCAGCGACGACAGCTCGCCCAGCCAGGCCGTGGGGGCGCCGGCGAAGCGCCGCTTGGCGGCGAGCATGGTGCCCGCCATGACGCGCAGGCGCTCGCGGGGGCAGGCCAGGTCGGTCGGGATCGGGGTGACCATGACGGAGATCTGGTTGCCGACCGCCTGCCGCGCGCTCGCGGTGCGGACCGCGACCGGGACCGCGGCGATCAGCGGCCGGTCGGGCAGCGCGTCGCGCTCGTGCAGCCACGCGCGCAGCGCGGAGGCGCACAGCGTCATGACCACGTCGTTGACGCTGGCTCCCGCGCTCCTGGCCACCCGCTTGACGTCCGCGAGCGGGATCGACCCGTAGGAGAAGCGCCGCTCGGGGCCGATCGGGCCGTTGAACGGGGTGCGCGGCGCGGTCAGCATGGGTGCCTCGGACGGCTCCGACGTCCTCCCCGCGATCCTCCTGGTGGCGGCGGCCACCTGGCGGGCGCCGGGCAGGGCCGAGGTGAGCGGCATCGTGTCGAGCTCGGTCGCCATCCGGCCCAGCGAGTACAGCGCCCTGGCGGGCTGGAGCACCGTCCTGGCCACGGCCCCGGCGAGCATGCCGGCCAGGCCGGGGGCGGTGGTCCGCGGGCCGGGCGCCGGCGGCTCGACGGCGCGGGGCTCGGGTGTCAGGTCCAGCAGCGCCGCGAGCAGCTCGGCCCCCGACACCCCGTCGATGGCGCAGTGGTGGACCTTGGCGTACAGGGCGACCCGGCCGCCGGTCAGGCCGTGGATGAGGTGCATCTCCCACAGCGGGCGGGTCCGGTCGAGATGCCGCTCGTGGATCCTGGCCACCGTCTCGGCGAGCTGGGCCTCGTCACCGGGACCCGCGAGGGTCACCTCGTGGATGTGGCCGTCGACGTCGAAGTCGGGGTCTTCCGTCCAGTACGGCCGGTCGAGGCCGAACGGCACGGTGGCCAGGCGCAGCCTCAGCGCCGGCGCCAGGTGCAGCCGCTCGCGGAGCAGCCCGATCAGGCACTCGCGGGTGAGGGCTCCAAGCCTGGAGCAGGCGGGGTCGAGGATGGCCAGTCCTGCGACGTGGGCCGCCGTGGTCGCCGATTCGGCATGAAGGAACTGCGCGTCGAGCGCGGTCAGCTGGCGCATCGGTCGGGCCTCCTGGCGGAAAATGGGAGAACACGCGTTGCCATCATCACCTCGGCACGTTTCCCTCTCGTTTCCTCCGTAGGACCTCCGGCGTCTTTCGGACGTCTCCTCGACGAGGCACGGAGACCCACCGATCGTCGCTCTGCGTAACCTTCCCATTTCACATGGTAGGCACGCCTTCCGGGCGGGGTGGTCTCGGCGATCTTTTCCGAAGGTGATACTCGCTCATGGGTGTTCGGCGTCACCTCTTGCCTTTATTTCCTACCACTTAAATAGGCAATACGTGAAGGGTGACACACCTCGCACACACCGGCCGTCGTCTCAGCGACCGAGGAATGCGAGCAGCCGCTCCAGGGGCCAGGTGTTGATCACGTCGTCGGCGGTGAGCCACCCGCGCTGGGCGACGCCGATGCCGAACCGCTGGTTGCCCAGGTGCGGAACCGCGTGGGCGTCACTGTCGACGGAGAACTTCACGCCGTGGTGGCGCGCCAGCCGCACCAGGTCGGCGGGGAGGTCGGAACGGTCGGGGAAGGAGTCGATCTCCATCGCGGTGCCGGTGCGGGCCGCGGCGCGGAACACCTCGTCCCAGTCGGCGTCCACCGGCGGGCGGATGCCGATCCTGCGGGTGGTCGGGTGGCCGATGATGTTCACCCCCGGGTTCTCGCAGGCGGCGACGAAGCGCCGGGTCATCTCCGCACGCGACTGGTTGAAGTGCGAGTGGACACTGGCCACGCACACGTCGAAGCCCTCCAGCACCTCGGCCGGCCAGTCGACCGAGCCGTCGGGCGCGATGTTCAGCTCGCTGCCGTGCAGCAGCCGCGTCTTCGGATACTGCTTCTGCAGCTCGCGCAGCCGCTCGCGCTGCTGAAGGGCCTTTTCCAGCTTCATCCGGTGCATCGCCAGGTCGGGCGCGTGGTCGGTCACCGCGTAGTAGGAGTAACCGCGGGCCGCGGCGGCGGCGACCATGTCCTCCAGGGAGGCGATCCCGTCGGTCAGGTCGGTGTGGGTGTGCAGGTCGCCCCTGAGATCCTCGACGGTGACCAGCCTGGGCAGCTCGTGCCTGAGCGCGGCGGCGATCTCGCCGTTGTCCTCGCGCAGGGTCGGCGGGATCCACTCCATGCCGAGCGCCCCGAAGACCTCCTCCTCGGAGGCGGCCGCGATCATCCGGTCGCCGTCGAACAGGCCGTACTCCGACAGCTTCCAGCCCTTCTTCACCACGATCTCCCGCAGGTGCACGGTGTGCTCCTTGGAACCCGTGAAGTACATCATCGCGGCGCCCCACGACTCGGCGGGAATGAGGCGCAGGTCGACCTGGACGCCCTGGGCGGTGCGGATCGAGGTCTTCTTCTCGCCCGAGGCGACGACCTCCGCGACATAGGGCTGCGCCTTGAAGTCGTCCATCAGGGACTCGGGGCCGACCGCGAGGATGTCGACGTCGCCGACGGTGTCCTTCATCCGGCGCAGCGACCCGGCGTAGGCGATCCGCTCGGCGCCCGGCAGCGAGGCGATGACCCGCTCGGCCAGGTCCATCGCCGTCCCGGTGTGCATCCTGGCACTGTGCTCGGCGAGGTGCTCGACGCCCTTGAGGAGGTTTTCCACGGTCTTGGCGCCGAAGCCCTTCACGCCGTCGAGGCGCCCCTCCCCGATGGCCTTCACCAGCGCCTCGGGGGAGTCGATGCCCAGCTCCTGGAAGAGGAAGACGGCCTTCTTCGGCCCGAGCGAGGCCACCCGGGTCAGCCGCCTGACCCCCTGGGGGACCTTCTCCCGCAGGTCGTCGAGCTGCCGGAAGCCGCCTCGCTCCAGGTATTCCTCGACCTTCTTCGCGATCGCCTCGCCCACCCCCGGGACGCTCCGCACGGGCACGGCCCCGATGTCGTCGGGAAACCCCGCGATCGCCTTGGCGGCCTTCTGGTAACTGCGGACCCGGAACGCGTCGCCGCCGTTCATCGCGAACAGCTCGGCGTATTCCTCCAGGGCGGCGGCGACGTCATCGTTAGCTCGTGCCATGGGTCCAGCCTAGAAGATCGCACCGACATTTCCCGTCGGGGGCGCCGGGAGAACCGGGCGGCGCGCGCCGCCGCGCCGCCCGGCGCTTCGTGCCCCCCGGTGCCCCCCGGTGCCCCCCGGTGTTTCCCGGGGGTGTCGTGATCCCTCGGTCCCGGCCGTGAGGCGATACGAGGCCGTCTCGTCCGTTACGGGGATCGGTGTTCTCGCACGGGCGCGTCACCGCACGACGACGGTGGTCAGGGAACGCGGGGCGAGGGTGAGGCTCCTGGAAGGCCGCAGCCCTGCCAGCGGGGTGGCGGCGAGAGAGTGCTCACCGTCGGTCAGATAGGCGGTGGCGCGGCCGGGCCGGGTGGTGATCTCGGTGGTGACGGGGACGGTGGAGGTGTTGAGGATCTCGACGACCTCCGAGCCCCCGGTGCCCCCGGTGCCCCCGGTGCTCCCGGCGTTGCGGAAGGCGGTGACCTTCAGCGCCGGGTCGGTCGCGGCGACGGAGAGCCGGACCGCGCCGGGGCGGACGAAGCGGCTGTAGGCGGCCAGTGCCCACAGGCGCTTGGAGACGCGGTAGGTCGCGGTGGCCTCGTCGATCTGGATCAGTCCCCGGGTGGTGCCGCGCGAGGCGCCGAACCAGAAGACGTAGCCGCTCACCCCGCCCAGGGTGAGCGAGTCGTGGATCTGCCGGGCGACCGCGAAGCCGTCGTAGCCGCTGCCGTCGTCCCACGCCTCGTTCCAGGTGGTCCCGTCGGGCGACCACTCCGACATCCACACGGGCCGGTCGGTGGGCAGCGGGCCGTCCACCGGGCTGACGTAAGGGTGCCCGGCGTGCGTGGCGACCCACCGCCGCGCGACGGGGTCGGCCTCGACGGCGGCGGTGTACTCGCGCTGCCGGGCCCAGCCGGCGGCGTCACAGCAGACCACCTTGAGCCCGGTGCGGGCCGCGACCGGGCCGAGCACCTTGACGAACTCGGCGGCCTCGGCGGGGGTGAACCGCATCGAGGCGTACGAGACGGTGAGGTCGGGCTCGTTGGTGAACCCGAGGTCGGTGATCCTGATGCCCTCCCTGGCGTAGAACTTCGTGTACTGGACCAGGTAGTTCGCGTACGCCTGCCGCCATTCCGGCAGCAGTTTCCCGCCGTCGCTGTCGGAGCCGTTGTCCTTCATGTAGCCGGGGGCGCTCCAGGCGTCGGCGTAGAAGCGGCTCACGCCGTAGCGCCTCGCCTCCTTGGCCAGCCATACCTGGCCGCCGTCGTCGCCGTCCCAGACGTACCTCGGGGGCGCGGACGGCCCGCCGGGATCCTCGGGCTGGATGGAGGTCATCAGGTCGTACGGGCTGCCCGCCGGGGAGGAGCCGATGCCCAGACGCAGGATGCTGAGCCCCGCGCCCTTCTCGGGGCTGAGCCACAGATCGAGGATCTCCCGCTGCTTGGCGACGGGCAGCGCGCGGACCAGCTCGTTGCGCCGGAACGCCTGTGAGAAGCCGAAGCCGTCGATCCGCTGCATAACGCCGTGGTGGTCCACCCGGACGTGAGAGACGTTTTCCATGGTGGATGGGCTGATTCCGAGGAGGGGGAGGGTGAGGATCGGTGCCAGCAGTGCCCTGTGGCGTCGAGACATGCGGAAACCCGCTTTCCGAAACTTTCCCAAGATTACCGAGATATTTCGTGGCAAGTAACGTAAATGTTTCGAGGGCGGCCGTCAACAGCCGGTCAGGGCACGGTGGGGGAGGAGAGCGGCGAGGTCCGGCAGGGCCCGCGGCCGGAACGCGGCGCCGCGGGGGTGGTGGCGGGGGTGAGGGCGCACCGGGCCGGGCGCGGGCGGGGGAGGCCGATCGCGGCGGAGGCGGGGCGAGGTCAGCCGGCCGGCGGGGCGGTGCTCTCGCGGACGAGGAGGTCGGTGGCCAGCTCCACCCGCCGGGGCTCGTGCCCGCCTCGGTCGAGCGCGAGCACCATCCGGGTGGCGAGCTCCGCCATCTCCTGGAG
The DNA here is from genome assembly GCF_040648855.1 of Streptosporangium sp. NPDC049078. Classification (NCBI taxonomy): domain Bacteria; kingdom Bacillati; phylum Actinomycetota; class Actinomycetes; order Streptosporangiales; family Streptosporangiaceae; genus Streptosporangium; species Streptosporangium sp. NPDC049078. The sequence goes on from NZ_JBEZEL010000005.1 coordinate 246,734, forward strand.
CGGCTGGCGCACGGTGGTCAGCGGCGGCCACGCGGAACGTGCCAACGGCAGGTCGTCGAAGCCCACCACGGACAGGTCGTCGGGGACCCGCAGGCCACGCTGCCTGGCCGCCTCGAAGACGCCGAACGCCTGCATGTCGCTGCCGGCGAAGATCGCGGTGGGCGGCTCGTCCAGGGACAGCAGGTCGTGGCCGTGGTCGCGGCCGGAACCGACCAGGAAGTCGCCGTACCTGATCAGCCGCGTGTCCACCGCGATCCCCGCGGTCTCCAGCGCCGCCCGGTAGCCGTCGACGCGGGCCCTGCTGCACAGCATGGTGGCCGGACCGCCGATCATCCCGATCCTGCGGTGGCCCAGTTCCAGGAGGTGGCGGGTCGCGGCCAGGCCGCCGTTCCAGTTGGTGGCGCCGACCGAGGCGACCCCGGGCGGCGGCTCGCCCTCCGGATCCACCACCACGAACGGGATGGACCTGGCGGCCAGCTGGCCGTGCTGGTCGACGCTGATGCGGGAGCCGACCAGGATGGCCCCGTCGGTGCGCCGGGCGGCGATCCGCTCCACCCAGTCCCTGCCCGGTCCGGCGTGGCTGTGCAGGACCGAGACGACCACCCCGGCGTCGACCTCGCGGGCCGCGGTCTCCACGCCGCGCACCAGCTCCATCGCCCACGGGCTCTCGATCTCGGTGAAGACCAGGTCGACCAGGCCGACCGGGACGTCACCCTGACCGGTCCTGCGCTGGTAGCCGTGCTTGTGCAGCAGGCGCTCGATCCGCTGCCTGGTCTCGGTCGCGACCTCGGGCCGTCCGTTGATCACTTTCGAGACCGTGGGCGCGGAGACCCCGGCCTCCTCGGCGATGAGGGCGATCGTCACGCGCGGCTTGGTTGGCATGTGGCGAATACTAACTGAAACCTTTCGGAGACCCTCCGGTGGAGGTGGTCGTTGCTGTTCGGGATCACTACCGCCGGGCTATTGACGTGTAACCGCGAATTTACCTATTCTCCGGATCACGAAATATTCGGGGAAAATATGAAATCTTTCACCTTACCTCCCGAAAGGGGATCTCCATGTTGAGTCGGCGAGGCGTGGTGGCTCTTGCGGTCTCCGCACTGCTTCTCGGAGCCTGCAGTACGACCGGAGACGGCAACGGAGCCCAATCTGGCGCGAGCGCCGGCTCGGACAAGGTCACCTTCGAGTTCTGGAACTTCGCGACGGCGGAACCCCTCAAGGGTTTCTGGGCCGATCGCATCAAGGAGTACCAGGCGGCCCACCCGAACGTCACGATCAAGAACGTCGCGATCGAGAACGACTCCTACAAGCCCAAGCTCGCCACGCTCACCCAGTCGGGCAAGGCGCCCGACCTCTACTCCACCTGGGGCGGCGGCGTCCTGAAGCAGCACATCGAGGCGGGCCTGGTGAAGGACCTGTCCGCGGAGGCCGGCGACGTCATCGGCGGCTTCACCCCGGCGTCACTGTCCGCCTACCAGTTCGACGGCAAGACCTACGGGCTGCCCGTCGACATCGGCATGGTCGGCTTCTGGTACAACAAGGCGCTGTTCAAGAAGGCCGGCATCACCACCCCGCCCGCCACCTGGACCGAGTTCCTGGACGCGGTCAAGAAGCTGAAGGACTCCGGCACCGCCCCGATCGCGCTCGCGGGCAAGGCCAAGTGGCCGGGCCACTACTACTGGGCCTACCTGGCCATGCGGATAGCCGGACTGGACGCGCTCAAGCAGGCCGGCACCACCAACGACTTCACCGGCCCCGACTTCGTCACCGCCGGACAGCGGCTCAAGGAACTCGTCGACCTCCAGCCGTTCCAGAAGGGCTTCCTGGGCGCCGACTACTCCACCCCCGACGGCCAGGCCGCCAGCGTGAGCAACGGCAAGGCCGCGATGGAGCTGATGGGCCAGTGGGCCCCGGCCGTGCAGAAGGACTCGGGCAAGGGCCTCGGCGACGACCTCGGCTTCTTCACCTTCCCCGCGGTGGAGGGCGGCAAGGGATCGGCGGGCGACGCCTTCGGCGGCGGCGGCGGTATGGCCGTGGGCGTGAACGCCCCGCCCGCCGCGCTGGACTTCCTGAAGTTCTCGCTCACGGCGGAGAACCACAGCAAGGCCGTGAAGGCCGGCGGAGTCCTGCCCGTGCTCAAGGAGGGCGAGGAGGCGGCCGTCACCGACCCCCACATCAAGACGGTCTCCGAGACGCTGGCGGCGGCGAGCGGCTTCCAGCTCTATCTCGACCAGGAGTACCCGCCGGCCGTCGGCCAGGAGGTCAACGACGCCGTGGCCGAGCTGATCGGAGGCACCAAGACGCCTGAGGAGGTCGTCAAGGTCATCACCGAGACGGCCAAGGCGGAGTCGGAGTAACCGCCCGGATGAAGACGATGACAGGGCCGGACGCACGTCCGGCCCCTCACGCGGAAAAACCCGCCGCCCGGCGGGGGGCCGACGGCCCCCGCCGGGGGCGCGGCTGGCTCACCGCGATCCTGTTCGTGCTCCCCGCCCTCGTCCTGTTCGTCCTGCTGGTGCTGACGCCGATCCTGGTGGCCGGCTACACCAGCCTCTACAAGTGGAACGGCATCGGCCCGCCGAGCAACTTCATCGGCCTGGACAACTTCACCCGGCTGTTCCAGAGCGACATCTTCATCGGCGACCTGCGCAACGGCGCCTTCCTGATCGTGCTGGGCCTGGGAGTGCAGCTACCGCTCTCGCTGGGCCTGGCGGTGATGCTGAACCAGAGGATTCGCGGGCGCGCCTTCTACCGGCTGCTGTTCTTCGCGCCGTACATGCTCTCCGAGGCGATCACCGGCGTGCTGTTCTCGCTGATCCTGTCGCCCGAGGCGGGCCTGGCCAACCAGCTGCTCACCTCCTGGGGGCTGGAGCCGTGGTCCTGGCTGTCCGAACCGGACACCGTGATGTTCTCGCTCTTCCTGGTGATCACCTGGAAGTACTTCGGATTCCACATGATCATCTATCTGGCCGGGCTGCAGGGCATCCCCAAGGAGCTGGGCGAGGCGGCCAGGATCGACGGCGCGGGCGGCTGGCAGGTGTTCCGCCACGTCACCCTGCCGCTGCTCGGCCCCACCGTCCGGGTCAGCGTGTTCCTGTCCGTCATCGGCACGATCCAGCTCTTCGACCTGGTCTGGATCCTCACCGAAGGCGGCCCCTCGCACGCCTCGGAGACCATGGCCGTCACCATGTTCGAGTACGGCTTCAAACGCACCCAGATCGGCTACTCCAGCGCGATCAGCGTCGTCATGTTCCTGATCAGCCTCGTCTTCGCCCTCGGCTACCAGCGGTTCGTCCTGCGCCGAGACCTGGAAGGGGCGAGCACCACCATGGGAGACCGCCGATGATCGCCCGGCTCAGGACGTACCCGACGCACGTGATCATCTGGGTCGCGGCCGTCTTCGTCGTCGTCCCCTTCCTGTACGGTCTGCTCGGCGGCTTCAAGTCCTCCAGCCAGCTCTCCGGCAACCCACTGGGCCTGCCCTCCCCGTGGGTCACCGAGAACTACACCGACGTGATCGGTTCCGGCGTGTTCTGGCGCCAGCTCCTCAACAGCCTGTTCATCGCGGTCACGACCACCGTGCTGGTGGTCGGCCTGTCGGCGATGGCCGCCTTCGCCTTCGCCAGGTTCGCCTTCCGAGGCAGGGAGTTCCTGTTCACGCTGTTCGCCATCGGGCTGATGTTCCCCTTCGCGGTGGCGATCCTGCCGCTGTTCGTCCTGCTGCGCACGTTCGGCCTGCTGGACAACCCTCTCGGGGTGATCCTGCCGCAGGCCGCGTTCGGACTTCCGCTGACCGTCATCATCCTGCGGACGTTCTTCCGATCCATCCCCAAGGAGGTCGAGGAGGCCGCCATCATCGACGGCTGCAGTCCTTTCGGCTTCTTCTGGAGAGTGCTGCTGCCGATAGCCAGGCCCGCCCTCGCCACCGTCTCGGTGCTGGCGATCGTGGCGAGCTGGAACAACTTCTTCCTGCCGCTGGTGGTCCTCAACGATCCGAACCTGTGGACCCTCCCGCTCGGTGTCCAGGAGTTCCGAGGACAATACATGTCCGACATCGCGAGGATCCTCGCCTACGTCATGGTCTCCATGGTTCCGGCGCTCGCCTTCTACGCCGTCGCCGAGCGTCAGTTGATCAGCGGCCTCACCGCGGGCGCCACCAAGGGCTGACCCGAATCCCATCGTGTAGAGAGTGAGACACCATGACCCTGAGTGTCGCCGGATCCCGTCTCGTCGATTCGGCCGGCACCCCGGTACGGCTGCGTGGAGTGGGCCTCGGGGGCTGGTTGAACATGGAGAACTTCATCACCGGCTACCCGGCCAACGAGTCCGCGATGCGCGAGGCCGTGCGGGAGGTGCTGGGGGAGGAGCGGGCCGAGTTGTTCTTCGACCGCCTGCTCACCTCGTTCTTCGGCGCGGACGACGCCGCGCTGCTGGCCGGCCTCGGCGCCAACTGCGTCCGCATCCCGATCAACTACCGTCACCTGGAGTCCGACGACCGCCCCTTCGAGATCGTCGAGCACGGCTTCCGTCACCTGGACAGGGTGATCGGCCTGCTCGCCGAGCACGGCATCCGCAGTGTCATCGACCTGCACGCCCTGCCCGGAGCGCAGAACCAGCACTGGCACTCCGACAACCCCACCCACATCGCCGCGTTCTGGCAGCACCGGTACTTCCAGGACCGTGCCGTCCACCTGTGGGAGGTCGTGGCCGACCGCTACCGGGACAACCCCTGGGTGGCCGGATACAACCCGATGAACGAGCCGGGCGACTCCAGCGGGCGGGTCATCGGACCCTTCTACGACCGCCTGGTCAAGGCCATCCGCGCCGTCGACCCCAAGCACGTGCTGTTCCTGGACGGCAACACCTACTCCACCGACTTCTCGATCTTCCGCGAGGTGTACGAGAACACGGTCTTCGTCTGCCACGACTACGCCCTGGCCGGTTTCGCGCACGGAGGTCCCTACCCGGGCCACACCCGTGGCGAGTGGGTGGACCGGGACCAGCTGGAGCGCTCTTTCGAGCGACGGACGATCTTCCAGCGGGAGACCGGCACGCCCATCTGGGTGGGCGAGTTCGGCCCCGTCTACACCGGCACCCCGGAGATCGACCGGCAGCGCTACCAGATCCTGCGCGACCAGCTGGAGATCTTCGATTCCTACGAGGCCGGCTGGTCGCTGTGGACCTACAAGGACGTCGGGCTGCAGGGCCTGGTCAGCGCGGGTGAGCCGTACATGAGCCGCTTCGGTGCCTTCATCGCCAAGAAGGGACGGCTGGGCGCCGACCGGTGGGGCTCGACGATGGAGGAGTCGGCGAGCGAGCTCGCCCCCCTGCATCGGCTGATGGAGACCGAGTTCCCCACCTGGAATCCCTACCCGTGGGGCGCCCGCTACCAGATCGACGACCTGATCCGGCACATCCTCATCGCCCAGGCGCTGCTGCCCGAGTACGCCGAACTGCTGCGCGGCTGCTCCGACGAGGAACTCACCGCCCTGGCCGACTCCTTCGCGCTGGAGCGGTGCGTCCGGCGGCAGCCGCTGCTGGACCTGCTCGCCGAGAACCTGCGCGGTGAGAACCCGGACGGGTGAGAACCCGCGCGGGTGAGAGCCCGAGCGGCGACACCTGGCACGTGCCTCGTTCCCACCCGCTGGGTTTGTCCTACCGCGGGGGGACGGGGCCGGCCGGCAGGTCTCTCAGTGCCGCCACGCGGCCGGCAGATCCTCCGGCGTCCACGCCGCGGCCAGCGGAGGTCCTGGTTCGAAGCCGGCTCTGGACACCGCCGCCTTCGGCGTGTCGGTGGTCACGCCGGGGACGGCGGTGGATCCCTGAACCAAAGCGTCGTAGTCATGACGGTCGAAGGGCCGCGCATCGAGCCACTTGATGGATGAGCAAAGGCCGCTGCCGGCGGTGGACCTGCCGGCAGCGGCCTCCTACGTCGGGAACGCGTCCGGAAACCGGCCGTTCACGCCTCCGTCGACATCGAGTCGCCTACACGTGGGTGTTGTAGAGCGCCCCGCCGCCCCCGCCGGTCGTGACCGTCCGGGTGCAGGAGAGGAAGTACCTGTTGTTCGGGACGGTGAAGTTTTTCGAGGTGGCGTTGGGGCTGGAGTTGGAGAGCGTCGCGCGGGTGGTGCCGCCCGGGTCGATGGCCCGGCAGGTGACGGTCTTGTAGTTGTTGGTGCCCCGGGTGGTCAGGGCGATCTTCGAACTGGCCGCGAGGTAGCCGGTGGAGCAGCCGTAGCCGCCCTCGGGAATGCCGCAGCTCGCGCTGGCCGCCGAAGCGGGTGAGGCGGGCAGCATGGTGATACCGACAAGAATACCGGCCATTGCGCAGACGCGGCCGAGTGTCTTCTTCAAAGAAAAGCTCCGCTCCGTAGAGAACACGCCTTTGTGCAGCTGGGCTGGAATTGGCGTGATGGAACCCTGGGCGCATGCGCGAGCACCCCGGGTGCGCGATTTACCCAAGGCAATAAAAGGCGTTGCCGGTTTTAGCCGTAGGGTGGCGCCGGCAGGATGATATGACGGCATCGGCGATCCCGATGTCGTCCGAAGAAAACTCATCGCGTGGCGGATCGATCACCGATTCCGGTGAATCGAAGTGTTTGCTCGATCTGAGCCGGTCGTCGCCCCTGCCGTGTATGAGTCACGGTTGACCAGCCCGGACGGGCCTCCGACACAAACAGCGCTACGCCGGTGGCTACTGCGGTTCCACCTGACGACGGTCGCTGGTGCGATGAAATGTTTTTTGAACCGTGTGATTACCTCCCGTTTCTTGTTACCGGCGGGTTTGCCTTGCCCAGGCAAGGATGGCATCTCTGGTTTCTGCCCGCAACCCCTCTGTCGTCCTGACCGGAAAGGGGGCGGGGGTGTGAGAATTCATTGAGTAGCCCGCGGTGCGGGACAGGCCCAACATGGAATCACAGGTGATTGTCCCGGGCTTCGGAAAGCAGATGGATCGTTCCCAAGGTCTCACGCCCGCGATTGTGGCATGACGGATCGCGAAAGTGGTTCAAGGGGCCGAGGACTTCCGGGGCTCTGGCTTTTCCGAAGGGACGGCGACCCTGAAGGGCCTGTCGACGCCCCCGCGTGTCGAGGAAACCGGTCAGGCGGGTGTCCGGCCGGTGCCGTTGAGCGCGTCGTTCAGTGCCGCCACCTGGTGTCGCATGAAGGCGCGTGAGACGGCGGCCTTGCTCTGGATCACGTCGAAGCTGTGGTAGGCGCCGGGCACCACGTGCAGCGTGCAGGGGACGCCGGCCTGCCGCAGCCGTTCGGCGTAGGCGACGTTCTCGTCGTGGAACAGGTCGTTGGTGCCGACGCCGATCCAGGCGGGCGGAAGTCCCGCGAGGTCCTCGTAGCGGGCCGGCGCGGCCAGCGGAGGCACCTCGCCGGTGGCCGCGGGGCCGAGGTAGGCGTGCCAGCCGAAGCGGTTGTTCTCCTGGCTCCAGATGCGCAGCCCGCGCCGGTCGACGTCGGTCCGCGCCGTGGTCCGGTCGTCGATCATCGGGTAGGACAGCATCTGCAACACCGGCTTCACCTCGGCGCGCTCCCTGGCGAGCAGCGCCAGCGCGGCGGCGAGCCCGCCGCCGGCGCTCTCGCCGGCGATCGCGATGCGCGCCGGGTCGACGTCGGGTTGTCCGGCCAGCCAGCGCAGCGCCGTGTGGCAGTCGTGCAGCGGTGTCGGGAACGGGTGCTCCGGCGCCCGCCGGTATTCCACCGACGCCGCGACGACCTCCAGCCGCTCGGCGACGTGGCGGCACATGGAGTCTCCCATCGCGGCGGTGCCCGAGACGTATCCGCCGCCGTGGATCCACAGCAGAGCCGGTGCGGGGTTCCTGGCCGACGCCGGCCGGAAGACGCGCACGGAGACGTCGGCGTCGACGCGCACGATCGTCCCCTTCGAGGGGGGCCTGCTCCCGCTGAGCCCTTCCAGCCTGCGGACCAGGCCGAGGGTACGCGGACTGACCACCGAGCGCGGCAGGAACCGCGCCATGCGCAGGTCGGGATTGAAGAGGGGCCTTGACATCGCTGACATCGCTGTCGCCTCCTTCTCTGGCGGGTCGTGCCTGGACGGCGCCCGCCGGCCGAGTTCGGCCACCCGGTGCCGGGAATGCCGCCCACGATAAAGTGGAATGTCTGGCGAATTAGGTAGATATCCGGCTGCCTGCCAGGCGGATGGAGACGAGCGCCTTACCCCGGCCGCCGGGGGAGGGCTCCTACTCCTCCTCGGTGAACACGATCTCGCGGCGCCTGCGGATCGCCGGCAGGACGGTGACGACGAGCGCCGCCGCGGCCAGGGCGAGGAGCGTCGCGGAGATCGGCCGGGTGAGGAGGACCGACGCGTCGCCGCGGGAGATGATGAGCGCCCGCCGCAGGTTCTCCTCGAGCAGCGGGCCGAGGACGAAGCCGAGCAGCAGTGGCGCGGGTTCGCAGCCACACTTGATCAGAAGGTAGCCCAGGATCCCGAAGAACACGATCGCGTAGACGTCGTAGGCGTTGAACGCCAGGGAGTACGTGCCGATCGCGGCGAACAGGATGATCATCGGGAAGAGCACCTGGTACGGGATGCGCAGCATGCGCACCCAGAGGCCGATCAGCGGCAGGTTCAGCAGCACGAGCAGCACGTTGCCGATCCACATCGACGCGATCAGGCCCCAGAACAGCGCCGGCTCGTCGGTGATGACGTTCGGGCCGGGGGTGATGCCGTGGACGATGAACGCGCCGACCATCAGCGCCATCACCGGGTGGGCGGGCAGGCCCAGGGTGAGCAGCGGGATGAACGACGTCTGCGCCGCGGCGTTGTTCGCCGACTCGGGGCCGGCGACGCCCTCGATCGCGCCGTGCCCGAACTCCTGCCGCCGCCTTGAGATCCGCTTCTCGACGGCGTACGAGGTGAACGAGGCCAACACGTGGCCGCCGCCGGGCAGGACGCCGAGCGCGGAGCCGAGAGCGGTGCCGCGCAGGATCGGGCCGACGATCCGGCGCCGGTCCTCGCGGGTCGGCCAGAGGTTCCTCACCCTGTCGGCGATCGCCGCGGTGGTCCGTCCGTTCTCCAGGTTGCGCAGGATCTCGGCGACCCCGAACACCCCGACGGCGACCGACACGAAGTCGATGCCGCCGTACAGCTCGCGCCGGTCGAACACGAACCGGGGCGTGCCGGTGTAGATGTCCTGGCCGACCGTGCCGAACAGGACACCGAGCCCGATCATCGCCAGTGCCTTGAGCGCCGCGCCGCGCGCCAGCGCGATCGACACGATCAGGCCGAGCAGCACCAGCGAGAAGTACTCCGCGGGGCCGAACGTCAACGCGACGCGGGCGAGCGGTGGGGCCGCGACGGCGAGTACGACGGTGGCGACCGTGCCCGCGAAGAAGGATCCGATCGCGGCGGTGGCCAGCGCCGAGCCGGCCCGGCCCTGCCGGGCCATCTCGTGCCCGTCCAGCGCGGTGACCGCCGCCGACGACTCGCCGGGCAGGTTGATCAGGATGGCGGTCGTCGAGCCGCCGTACTGCGCGCCGTAGTAGATGCCCGCCAGCATGATCAACGCCGTCACCGGCTCGAAGCCGAACGTGATCGGCAGCAGCATCGCCACCGTCGCCGTCGGCCCGATGCCGGGCAGTACGCCGACCGCCGTCCCGAGCAGCACCCCGACGAAGCAGTAGAGGACGTTCTGCAGGAGCAGGGCGGTGGAGAGGCCCAGCGCGAGGTTGTCGAGAAGTTCCATGCCTCAATCCGGATGCCGCGTCAGAACCCCAGCCACGGGCCCCACAGCGGGATCCGCAGCTGAAGTCCGACGACGAAGATGAGCGTGGCGGCCGCGGTGAGCCCGGCGGCCACGGCGACGGCGGTGAGCGGCCGTACGCGCGAGTCGGCCAGCGCGGTGAGCAGGGCGGTCGCCGCCGACGCCGGTACGAATCCAAGGCCCCGGGCGGTGAGGCCGAAGAACACGAGCGCGAGCGTGATGACGGCGGCCGCACGCCAGGGGACCGGCCCGAACGAGATCATCTCGCCGGCGACGAGCCCTTTGACGACGATCGCCAGGCCCAGGACCGTCACGATCGCGCCGGCCAGCAGCGGGAAGGCGCCGGGACCCATCCGCAGCGGGGTGCCCGGTTCGTGGCCGAGCGATCCCGCCACGAACGCGCCACCGATCAGCACGAAGATTCCCCCGGCGAGGACGTCGGGGAGGGATCTGCGGCGCTCCACCTCAGGAGGCCTTGACGCCGGCGTCGGCGATGACCTTGGCCCAGGTGCCGAGCTGCTCTTCGAGCTTGGCCCGTAGCGCCTGCGGGGTCGCGTCCTCGGCCGGGACCGGCACGGTGCCGAGCTTGGCCATCTGCTCGACGACCCCCTGGTCGGCCAGTGCCGTCTTCAGCGCCTCGGACAGTTTCCGAACGGCGTCCTGCGGGGTGCCGGCCGGGACGTAGAGGCCGTGCCACACGCTGACCTGGAGTGCGGGCAGCCCGGCCTCGGCCGTGGTGGGCAACTCCGGCAGGCTCTTCACCCGCTCGGGGGTGGTGACCGCGTACGCCTTCACCTCACCGGCGGAGATCTGGCCGCTGGTGTTGGTCGTCTGGTCGCACATGAAGTCGACCTGGCCGCCGACGAGGTCGGTCAGCGCGGGGCCGGTGCCCTGGTAGGGAACCTCCTGGAGCTTGACGCCCGTGGCGGTCTGGAAGAGCAGGCCGCACAGGTGGGAGGCGGCGCCGATGCCCGCGTTGGCCAGTGTGACCTCGCCGGCGTTCGCCTTCACATGGGTGACGAGGTCCTGGAGCGTCGCGGGCGCGAAGTCCTTGCGGGCGACGACCGTCATCGGCACCTCGGTGACGAGCCCGACCATCTCGAAGTCCTCGAGCGGCCGGTAGCCCAGGTTCTGGTAGAGGGCGGGCGCCGTCGACATGCCGATGTGGTGCATGAGCACCGTGTAGCCGTCGGGGGCGGCCCGCGCGACCTCGCCGGCGCCGACCGTGCCGCCCGCGCCCTCGACGTTCTGGACGACGATCTTGGCGCCGAGCTTGGCGGCCATCGGTTCGGCGATCATGCGGGTGACGGTGTCGGTCGGGCCGCCCGCGCTGAACGGTACGACGAACGTGATGTTCTGGTCCGGGTAGCCACCGGCGGCGGTGCCTCCGCCGGTGGCGCCCCCGTTACCCGAGCAGGCGGCGACAAGTGAGACGACGCCGATCGTGGCGATCAGCCGTGCGATGGCCCGATGTCTGCCGGTCGTTCTCATGTCGAGGCCTCCTCGTTGGCGCACGCGCATCTGCCGGTATGCGCGCGGCCTCAGTCTCGACCGACGAGGGCGCGAATAGTGTCAGAGAAATCCAAAGAATGCGATGGATGTCAGAGAAATCCAAAAAAGTGAAGGGATGACCAAAAGCCGATCCTCACCGTAAAATCCGCCGGTATGCGGATCACCATCATTGAGGATGACGACCGCGTGGCGCGGGGTCTGGTCACCGTCCTGGCCCAGGCGGGCTTCGAGGTCCACCGCGTCGCCACCGCCGCGGAGGCCGTACGCGCGGCCCCTTCCGATGTGGTTCTCGTCGACCTGGGCCTGCCCGACGGCGACGGGCTCGACGTGATCCGCAGGCTGCGCGACCGCCCGGAGACCGCGGTCATCGCCGTGACGGCACGATCGGAGGAGCACGAGCGGGTCCGCGGCCTGCGCGCCGGCGCCGACGACTACATCGTGAAGCCGTTCGGCATACCGGAGCTGCTGGCCAGGATCGACGCCGTCCTGCGGCGCACCCGGGTGGCCCGTGCGCTGAGCCACCCCGACGAGCCGCTCGTCCTCGGCCCGATGCGGATCGCCGTCGGCACCCGCGAGGTCACCGTCGGCGGCACGCCCGTGACGCTGACCCGCAAGGAGTTCGAGCTGCTCCTGCTGCTGGCCCGGCGGGCTCCGAACGTGGTGAGCCGCGACGTCATCCTCGACCAGATCTGGGGTGCGACCTGGGAGTCCTCCAGCCGCACCCTGGACACCCACATCGCGGCGCTGCGGCACAAGATCGGGCCGGCCGTGCTCATCCGCACGATCCACGGGGTCGGCTATCGGCTCCTGGCCGACCAGCCGGAGCTGATCGGCTGACGCGCCGTGCACCGTCGCCTGCTCGTCGTCCTCGTCCCCCTCGCGGTGCTGCTCGTCGCGGCGCTCGGGGTGCCGCTCGGCGTCACCGTGGCCGAGCGGGAGATGCAGGAGACCTACGTCGATCGGCTCAACGACGTCGGCCGGTTCGCCTCGCTCGCCGACACCGCGCTGACGACCGGGCGGACCGAGGCGCTCCAACAGGAGCTGGCGCGCTACCACGAGCTGTACGGCATCCCGGCCGCGGTGATCGACACCTCGGGTACGGTGCTGCTCGGGCCGGCCGCCGCGTACCGGCGGGCCGCGCGGGCCGAGCGGGCGCTGCCCAGGATCGTGACCGCGGCGCTGGCCGGGGCGAGGTCCGAGCCCTCCGGGGAGTGGGCGCCGTGGGACGGCTCCGCGCTCGTGGTCGCGGAGCCGGTGGGCAGGGACAGCGAGGTCGTCGGAGCCGTCGTGACGATCTCCGGCCTGTCGAAGACGCGCCATCGCATCCTCGTGCGATGGGCCTGGCTCGCGGGGCTCGGGCTGCTTCCGCTGGTCGCGCTGGTGGCCGTCGCCTGGCCGGTGTCGGCGTGGGTGCTGCGCCCGGTGCGGGAACTGGACGCGGCGAGTTCGCGGATCTCACGGGGCGACCTCACCATCCGGGCGGACGCCGAGGCCGGTCCGGTCGAGCTGCGGCGGCTGGCGGAGTCGTTCAACACCATGATGGACGCGGTCGAGAACGCCGTGCAGCGGCAGCGGGCGTTCGTGTCCGACGCCTCACACCAGTTGCGCAATCCGCTCACCAGCCTCCGGCTCGCCGTGGAGAGCCTGGAGCCGCACCTGCGCGAGGCCGGCGGCGGGCGGCAGGTCTACGACGTCGCCGTCGACGAGCTGAAGGCGATGCAGCGGATGCTGAACTCGCTGCAGGCCAGCGCGCGGATGGAGAGCATACGCACCGCGTCGCCGGTGGATCTCGACGCGGTGCTGGCGACCCGGGTGGACCGGTGGCAGGCGCTGACGGCGACGGCGGGGCAGAGGCTGGCGGTCGACGTGCCGTCGGGGCTACGGCTGCTGGAGCCGACGGGCGGGCTGGGCAGCATCCTGGACGAGCTGATCAGCAACGCGTTGCGGTTGTCGGGCGCGCGGGTGGTGGAGGTGCGGGCCGGATTCGTCCCCGGAGGTACGGGCGCCGGAGACGTGGTCACGATCGCCGTCCGTGACGACGGCGAGGGGATCGACGCCTCCGAACGGGCCCAGGCGCTGGGCAGGTTCTGGCGGTCACCGCGGCACCAGAACGTGCCGGGGACCGGCCTGGGGCTGGCGATCTGCGCCGACCTGGTCGGGGCGGCCGGGGGCGAGCTGCGGCTGGAGGACGGGTTGCCGCGTCCGGACGGGACCGGGTACGGATTCGCCGCGGTGGTCGCGCTGCCGGCCGTCCCGGGGCAGGAGCCGCCGCCTGAGGACCGGGCTCCTTCGCGTGCCTGAGGGGTCGGCTCCCTCGCGCGTCCGAGGTCGTGTGTCTGAGAATCCGGTTCCGTCGCGCGTCCGAGGCCGTGCGTTTGAGGCTCGGTTACCTCGTGCGTCCGAGGCCGTGCGCCTGAGGAGGCTCAGGCTCCGTCGCGGGCCCGCCGCCGTCCGGGGTCAGCGCTTGCGGTCGCGGAACCAGGCGGCGGCTCCCGGATGGAGCGGGATCGACGCGGTGGAGATCCCGGTACGCACGTTGATCTGCCACGCCTCCGGAACGGCCTCGGCGTCGTCGCGGCTGGCGGAGATGATCGTGCCGGTGTGCGTGAAGATCGTGTCGGTGATGGCGTGGACCAGGCCGTCGGGCAGGTCGTCGCGTACGAGGAGCACGTTCGGCACGGCGACGGTGCGGGTGGCCGGGACGCCGGTGTAGGCGGTCGCGGGGATCGTGGCCGGAGCGTAGGGGCCGGGGAACGCGGAGAAGAGCGCGTCGGCCTGCGCGTCCAGGGGGATCAGCCGGATCGGGTGGCGTCGCGCCAGCTCCGTGACGGCGGGTGTCGGGACGCCGGTCAGGGAGAACATCGCGTCGATCTCGCCGTCGCGCAGCGCCGCCGCCGACTCGGCCTGGCTGAGGTAGCGGCCGTCGGTCCTCATCCGGCCAAGCTCCAGAACCCGCAGCGACGTGAACTCGGTGCCCGATTCGTGAGCGCCGAGGGACACACGCCTGCCGTGGAGATCCCGGAACTCTCCGATCTCGGAACCGGCCATGACCACGAGATGCAGGTGGCTGTCGTAGAGCCGGCATATCGCCGAGAGCCCCGCGGGCGCGCTGCCGTCGGTCGTGATCAGCGCGTCCAGGCTCGTCAGCCCGAGGTGCACCTCGCCGGCCCGCAGCATCCGGATGTTGTCGGCCGACGCCCGGCTCGGCACGGTGACCAGGGTGACGCCCGGCACCCGTTCGGAGACGTGTTCGGCGAGCGCGCCGCCGATGCGCCGGTACACCGCCCCGGCCGGTCCGGTGGCGAGGCGCAGGTGGACCGTGTCGGCCTCGGGCTGCCGGGAGCAGCCGGCGAGCAGCCCTCCGGCGGCCAGGAGCACCGCCCTCCGGCTGAACCGCGGCTCCGGATTCAGCGCCATGGGGAGATGATACGGACGGCGGCCCCGGTTTGTGGATCTTTCACCCCGACCAGCCGGAGAGGGAGGTTCTCACCGGGCCGAGGGCTTCGGGAGGCCCCGGGAGGTCACTCGCCGGGCCGCGGGCTTCGAGAGGTCCCGGGAGGCCCCGGTCCGCAGATCTCTTCCCTTGGCCAACGGCTGGCCTTTCGCTCTTGTTATCGCCAACAATTGGAGTCGCCCGCCTTTGCGGTGATCCACGAGTTTGGCGATCTCGCGCCGGAGGCCGGCGCGGGTCGCGCATGAGTCGCACACGAGTCGCAGTATGAGTCGCACATGAGGAGACCTTCGTGCTGTCCGCGCACCTCACCCTCGACCCCGCGTTCAGGGTGGCCCCCGTCCATCGGCGCACCTTCGGGACGTTCGTCGAACACCTCGGCCGATGCGTCTACACCGGCATCTACGAACCCGGCCACCCCACCGCCGACGAGGAGGGCTTCCGGGGGGACGTGCTGGAGCTCACCCGTGAGCTGGGCGCGACCACGGCCCGCTACCCCGGCGGGAACTTCGTGTCCGGATACCGCTGGGAGGACGGCGTCGGACCCAGGAGCGAACGGCCCCGGCGGCTCGACCTGGCCTGGCACAGCACGGAGACCAACGAGTTCGGCCTGGACGAGTTCGTCGCCTGGACGCGCAAGGCCGAGCTGGAGCCGATGATGGCCGTCAACCTCGGCACCCGGGGAGTCGCCGAGGCGCTGGACCTGCTGGAGTACTGCAACATCGAGTCCGGGACCCACCTGTCGGACCTGCGCGTCGCCCACGGCTCCAAAAGGCCGCACGACATCCGGATGTGGTGCCTGGGCAACGAGATGGACGGCCCGTGGCAGATCGGCCACATGGGCGCCCGCGAGTACGGGCGGCTGGCCGCCGGGACCGCCCGCGCCATGCGCATGATCGATCCGGCCCTGGAACTCGTCGCCTGCGGGAGCTCGGGTTCGGGCATGCCCACCTTCGGCGCGTGGGAGTCCACCGTGCTGGAGGAGACCTACGACCTGGTGGACTTCATCTCCTGCCACGCCTACTACGAGGAGCACGACGGCGACCTGGCGAGCTTCCTCGCCTCGGCGGCCGACATGGACCACTTCATCGACGCGGTGGTGGCGACGGCCGACAGCGTGGGCGCCCGGCTCAGAAGCAAGAAGAAGATCAACATCTCGTTCGACGAGTGGAACGTCTGGTACCTGTCCCGCTTCCAGAACGCAGAACCGCCGCGCGACTGGCCGGTCGCCCCGCCGCTGCTCGAGGACCACTACCACCTGGCCGACGCGGTGACCTTCGGCGGGTTGCTGATCTCGCTGCTGCGCCACAGCGACAGGGTGACGTCCGCCTGCCTGGCCCAGCTGGTCAACGTGA
This sequence comes from Streptosporangium sp. NPDC049078, assembly GCF_040648855.1. Taxonomy (NCBI): domain Bacteria; kingdom Bacillati; phylum Actinomycetota; class Actinomycetes; order Streptosporangiales; family Streptosporangiaceae; genus Streptosporangium; species Streptosporangium sp. NPDC049078. Next base: position 262,786 of record NZ_JBEZEL010000005.1, read on the forward strand.
TCGCCCCCATCATGACCGAACCGGGCGGCAGGGCCTGGAGGCAGACCACCTTCCACCCCTTCGCCCAGGCATCCCGGCACGCGGCGGGTCAGGTGCTGCGGGTCGAGCCCGCCTCTCCCACCCACGAGACCGCGAGGTTCGGAGAGGTCGCCGCCCTCGACGCCGTCGCCACCCACGACGAGGAGAGCGGCGCCACCACGCTGTTCGCCGTCAACCGCTCGACCGACCGTCCGCTCACCCTCACCGCCGACCTGCGAGCCCTCGGCCCGGTGCGGCTGGCCGGGGCCACGGTGCTGTCCGGTCCCGACCCCTACGCCCGCAACACCGCCGACGCCCCGGACACGGTGGTCCCCCGTACGAACACCGAGGCCCGCCTGGACGCCGGGACCCTGGAGATCACGCTGCCCGCCGTCTCGTGGAACGTGATCCGTCTCCTTCGCGCCTGAACCGTCCGTTCCCTTGCCGTCCGCTCACCGACGGCAAGGGGACGCAAGGGGACGGACGGCAGGATGTGGCTACTTGCTGAACCCTGCCGTCAGGCCGCTGAGCAGCTGGCGGCGGCCGACCACGTACAGGATCAGGATGGGCAGCGTGGTCAGCACGACCGAGGCGAGCACGGCCGGCACGTTCACGCTGTACTGCCCCTGGAAGGTCCACAGCGCGAGCGGAAGCGTGCGCTTGTCGGGGCTCTGGGTGAGGATGAGCGGCAGCAGGAACCCGTTCCAGACCGTCAGCGCGTTGTAGATCGTCACCGTCACGACGGCCGGCATGGTGAGCGGGAGGGCGAGTCGCCAGAGCGTCGCCATCTCGCTCGCGCCGTCCAGCCGCATCGACTCGAACAGCTCCTTGGGCACGTCACGGATGAAGTTCGACAGGACCAGCACCGAGAGCGGGATCGCGAAGGCGATCGACGGCAGGATCAGCGCCGTCAGCGAGTCGTAGAGCTGCAGCCGGATGATGATCAGGTAGATCGGGATGATGGTCGCCTGCAACGGGATGGCCAGGCCCATGAGGAAGAGCGAGTTCACCCTGCGCAGGAAGCCGAAGATGGTGCTGCCCCGGACGATCGCGTACGCCGCCATGAACGCGACCGCGACCGCGGGGACGACCACGCCGATGGCCACGATGAGGCTGTTGAGGAAGTACAGCGGGAAGTCGGACTCGACGACCATCCGGTAGTTGTCGAGGGTCGGCTCGGTGGGCGGCGCCAGCGGGTTGCTGGCGTAGTAGCTGCTCTGGGCCTTGAAGCTGGTGATGACGATCCAGTAGATCGGCACGATCACGACCGCGAGCCACAGCCAGCCCGCGATCCCGCCCAGCCAGTTGGGGCGCTCACCGAGTGCCCGCGACTGCTTCCCGTTGCGTGCCGGCGGCCGGCGCCGGTGTCCCGCCCCGAGCGTCTCGGTCCGCTTGAGCCCCGTGGGGGTCGTCAAGCTCATGGTTCTAGGCCCCTTCCATCTGGCTGGCGTTGGCGTCGCGGCCGCCGAGCCTGCGCAGGAACAACGCCAGGGCGAGGCCCACGAGGACGAGGATGACGGCGATGGCACTGGCCGGCCCCATCAGGTTGGCCTGGAACCCGCGCTTGTACATGTCCAGGGCGAGCACCCGGGTGGCGTCGCCGGGACCGCCCGCGGTCAGCACGAAGATCAGGTCGAAGAAGGTCAGGGATCCGACGACCATGAGGGTGGAGGAGGTGATGATCGTGTACTTGAGCTGCGGCAGCGTGATGCTGAAGAACTTGCGGGTGCGGCCCGCGCCGTCTATCTCGGCGGCCTCGTACATGGAGCGCGGGATCTGCCGCACGCCGCCCTGGTAGAGCAGCGAGTGGAAGGGGATGAACTGCCACGACACCACGAAGATCACAACACTGAAGGCGAGGACGGGGTCGCCGAGCCAGTCCTGTACGAGCAGGTCGATGCCCAGCCCGGCGCCGAGCCCGAAGTTCGGGTCGAGCAGCGCCTTGTAGGCGATCGCGATGGCGGCCGAGCTCAGCAGCAGCGGGATGAAGTACAGCACGGCCAGCAGTGCGCGGTAGCGCTGCCGCCCGGCCAGGAACACCCCGAGCAGGATGCTGGCCGGCGTCTGGACCGCCCAGGAGGCGACCATCACCAGCAACGTCACCCACAGGGCGTGCGGGAGACCGGGGTCGCTGAGCACGGCCCGCCAGCTCGTGAGCCCGGACATCTGGATGTCGCCGACCTGGTCCCAGGTGCTGAAGCTGAGGAACAGGACCCCGAGCAGCGGGATCACCCCGAAGGCGGTGAAGATCAGCAGGGCCGGTACGGCCAGCCACGGAAGGATGGCGCTGTGGTTCCTTCGCGTGGCGGCCGACGGCCTCCCTCTTCTGGCGGGGGAGGTTAGCGTGCTCAACTGCCGATGACCGCGTTCAGGTTGGAGGCGAACTCCTCAGGCGTGATCGACAGCTGGAACAGCTTGGCGATGTTGTCCAGGAGCACCTCGGCCGCGGTGGGGCTGAGCGCCTGGTCCCAGGACTGGGCGAAGGCCTTGGCGTTGCTGGCGATGCCGTAGACGAACTTCAGGAACTCCTCGTCCTTGGAACCGGCGAACGCGCTGTCGGCGCCGTTGACGATCGGCACCGCGCCCGTGCCCGCCCACTCCTTGACGTCCTCGTCGTTCAGCACGGCGGTGGCGAAGAACTTCTTGGCGATCTCCTTCTGCTCGGGAGTCGCCTTGGAGGAGATCGACAGGTACTGGCCGGGGTTGCCGACGGTGTTGCCGGGGTCGCCCTTGCCGCCCTCGACCGGCGGGAAGTTCATGTAGCCGAGGTGGCCGCCGGAGACGAAGTCGCCGCCGTCGGCGGACATGCTGCCGTACGTCCAGCCGCCGTGCAGCATCATCGCGGCCTTGCCGGTGTACAGCAGGGCCTGGTCGGCGTTGGAGTCGGCCGTGATGGAGGAGAAGCCCTTGATGAACCCGTTCGCCTTGATGAGCTCCTGCATCTTGGTCAGGGCCTCGATGGCGGCGGGGTGGGACCAGGCGTCCTTCTCGCCGTCGAACACGGCCTGGAACACCTCGGGGCCGCCGATGCGGTCGAAGAGGAACTCCAGCCACATCATGTTCGTCCAGCGCGACTGGCCGCCGAGGGAGAACGGGGCGATGCCCGCGGCGTTGAACTTGGGGACGAGGGCCATGATGTCGCCCCACGACTTCGGCGGCTCCACGCCGACCTGCTCGAACACCTTCTTGTTGTAGAACAGGATGATGGGCTGCATCGTCTCGGCCGGCATCGCGTAGATCTTGCCGTCGATCGTGGCCGCGCCGAAGGAGGAGGCGAACAGCCGGTCCTTCACGGCCTTGTTCTCCTCGAACCACGAGGTGAGGTCCTCGACCTGGTTGGCCTGCACGTACGTGCGCAGGGTCCCGCCGCCCCAGCCCCAGATGATGGTGGGGGCCTGGCCGGCTCCGATCGCCGTCTTGATCTTCGTCTTGTAGGCGTCGTTCTGCATGGCCGTGAAGTCGATCGAACCGTTGGGGTTGGCCTTGTTGAACCGCTCCACGGCCCTGGTGCGCACGCCCTCCTGCGGCTGGTTCGACAGGAACCAGTAGGTGGCCTTGCTCGCGGCGTTCCCGCCGCTGCCGCCGGTCCCGGTCCCTCCCGCCGGGGTGGGGCCGGAAGTGCCGCAGGCGGCCAGCGCGGCTCCCATAGGCAGGCCCATGGAAAGGGCGAGGAAGGTGCGGCGAGATGGTGTCGTTGACTCCACGCTGATCTCCGTATGTCGAATGCCGAGGCTGGGCGAGGCTCCGTGTGAAAAATCGGTGGCGGCCGTAGGTCGTGGATCAGCACCCCCGCTGTCAGGCATCCGCTCTTGCGCCCGACATGTCGAAACATTTCCGAAACAGACCGCGTGGCACGTCAATTTAGATTTCAGATAGTTGCGTGTCAAGAGGTCATCGCATGTCGGGACGAGCTTGGTATGTGCGGTATGTAAGGTACTCTCATCTGGACTTTTCCTGGTCGTATCGTTTGCGGCAGGATTCGGGTAGAGCTTTCGTGGCACACCGAAAAGTTTCGAATGGGTTGCGGTGCGGGTTTTTCTTGAGGAGAGCAGATGACGGCGCTAGATGGGACCCCCACGACGGGCCGGAGCCTCCGTCCGTGGCAGGACCCGGCACTTCCCGTGGCCGACCGGGTCGACGCCCTTCTTGCGGAGATGACCCTGGAGGAGAAGGTCGGCCAGCTCGGCAGCCGGTGGCCGGGCAACGTCATGGGGGCTGAGCAGGGCGGGGAGCCCCAGGAGAGTCAGGAGGGCACGGCGAACGTCGCCCCGATGCAGGACGTCTTCGCGGCTTCGGGAAGCGTGCCCTTCGAGGAGACGATCCGCCACGGGCTCGGTCATCTGACGCGGGTGTTCGGCAGTGCTCCGGTGACCGCGGCGGAGGGCGCCGCGGAGGTGGTGCGTCTGCAGTCCGAGGTGGTGAAGCACTCCCGGCTCGGCATCCCGGCGCTCGTCCACGAGGAGTGTCTGACCGGTTTCACTACTTATGGCGCGACCGTTTACCCCGCTGCCATCGCCTGGGGGGCGACGTTCGACCCGGACCTGGTGGAGCGGATGGCCACCGCCATCGGACGGGACATGCGCGCCGTGGGCGTTCACCAGGGCCTGTCACCGGTGTTGGACGTGGTGCGCGACTACCGCTGGGGCCGGGTCGAGGAGACGATGGGCGAGGATCCGTACCTCGTCTCGATGCTCGGCGCGGCCTATGTGCGCGGCCTGGAGAACGCCGGGATCATCGCCACCCTCAAGCACTTCGCCGGCTACTCCGCCTCCCGGGCGGCCCGCAACCACGGCCCGGTGTCGATGGGGCGGCGTGAGCTGATGGACATCGTCCTGCCGCCTTTCGAGACCGCTCTCGTCGAGGGGGGCGCTCGTTCGGTGATGAACTCCTACTCCGACGTGGACGGTGTCCCCGCGGCGGCCGACTCGTGGCTGCTGGACGACCTGCTGCGCGACGAGTGGGGCTTCACCGGGACGGTGGTCTCGGACTACTGGGCGATCCCGTTCCTCGCGACGATGCACCAGGTCGCCGCGGACACCGACGAGGCCGGGGTGCAGGCGCTGAGCGCGGGCATCGACGTCGAACTTCCCGACACGCTCGGCTTCGGCCGGCACCTCGTCGAACGGGTGCGGCGGGGCGAGCTGCCGGAGTCCCTGATCGACCGGGCCGCCCGGCGCCTGCTCACCCAGAAGGTGACGCTCGGACTGCTGGATCCGGACTGGACCCCGGAGAGGTCGGTCGCCCAGGCGGCGGACGTGGACCTCGACTCGCCGGACAACCGGGCACTCGCCAGGGAGCTGGCCGAACGGTCGATCGTGCTGCTCGACGCGGGCACCGCGCTGCCGCTGCTCGGCGAGGGACGTCCTGAGCCGCGCCGGGTGGCCGTGGTCGGCCCCTGTGCCGACGACCCGCGCACCTTCATGGGCTGCTACGCCTTCCCCAACCACGTGCTGCCCCGCCACCCGGAACTCGGGCTCGGCGTGGACGCGCCCAGCCTGCTCGACGCGCTGCGGGCCGAGTTTCCCGGTGCCGAGCTGATCCACGAGCAGGGCTGCGAGGTGCGGGGCGAGGACCGCTCCGGCTTCGCCGCCGCGACCCGGGCGGCCCGCGAGGCCGACGTGTGCGTGGCCGTCGTCGGCGACCTGGCGGGGATGTTCGGGCTCGGTACGTCGGGCGAGGGTTGCGACGCCGAGGACCTGCGGCTGCCCGGTGCGCAGGAGGACCTGCTGGCCGAGCTCGCCGCCACCGGCACGCCGGTCGTGGTGGTCGTCGTCTCGGGCCGCCCGTACGCGCTGGGCGAGGTGTCGAAGACGGCCGCCGCGCTCGTCCAGGCGTTCATGCCCGGCGAGGAGGGCGGAGCGGCCATCGCCGGAGTCCTGTCCGGCCGGGTGCAGCCCAGCGGGAAGCTGCCGGTGCAGATCCCGCACGGCCCCGGCGGGCAGCCCGGCACCTACCTGCAGCCGCCGCTGGGCGCCAACAGCCAGGGCATCAGCAACCTCGACCCGACCCCGCTGTTCCCGTTCGGGCACGGCGCCTCGTACACCACCTTCGCGATCGACTCCCTGAGGATCAGCGACGCCGAGGTGCCCACCGACGGGGAGTTCACCGTGTCGGTGCGGGTGCGCAACACCGGGAGCCGGGCGGGCGAGGAGGTCGTGCAGCTCTTCCTGCACGACGTGATCGCCCAGGTCACCCGGCCGGTGCTGCAGCTCACCGGATTCACCAGGGTCAGGCTGGAACCCGGCGCGAGCGCGACGGCGACCTTCACCGTGTCCGCCGACAGGACCGCGTTCACCGGGCGCGACCTGCGGCGCGTCGTGGAGCCGGGGGATCTTGAGGTGTTCGTGGGCGCGTCGGCGTCCGACCTGCCCTGCCGGGGCCGCGTGACCTTGACCGGTCCGCCGCGTCACGTCGGCGTGGACCGGCGACTGGTCACCCGGGTGGACGTGGAACCGGCTCCGGGCGCTTCCGCCGCACAGCAAGGGAGAACAGATGCCGGCAAGTCCTAGGAGGGCCACGCTGGCCACGGTCGCGGCCTCGGCGGGGGTGTCGGTCGCGACCGTGTCCAAGGTGCTCAACGGCCGAGGTGACGTCTCCCCGGTGACCCGCTCCCTCGTGGAGTCGTTGCTGGAGGAGCACGACTACGTCTCGCTGTCGCAGCGCCGCCGGGGCGACGCGGCCGTGCCGGCCACGCTCGAGGTGGAGCTCAACGCCGACCTCAACCCGTACTCGACCGAGATCGTCCAGGGCGCGGTGCGTGCCGAGGCCGACGCGGCGATCGTGGTGAGCATCCGCACGAACGCCGACCGCGCCGGGACCTGGGCGCGCGGCCTCGCCGCGGCCGGGCGGCGGGCCGTGATCGCCATCACCAGCGAGCTGACCGCCGAGCAGCTCGGCGCCCTGTCCCGGGCCCGGTTGCCGCTGGTCGTGATCGACCCGCTGAACATGCCGCAGACCAGGGGGGTCGTCAGCGTCGGCTCGACGAACTTCGCCGGGGGACTGGTCGCGACACAGCACCTGCTCGCGCTCGGGCACCGGCGTATCGCCTACCTCGGCGGCCCGGCCACCGCCGCCTGCAACCAGGCCCGTCTCCACGGCTACCGCGCGGCGATGGAGGCCGCGGGCGCCCCGGTCCCCCCGAGTCACGTACGGGAGGGGCCCTTCCACTACCAGGAGGGGGTGAGGGGCGGCGCGGCCCTGTTCGACCTGCCCGAGGCCCCCACCGCCATCTTCACCGGCTGCGACGAGATCGCGCTCGGCGTGCTGGAGGCGGCCAGGGCGCGAGGGGTGCGGGTGCCCGAGGATCTCAGCATCGTCGGCTTCGACGACACCCAGGTCGCCAAGATGGCCTCGCCTCCGCTGACGACCGTGCGCCAGCCGCTGCGGGAGATGGGCGGGGTCGCCGTACGCACGGCCCTGCGCCTGGCGGCGGGGGAGCGGGTCGACTCCCACCACGTCGAACTCGCCACCGAACTGGTTGTGCGCGGCTCGACCACCGCGCCCGGAGCCCTCTCCGGCCGGGGTTGATCCGCCTACCGGGGCGTGCCCGTCTCACCGATGGTGCCGTCCGGCTTCCCACACCGCCCGGCAGCAGACGCCCGTCGTCCCGGCGAGCTTCGAGGCGCGCGGGACCGAGCGGTAGCCGGTCGGCTCGTCGTTCTCGTGAAAGACACGCGGGTTGAACGTGCCCTCGTTGCCCGAGGAGGCCTGTCTCAGCTTCTCGAAGGGGCGGGCGCGGGCCTCTTCTCGGCATGCAGGAGCAGCTCTATGTGTTCCCGCACGACGGGCTTGGCGTCGGTGGCGACCTTTCTCACCTCGGGGGAGGAGCCACTCTCGATCTCCTTCTCTATGGCGGCGAGGGTCTCGCGGTGGCCTTCGAGCTCCTCGCTGATCCAGGTCCTGTTGAACGCCGCGCCGCTCAGTGCCGCCAGTTTGTCGAGCTGCTCGCGCTGCGCGGCGGTGGGACGGTCGGGGAGCTTGACACCGAGCCGGTCGGCTACCTGCCGTACGGCCCGGTCCAGCTTCGTGTGGTCGGCGACGAACCTCTTTGCCAGGTCGCGGACGACCTTGGAGCTCTCCTGCTCTCCGGAAGCCGAGGTCTTCGCCTCGGCGGCTTTACCCCCCTCGATCTCGGCCAGGTTGGCCTGGTGCGCCTGGACGAGGAAATTTTTGTCCTGTCGGCTGATGGTATGTGGGGTGGGCGTGACGGCAGCGTAGGCCGTGCCGCCCGTCACGGCCACGACGACGGCCAACAGGATGATCATCTTTCGAACCATTCGGATCCTCCGTCGATCAATCCATGGTCGGAACTATCACCTCTCTCCCATATGTACACATTTATGTAGATATAGCGCCATAAGCAGTAAACATTATGAAATGTACGTATATGGTGCCTTGGTAGATAGGGGCGATCCCGCCGCGCCCGCGTGTCCGGGCGAATTGGCGGCGGATGTCCGGGCCGATACCCGGAAAACGCGCCGGACCCCACCCGGGTGACATGGGCCGTGGCTAAATGTGATGAGATTTACCCTGTTCACGTGATCCGTCCGCTCGAGACTCGTTCGAGGGGGACACCACGACCGTCATGACCTGCCGGACAGTGGCCGGACAGTGGGAGGTGGGCGTCATCGGTATCGTCTCGCCCGGGTTCTTCGGCCGCCGTCGCGCCGGCAACCCGGACCTGCCGCCGGGGCAGTACCTCACGGAGGACTTCCCCGTCCTGTCGGCCGGACCCACGCCCCTGGTCTCCACCGACGACTGGAGTCTCGGTGTCACCACCGAGACCGGCGAGGTCGTCCGCTGGAACTGGGCGGAGCTCAACGCACTGCCCGTGGAGCGGTTCACCGTCGACCTGCACTGCGTCACCAAGTGGTCCAAACTCGGCACCACCTGGGAGGGCGTGTCACTCGACACCCTCCTCGACGGCGTGGAGACCTCCGCGGAATACGCGCTGGCGACCTCCTACGGCGGCTACACCACCAACCTCCCGCTGGAGGACCTCCTCGACGGCCGGGCCTGGATCGCCGTCCGCTACGAGGGCGAGCCCATCACCCCCGAGCACGGCGGGCCCGCCCGGCTCCTCGTGCCGCACCTCTACCTCTGGAAGAGCGCCAAGTGGGTGCGCGGCATCCGGCTCCTCGACGAGGACCAGCCGGGATTCTGGGAGGGCGTCGGCTACCACAACTACGGAGACCCATGGCGCGAGCAACGGTACTGGGGCGACTGACCTGGAGGGTCGCCACGGTCACCGCCGTGCGCGACGAGACCTCCGGAGCACGCACGATCACCCTGGACGTCCCCGGCTGGCCCGGCCACCTCGCCGGCCAGCACGTCGACGTACGGCTCACCGCCCCCGACGGCTACTCCACCCAGCGCTCCTACTCCATCGCCTCCGCCGCGGACGGGGAACGCGTGGAGCTCACCGTCGAGCCGCTGCCCGACGGTGAGGTCTCCCCCTACCTCGCCCAGGTCCTCTCGCCCGGAGACCCGCTGGAGATACGCGGCCCGATCGGCGGCTGGTTCGTCTGGCGTCCGGAGGCGTCCGAGCCGGTGCAACTGGTCGCGGGAGGCTCGGGGGTCGTCCCGCTCATGGCGATGATCCGCGCCCGCGCCTCGGCCGGGGTCGGCACACCGTTCCGGCTGCTGTACTCCACGCGCGGGCCCGGCTCCGCGCTCTACCGCGCCGAGCTGGAGCGCCACAGCGCCGACGGCTCCGGCCTGGACGTCACCTACGCCTACACGCGCGAGGTGCCCGACGGCTGGGCGCGCCCGCCCGCGCGGGTCGACGCCGCCCTGCTCGCCGAGGCCGTCTGGCCCGTCGAACGGAAACCGGCCGTCTTCGTGTGCGGTCCCACCGGATTCGTCGAGACCGTCGCGGGCCTGCTCGTCTCGGCCGGGCACGACCCCCGCCTGATCCGCACGGAACGCTTCGGCCCCAGTGGAGGACCATCATGAGCCAGGACCACCTCGACGGGAACGCGGCGGGCGGAGCACTGCGCGACGTGTTCGCCGTCGACCTGACCGCCGCCACCGGCCGGTGCTCCGGCTGCGCGCGAAGCCTCACGCTGGCCGAGGCCCTCCTCTACACCCACGCCCCGGGTCTGGTGGCCCGCTGCCCCGGGTGCGAGGAGGTCGTCTTCCGGCTCGTGAGGGCACCGGGGCGGGCATGGCTGGACATGCGCGGCATGACGTGCGTCCAGTTCGAGCTGCCCGCCGACTCCTGACACTCCTGCGAGACGTCAGAGCCTGACGCCCCGGGGACGGTACGGCTCGGCGAGGAAGGCGAGTTCCTTCTCGGTGAGGGACAGGTCCACCGCGGCGACCGCGTCGTCCACATGCCCGGCCTTGGTCGCGCCCACGATCGGGGCCGAGATGCCCGGCTGGTGCAGCAGCCAGGACAGCGCCACCCGCGCGGGAGCGACCTCGCGCTCCCCTGCCAGCTGGGCGACCCGGTCGAGGATCAGACGGTCGTTGTCGGCGTCGTCGTAGAGGGCCTCGATCCGGGGGTCGCTGCCCGCCCGGGTGGTGACCTCCTCGGATCCGGCGCGGGCCAGCAGACCTCGGGCCAGCGGGCTCCACGGGATCAGGCCGATGCCCTGGTCGAGGCAGAGCGGGTTCATCTCCCGCTCCTCCTCCCGGTAAAGGAGATTTTGATGATTTTGCATCGACACGAATTTTGTCCAGCCGTGGATCTCGGCGGTGTGCTGTGCCTTCGCGAACTGCCAGGCGTACATGCTGGAGGCGCCGACGTAGCGGGCCTTGCCCGCGCGGACCACGTCGTGCAGGGCCTCCATGGTCTCCTCGATCGGCGTGTCGGGGTCCCAGCGGTGGATCTGGTACAGGTCCACGTAGTCGGTGCCCAGGCGGCGCAGTGAGGCGTCGATCGAGGAGAGGATGTGCTTGCGCGACAGGCCGCCGTCGTTGACGCCCTCGCTCATCGGCAGGCACACCTTGGTGGCGAGCACGTAGTCGTCCCTGCGAGGGAAGATCCTGGCGAGCAGGCGGCCGGTGACCTCCTCGCTGGCGCCGAACGAGTAGACGTCGGCGGTGTCGAAGAACGTCACCCCCGCCTCGGCGGCCCGGCGCACGATCGGCTCGGCCGCGGCCTCGTCGAGAACCCACTCACCCCATTTGGCGGGGTCGCCGTAGCTCATCATGCCGAGGCAGATCCTCGACACCTTCAAACCGGTGGACCCCAGGCGCACGTATTCCATGTCAAACCTCCCGATCTTCAAGAGCCTGAGCCCACCCTACGACCGCGGCCTCCGAGCGGTTCGGCCCACCCGCCGCCGTTCCCCGCGGATGGGCGCGCAGACCCGGGGCGGTGGTTCTCCCGCCCAGCGCTCTCCTGGACTCGTACTCCACGCAGGAAGATCAGGACAGGTGGCGGGACCACCACTCCAGGACGGCCTCGAAGCGCTGCAGGCGGTGCCTCGGGCGGCCACTGCGCGTGAGCTCGTGGCCCTCGCCGGGAAAGAGCAGGAACTCGGCGGGGACGCCGTTGCGGCGCAGCGCGACGAACATCCGCTGCGCCTGCTCGACCGGGCAGCGCAGATCGTCCTCGGAGTGGACCACGGCGAACGGCAGGGTGATCCGGTCGGCCCGGTAGAGCGGGCTCATCGCGCGCTGCGCCTCAGGATCGGGGCCGCAGTAGGCGTCGGCGAAGAACCAGCCGATGTCGGAGGAACCGGTGAAGGAGTCCCAGGCGTTGACCGCGCGCTCGCTCCAGGCGGCCCTGAACCGGCTCCCGTGGTGGGCGGCGAGATGGCTCGTCATGAAGCCGCCGTAGGAGCCGCCCATCACGCCCACCCGCTCCGCGTCGCACTCGGGAGTGGCCAGCGCCGCGTCCAGCAGGGCGAGCACGTCGTCGGCGTCCACGGTGCCCAGCGCGCCGACCACCGATCGGCCGTGCGCCTGGCCGTACCCGCAGGAGCCGCGCGGATTGGGCAGGACCACCGCGTACCCGGCGCCCGCGTAGATCTGGGTCTCGTCCAGGAACGCCCACCCGTGCTGGTGGAAAGGGCCGCCGTGCACGTTCAGCAGGACCGGGTGCGGCCCGTCGCCCTCGGGCAGGGCGAGCCAGCCGTGCACCGGGTGGCCGTCGGCGGAGACGGCGGTGATCTCACGCAGCGGCCTGATCCCGGTGAGGGCGCCGGAGAAGTCGGTCAGCGCCCCGTCGGGGGTGACCACCTCGCCGGGGCTCGCGGGCGTGGACACCACCGCGACGACCCTCTCCCCGCAGACGGTGAACGCCTTCACGCTCGCCCGCTCGCCCAGGACCACGACGAGCTCCTCCAGCGGTGCGTCGAGGGCGCCGGAGGGCACCAGGCGCAGTTCGACCGCGCCGCGCGTCCGCACCGCGACCAGGACGCCGTCCTTTCCGGGTGCGGGAGGCAGCGAGTCGCAGTCCACCGACTCCTCCTCGGTCAGCCGGGTCCCGGCCGCCGCCCCGCCGCTCTCGCCGGCGCCGCCGATCCGCAGCGGGGCGCGGTACAGGCCCGTGTTGCGGGCCACCGCGTCGATGCCGGAGAACGCCGTACCGAGATAGAGCACCTCCCCGCCCGGCAGGGCGACGGGATGCTCGGCGGAGCCGTCGCTGCGCACCGCGAGGATCGGGGCGCCCCCACCGGAGGGGACCGCGTACACATCCGTGTGCAGGCTCTCGCCGTCGAGGTCGCGGGGAGCCGAGACCAGCACGTGCTCGCCGTCCGTGGTCCAGCCGGGGGAATCCACGTCGTAGGGACCCTCGGTCAGCCGTACCGGTCGCGGGACGTCGGCGAGGGCGTTCACCACGAACAGGCTCTGTGGCCGGTCGAGGGTGAAGCCGGCCCCGTCGGTCCGGTAGCGCAGCCCGGTGATCCGGCGAGGTGCCTCGGCCGCGGCGCTCACCCCCTCCTGGGTGCCGTACCGGCCGGGCTCGGCGACCCGGGCGACGAACGCGATCCTGCGGGAGTCCGGCGCCCAGACCGGGACACCCGCGCCCAGGGGCAGATCGGTGATCGGCCGGGCCTCGCCGCCGCCGGTGGGCATCACGTACAGCTGCGGGCGGCTCCCTTCGGTGGCGTCGGAGCGCAGGAAGGCGACCCGGGCGCCGTCGGGGGAGATGCGCGGCGCGCTGTCGCGCTCGCCGAAGGTGAACCTGGCGGGCGGGCCGTCGGCGGGCACCCGCCACAGACTTCCCGGGTAGGCGTCGGCCTCCGGGTCGGGGGTGGCCAGGTCGACGAGGAGGAGATCACCGTGGAGCGTGACACTCCCGGGAACGGTGAGCTGGGCGAGGTCTTCAGGGCGCATAACCAGTAAAGCTATCCAAGGTGCGCTTTGGCGGGCGCGCTCTCGGGCGGCTTTCCGCCCGTGCCGGAGGGTTCCCCGGGGTCCCTGCTCTCCTCAGCGCGGGGACGGCAGGATCATCGTGACGCCGGGAACGGAGCCGATCGAGGCGAGCGCCGCTCCGGCCTCCTCCAGGCCGATGGAGCGGGTGAGGAGGGCGTCCGGGCTCAGGGCGCCGTCGGCGACGGCCTCCAGCATCGCCGGGTAGGCGTGGGCGGCCATGCCGTGGCTGCCGAGGAGTTCGAGCTCGTAGCCGATCACCCGGCCCATCGGGAGCGGGGTGAGTCCCGGCAGCAGGCCGATCTGCACGTGGCGTCCACGGCGGCGCAGGCTCTCGATCGAGGCCACGCACGTTGCGGGACTGCCGAGCGCGTCGATGGAGACGTGGGCGCCGCCCGAGGTCAGCTCCCTGACCCGCGCGGGGACGTCGGCCTCGGGTGCTCCGGCCCCGACGCAGGCGACGGCGCCGAAGCGCCGGGCCAGCTCCAGGGCTCCCGGCGAGACGTCCACGGCGATCACCCGGGCTCCGGCCGCGGCGGCGATCATGACGGCGGAGAGCCCCACGCCGCCGCAGCCGTGCACGACCACCCACTCGTCCGGCCGTACCCGGCCCACGGCGGTCACGGCGCGGTAGGAGGTGGCGAAGCGGCAGCCCAGGCTCGCGGCGGTGGTGAAGGCCATCTCCTCGGGGAGCCGTACGAGGTTCACGTCCGCGTGATCGACGGCCACGTACTCGGCGAAGGAGCCCCAGCGGGTGAACCCCGGCTGGGTCTGGTGTTCGCAGACCTGCTGGTCACCGGCGAGGCAGGCAGGGCAGGAGCCACAGGCGCAGACGAAGGGGACGGTCACCCGGTCGCCCGGCCGCCACGAGGCGACGCCCGTGCCCACCGCCTCGACGACCCCGGCGAACTCGTGCCCCGGCACGTGGGGGAGGACCCGGATGTCGGGGTCGTGGCCCTGCCAGCCGTGCCAGTCGCTCCGGCAGAGCCCGGTGGCCTCCACCCGGATCACCGCTCCACCGGGCGGAGGTTCGGGGGCGGGCACCTCCCGGACCTCTGGATCGGCCCCGAAGGCGTCGAAAAGCACCGCTCGCACCCGCCCACACTCCTCTGCCCCGGCCCGTGGTCTCCGGCGCTTTCCGCCGGTGGGCCCACCTGACCGGTGAGCCTATTCGGTCGGTGAGCGGGTCCGGTCGGCCGGTCCTGTTCGGTGGTCGGCCGGCTCGGCCTGTCCGGTTCGGTCAGGTCGGCCGGGTGGTGGGGCCGGCGGCTCCGGACGGTCGGCGGGTCCGGTCGGCCGAGGGCCCGGCCAGGTCAGGGGGCATTTCCGGGATCGTTTCTAGGGGCGTGGGACCTCCCGATACGCCGTGTCCGCGGCCGGTCGTGAGGTCTCCTGATTAGAAGGTGCACTCTGGGAGAGAGGGAGGGGCACAAGGGTCAACTGATCGGACGGTGTGATGGGGCAGCAAGTCGACAAGGACCGCTATTCCGAGGCGGAGTTCCTCAGCTTCAGGGGGAAGCTGACGGAGCAGCTCGACACCCTTCGCGAGGTGCTCGCAAGGCCGGGTTTCGGCGCCGGTCCCGCGACCATCGGGGCCGAGCTGGAGATGTTTCTCATAACGCCCGAGGGGAGGCCGCTTCCCCGTAACCAAGAGGTGCGGGTCGCCGCGGACGACGACCGGCTCACGCTGGAGCTGGGCAGGTTCAACCTGGAGGCCAACCTGACTCCGCTGCCGATCGCCGGGCGGCCGTTCACCGCCCTGGTGAGCGAGATGCGGGAGATCATGACCGTGGTGGACGCGGCGGCCACGGCGCAGGGCGGGCAGGCCGTGGTGATCGGGATCCTGCCCTCGTTGAGCGAGTTCGACTTCACCCACGAGGCGCTGAGCGGCGATGGCCGCTACCGGGCGCTGGCCAGGGGCATGCGGCGGCTGCGCACGGAGCCGTTCCGGGTGCGCGTCGAGGGCGTCGAGTTGCTGGAACTGGAGGTCGAGGGGGTGATCCTGGAGAGCGCCAACACCTCCTGGCAGGTTCATCTCCGTACGGCCCCCGCCGAGTTCGCCCGCGTCTACAACGCCGCCCAACTGGCCATCGGCCCGGTCCTCGCGGTCAGCGGGAACTCGCCCTGCTTCCTGGGCAGGAGGCTGTGGGAGGAGACGAGGATCGCGCTGTTCGAGGAGGCCGCCGACGACCGGGACGTGGAGCGGCTCGACCGCCGGGACCGGCGGGTGGGGTTCGGTTCCGGCTGGGTGCGAAGCGCCGAGGAGATGTTCGAGACGTGTGTCCGCGACTACGAGCCGGTGCTGCCGATGACCTTCGCGCCAGAGGAGGTGCCCGTCGGCGGCGTCCCCGGACTGGCCGAGCTCCGGCTCCACCAGGGCACAGTGTGGCAGTGGAACCGGCCGGTCTACGACCCCGGTGACGGCGGCCACCTGCGGGTGGAGATGCGTGCCCTGCCCGCCGGGCCGAGCGCGCCCGACATGGCGGCCAACAGCGCCTTCCTGCTCGGGCTCACCGCAGCCCTGGCGGTCCAGCCGGTGGAGGACTTCCCCTTCGCCGGGGCCTACCGAAACTTCTACCGCGCCGCGATCCACGGTCTGGACGCGCCGCTGAGCTGGCCGGGCCTGGACGAGGAGATCCCCGCCGAACGGCTCGCCCTTGAGCTGCTGCCGGTCGCCGAGGCCGGGCTCGACAGGATGGGGGTGGACCCGGACGAGGCCCGGTGGACGCTGGACATCGTGCGGGAACGCGTCATCCGCCGCCGTACCGGTGCGATCTGGCAGCGGGAGGCGCTGGCTCGCGAGGGCGGCGACCAGGCCGCGGCGGCGCGCGTGGTGAGCCGGTACCGGGAGCTGTCGCTGGGCGGGGAGCCCGTCCACACCTGGCCTTTCTAACCGCAAAGGGATTTGAGTACCGGCATACTCATGAACTCCGCATCTTGATCCGCCGATCCTGGCGGAACCGGACAGGAAGAGACCCCCTCATGAGTCAGATGAAGGTCGTATCGGCCGAACCGTTCGGGCTGAAGCGGGACGGAGGCGGCCTCACGGCCGGAATCAAGATTCTGGAGAAGGACCTCAAGCGGGCATCACTCGACACCGTCCTGGCCAAGGCCAACCGGGTCACGGTCAGGAAGGGGTCGGCCGGCACCGGGGCGTTCGGCACGATGAAGCCGAAACCGGTTGACTGGTACACCTTCGACGCCGGGGACAACGCCACCAAGGAGTGGTATCCCCAGGGCCTGACCTGCGCCTCCGACGCCGGGATCGCCGGGAGCGCGTTCGTGGTGAGCTGGTACCACACGCCGTCGTCGGGGGCGGAGCGGGGCGTACGCCTGACCTTCGTGAATCCCGCGACGCTCCGCTACCGGCACGTCCTGCTGGTGCGGGCCGGCGCCGACGGAGGCATCACACCGATCAACATTCACGCCGGTGGCGTCGCCTGGTACGGCAACCTGCTGTATGTCGCCGACACCACCCGGGGCCTGCGGGTCTTCGACACCCGGCAGATCTTCGAGATCAACGGGAGCGGTACGGAGACCATCGGAAGGAAGGCCGGCGTGTACGACGCGTTCGGCTACCGGTACGTGATGCCGCAGACCGACGCCTGGACCACCACCAGCGGCAGCGTCCGCTTCTCCTTCGCCGCCGTCGACCGCAGCACCGATCCCGATGTGCTGATCTCCGGCGAGTACGTCGACACCGCGGGCACGGTCGGACGGGTCGCCCGCTGGCCGCTGACCGCGGAGGGGACGTTGAACGCCCCGGCGGGGGGCGTCGTCCAGGCGATGGACGCCTACGCGCTGCCGGGGGACAAGATCCAGGGCGCGCTCTCCTACGAGGGCGTCTGGTATCTCAGCCAGGCGGCGGGCTCCACCAGGAACGGCACCCTGATCGTGGTCGGCGACACGGTGCGTAAGCGGCCCTATCCGGTGGGGCCGGAGGATCTGACCTGTGTCCGGGGCAAGAGGACGCTGTGGAGCGTGAGCGAGTTCGCGGGCCGTCGCGTGGTGTACGGCGTGCCGCTCTGAGGAGCCACTTCGATGACCGGTGCGCCCGGGGACGGCGGCGAGCACCGGCGCCACCGCGGGTCGCCCGCGCTGCTGGTCGCTTCGACGGCACCGGCGTGCCCGGGGTCGCTGTGAGGGCGTGGTGCTCGACGTTCCCGAGGCCGCTGGGGGTGGTCGTACGGTGTGCCGCTCCGAGACCGTGGGCCCTTTCAGTGGGGGGAGCCGCCGAGCAGGCGGAGATCGCCGCCCAGGGAGACGGAGACGGCGGTGGTCGCGATCGCGGTGAGCGCCTGGGCGACCAGTGCGACGGGCATGGAGGGCATGGCCTCGCCCAGGACCTGTTCCGGGCTGAACGGCACGTGCACGAAGCCTCCGCGAACCGCCGGTCGCTCGGTGGTGATCATGTGCATGAGGCCGTAGAAGAGATGGTTGCACAGGCACGTCCCGGCGCTCTGTGAGACGCTCGCCGGGACTCCGACGGCCCGCGCCGCGGCCACGCACGCCTTCACCGGCAGGGTGGAGAAGTAGGCGGCGGGGCCACCGGGCACCACCGGCTCGTCGATCGGCCGGTGACCCGTGCCGTCGGGGACGCAGGCGTCGTCGAGGTTGACGGCCACCCGCTCCACCGTCACGTCGGGTCGCCCTCCGGCCTGCCCGACGCACACGACCACCGCTGGATCGTGCTCCACCATCGCCGCGCGCAGGTGCTCCAGCGACCCGCCGAACGCGCAGGGGAGCAGCGCGGTCCGCACTCCGGGGACGAGCCCGATCGCCTCCCACGACGGGTTCGCGGCGCCGTCGAGCGGCTCCAGCCCGGCGAGCAGGACGCCCTTCATCGGTGCTCCGAGACCGCAGGTCCGGAGTTCGAGGGCTTCGAGGGCAGGGCGCAGGCGGGGGTGCCGCCCGGCAGGCGGTGACGGTTGGTGGCGACGAGCCGGTAGACCCCCCGGGCCACCCACCGGAACGGCGGGATCCGCAGCACGAACCCCAGCGGGCTCCACGGGAGACCGGCGGCGATCAGCAGCCTGGCCACCGCCTGCGCCCCGCCGTACACCCGGCCGTCCTCGACCCAGAGCACCTCACGCTCGGCCCGCTCGCGCGTGACACCCAGCGCCCGGAGATCCGCGAACTGCCAGGGGACGACCCGGGCGCGCACCCCGATGCGACGCTCGGCGAACCGGATGCTCGTCGTGCAGAAACCGCAGTCGCCGTCGAAGACCAGTACAGGTTCTTCCGTCATGCACCTGACATTACCCAGGAGGACCCGATCAAGGCCCGGCGACCAGGGTGACCGCGACCGGACGGTGGTCGGAGTGCGGCACATCGGGGTTGGCCTGGTCTTTTCCGGTGAACCCCGGGGTGACGAGCACGTGGTCGATCTGCTGCGCGGGCCCGCTCCGGGACGGGATGGTGTTGAACGGCCTGACCGGGGCGAAGGGGTCGGTGAGGCCGGCGTCGGTCAGCACCCGCCAGGCCGGATCGCCGGGCTGGAGGTTGAGGTCACCGGCCACGATCACCGGGGTGTCACCCCTCGCGGCGTTCCTGACGATCTCCCCGAGTTGCTCGACCTGGTCGAGTTCGCGCCAGCCCGGCGGAGGCTGCAAATGGGTGCCGATCACGGTGACGTCCTCGCCCCGCCACCGCAGTCCGACCTCCAGCGCCTGCGCGCCGGTCGGGCCGCCCTGGACGAGCACGTGGTTCTTGATCGAGGTGATCGGCAGCGTGGTGAGCAGGGCGTCGCCCCACACCTCGTCGGTCGCCGGGGCCCAGATGTAGTGCATGTCCAGCCGTTCGGCGATCAGCCGTACCCCGTCGTGGCCGCCGTTGAGCAGCCAGCCCCGGTCGGCCTCGCTCAGCACCACCACGTGCGGTCTCAGCTCCCTGAGCGCGTCGGCCTGCTGCTCCAGCGAGAGCCTGCCGGACTCGCCGTAGCCCATCCTGATGTTGTACGCCGCGATCCGCAGTCCGTCCTCGGGGCCCTTCCAGCCGGGGTGGGCACCCTGCCACAGGGGAACGGCCGCCACCAGCGCGACCGCGGCGACGGAGGCCGCCGCGAACCGCCGGTCGTAGGAGCGGCGCGGCAGGCCCGCGCTTCCCGTCACGCCGCCGAGCGCGACGACGAGCGCCGCGCAGATCGGCACCCACGCGTTGGGCAGGTAGAGGTCGTAGGCGGCGTAGTAGCCGAAGACGAACACGACGAACAGCAGCATGCCCCCGGCCGTCGCCAGGCCCCGCCGGGCCGGCCGATCCCGGCCGAAGGTCGTCGCGGCGTGCGCGAGGCAGGCCCCCAGCGCGACCTGCCCGACGATCTGCGCGACGATCGTCCAGCCGGGCGCCACCCCGTGAACGCCGTCCACGGTGGCCCTGCCGAATGTGAACGCCACCGCCGAGGCCACCAGGGCGACCGCGGGCAGCAGCGGGCGGCGCAGCACCGGCAGCGCGGCGGGCGCCGCCGACACCACCGCGAACGCCGCCACGATCACGGCCGCGGCCTGCTGCGCGGAGACGGTCGCCGCCTGGGCGTGCGCGGTGTTGCCGGTGTAGAGGCCCCAGAGCAGCAGGGCGGGGCCGAGCGTCAGCCAGGCGCGGGGAGCCCCGGAGTACTCCTCGTCCGGGGGTTCGGCCCGGACCGTGAACGCGCAGAAGAGCAGGAGCTCCACCACCAGCAGCAGCCACGGGACCGCTCCAGGCCGCCACATCAGGTCGATGCCGTCGAGCGCCGCGTGGATCACCGTGGAGGCGGCCAGGCCGGTGATCACCCCACCCATCACGGGCCGGGCGTCGATGCCGCTCATCGCGATCGCCACCAGCCAGACCAACCCGGCGAGCAAACCGAGACCGGCCACGTACAGTTGCGGCCCCCCGCCGTCGGTGAGCTGGAGTGCGAGCCGGGACAGGAGCAGCAGGCCCGCGGCGCCGAGGGCGATCAGCGGAGGGCGGACGAATCTGGCGAGCGGTACGGTCAGGAAGGCCAGGACGAACCAGGAGACGGCGAACAGGCCCATCATCTCCGCCGGGGTGCTTCCCGCCCGGCCGAAGAGTGTGATCAGCGATGGCAGGAAGACCCGGAGCACGTCGACGAGCACGACCACGCCGAGGGTCACGTCCAGGCGGATCCGCATGCTACCTCCCAAGAACGCGAGCTATCCTCGCCTTCTTCGCCGCCCATGACAAGGGCGAGACCTGCCCGAAGCGTCGCCCCCGTGGGGGAGACGACCTCGCCGGAGCCGGAGCCGGAGCCCTTCAGCGAGCCGGGGGCTCCTGTGACGATTCTCCGGGCGAATCCGGGTCCGCGGCAGGAGAGGAAGAGGGGTCGAGGTGGCGGAACGCCTCGTGCGCGGAGCGGACACTGTCGCGCAACGCCTGTTCCAGCTGATCGGCGTCCTCGGTGAGCCTCCCGATCTCCGGTACGGCGAAGGCGTCGGCGCCGGACTCCGCGAGCAGTTCCTCGTAGCGGGGGAGCCGCGCGCGAAGCGCCTCGATCTGGTCATGGGCGCGCAGCGCCCGCTCGGCGTCGGCCACGTGGCTGGCGTAGCGTTCCAGGGCCTCGACCCGCGCGAGTACGGCGGCCTCGCTCGCGGCCAGCGCCCGCTCCAGCGGCGCCATGGCGGCGGCCACCTCCGGAGTGCTCCCGCCGTACACGAACTCCTGGTGCTCGTTGCGCAGTGAGGAGAGCTTGTTCAGCAGCCGGGCGATCTCCCACTCCTGGGTGGGGAGCATCACCGAGTTGCGCACGCTGTCGAGCATGCCCGCCGCGTTGACGCGCGAGCGCAGGATGTAGTCGATCGCCTGCTGGGTCCGGTCGAGCAACTGTCCGGCGGCGTAGTCGAAGTCCTCGGCCGGGAGCAGGTAGCGGCCCTCGTACCAGCGGGCCTCGCGGTAGAGCTCCTGCTCGACCGTCTCGGGCTCCGCGGGCTCGCGGGCGGCCAGCAGGCCGACGAAGACCACGAAGACGAGCAGCGAGAGCATGAAGAACAGCAGCTGCCCGACGTCGGCGAGGAACATCAGGCACACCAGGAAGAGCGCCGCCACCCCTCCGCCGGCGTTCAGGAAGCGTCCGGTCAGGCGGGAGTTGGGCGGCGAGGGCTCGGGGGTCCAACCGGCGCGGATGCGCGACAACATCGACGCGTGCCGGCGGAACAGGTCGGCGGTCCGGGGGGGAACTTCAGGATCGACCACCACTGACCGCACAGGCTCGTCCCTCCGTTCGATCACATTTCACGTCAGCCGAGATGGCGGAAAGCCTCGTGTGCCGAGCGTACGCTCTCGCGGAGTGCTCGCTGAAGCATGTCGGCGTCACCGCTGAGATGCCTGATCTCCGGCCCGGAGAATCTGGCCGCGCCCGTCTCGGCGACGAGCTGCTCGTACTCGGGCAGATGCGCCCGCAGGACCTCGATCTGTCCCTGGGAACGCAGCGCCCGCTCGGCGTCGGACACGTGGCCGGCGTAGCGTTCCAGGGCCTCGACCCGTGCGAGTACGGCGGCCTCGCTCGCGGCCAGCGCCCGCTCCAGCGGCGCCATGGCCGCGAGCACCTCGGGGCTCCTGCCGCCCTTGGCGAGGTGGCGGTGTTTGGCCCGCAGCGAGGAGAGCTTGTTCAGCAGCCGGGCGATCTCCCACTCCTCGGCGGGGAGCATCACCGAGTTGCGCACGCTGTCGAGCATGCCCATCGCGTTGACGCGCGAGCGCAGGATGTGGTCGATCGCCCTCTGGACCCGGCCGAGCTGGTGTCTGGCGTCGTAGTCGAAGTCCTCCAGGATCAGGAAGCGCCCGTGCCAGTGCCGCGAGTGCGTGTACAGCAGCCGCTCGACGGAGTCGACGGGAGAGGGCTTCCTGGCGAGGTAGACCACCCCGAGGATGAAGAGATAAAAGATGATCAGCGGGATGAGCAGGACGACGGCCTGGGGGATCGGAGCGCCGGCGAAGACGAGGCCGCCCCCCACGACGGCGACCGACCCGCCGAAGAAGCCCATGAGCACTCCCGGAACCCTGGGGGCGTCCACGTCCCTGGGCGGGCGTTTGGTGCGGAGGCGATAAAGCAACGGGCCGTTCTGGCGGAAGAGGTCGGCGACCTCCCCGGGCACCTCAGGATCGACCACCACGCGCTGCACAGGCGCCCCCTTTGCCGTGTTTCAAAAGCATAGCGATTAACCATGTTTCAGGTCATGCCTCCTTACATGGTGCTCCCTATCATCAAGTATCGCGTGCCGAAAAGAAGATCGGGATGATTGTCCGGAGATCGCCCCAGGTGGGAAGGGGGTCCTCCCGGGCCGACCAGGGGCTGAGAAGGATCCGTCCCGGTAGACGGGCCGGTGGGAGCCTCAAGGTGGTCGCGGCCGTCGAGAGCCGGCCCGGGAGGCGGATCGCCTCGTGTCCCACGGTTCGCTTCGCGCCCGGGATATCCGCAGCTCACGGTCCCGCCCGGACAGATCGTTTCGTGTCCTACGGTTCGGTGAGGACGTAGAGCAGCGCGGCCATGCTGGTGCCGCACGTGACGTCGCCCCTGCCGACCATGTCGCGGACGTCGTCGAGTGGCACCCACTCGACGCGCTCGGCCTCCCACGGGTCGGTCGGTGGGCCGATGTGGACGGCGCCGTCGGCGCGGAAGATGTGGTGGACCGAGTCGGAGAGCCCGTTGCTCGGCTGGACGCGCAGCAGCGGGCGCAGCGGTCCGGGGCGCCATCCGGTCTCCTCCTCGAACTCGCGGGCGGCGGCCGTCGCCGGCTCCTCGACGTCCTCGATCCCGCCGATGGGGATCTCCCAGCCCCACGAATCGGGGATGAAGCGATGCCGCCAGATCAGCAGCACCCGCCGCCGATCGTCGGTGACGACGGCCCCGGCCCCCGGCGCGGTACGGATCAGCCGGTAGTCCAGGCGCCTGCCGTCGGGAAGCTCCACGTCCGCGACCCGGACATCGAGCCACCGATCGGTGTAGAGAGGTTCTTCTGAGTGGACCTGCCAGCGCATGCGGTGTGCTCCCAGCCTGTTACCTGATCTCGTCCACGCTACCGAGGGCGCGGCCCCGGACGTTCGGCGTTTCTCCCGGACGCCGTCAGCCGATCCTCTCGCCGTACACGTGGTCGACCGTCATGACCATGAGCACCCGGCGGTCGGAGACCATCACCGCCCGGTACTCGTCCCAGTCCGGGTGCTCTCCGGCGGCGAGGCGGTAGTAGCGCACCAGTGCCTCGACCTCGGGACCGTGCGGATCGTTTCCCGGCCCGGTGAGTGTCGCCGTGCCCTCGGCGGTGACCCATGCCAGACCGTCGGGGGCGGTCACCTCCAGTGTGGCGCGCGGGTCTCGCCGCAGGTTCGCCGTCTTGGCGCGTCCCTCGGTCATCGAGACGTAGACGACCTTGGCCTCCGGGTCGTAGAAGGGCATGACGGGGGAGAGCTGGGGGCGGCCGTCGGACTTGATCGTCGCGAGGACACCGAGGCGGCTTTCCGCGAGCAGTGCGCGCGGATCGAATGGTGTGGCGGTCATGCTCAGGGCCAAGGCGCGACCGGATGCCGATTATTCCCCCGCGACGCGGGGCCGAGAGGGCGGGGGCGCTTCGCCGGGGGCGAGGACACGGGGCACTTCGCCGAGATCGAAGACCTCCCATCAGTACGACACATCTGAACGTTTCATGCGGGCTGGTCGGCACAGGTGACCGCGCGACAGGCATCGTCCCAGGTAGAGGCGGAAAACGGCTCACCATGCCCGGAACGGCGGTGTGCTATTTGCGAAATAAGTAGGCTTAAAGTCTTGACGGGGATAAGCGCCCGGAACGTAATGGGTAGTGAGGTCCCAGGGGTGATCCTTCCGGTGCCTCCGCGGCTGGATCACATGAGCGGGATGTGGGGACGCTTCGCGCCCTCCACGTCGTGATCGGCCATGTCGACATTCACCACCTCGCCGCACCATGCCTTCTTTCGTGGTGTCACCGGTGAGGCGCACCCTCCTGGGAGAAGCACGTGACCGATCGAACGAGCCCTGCGGCCGAGGCCCGCCTCGGCCCGGTGTGGTCGTCCCCATCGGTGTCGTGATGGCCAGGAGGCCGCCTCCGCCGCTCCGCCGATCGCGGTCACCGTGCCACGGAACGGCATGATCCGGACGATCCCCGACCTGGATCCGCGCAGTCGGCCGTCGCCGTACGTCTCCTCGTTCGGCGACGGTCTCCACCTCGGGAGGGCGTCACCCACCTGAGGCGGAGGGCGTGACCTGACCCACACCCCCCACCCCCCGAAGGAACAACCGTGCAACCATCTTCGCCTGCTACGGCGCGCAGACCGGTCCTGACCGGTATCGTCGCCGGGTTGCTGGCCGCGGCGTTCACCCTCGTCGCCCCCGTCACCTCCACCCTCGCGGCCACCCCGGCCCTGCACGCGTCATCATCCGGCGTCAACGGAGCGGGTTCGTCGTACCAGGCGCTCGCGCTGAACATCCCGGCATCCGACTACCAGCAGATCTCACTCGCGTCGGGCGGTAACGAGATCGGCGAGGCGATGTCACTGGCCGTGTTGCCGAACCGGTCGGTCCTCCACACGGCCCGCGACGGCACGCTGCGCGTGACCGACGTCAACGGCAACACGAAGGTGTCCGCCAGGCTCAACGTCTACACCCATGACGAGGAGGGCCTGCAGGGGGTCGGAGTCGATCCGAACTTCGCCACGAACCGCTACGTCTGGCTGTACTACTCACCCCGGCTGAGCACGCCGAACGGCGACGCCCCGGCCACCGGCACCCAGGCGCAGTTCGACCAGTGGAAGGGCGAGTTCTACCTGTCCCGTTTCACCCTCAAATCGGATGAAACGCTCGACACGGCCAGCGAGAAGGTGGTCCTGCGGGTCGCCAACGACCGCGGTCAGTGCTGTCACGCGGGCGGCGACATCGACTTCGACGCGCAGGGCAACCTGTACCTGACCACCGGCGACGACACCAACCCCTTCGAGTCGAGCGGCTACTCCCCGCTGGACGAGCGGACCAACCGCAACCCGCAGTACGACGCCCAGCGCTCGGCCGGCAACACCAACGACCTGCGCGGCAAGCTGCTGCGGATCAAGCCGCAGGCGGACGGCACCTACACGATCCCCAGCGGCAACCTGTTCGCGCCGGGGACGTCGGGGACGCGGCCGGAGATCTACGCGATGGGCCTGCGCAACCCGTTCCGGATGAGCGTCGACAAGGCGACCGGCGTCGTCTACCTGGGCGACTACGGGCCGGACGCGGGGTCGACCAACTCCAACCGGGGGCCGAGCGGCCAGGTGGAGTTCAACCGCATCACCTCCGCCGGCAACTACGGCTGGCCGTACTGCACGGGCAGCAACACCACCAACGAGACCTACAACGAGTGGAACTTCGCCTCCAACAGCACCGGCCCGAAGTACAACTGCTCGGGAGGCCCGACCAACAACTCCTTCCGCAACACCGGACTGACCACGCTGCCCCCGGCCAAGCCGGCGTGGATCAAGTACGCCGGTGACTCCGGCTCGCCGCCGGAGTTCGGCAGCGGTTCGGAGTCGCCGATGGGCGGTCCGGTCTACCGGTACGACGCGAACCTGAACTCAAGCGTCAAGTTCCCCGCCTCGCTCAACGGACGGTTCTTCGCCGGCGAGTACGGCCGTCGCTGGATCAAGGCCATCGAGGTGAAGAGCGACGGCGGTTACGGCGAGATCTCCTCGTTCCCCTGGTCGGGGACGCAGGTGATGGACATGGCCTTCGGTCCCGACGGAGCGCTGTACGTGCTGGACTACGGCACGGGAAACAACAACCAGGCGCTCTACCGGATCGAGTACATCGGCCAGGCGGCCAACCGCAACCCGATCGCGAGGGCCTCGGCCGACAAGACCTCGGGAGCGGCTCCGCTGACGGTGAACTTCTCCTCGTCGGGCAGTTCCGACCCCGAGGGCGGCGCGCTGACGTACTCGTGGAACTTCGGCGACGGCACCACCTCCACCGCCGCCAACCCGACCAAGACCTACACCACCAACGGCTCGTACACCGCCACGCTCACCGTGCGCGACCCGCAGGGGCTGACCGGAGGCGCGAGTGTCAGCGTGACCGTCGGCAACACCGCCCCGTCCGTCACGCTCACGTCGCCGGGCGACGGTCAGCTGTTCTCCTTCGGCGACACGGTGCCGTTCCAGGTCAGCGTGAGCGACCCGGAGGACGGCACGATCGACTGCTCGAAGGTGACGGTCACCTACTCGCTCGGCCATGACAGCCACGCTCACCAGATCACCTCCAGGAACGGCTGCAGCGGCTCCATCGCGGTGCCGGTCGACGGCGAGCACGACTCCGCGGCGAACATCTTCGGTGTCTTCGTGGCCTCCTACACCGACGGGGGCGGCCTGACCGCCACCAGCAGCCGGACGCTGCAGCCACGCTACCGGCAGGCCGAGCACTTCGGCGCCCAGCAGGGGGTGCAGACGGCGGACCACGCCAGCGCCGATGGCGGCAGGACCGCCGGCTTCATCGACGACGGCGACTGGATCTCCTTCCAGCCGTACAACCTGAGCAACGTCACGAGCTTCACCGCGCGGGTGTCCTCGGCGGGCGCGGGCGGCCGGATCGAGGTACGGGCGGGCTCGGCCACGGGCACGCTGCTGGGATCGGTGAACGTCACGAGCACCGGTAGCTGGGAGACCTTCGCCAACGTCTCGGCGAACATCAGCGGCGGGCCGAGCGGCGCCACGACGCTGTACCTCGTCTTCCGCGGCGCGACCGGTCAGGGCTACCTGTTCGACCTGGACTCCTTCACCTTCGGCACCGGCACGACGCCCAACCCGACGCCGACGCCGACGCCTTCCGGGCCTTCCGGTGACACGAGCGCGTTGCGTGGGGTGGCGTCGAACCGGTGCCTGGACGTCAATGGCGCCTCGCAGACCAACGGTGCGGCGGTGAACATCTGGGACTGCAACGGCCAGGCCAACCAGCGGTGGACCTCGACCAGTTCGAACGAGCTGCGGGTGTACGGCAACAAGTGCCTGGACGTGAACGGGGCCGGGACCGCCAACGGCACGGTGGTGATCATCTGGGACTGCAACGGTCAGAACAACCAGAAGTGGCGCTTCAACTCGGACGGCACGATCACCGCGATCGGCAGCGGCAAGTGCCTGGACCTGTCCAACTCCGGTACCGCCAACGGCACCAGAGCGCACATCTGGACCTGCCAGGGCAGCACCAGCCAGAGATGGAACCGCGTCTGAGGCGGTCCGCCTCCTACGCGACCCCGACCACTCCACGAGCACCTCATCGATGTGGCGCCCGGCGCGGCCCGGCTCATCGCCGAAAAGGCCCCGCCGGGCGCCACGATGGAAGGACGACCATGCTTCGACATCTGATATCCGCCGCGGGCGGCGACCGGAGGACACCCGTGCTGCGACGCCTCTCGGCCGCCGCGGTGGCGCTCACCGCAGCCGCCGCCACGATGATGGTCCCCGCAGTCCCCGCCCAGGCCGCCGCCTTCAAGGTGCTGGTCTTCTCCAAGACGGCCGGGTTCCGGCACGACGCGATCCCCGTCGGCATCCAGGCCATCCGCGACCTGGGGGCCTCCAACGACTTCACCGTGGACGCGACCGAGGACTCCAACGCCTTCAGCGGGTCCAACCTCGCCCAGTACAAGGCGGTGGTGTTCCTCAACACCACCGGTGACGTGCTGAACGACACCCAGCAGAACGCCTTCCAGTCGTACGTGGACGGCGGCGGCGGATATGTGGGAGTGCATTCGGCCGCCGACACCGAGTACAACTGGCCGTACTACGGGCAGCTGGTGGGTGCCTGGTTCAACAGCCATCCGGCGATCCAGCAGGCGACGGTGCGGAACGAGGACCGGGCGCACGCCGCGACCGCCCATCTGGGGACGACATGGTCCCGGTCCGACGAGTGGTACAGCTATCGGAGCAACCCCCGTCCGAACGTGCGGGTCCTGCAGAACCTGGACGAGAGCAGCTACAGCGGCGGTGGCATGGGTGACCACCCGATCACCTGGTGCCGTCCCCAGGCCTCCGGCCGCTCGTTCTACACCGGGCTGGGCCACACCCAGGCGTCGTACTCGGACTCGAACTTCCGCACGCTGCTGCTGGGCGGAATCCGGTACGCGGCCAAGGCGGTCAACGCCGACTGCCGCCCGGAGACCGGCTACACGGCGTTGTACAACGGGTCGACGACGGGCTGGTCGCAGGCCGGTCCGGGGTCGTTCGCGAACAGCAACGCCACGCTGACCTCCCAGGGTGGCATGGGCATGCTGTGGTACAGCGCCAAGGAGTTCGGCTCCTACTCGCTCAAGCTCGACTGGAGACTGACCGGCGACTCCAACTCGGGGGTGATCGTCGGGTTCCCGGCCACCAGTGACCCGAACGCGGCGCTCAACACCGGGCACGAGGTGCAGATCGACGCGACCGACAGCGCCGACAAGACGACGGGTGCGATCTACGGCTTCAAGGCGGCGGACATCGCCGCACGTGACGCGGCGCTGAACCCGCCGGGTCAGTGGAACACCTACGAGTTGCTGGTGGAGGGTGAGCGGCTGCAGGTGTTCCTGAACGGCGCGAAGATCAACGACTTCACCAACACCGACCCGGTCCGCTCGCTCCAGCAGGGCTACATCGGCATCCAGAACCACGGGTCCGGCGACGTGGCGGCGTTCCGCAACATCCGCATCAAGGAACTGACCACCCCGAACCCGACCCCGACCCCGACCCCGACCCCGACGCCAACTCCGACCCCGACGCCAACCCCGACGCCCTCGCCGACGCCCACCGCGAGCACGAGCGCGTTGCGTGGGGTGGCGTCGAACCGGTGCCTGGACGTCAGCGGCGCCTCGCAGAGCAACGGTGCGGCGGTGAACATTTGGGACTGCAACGGCCAGGCCAACCAGCGGTGGACCTCGACCAGTTCGGGTGAGCTGCGGGTGTACGGCAACAAGTGCCTGGACGTGAACGGGGCCGGGACCGCGAACGGCACGGTGGTGATCATCTGGGACTGCAACGGTCAGAACAACCAGAAGTGGCGCTTCAACTCGGATGGCACGATCACCGCTATCGGCAGCGGAAAGTGCCTGGACGTGTCCAACTCCGGCACGGCCAACGGCACCAGGGTGCAGATCTGGACCTGTCAGGGCAGCACCAACCAGAGATGGAACCGCGTGTGACCGTGATGTGACGTGACTCCGGAGCCGGTCCGCCCTCGGCGGGCCGGCTCCAGGGGGCGTCCCCGCCGGACGGGGGTGGCCGGATTCCGGCGGGCTATACGAAGCAGAAGGCCGCCAACGCCCCTGAGCAGGGATTTTGGCGGCCATTCGACGTGATCGACCCATGGATTCCATGGGGGTGGTGGACGATACAGGGATTGAACCTGTGACCTCTTCCGTGTCAGGGAAGCGCTCTCCCGCTGAGCTAATCGTCCTCGGGTGAATCAGAGCGGAAGACGGGATTCGAACCCGCGACCCTCACCTTGGCAAGGTGATGCTCTACCACTGAGCCACTTCCGCGTATTCGCTTCGGGTTTCCCCTCGGCGCTCGCACCACTTTACCGGATCCCGGAGGGTCCGATGGTCGTGCGTTGAGGTGGAGACGGGATTTGAACCCGTGTAGACGGCTTTGCAGGCCGTTGCCTCGCCTCTCGGCCACTCCACCGGTCAGGCCCCTGGAGGCCCGCCGGAGCGGAAGACGGGATTCGAACCCGCGACCCTCACCTTGGCAAGGTGATGCTCTACCACTGAGCCACTTCCGCGTGATCCCCGGGAAACGGCTCCGGGGCACGTGAAAACTCTAGCGCCTCCGCAGGGCGGATGTGCGCAACGGGCCGGATCATCGGAGAGCCTCATCCGGTGACCGATCGGACGTCGGAGGCCCGGACGAACATGATCCGGTGCCCGAACTGGATCTGCCGGTAGCGGGCGTCGCCCGTGACGACGCGGTGTTCCGACGGGTCGAAGGAGGCCGCCCTGAGGTACGAGCCCCGTGTCGCCGGGCCGGAGCTGTAGGCCTGCCCGGCCGGTATCGAGTACTGCAGCGGGGTCAGGGCCTGCGCGGGAACGCCCCTCGGGTAGGCGGGTTTCATCGGATAGGCCCTGCCGTACACCTTGATCGGGGAACGGCCCGGCCTGGGCGTCACCA
The DNA here is from genome assembly GCF_040648855.1 of Streptosporangium sp. NPDC049078. Lineage (NCBI taxonomy): Bacteria > Bacillati > Actinomycetota > Actinomycetes > Streptosporangiales > Streptosporangiaceae > Streptosporangium > Streptosporangium sp. NPDC049078. The sequence goes on from NZ_JBEZEL010000005.1 coordinate 293,236, forward strand.
GGGGGCCGGACGCGCGCACGGAGGTGGGGGCGGTGGCCGGGTCGTGGAACCACGCCTTCTGGCCGAGGTACCAGATCGCGGTCCAGTCGCCCCTGCGTTCGGCGAGCGCGTACCGCTGGCCGGTGGAGGCGCGGGCGGCGTGGTCGTAGACGCTGTACGTGGAGTCGCCGGTGGGGTGCTTGCCGATGTCCTTGACCAGCGGCGCGGTGGCGGAGGGGCGCGTGCGCAGCCAGACCGAGGCGGCGCCCAGGTCACGGCACCCCCCGCCGCAGCCGGTGAACCCCGGTCTGTTGGTGCCGTAGTCGGGCCTGATCAGCACCGAGCGCGCGGCGTCGCCGCCCGAGGCGCGCAGCGGCCTGCCGAGCAACTCGAAGTAGTGGGCCCAGTCCCAGTAGGGGCCGGGGTCCTCGTGCATGCCTGCCACGGTCTCCGGGGTGGTGGCCGGCACGTTGTCGTGTCCCAGGATGTGGGCCCGGTCGAGGGGGATGTCGTACTTGGCCGCGAGGTGGCGGACCAGTTTGGCCGAGGCGAGGTACATCGCCTCGGTGTACCAGGCGCCGCCCTTGGCCAGGTAGCCCTCGTGCTCCAGGCCGATGGAACGGGAGTTGACGTACCAGTTTCCCGCGTGCCAGCCGATGTCCCTGGCCCGCAGGTGCTGGGCGATGTGGCCGTCGGCGGAGCGGATGGTGAAGTGCCAGCTCAGGTAGGTGGGGTCTTTGGCCAGGCGGGTCATCGCGTCGTAGCTCGTCTCCCCGTCGTGGATCACGATGTAGTCGATCTCTCGAGGGCCGTCGGAGCGGTCGTGATTGCCGTACCCGCCGCCGGGGAGCCGTTCGTAGGCGGCGGGGAGCCACTCGCAGGAGACGCTCTTCGGGCAGTCGGGCCCCGGAGCGGGCATCATGGCGATCTTCTTGGCGGGGATGGGCGTCGGGGTGGCGGCCTGAGTGGGGGTGGGTGACGCGGAGGGCGGCACGGCGGGTGGTTCGGTGGGTGGCACGGCGGGTGGTTCGGTGGGCGAGGCGCGCCGTTCCAGGGGGAGCGGTGCTCGTGGCTCGGACGGTCCCGAGGGCTTCGCCGGGGCGGGCCGCGCGAAGGCCGCGAGGAACGCGGGAGACGACGCGGGAGACACGGAAGGCGGCGTGGAGGGCGCGGGAGGCGCAGAAGGTGCAGAAGGCGCAGGGGGCGAGAGGGGCGCGGGCAGGTCGGGTGTGGCGGGGAGGACAACCCGCTCGCCGTCGTCGGTCACCCGGGCGGCACCGGCCCTGATCGTCGCGTAGACCTCGTCGGCGAAGGAGAACGCGGCATCCTCGTCCGCCGCGCCCCTCTCCCGGGTGCCGGGGTATCGGGCGACGGCCTCGTACCAGCCGGCCGGGTCGTCGCGAGGGCTCCCGCCGGCACGGCGCCGGTAGTCGGCGAGCAGCGCGGCGCCGCCCATGATGTTGGCGGAGGCGTCCTCGCGCAGCCGGTCGGGGGGCAGGCCGGTCAGTTCGGCGGCCCGCCGCAGGGTGTCTCGCGGCCGGTCCTTCGCGATGGAAGGAACGGCGATCAGGCGAGGCCGGGTCTCGTCGCCACGCGGGTCCTCCCCGGTGCCGTGGGGCCGTCCGGGTGCGGCCCGGCCGTCGACCAGGTGCATCGGGCCGTATCCCGCGGAGACGCTGGGCCGCCCGTCGTGGCCCTCCCAGCGGGATTCCAGGTAGGAGACCGCGAGCAGCACGCTCTCCGGCACCCCGTACGTCCGTGCGGCCCTGGTGAATGCGGCCTGCCTGCCGGACCGCGTCCTTGTTCCCGTCGTCGTCGTGCCGGGCGGTGTGGTGGTCGCGGAGAGGGCCGGGGACGTCCGGGGGTGCGCCGGCCGGTCCTCGGGACGTGCCGCCTGCGCGGGGGCGACCGAGGCGAGGACGGCGAGAGCGGTGACGACGGTGATCCCTGGCAGGCGGCGCATGGCGGTTCCTCCCCCTCTGGCAACTACTTAGAGTTATCAGAGATTACCGACTGTCGCGCATTGCGGTGGGGTTGTGATGTCGAAGAGATTCTCTGCCCGAAATCGGGCAGGAAACTTGGTGTGTTCCCCCCCGGATGCGTATGGTCCTGATCTGTGTCCACGGCACGGAATCCGCATGAGGATCTGATCACCCACCTGATCCGGACGAGCGCGCTCGGTCCCGGTGAGGCGGCGCGGGTCGTCGCGGACGTGCTGGCCTACTTCTCCGAGCCCGTCGACGAGTTCGTCCGGCGGCGCCACACGGAGCTCAGGGCCAGGGGGCTGGTCAACGACGAGATCTTCCCCAGGGTCGCCGCCGAGCTGGCGGTACGCCGTGTCGCGGCACCCGAGCTCTCCCTGCGACAGCTTCGCCGGATCGTCTATGGGTAGCAGGCGACGGCACCTCGATCGTTTAGCGATGTTCATGGATAAGGAGCGGTTACATGTGCGGAATCGTGGCCTATGTAGGGCCCAAGGACGCGGCGCCCATCCTGCTGGAGGGCCTGCAGCGTCTTGAGTACCGGGGCTACGACTCGGCCGGTGTGGTGATCTCCAACAAGGGCCTCAGGATGCGCAAGGTCAAGGGCCGGGTGGCCGACCTGGCGGCGGTCGTGCCCTCGCGGTTCAAGGGCGGCCTGGGCATCGGTCACACCCGCTGGGCCACCCACGGCGCGCCCAGCGACGTCAACGCCCACCCGCACCTGTCCACCGACGAGCGCATCGCCGTCGTGCACAACGGCATCATCGAGAACGCCGACGAGCTGCGCGCCAAGCTGGAGGCCGACGGCGCGATCTTCCTGTCGGAGACCGACACCGAGGTGCTGTCGCACCTGATCGCCCGCACGGTCAAGGAGGCCGACTCGCTGGAGGAGGCCGTGCGGACCGCGCTCAAGCGGGTCGTCGGCACGTACGGGATCGCGGTGATCGACTCCGAGCGTCCCGGCGAGGTGGTCGTGGCGCGCAACGGCAGCCCCATCGTGCTGGGCATCGGCGAGAAGGAGATGTTCGCCGCCTCCGACGTGGCCGCGCTGGTTCGCTACACGCGCCAGGTGGTGCACCTGGAGGACGGCGAGATCGCCGTGCTGCGGGCCGACGGGTTCAACACCTTCGCCAGCGACGCGCGGGAGACGGCCAAGGAGACGCTGACCGTCGACTGGGAGGCCGGGCACTACGACACCGGCGGCTACGAGCACTACCTGCTCAAGGAGATCTCCGAGCAGCCCGACACGGTGGCCAGGACGCTGCGCGGGCGGCTGGACGACCGCTTCCACATCGCCCACCTGGGCGGTCTCAACATGGACGCGCGGGAGAGCCGCTCGTTCCGCCGAGTGAAGATCATCGGCTGCGGTTCCGCGTACTACTCTGGCCAGATCGGCGCGCAGCTCATCGAGGAGCTGGCGCGCATCCCCGCCGACGCGGAGCCGGCGAGCGAGTTCCGCTACCGCAGCCCGGTGGTGGAGGCCGACACCCTCTACGTGGCGATCAGCCAGTCGGGCGAGACCTACGACACCCTCGCCGCCGTGCAGGAGCTCAAGCGCAAGGGCGGCCGGGTGCTGGGCATCGTCAACACGGTGGGCAGCGCGATCGCCCGCGAGTGCGACGGCGGTGTCTACCTGCACGCGGGCCCCGAGGTCTCGGTGGCGAGCACCAAGGCGTTCACCTCGACCGCCGTGGCCTTCGCGCTGCTCGCGCTGCACCTGGGCCGGGTGCGCGACCTGTCTCCCGCCGACGGCCGCAGGATCTGCGACGGCCTGCGCAGGCTGCCGGACCAGATCAAGGAGATCCTGGCGCTGGAGTCGCAGATCAAGGAACTGGCGGGCAAGTACGCCGAGTCGCCGAGCATGATGTTCGTGGGCCGGGTGAGGGGTTATCCGGTGGCCCGCGAGGGCGCGCAGAAGCTCAAGGAGATCTCGTACGTGCACGCCGAGGCCTATCCGGCGAGCGAGCTGAAGCACGGGCCGCTGGCGCTGATCGGCCCGGACATGCCGACGGTGGCGATCGTTCCCGACGACGAGCTGCTGGACAAGAACCTCACCACGCTGGGTGAGATCCGCGCCCGGGGCGGCCGGGTGCTCATGGTGGGCCACCGCGACGCCGACCCCAAGCTCGCCGACGACTGCGTCGTGGTGCCCAAGAACGAGACCGAGCTGGACCCGATCCTGCTCTCGATCCCGCTGCAGCTCTTCGCCTACCACGCGGCGGTGGCCCTGGGCCGCGACGTCGACAAGCCCAGGAACCTGGCCAAGAGCGTCACGGTGGAGTGAGCCCCGCGCCCTTTCCCTCCCCCCGTCTCGTCACAGATAGTGATGGAGTACTAACCTGTGGTATGGGGGGTTCTTGGGGGAAGGGGCGCTTATGCGCCGTAGGGGGTTTTTCGCGCTGGCGGCGGGGGTGCTGCTCGCCGCGGGGTGCGGCGCGAACGACGCCGGCTCGGTGGTGAAGCGCCTGCTCCTCCTCGAACCGACCGCCGACGGCCACGGCTGGGACAGGATCGCGGGCAGGCTGGCGACCGTCGCGGTCCAGGCGGGACTGGCGCGCACCGCGATGGCCGTCGAGCGGGGCGGCGCCCTGGGCTCCGCCCCTCGCGACGCGTTCGGCGCCTTCGGTGCCTTCGGCGGCCCCTTCGCGCGAGAGGGCAGGCTGCTCGTCACCGCGATGCCGATGGTGGCGGCCGCGGAGATCGCCAACACCGTCGCCGTGGTGAACGCCGCCACCCCCATCGCCCGCCTGGTCGGCGACTGGGCGGTCCTGGTCGTCCCCGCCGACTCCCGCCTGCTGACCTTCGAGGACTTCGCCGCGGGGTTGCGCCGGAACCCGGCGGGGCTCGCGGTCGGCGGCCGGTCGGAAGGGGGCTCCGAGCACGTGCTCTACGGCATGATCGGCAAGTGCCTCGGGGTGGACACCCGGCTGCTGGAGTATGCCGGATACCTTACCCCCGAGGACGCCGTGGAGGCGCTCCAGGCGGGCCAGGTGGCGGCCCTGCTGGGATCGGCGCGTGCTCTGCGCTCCGAGATCGCCGCGGGCCGTATGCGGCCCCTGGCGGTCTCCTCCGGCGACAGGATCGACGGGATCGACGCGCCGACGCTCAGAGAGGTCGACGTCCGGCTGGAGTACAGCGACTGGTGCGGCCTGCTGGGGCCCAAGGACATGAGCCCGGAGGACAGGGACGCCGCGATCGCCCTGTGCGACAGGCTCGACGCCGCGCCACGCTGGCGCTCCCTGTGTGCGGCCCACGGCTGGAGCCGGGTCTATCTCAGCGGCGACGACTTTCGCCAGTGGCTCGCCACCGAGACGGCCCGCACCCGCGGTGTGCTTCACGAGCTCGGGCTACTGAAGTCCTCCGACACAACCTGTTGGGGTAGTTGCGTCAGGCGCCCCTAGATGTAGGATCCTGCTCGTTGCTGGTTCGCCCCGCAGGGGGCGAGGCAAGAGGGAACCCGGTGAGATTCCGGGACTGCCCCGCAGCGGTGAACGGGAACGAAAGCCGTCATTGAGCACTGGGTGATCCATACCTGGGAAGCGACGGCCGGTAGGCATGCGCGTCGCGCCCGTGAGTCCGAAGACCTGCCGGTGACGTGAATGTCCAGGGCCTCGTGGGAGGGCCCGCGGAACGAGGCGATCCGGCGTGCCCGGGATCGCTCGCGGACGCGTGCCATCCGGCGGAGCCTGGGGCGAGTCCGATCGAGCGAGGGGCACCAGGTGACACAGGCATTGGCGGAGACCGCGACGGGGAGCACGGCGGCGACCGCGACGGGCGACAGCGGCGTCGAAGGCGCGGTGGTGACCGCGTCGGGCCATGGCGGCACGGGAAACACCGGGAACACCGGGAACGCGCGGAGCGCCGCGGTGGCCGCGACGGGCGACGACGGCGCCGGGAGCGTCGGGAGCGCCACGGACGCCCGCAGGCTGGCCATCGACGAGGCCGCCGCCCGGGTGATCACCGATCCCGAGAACTCCAGGGTCGCCGCCGCGATGCTGGCCGAGCTGATCGCCGACGAGGCCGCCGAGCACGGCGTCCGCGCCTTCTCCGAGTCCGTCGCCGCGACCCACGAGGCGGGGCTGGTCGCCGACGGGCTCGCGAGGTTCGTGTCCGCCCACGCCGCGGTCCTGGACGCGCTGGTCGATCCGGAGGCGGACGCCAGGTTCGAGTACTTCGGGCTGCGCACCGTCTACGACCGCTACCTGCTGCGCCACCCGAGGACCCGCAAGGTCCTGGAGCGCCCGCAGCACTTCTTCCTGCGGGTGGCCTGCGGCCTGGCCGAGACCGTCGAGGAGGCCGCCGAGCTGTACGCGCTCATGGCCACCCTGTCCTACCTGCCCAGTTCGCCCACGCTGTTCAACTCGGGCTCGCGCAGGCCCCAGCTCTCCTCGTGCTTCCTGCTCGACTCGCCCCGCGACGAGCTGGAGTCCATCTACGAGCGCTACGGGCAGGTCGCGCGGCTGTCGAAGTACGCGGGGGGCATCGGGATCGCCTGGACCAGGGTCCGCTCGCGGGGCTCGCTGATCCGGGGCACCAACGGACACTCCAACGGCATCGTGCCCTGGCTGCGCACGCTCGACTCCAGCGTCGCCGCGGTGAACCAGGGAGGCCGCCGCAAGGGCGCGGCCTGCGTCTACCTGGAGCCCTGGCACGCCGACGTCGAGGAGTTCCTGGAACTGCGCGACAACACCGGCGAGGAGGCCCGCCGCACGCACAACCTGAACCTGGCCAACTGGATCCCCGACGAGTTCATGCGCCGGGTCGAGGCCGACGGCCTCTGGTCGCTGTTCGACCCCAAGGAGGTCCCGCACCTCACCGACCTGTACGGCGCCGCGTTCGACGACGCCTACCGGGTGGCCGAGGCCGAGGGCCGCTTCACCCGGCGGATCCCCGCCCGCACCCTGTACGGGCGGATGATGCGCACGCTCGCCCAGACCGGCAACGGCTGGATGACCTTCAAGGACGCGGCGAACCGTACCTCCAACCAGACGGCGAGGCCCGAGAACGTCATCCACCTGTCGAACCTCTGCACCGAGATCCTGGAGGTCACCGGCGACGCCGAGACCGCCGTCTGCAACCTCGGCTCGATCAACCTCGCCGCCCACCTGTCAGGGGACCTCGAGGGCGGGATCGACTGGGCGCGGCTGCGCGCGACGGTCCGTACCGCGGTGCGGTTCCTCGACCGGACCATCGACCTGGGTTTCTACCCGACTCCCGAGGCGGAGGCGGCCAACCGGCGGTGGCGTCCGATCGGGCTCGGCCTGATGGGCCTGGCCGACGTGCTGTTCGCGCTGCGGCTGCCGTTCGACTCGCCGCGCGCGCTGGAGCTGTCCACCCGGATCTCCGAGGAGATCGCGCTCGCCGCCTACCGGACCTCCTCGGACCTGGCCGTCGAGCGTGGCCGCCATCCCTCGTACGAGGAGACCAGGGCCGCCGCCGGGGTGCTGCACCCCGACCACTACGGGGCCGCGACGTCGGCCGCGTGGACGGAGCTCAGGGGGCGGATCGCGGAGACCGGCCTGCGCAACTCGCTGATGATCGCGATCGCGCCGACGGCCACGATCGCCTCCATCGCCGGTTGCTACGAGTGCATCGAGCCGCAGGTCTCCAACGTCTTCAAGCGCGAGACCCTCTCGGGGGAGTTCCTGCAGGTCAACCGCTATCTCGTCCGCGACCTCCAGGCCCGCGGCCTGTGGACGGCGCCGATCCGCGACGCGATCAAGCGCGCCGACGGCTCGGTCCAGGACATCCCCGAGATCCCCGCCGACCTGCGGCTGCTCTACCGGATCGCCTGGGAGCTGCCGCAGAAGGCGCTGATCGACCTGGCCGCCGCGCGCACCCCGTACATCGACCAGTCGCAGTCGCTGAACCTCTTCATGGCCACGCCGACCATCGGCAAGCTCTCCTCGATGTACGCCTACGCGTGGAAGTCGGGCCTGAAGACCACCTACTACCTGCGCTCGCGCCCGGCCACCCGGATCGCGCAGGCCACCGTGGCGGCCCCGGCGGAACGGGCCGCGGCCGAGCCCGGGGCGGTGTCCGAAGTCGTGTCCGAAGTCGTGTCCGAGGCCGTCGCCTGCTCCCTGGAGAACCCCGAGTACTGCGACGCCTGCCAGTAGCCGTCCGGTCCGTCGACAACCCTCAGCAGTCCTCAGCAGCCTTCAGAAAGGCGATTCTTCCGATGTTGCTCGACCCCGGCATGGATCTCACCCTGCGGCCGATGCGCTACCCGGAGTTCTACGAGCGCTACCGGGCCGCGATCCGCAACACCTGGACGGTCGAGGAGGTGGACCTCACCTCCGACCTGGCGGACCTGGCGAGGATGACGCCCGAGGAGCGTCACCTGATCAACCGTCTCGTGGCCTTCTTCGCCACCGGCGACTCGATCGTGGCCAACAACCTCGTCCTCAACCTCTACCAGCACCTCAACGCCCCCGAGGCGCGCCTGTATCTCAGCAGGCAGCTGTTCGAGGAGGCGGTGCACGTCCAGTTCTACCTCACCCTGCTGGACACCTACCTGCCCGATCCCGACGAGCGGGTCAAGGCGTTCGCCGCGGTCGAGCACATCCCCTCGATCCGCGACAAGGCGGAGTTCTGCTTCCGCTGGATCGACTCGCTCGGCGGGCTGACCCGGCTGGAGACGAGGGAGGACCGGCGGGCGTTCCTGCTCAACCTGATCTGCTTCGCGGCGTGCATCGAGGGGCTGTTCTTCTACGGGGCCTTCGCCTACGTCTACTGGTTCCGCTCCCGGGGCCTGCTCGGCGGCCTGGCCACCGGGACGAACTGGGTCTTCCGCGACGAGTCCATGCACATGGAGTTCGCCTTCGGCGTCGTGGAGACCGTACGGGCCGAGGAGCCCGACCTGTTCGACGACAAGCTCGTCGAACAGGTCACCCGGATGATCGAGGAGGCGGTCGCGGCGGAGCTGGCCTTCGCGGCCGACCTGTGCGGTGACGGCCTGCTCGGGATGAGCGTGGACCAGATGCGCCGCTATCTGGAGTACGTGGCCGACCAGCGCCTGGTCAGGCTCAGGATGCCCGTCAGGTACGGCACGGCCAACCCGTTCGCGTTCATGGAGTTGCAGGACGTGCAGGAGCTGGCCAACTTCTTCGAACGCCGGGTTTCCGCCTACCAGGTAGCCGTCGAAGGGAATGTCACGTTCGACGAATCCTTCTGATTAGCTGTTGGTCCGGAAAAGAGAACGACGAGGCAGAAAGACGTCGAGGGGGACGCCTCACGTGTCCAGCTGGATCATCATGATCGTTTCCATCGTCGCCGCCGTCGTGGCGGTGGAGGTGGTGCGACGGGTGTTGCGCTCGCGGCTGATCGGCGAGAAGTGGGTTCTCGCCGGTCCGCTCGTGCACCGCTGCGCCTGGCCGGGATTCGCCACGGCCGCCGTGGCGACGGCCCACACCATCTACGAACCTGAGATGGTGGAGGGCGCGCTCAGCCAGGTGATCGACCGCGCTCTCAGCCTGGCGATGATCGGGTGTGCCACCTGGCTGGTCATTCAGGCCGCCTACGCGGTCACCGACGTGGTGCTGGAACGTCTGATCGCCGTCGAGGGCGAGGCCAACCGCAGGGCCCGCCGCATCCGCACCCAGATCACCCTGGTCCGCAGGGTCGCCTCCGCGGTGATCATCGTGCTCGCTCTGGGCGCGATGCTCTTCACCTTCCCGCAGGTGCGGGCGCTGGGAGCCGGACTTCTCGCCTCGGCCGGTATCGCCGGGGTCGTCGTCGGCATCGCAGCCCAGTCGACCCTGGGAAACATGCTCGCCGGGCTCCAGCTGGCCTTCAGTGACGCGCTCCGCCTGGACGACGTCGTGGTGGTGAAGGGGGAGTGGGGGCGGATCGAGGAGCTCAGCCTGACCTACGTGGTGTTGCGGCTGTGGGACGAGCGACGGCTCGTCCTGCCGGTCTCCTACTTCACGGCGAACCCGTTCGAGAACTGGACCCGGCACAGCAGCCGGGTGATCGGTCACGTGATGATCCGGGTCGACTGGTCGGTGCCGGTGGACGAGCTGCGCGCCGAGCTCTACCGGGCCCTGCGCGAACACCCGCTCTGGGACCAGAAGGACTGGACCCTGCAGGTCACCGACACCCTTCCCAACGGGCTGCTTGAGCTGCGCGCGCTGATGAGCGCCGCCGACTCCGCCAGCGCCTGGGATCTCAAGTGCGACATGCGCGAGCACATGGTGGCCTTCGTCCGCGACAGGTATCCCGAGGCGCTGCCCCGCTTCCGGGTCGAGACCCCACCCCCGTCCGCGACCGTTCCCGGGACGCTCACCGGTCTGATGGGCGCGGGGCTCATGTCACGCGGCCTGGGCGGGGACGCCGGCGAGCGGGACGGCTTCGCCCAGCGGGGCGGAGACCAGCCGGATCCGGTCTGAGACGACGGGCGGGCCGGGGCGTCCGGTTTGTTCTGTTTCGGGGAGCTCCGCCGGAGCCTGCGGCGCAGCCGGCCCCCGTTACGGCGGCCGGCTCGCGGACGAAGGCCACGACGTGCGTCCGCACGTCGTCGGCGGCCTCGACGAGGCCGCCGACGTCCGGTGACGCGGGTCGTGCCGGTGTCCGGTGAAGAGGTCAGCGCTCGACGATCTCGTTCTTGCCGATGACGACGATGCCGCCGTTGGTCACCGCGAAGCGGCTGCGGTCGTACTCCAGGTCGAAGCCGATCCTGGCGCCGTCCGGGATGATCACGTTCTTGTCGATGATGGCCTTGCGGACGATGGCGCCGCGGCCCACCTTCACGTTGCCCATCAGGACCGAGTCCTCGACCTGGGAGTGGGAGTGCAGCACCACGCCGGGGGAGAGGATGGAACGCTCGGCGAGCCCGCCGGAGACGATCGCGCCCGCGGAGACGAGGGAGTCGATCGCCCTGCCCACCCGGTCGCCGTCGTTGTGCACGAACTTGGCCGGGGGGAGCGGATCGTGGCCGGTGTAGATGGGCCAGCGGCTGTTGTAGAGGTTGAAGACCGGATGCGCCGAGATGAGATCCATGTGGGCCTCGTAGTAGGCGTCGAGCGTTCCGACGTCCCTCCAGTAGCCCCGGTCGCGCTCGGTGGAGCCGGGCACGATGTTGTCGGCGAAGTCGTACACCTCCGCGCTGCCCGACTTCACCATCATCGGGATGATGTTGCCACCCAGGTCGTGCTTGCTGGTCGGGTCGAGCGCGTCCTCCCTCAGCGCGTCGATCATCGACTGGGTCTTGAAGACGTAGTTGCCCATCGAGGCGTAGACCTGGTCGGGCGCGTCGGGCAGGCCCACCGCGTCCTTCGGCTTCTCGCGGAAGGCCGTGATCTTGCGTCCGGCGGGGTCGGTCTCGATGACTCCGAACTGGTCGGCGAGCGAGAGCGGCTGCCGGATCGCGGCCACGGTCACCTCGGCTCCGCTCTCGATGTGCTGACGCACCATCTGCTGCGGGTCCATGCGATAGATGTGGTCGGCGCCGAACACGATGACGTGGTCGGGCATCTCGTCGTAGATGAGGTTCAGATTCTGGAACAGCGCGTCGGCGGAACCGGAGAACCAGTGCGGCCCGAGGCGCTGCTGGGCGGGGACCGGGGTGACGTAGTTGCCGAGCATCGCCGACAGGCGCCATGTCCGGGAGATGTGCCGGTCGAGACTGTGGTTCTTGTACTGCGTCAGCACAACGATCTGGAGATAGTGGCCGTTGGCGAGATTGGACAGTACGAAGTCGACGAGCCGGTATATCCCCCCGAAAGGCACCGCAGGCTTCGCTCGATCAGCTGTCAGAGGCATGAGCCTCTTACCTTCTCCACCGGCGAGCACGATCGCGAGGACTCTCATAGGTGGACCTTAACCTGATGAACAGGGATGAAACACTAGGCTGATCGCATGCGAGTGGATCTGCTGACCCGTGAATACCCCCCCGACGTCTACGGAGGGGCGGGAGTTCACGTCGAATACCTCGCCCGGGAGTTGCGCAGGCTCGCCGACACCCGGGTCCGCTGCTTCGGAGCGTCACGACCGGAGGAGGGCGTCGCGGCCTACCGGGTGCCGGGCGGGCTGGAGACGGCCAACGCCGCGCTGCAGGTGCTCGGCGTCGACCTGGAGATGGCCGCCGGGTGTGAGGGCGCCGACCTGGTACACAGCCACACCTGGTACGCCAACTTCGCCGGCCACGTCGCCAAGATGCTGTACGGGACACCCCACGTGGTGACCACGCACAGCCTGGAGCCGCTGCGGCCGTGGAAGGCCGAGCAGCTGGGCGGCGGTTACACGCTGTCGTCGTGGGCCGAGCGCGGCGCGCTGGCGAGCGCCGACGCGATCATCGCGGTCTCCGAGGGGATGCGCCGCGACGTGCTGGCGAGCTATCCGGAGATTACGCCGGAGAGGGTCACCGTGATCCACAACGGGATCGACACCGGCGAGTACGCCCCCGACCGGGACACCGACGTCCTGGAGCGGCACGGCATCGACCCGAGCAGGCCCTACGTCGTCTTCGTGGGGCGCATCACCCGGCAGAAGGGTCTCGTGCACCTGCTCCACGCGGCACGCGACTTCCACCCCGACGCCCAGCTGGTGCTCTGCGCGGGAGCCCCCGACACTCCCGAGATCGCCGCCGAGGTGACCGCGCTCGTGCGCGGACTCGACCGCGAGGGCGTCGTGTGGATCTCGGAGATGCTTCCCCGCCCCGAGGTGATCCAGATCCTCACCCACGCCACCGTGTTCGTCTGCCCCTCCGTCTACGAGCCGATGGGCATCGTCAACCTGGAGGCGATGGCCTGCGAGACCGCCGTCGTGGCCACCGCCACCGGCGGCATCCCCGAGGTCGTGGCCGACGGCTCGACCGGTCTGCTGGTCCCGATCGACCAGGCCGCCGACGGCACCCCGCACGACCCCGACGCCTTCGCCGCCGACCTCGCCGAGCGGGTCAACCGGCTGCTCGCCGACCCCGCCCTCGCCACCAGGATGGGCGAGGCGGGCAGGATCCGCGCGGTGGAGCACTTCTCCTGGGAGCGCATCGCCGAGCGGACGATGGAGCTCTACCGGCAGGTCGCCCGCCGGTAGGCGCGGGCCTGCGCCGGGTGACGGTCCCTCGCGGGGCGGAGTCTACGGCGGTGGTCTCCCCCGGTGGTTCCCCGGTGGTCTCCGGCGGTGACGAGGTGGGGTCCTAGGCGGTGATGAAGTGCAGGATCACGTTGTGCACGTGATGCGCCTTGTTGTCGCCCCGGAACTCCACCTCGTAGGTGTGGGTGCCCACGTGGATCGCGATGGCCCCCGAGGAGAAGAACGAGCCCGCGATCGACTTGTTGCTCACCACGCTCACCGCGGAGACCTTGTCGTAGGGGATGCTCGTGATGGCGATCTTCTTGCCGACGAACGACTTGTCCTGCACGATCACCCGCTTGTCGGTGAGCCCCAGGAAACCGGTGCCCGTACCGATGGCGTCGTAGACGGCGATGATCTGCTCGCCGGGCATGAGGCCGCTCTCGATCTGCTGGTACTGCTCCTTGCGGTCGTACACAACCTGAGCCATGACGTTCGCAATCTGTAGGGGGATCTGTGTCTCTGTGAAACGAACGTCCCGGGGGTCAGGTTCCTGGGCGGGTAAGGTCGGCCCGTGAACTTTCAGATGAGGATCACCGATCGTCACGGTGGTGTCAGCACCGGTCCGTACCGCAGTCGCAATCTCGGAGGCATGTGCGGCGACGAGCCGGACGCGGTCGCGGAGAACAGGGCGCGGACGGCCGCCGAGTTCGGCCTGGAGCGGGTCGTGTTCATGCGGCAGGTCCACAGCGCCGATGTCCAATATGTCAGGGAACCCTTCGGCGACGACCCGCCGCCGCTGGACGGGGTCTGTACCGACGTTCCCGGCCTCGGCCTGGCCGCGCTCTGCGCCGACTGCGCGCCCGTCCTGCTGGCCGAGCCGGAGGCCGGACTGGTCGGCGCCGCGCACTCGGGCCGGGTCGGCACCATGTCCGGCGTCGTCACGGCCCTGGTCGAGGAGATGGCCGAACGCGGAGCGGACCCGGCGAGGATGACCGCGCTGATCGGCCCGATGGCCTGCGGCACCTGCTACGAGGTCCCCGCGGACATGCGTGATGAGGTCGCGGTGATGCTTCCCGAGGCGTGGTCGATCACCCGCCAGGACACCCCGGCCCTCGACCTGCGGGCCGCGATCACCTCGCAACTGGGCAAGGCGGGTGTCGGGGAGATCACCCACGACACCCGCTGCACCATCGAGAGCCCCGACCTGTTCTCCCATCGTGGGGAGGGGACGACCGGCAGGTTCGCGGGCTACGTCTGGCTGGAGGTCTGACCCGCCCTCACCCCGGTCCCGGCCCGCGTACGGAGGGAAGGCCGGTCCAGGTCGCCCACGGGACCCGCCCGGCCCTTCCCGGTCACGCGGTGCCCGTCAGGCCGCGGCACGCTCCAGCACGACCACCGGGATCTCCCTCTCGGTCTTCGTCTGGTACTCGTCGTAGGCGGGCCAGGCCGCGGCCATGATCGACCACATCTCCGGTTTCTCCTCCGGAGTGGCGGTGCGTGCCCTGGCCTTGAACCGGTCGCCCAGCACCTGGACCTCGACCTCGGGATCCGCCTGGAGGTTGAGGTACCACAGCGGCGGATCGTCGGCGCCCCCCTTGGAGGCGACCACGAGGAGGTCGTCGCCGTGACGCTGGTAGATGAGCGGGGTGGAGCGCCGCTCGCCGGACTTGCGGCCGACGGTGGTGAGGATCAGGGTCGTGGTGCCCTGCCACTCGTGTCCCTCGGCGCCGTCGGTCGCCTGATATCTCGCCACATGCTCTTTTCCGAACAGCATGATCTATCCCCTCTGACGATTGCGCGGGTCGATGCCCGACAGTGTGATCTATTCCCTCTGACGATTACGCGGGTCAATAATCGACAGAGGGAATCCATCACACCGGGTCGATCAATCCGCCGACAGGATGCTCCCGTAGGCGCGGGCGGCCAGGTCCGCGATCAGATCGTGCGCGCCGAGAACCTCGGCGCACTCGGCTCCGACCTCCTCCGCGGCCGCGTTCGCGAGCCCTGGAGGCGCCTCAGGGCCCAGCAGGCAGGGTGAGACGGCGATGCGCTGGGCGCCGATGCCGCGAAGCCGCCCGGCCGCGTCCGCCACGGTGGGCGCGCTGTCGAGGGAGGCGACCAGGACGGGCAGGGTGAGCCGCGAGGCCAGCAGCACCGCCGTCGGCTGTGCCTCCGCCGCCGCGATCTCGCCGCCGACGGTGGCGAGGATGACCGCGTCGACCGGGCTGGAGACGTTGAGCAGCCGCATCCGGTCGGCCCGCGCCAGGCTTCGCTCCGACAGGCGGATGTGCAGGGCCTCGGCGAGCAGCGGGTGCGGCCCCAGGGGGTCGGTGACCGTCACCGGGACCTTGCCGGCGGCGACCGCCGCGGAGATCAGCTGGTCGGCGACCGGGTGCGGGCCGGTCAGCAGCGGAACCACGATGGCGGCCGTCGCGTCCTCGGGACGCTCCCTCGCCGCCGCCTCCAGCTCGGAGGTCAGTCCTTTGCCGTCCTCGCCGAGCGCGGCCAACCGGACCTGGATCTGTGGATTGTCCCCTCGGATGAGGGCCGCGAGTTCCGCGGCGGTGCCGGAGGCGTCGCCGAGCGCGGCCAGCACGAGCGCCGGCGCCTCGGGCGGGAGCTGGGAGGGCACGGGCCTGCGGTGCCTTCCGGAGGGCCGTACCGGGCGCCCTCGTACGGGGAGGATGGGACTCTCGCTCACATGCGCGGACTCTAGGGGCATTTGACACTTCCCGTGACCGGAAACGGCAGCATTTCCGTCACAACATTTGTGGAAAGGGGTGGGGAACCCGCCCCCGGGCGGGTCGGTGACCGGGCGTGCGCCCAGCTCACAGCCGGTATGCGACCGGCTCGCGGCCGGTACGGGGTGAGCTCATGTCCGGCGTGCGACCGGGTCACGACCGGCGCGCCGGCGGGTGACCGGTTCATGGTGGGTGGGCGGGCGGTGCGCGGCCGGGAAACCCGTCAGGTCAGACGTCACGGTGCCCCTCCCACTCGTCCTCCAGCGCCGAGTGCACGATGGAGTCGCGCCAGACCCCGCGGGCCCGCACGTGGTGCCTGATCCTGCCCTCCTCGACCATCCCGGCGACCAGCATCGCGAGTTGGGCGGCGGTGTTGGCGGGGGAGCGGGCGCCCCAGATGCGGTGCAGGCGCAGATCGCGGAAGCCGAACGTCAGGATCAGCCGGATCAGGTCGGTGCCGATGCCCCGGCCCCAGTGGTCGGGACGGAGCCCGAGGCCGATCTCCGCGCTGTGCGGGTGGTCGGCCTCGATGTGCAGTCGGGCGACGCCGAAGGCCTCGCTGTTGTCGAGGTCGGTCACCGCCAGCACGTAGAGACGCCGAGGTTCGACCTCCGCGGCCTTGATCGCCTCGATGATCGTTTCCTCGACCTCCTCGCGCGTGCGGGGGTCGAACGGCAGGTGCTCGGTGGCCGTCGGGTCACCGTAGACGGCGTGCAGGGCGTCCACGTCATCGATGGTGATTTCCCTGAGCCGGAGTCTCTTGCCCGAGATCTCAACGTGGCGCATGCGCAGACGCTAACGTCTCGGAGCGCCTACGGCTAGAGATCTTTCCGGTAAGCGGACATACCATCATTTTAGTGATCTTATACGCATGGCTCCGTATGTGCCCAGGGCCAGGATTCCTGTGCCATGACTCAGGCGACACGGTCTCGCCCGTGTCCGGAATCGGACACGGGCCGGCTCCCGTGCGGTCGGCCTCGCGTGGGGGTCCGCTTCACTTCGCGGGGAGCGACGCCGTCTTCGACGGACATGTCGATCCTCCTTTTTCGCGGGGAGGGCACCGGAGGGCGGTGGCCGGGGATGGCCGTCCCCTGCCACCGGCCCGCCCGGCTTCCCCTCGTGGCGGGCTCTGGTGGTTCTGACGTACTCCGATAGGCCTGTATGGGGTTACAACGAGCCGGCGGGTCGGCGAGTTCGGTGAATCGCGGCGAATTCACCGGGTGGTTCCCCTGCTTCGGAGAAGGTCGCGGCCACCGCGGAGGGGCGGTGGCCGCGAGAGGGCTCAGGCGTCCCGGGAAGCGGTCCCCGTGCGCGTTCCCGGAACGCCGTCGCCGGTGGCGCCGGAATCCCCGCCCTGGGCTCCGCCGAGGTCGGGGGTTCCGGGGAGGTCGGTGTGGGTCCCGGGCGCGATGGCGAGGCCCACGGCGGTGACGGCGAGCGCGGCGACCACGTAGAGCGAGATGGCGAGGGTGCCGCCGAACCGGTCGAAAAGCGACAACGCGATGATCGGGGCGAGGGCGCCCCCGAAGATCCCGGCGACCTGGTAACCCATGGACGCGCCGCTGTAGCGCAGGCGGGTGCTGAACAGCTCGGCGATGAAGGCCGCCTGCGGCCCGTACATCGCCGCGTGGCAGGCGAGGGCGACGACGGAGGCCAGCACGATCAGCGGGAAGGACCTGGTGTCGAGCAGGGGGAAGAAGGCGAACACCCAGATCGCGGCCCCGATCACGCCCGCCAGGTAGACCGGGCGGCGGCCGACCCGATCGGAGAGCGCGCCGAACAGCGGGATCAGGAAGAGCTGGAAGGCGGAGCCGATCAGCACCGCGTTCAGCGCGACCCCGCGTTCGAGTGCGAGGGGACCGGTGACGTAGGCCAGGACATAGGTCACGAAGATGTAGAAGGCGACGTCCACGCCGATGCGCGCGAGGCCCGCGGAGATCAGCGCGCGCGGGTGCGTGCGCAGCACCTCGAGCAGCGGCATCCGTGCCTTCGCGCCCGCCCGCTCGACCTGGGCGAACAGCGGGGACTCCACGATCCGCAGGCGGATCCACAGGCCCACGACGACGAGCGCGCCCGACAGCAGGAACGGCACCCGCCATCCCCACGACAGGAACGCCTCCTCGGGAAGCGCCGCGGACATCACCCCGAGCACGCCCGCCGCCAGCAGGTTTCCCGCGGGTACGCCGACCTGCGGCCAGCTCGCGTTGAACCCGCGACGGCGGGAGTCGCCGTGCTCGATGGACATCAGGACGGCTCCGCCCCACTCGCCGCCCAGGCCGAGCCCCTGCAGGAAGCGCAGGGTGACGAGCAGCAGCGGGGCGGCCACGCCGATGGTGGCGTAGCCGGGCAGCAGGCCGATCAGGAAGGTGGCGACGCCCATCAGCAGCAGGGTGACCACCAGTACGTTCTTGCGGCCGGCCCGGTCGCCGAAGTGGCCGAACACGATGCCGCCGAGCGGCCGCGCGACGAACCCGATCGCGTAGGTGAGGAACGCGAGCAGCGTGCCGGTGAGCGGCTCGAAGGTGGGGAAGAAGAGCCTGTTGAAGACCAAAGCCGCGGCCGAACCGTAGAGGAAGAAGTCGTACCACTCCAGGGAGGTGCCGACCAGCCCGGCCACGATGACCCGTCTGGTCTGGGAGCTTGCCATCGCATGTGCTCCTTAGCTTCTCGTCGGGGGAGGTCCCGTGAGTTCGCTTCGTGTTGCGGTCCCCATCAACATAAGAATCGTTCAACAATTCGACAATAGGTTTGTTTGATGATTTCTTGGGGGCGTGGAAAACGTCACCGCAGCGCTACAACGCGATCGCGGTCGTCTCGGGCGCAGCAGTGCGGCGGAGGTGGTCGCCGACATCCTCCGTGACCGGATCGCCGAAGGACTCTTCGTCCCAGGTCAGCGCCTGTCCGAGGAGAGCATCGGCGCGGCGCTCGAAGTCTCGCGCAACACCCTGCGCGAGGCGTTCCGGCTGCTCGGTCACGAGCGCCTGCTGGAGCATCGGCTCAACCGGGGTGTGTTCGTGCGCGTGCTGTCGGCGGAGGACGTCGCCGACCTCTACCGGATGCGCAGGGTGATCGAGGGCGCCGCCGTGCGAAACAGCGCGCACGCCACCCGGGAGACTCTCGCCGTCATCAGGGAGGCCGTCGCCGAGGCGTCCCGTGCCGCCGGCGAGGGGCGCTGGCAGGACGTCGGGACGGCCAACATCCGCTTCCACCAGAACCTCGCCGCCCTGAACGGCAGCCCGCGCCTGGACGAGGTGATGCGTCAGCTGCTGGCCGAGCTCCGCCTGGTCTTCCACGTCATGAAGAACCCCCGCGCCTTCCACGAGCCTTTCGTGGTCCGCAACATGGAGCTGGTGGAGCTCATGGAGGCCGGACGGGTGGCCGAGGCCGAGCAGGCACTGGAGGCCTACCTGGACGACGCCGAGAAACTACTGATAAAGGCATATATCCCCTAGCCGTAAATGGGGTGTAATGCGGCACAATGGGCGGATGCTTCCTCCGAATCCGCGTGTGATCGTGCTCATCGGCCCCGGTGTGGTCGCGGACCTCCGCCTGCTCACCGAGGTGGCCGATCGGGAGTTCGCGGCGCTCGGTGTCGGCGGTACGGTGTCGGCGACCCCGGACGTGCCCGGCTTCCGGGCGGCGCTGGAGTCGCGGGACGTCCTGGTGGTCCTGCCGGGCCCGGATCCGGAGGCCCGCCGCCTGGCTTCCGAGCGTCCCGACGCGGTCTGGCTCGACCTGACGATGAGGCCCCACCCGGCGAAGGCCGACGCGCCCCTTCCGGCGGCCGAGGCGGGCACCGGGACCGCGGACGGCGCGGTCCCCACGGGCGGCACGGGGGCCACCGGTGGCGCGGGCGCCACCGGAGCCACCCGGGCCGTGTCGGGCACCCACATGCACGGGCGGGGGATCTGGGGACTGACCTGGGCGATCAGGCACGCCGTCCATCGCCTGCGCCGGCCCGCGCGCAGGATCGCCTACGGCGACCACCCCGACCAGTGGTCGGAGGTGCGCTCCCCGTACGGAGGCGACGGGCAGGCCCTCGCGGCGCCGGGGGAGAGCGGCGAACAGGTGCCTACCGCGGTGCTGCTGCACGGTGGTTTCTGGCGTTCGGTCTGGGGTGCGGACCTGATGGACGCGCTCGCCGTCGACCTCGCCGAGCGCGGGTTCGTCGCCTGGAACCTCGAATACCGCCGCCCCGACCTGCACGGCTGGGACGCGACCACCGAGGACGTCGCCCGGGGCGTCGCCCTCGCGGCGGAGAACGCGAACGGCCCGCTCGTGGTGATCGGCCACTCGGCGGGCGGACAGCTCGCGCTGCGCGCCGCCGCAGACGACCACCGGATCACCCTGGCCGTCTCCCTGGCGGGGGTGCTCGACCTGGCCGAGGGGGATCGCAGGCACACGGGCACCGGCGCGGTCGCCGCCGCGCTCGGCGGATCCCTCGCCGAGGTGCCCGACGTCTATCGGAGTTCTGGGCCGCTGGAACGGCTTCCGGTGGGAGTGCCCCAGCTCATCGTGCAGGGCGGCGGGGACGACCTGGACCTGGTGGACTTCAGCCGCCGCTACGCGCGAGCCGCCCAGGCGGCGGGCGATCAAGTGACATATCTCGAAATGTCGGGCGATCATTTTGACGTCATCGACCCCGCCTCACCGATCTGGCGGGCCACCGCCGGGGCGGTCGCCGAGCACAGCACCCCCTCCTGACGCGCCTTCGCCGGTCGAAGGACTCCTGAAAGGTCCCCCCGGCAGCCCGGCAGGAAGCCCGGCAGCCCGGCAGGAAGAAGGTCGGCGCCGACCGGCGAAGGTTCACCGAGCCGAGTCGCCCGACCAGGCGGAACCACCCGCGGTCCATCCCGCCAGAGGCCCCTCAGGGGCCCGTCGGAGGCCCGTCAGAGCGAGGAGAGCGGGCGCCAGGGGACCGGGCTGGACAGCACCATCATGCTCGACGGGTGGCCGTAGGGGGCGAGCCGGTCGATCATCTCCTCGAAGGCCGTCATCGAGGAGGCGGCCACCCGCAGCAGGCAGCAGGCGTCACCGGTCACCCGGTGCACCTCCAGGATCTCCGGCCAGGCGAGCGCCTGATCGTCGCGGAGCACGCAGCGGGGCCCGTAGCACGACATCCTGATCAGCGCGGCCACCCCGCGCCCGGCCAGCGCCGCGTCCACCCGGGCGTGGTAGCCGGTGATCACCCCGGTCTCCTCCAGCCGCCGCACCCGCTCCGCCACCGCCGGAGCGGACAGGTGCACCCGGCGCGAGAGCTCGCTGTACGACAGGCGCGCGTCGTCCTGCAACTCGGCCAGCAGCGCCCAATCCATCGCGTCCACGGTCACGCTCCGTCACGTCGTAACTTGATCTGCCCGATGCCTTACGTTCCGAAGGCTCAGTCCAATAATCACCTTTCTTCCATTATTTCCGTACAGACCGATACAGACCACCATGGAGGTATCAGGCGGAGGAGGAGTGATGACCGGCATCAAGCAGCTCACAGAGCAGGACCGTAAGGCGCGCGCCGAGGCCAACGAAGGGCTGCCGACGCTGGGCTTCGAAGAGGGCACGCCCTACGACGACTACGTGGGCACCGCCGCCCTGCGCGGTATCCAGCGCACCCTCACCGACGTTCCGGAGGAACTGCCGTTCCTGGTCACCACCCAGGTGATGGAACTCTATTTCGGACTGCTCCGCACCGAGTGGCACCTCGCCCAGCGGCAGCTCGACGAGGACGACGCCGACGCCGCGATCTCGACGATCAAACGCACCGTACGGCACTTCGAGGCGCTCAACGCCGCCTGGGCCGCGCTGAGCTGGCTGACCCCCGCGCAGTTCAACTCCTTCCGCGACGCGCTCGGCGAGGGGTCCGGCTTCCAGTCGGCCCTCTACCGCCACGTGGAGTTCCTGCTCGGCAACAAGTCCGAGGCGCTCATCCGGCCGCACCGCCGCAACCCCGAGGCGTACGAGGAGCTCGTGGAGGCCCTGCACCGGCCGAGCCTCTACGACTCGGTCCTCGCCTTCCTCGCCCGTGCGGGCCACGCCGTCCCCCGTGCGGTGCTCGATCGCGACCTCGCCACCGAGCACGAGCCCGTTCCCGAGGTCGAGGCGGTCTGGGTCGAGGTGTACGGCGGTCCGCTCGCCCCGCTGGCCGAGGCGCTGACCGACCTGGCCGAGCAGTTCTCCGAGTGGCGCTACCGGCACCTGATGGCGGTGCGCCGCTCGATGGGCGCCAAGCCGGGCTCCGGCGGGTCGAGCGGCCTGAGCTGGCTGGAGCGGAGCATGCGACGGGAGATCTTCCCCGAACTCTGGACGGCCAGAACCCTGATGTGAGGCGCTTCCCGGCGCCTCACCCCGGGATCCTCCGGGATCCTCCGGATTCTCCGACGCCCGCGCTCGTCAGCGGCCCGCGCGGCGCACCTCCCCACCGAGGAGGAGGTCAGCCGACCTGGCAGGCAGGGCACCAGAAGAGGTTGCGCCCGGCGAGCACCCTCGTGCGGACCTCGGTGCCGCACAGGAAGCAGGGCATGCCGGAGCGCCGGTAGACGTAGACCTCGCCGCCGTGGCCGTCGACGCGGGGCGGGCGGCCCATCGCCTGCGGCGTGTGCTCGGGCCTGACCGTGTCGATGTGGCCCACCCGGACGCCGTCGGCCATCAGAAGCACCAGATCCGCCCAGATCGCCTCCCACCGGTCGTGGGTGAGGTCGCGGCCGGGCCGCGACGGGTCGACCCCCTGGCGGAACAGCGCCTCGGCGCGGTAGATGTTGCCCACCCCCGCGACGACCGACTGGTCCATCAGCAGGACCCCGACGGAGACGCGGCTGCGGCTGATCCGCCGCCAGGCGATCTCCGGGTCGGCGTCCGCGCGCAGCGGGTCCGGCCCGAGCCTGGCGTGCAGCGCGGCCTTTCCCTCGGGGTCGAGCAGCTCGCAGGTGTTGGGGCCGCGCAGGTCGGCGTACTCGCCCGTGTTGCTCAGGCGCAGGCGCACCATCCCCGTCGGGGCGGGCACGGGGACCGGGCCGAAGGCGTACTTGCCGTAGATGCCCAGGTGGACGTGGAGCCACCGCTCGTCGTCGAAACCCAGCAGCAGGTGCTTGCCGTGGGCGTCGGCCTCGGTGAGCACCCGCCCGTCGATCCGCAGGGCTCCGGCGGCGAACCGTCCCTGAGGGCTCTCCGCGTGCACGGCCCGCCCGCCGAACGCCCGCCGGTGCTCTCGGGCGAGGCGATGAATGGTGTGTCCTTCAGGCATGATTGTGAGAATCATACGATCCGCGCGGCGATGCTCAGGGCACCGCGGACGCCCGCTCCCGCCGACGCCGGGAACGGCGCCGGGCCAGGGCGTGGGCCGACGCGGCGAGCAGGGCACCGGCCGCGTACGCCACGAGGTCGGCCGCGCCGAACGTGCTGCCGAGCACCAGCCTGGCCACGACGCTCACCTCGGAGAGCGCGGCGGGAACGGGCGTCAGCTGGGCCAGCTCGACCGCCCAGCTGAACGCCAGCGCGCCGATCGCGGCCCGCACCGGCGTGATCCGGGGCCACACCAGCACCACCAGCGCGTGGACGAGCACGGTGTAGAGGGCGTCGCCCGCGTACTTGCCGAACCAGCCGCCGGTGACCGCGCGGACGGTGAGCCCGGCGGCGACGGTCGCCACGGCGGCGAACGCGGCGAGCAGGCGCGTGCGGGAGGAGGGATCTTCCATCAGGGCCATCGAGTCGTCCGATGCGTGAAGGTTCAGGGGAGGGCGGGCAGGGGGCGGCCGTGCAGCCAGCCGGCGAACAGGTCGTCCAGCGGCCGCGTCGCGCGGCGCGCGGCGAGCGCGGTGAAGGCGTCGGTGGTGACGGTCCCGTGGCGGTGCCCGGCCGTCCACTCCCTGAGCAGCGCGAAGAAGGAGTCGTCGCCGACGGTGCGCCGGAGCGCGTGCAGGGTGAGGGCGCCGCGTTTGTAGACGCGGTCGTCGAACAGCCGCCGGGGACCCGGGTCGGCCAGCGTGAAGTCCTGCGGGAGCGCGGAGAGGCGGCGGTGCCAGCGTTGCGCGTGGTCGTCGGACGACAGGCCGCCGGAACTCTCCGACCAGATCCACTCCGCGTACGAGGCGAACCCCTCGTGCAGCCAGATGCCGCTCCAGTCGGCCACCGTGAGGCTGTTGCCGAACCACTGGTGGGCCAGCTCGTGCGCCACCAGCCGCTCCTCGCTTCGTCTGCCGTCCACGTGGTTCACCCCGAAGATCGACATGCCCTGCGCCTCGACCGGGATCTCCAGTTCGTCGTCCACGACCACCACGGTGTAGGAGCCGAACGGGTAGGGGCCGAACCGCTCGCCGAAGACCTCCATCATCCGCTCCTGGCGCCCGAAGTCGTGGCGCACCCGCGTGGCGTATCCGGCGGGGAAGACCAGCCGCGTCCCCGGACCGGCCTCGGCCTGCTGGTAGCGGCCGATCTGCACGCTCGCCAGGTAGGAGGACATCGGCTCGGCCTGCTCGTACACCCACGTGGTCGTCGAGGCCGCCCGGCGTTTGGAGACGAGCTCGCCGTTGGCGACCACCTGGTACACCGGGGCGGTGGTGACCGAGATCCGGTAGGTGGCCTTGTCGTCCGGCCGGTCGTTGCACGGGAACCACGAGGGCGCCCCGATCGGCTGGCCGGCCACGATGACGCCGTCGGTGAGCTGCTCCCAGCCGAGCCCGCCCCAGTGGCTGCTCACAGGGCGGGGGGTGCCCGCGTAGCGGATCTCGACGGTGAACCGGCCGGGGCGCAGCCCGGGGGGCGACAGGTGGAGCTTGCCGCCGCGGTGGGTGAAACGCACCGGCGCGCCGTCGACCAGCACACCGCTCACCCGCAGGGCGCCGAGGTCGAAGGCGACCCGGGTGAGCGGCCGCAGCGCCACCGCGGAGATCCTGGCCACCCCGCCCAGGCGGTTGGGGCCCACCCGGTAGTCGAGGGTGAGGTCGTAGTGCTCCACCCGGTAGCCGTCGTCGCCGTGCGTGGGGAAGTACAGCTGGAGGGTGGAGGTCGTGCTCAAAGCCACACCGGCTTCCTCTGTTCGCGCGCTATCCTCGCCGGGCCCAGGCCGCGATCGGGTTGCCGAACCAGCGGGTCCCGGCGGGCACGGACTCGCCGCGCATCACCAGGGACGCCGGTCCGACCGTGGTGTTCTCCCCGATCGTCGCCGCGGGCAGGACCACCCCGTGGGGGCCGAGTGTGGATCCGTCCCGCATGACGACAGTATCGATGCTCATCACGCGGTCGTGGAACAGGTGTGTCTGCAACACGCATCCCCGGTTCACCGACACCCCGTCACCCAGGCTGACCAGGTCGACCTCCGGCAGCCAGTAGGTCTCGCACCACACGCCCCTGCCCACCCGCGCCCCCAGGGAGCGCAGCCACAGGTTCAGCGGCGCCGTCCCCAGCCAGTGCCGGGCGAACCAGGGTGCGGCGAGCACCTCCACGAAGGTGTCGGCCAGCTCGTTGCGCCACACGAACGAGCTCCACAGCGGCCGGTCGCCCACCGCGATCCTGCCCACCAGGACCCACTTGGCCACGGTCGCCGTCGCCGCGGCGAGCACCCCGCCGCCCAGCACCGCCACGCCCGACAGGGCCGCCGCCGCCGCGAAGCCGTACGCCCCGGCCAGCCACTCCACGGCCGCCGCGACGAGCACGGCCACGGCGACCGTGCACATCAGCGGCACCACGCGGCACACCTCGACCGCGGCGCGGGCGAACCTCAGCCTCGGCGGCGGGTCGTAGGTGCGGCTCCGGTCGCCCTCCTCGGCCGCCCTGCGCAGCTCCACCGGAGGCATCCCCAGGTACGACGAGCCCGCCTTGGCCTTCTTCGGCGCCGCGGACAGCACCGCGACCAGCCCGTCCTTGGGCACCTTGCGCCCCGGCGCGGTCATCCCCGAGTTGCCGAGGAACGCGCGCTTGCCGATCCGCACGTGGCCGACCCGCAGCCGCCCGCCCTCCAGCTCGTACGGCGCGACCATCGTGTCGTCGGCGAGGAAGGCGCCGTCGCCGACCGAGGTCATCGACGGCAGCGCCAGCACCGTCGACAGCTCCACGTCACGGCCGACCCTCATCCCCAGGGCGCGCAGCCAGGCGGGGGTGACCATGCTCGCGTACAGCGGGAACAGCCAGACCCGCGCCATCGACATGAGCAGGCCCGTCGCCCACGCCTGCCAGGCCTGGCGGCTGTGCACCGGGTGCTGCCCGGCGTGCAGGCCGACCGAGAGCAGCCGCACCGAGGCCACGGTGAGCAGGGCGAGGGTGGCCGCCGAGGCGAGGGTGGCGAGCGGCACCCCGTACAGGACGGAGGCGAGGGAGGGTGCGCCGTCGCGCAGCAGGACGGCGAGGCCCGGCAGCGCGGCGATCACCGGGAAGAGGCTCAGGACCAGCGCGGACAGCCCGTACGCCGTCGCCCAGGGCCATGAGCGCGGGGGGCGGTCGACGGCCGCGGGACGGGCCTTGCCCGTCCGGCTCGCGGGCACGCCCGCCCAGCGCTCCCCGGAGGGCACCGAGCCCGCCACCGCCGAACCGGGCGCCACCTGGGCGTTCTTGCCGATCTTCGTGCCGGGGAACAGGGTGGTGCGGGCACCGACCGTGGCGGAGGCGCCGATCTTGATCTCGCCGACGCGCACCTGGTCGCCGTCGATCCAGTAGCCGTTCAGGTCGACCTCGGGCTCGACGGCCGCGTACCTGCCCAGTTTGAGCATTCCGGTGATCGGCGGCATCGAGTGCAGGTCCACGTCGTCGCCGACCTGGGCGCCGAGCGCCCGCGCGTAGTGGGTGAGCCACGGGGCGGTGGAGACCTCGCCCACGCCGAGCCGCTCGGAGAGCCGCTCGGCGAACCACAGCCGCAGGTGCGTGCCGCCGCCCCTGGGGTATGTGCCGGGCTCAAGACCGCGCAGCAGCAGCCTGGCGCCGCCCGCGGCGAGCGCGATCCGCCCGGCGGGGCTGACGAACAGCAGCACGCCAGCGAGCACCCACCACCACGAGACGGCGGGAGCCCAGGGAGATCCGGCCAGGTTGTTCAGCGCGGCGAGCGCCACCACCCAGCGCAGCGCGCCGACGCTGAGCAGCGGCACGGTGAGCGCCGCCTGCGCGATCGCGGCGCGGCGCGGCATCGGCGTGACGATCCGGTCGGTGGTCACGATCTCCGGCGCGTCGAGCGCCGACAGGTGCCTGCCGAGCCCGGCCAGCGTCGGGTGGTCGTAGACGTCGCCGACGGTGACCGCCGGGTAGCGGGTCCGCAGTGCCGAGACCAGCCGCGCCGCCGCGAGGCTGGTGCCGCCCTCGGCGAAGAAGTCGCCCTCGACGCCGCCCAGGATGTCCGTCCAGCACTCGGTCACCCACGGGTCGACGTCCGGCACCCCGGCGTCCGGTGTCTCCGGCGTTCCCGGTCTGCCGGGCAGCGGCCAGGGCAGCGCGTCCCTGTCGATCTTCCCGGAGGTGCGGGTCGGGAGCTCGTCCACGAGGGCGATCCTGGGGACGAGCGCGGCGGGCAGGGAGTGGCGGAGGCGGTCTCTGGCGTCTTGCCGGTCGAACTCCTCACCGGGCACGACGTAGCCGACGAGCAACTGGTGTCCGCCGCCGGTCGTGCGGACCGCCGAGGCCGCCCCGGCGACCCCGGGCAGCGCCTGCAGCGCCGCGTCCACCTCGCCCAGCTCGATCCTGCGCCCGCCGAGCTTGATCTGCTCGTCGGCCCGCCCGACGAAGACGAGCCCTTCCGGCTCCGCCCTCACCAGGTCGCCGCTGCGATAGGCGCGCTCCCAGCCGAGCGAGGTGAGCGGCGCGTACTTCTCCGCGTCCTTGACCGGATCCAGGTATCTGGCGAGCCCGACCCCGCCGATGACCAGCTCTCCGGTCTCTCCCATCGCCACCGGCTCGCCGTCCTTGCCGACGACGGCGAGGTCCCAGCCCGTCAGCGGCAACCCGATCCGCACCGGGCCCTCGCCGGTGAGCGGCGCCGCGCACGCCACCACCGTCGCCTCGGTCGGGCCGTAGGTGTTCCACACCTCGCGGCCCGGCACGGCCAGCCGCTCGGCCAGCTCCGGGGGACACGCCTCGCCGCCGAAGATCAGCAGCCGTACGTCGTCGAGCGTCTCGACGGGCCAGAGCGCCGCCAGCGTCGGTACGGTCGACACCACCGTGATGCCCATGTCCAGCAGCCACGGCCCCAGGTCCATGCCGGTGCGCACCAGCGCGCGCGGCGCCGCCACCAGGCAGCCGCCGTGACGCCAGGCGAGCCACATCTCCTCGCAGGAGGCGTCGAACGCCACCGACAGCCCCGCCAGCACCCGGTCACCGGGGCCGATCGGCTCTTTCGCGAGGAACAGCCGCGCCTCGGCGTCCACGAACGCCGCGGCGCTGCGGTGGGTCACCGCCACCCCCTTGGGCCTGCCGGTGGAGCCGGAGGTGAAGATGATCCACGCGTCGTCCTCGGGGCCGGGGCGCTCGCCGACCCGCCTTCGCTCCTCGCCCGCTCTCCCGCCCGTCGCGTCCGCGCCGCGCCCGCGGTACGGGCCCCCGCCGTGCAACTCGGCCGCGTAGTCGAGTTCGGAGCCGCCGGTGCGCCGGGGCTCGGGCGTGAGGTGTTCGGGGCCGTGAGGGTGGTGAATCTCACATTCGACACCCTGCTCGGCGGAGGGTTCACCGGGGTGCCCGTCGCGGCCGGCCGGGTGCGCCGCGCCGTCACCGGAGGAGGGGGCGCCCAGGTGCTCGTACGGGTCGCCGTAGGGGGAGATCTTCCCGCCGTCGCCGATGACGGCGCGGACATTCGCCTCGCCGAAGACCAGGTCAGCCCGCTCGTCGGGGTCGTCGGCGTCCACCGGCACATAGGCGGCCCCGGCGGTGAGCACGGCGACGATCGCGACGTACAGGCCGACGGTGCCCGAGGGGATCCGCACCCCGACCCGGTCCCCGCGCCCGATCCCGGCCGCCCGCAGCTCCAGGGCCATCCGGTTCGCCTCGGCCCGCAGCCCGGTGTAGTCGAGACGGGTCTTGCCGTCGTCCAGGGCGAGCGCGTGGGGGTGCCGTCGCGTGGTCTGGTCGAGGATGTCCAGCAACGTCCTGACCTGCGGCGCGATCCCTCCGGGCAGGAGCGCTCGCGACGGCACACCGGTGCCGGCCGGTAACGGAATCACTGTCTTCCCCCATGTGTACGCCCCCTGTGGGCCCGGGACAGCCTACGTGCACGGGGTTAACGCATTTCCTCCGTGAGGCCGTACCCCACACGAACCTTCCCTTTCGGGCATATTTCACCCAGAGGGCAGTGGGGGCCTACCGGGCGTTGACGTCCCTTCCGGTGCGATCTTAAACTCAACGCGTAGTGAATTAGCTGCCGTACGGCGAGGCCGGGACCTCTGCGGCGGCCACGGCAAGGGAGCGTGACGCCATGCGCAGGACATCCGCCGCGGTCGGGACCACGATCTTCTTCGCCTTGGCGCCGGGAACCGTCGCGGGGTTCCTGCCCTGGTGGATCACCCGCTGGGAGGAGGGGGACCTCCTGCGCGCGGCGCCGCTCCGGGGCGCGGTGCCGCTGCGCCTGGCGGGCGCGGCACTCGTTCTCGCCGGGACCGCGGTGCTGGTCAGGGCGTTCGTCCGGTTCGTCGTGGAAGGTCTCGGCACCCCCGCCCCGATCGCGCCCACCGAGCACCTGGTCGTCGGCGGGCTGTACGCCCACGTCCGCAATCCGATGTACGTGTCGGTCCTCGCGGTCATCTGCGGGCAGGCGCTGCTCCTGGGCCGCCCCGTCCTGCTGCTGTACGCCGTCGCCGTGGCCGTGCCGGTCGTCGCGTTCGTCCGCTGGTACGAGGAGCCGACCCTGCGCCGCGCGTTCGGCGCCGACTACGAGAGATACCGTGCGGCGGTGCCGGGCTGGTGGCCCCGCTCGCGTGCCTACGAACCCTGATCGATCGCCGTACGGCCGGCCCGCGCCGTCACGGGCAGGACGGCAGCCATCCCTTGGCCGCCGCGAGGCACCCGGCCTGGAACCGGCTGCGAGCCCCGAGCCGTTCCATCAGTTCGGCGGTGACGCGCCGCAGGGTGCGCACCGAGACGTCGAGCCTGCGGGCCACCGCCTCGTCGGTCAGCCCCGTCGAGAGCAGGCGGAGCACCTCGCGCTCCTGGTCGCTGAGGCCCTTCTCGTCGCGCCTGCGCTCCTCGCCCAGCGGGCCGGCGGTCCCCCAGGTCTGCTCGAACAGGGCGACCAGGGCGGCGACCACGCCCGCCCCGCGCAGCAGAACCGCTCCGACGCTGCTGTCCGCCGGGTCCGTCGGCAGCAGGGCCGTCCGGCGGTCGAAGATGAGCATGCGAAGCGGGAGCCCGGGGGTGGTGCGGACCTGGCCGCCGTTACCGGTGAGCCAGGTCGCGTATCCGGTGGTCGCCTGGTCGTTGCGGACACTGTCGGGGTAGATGATGCGGATCGCCACACCACGGTCGAGCAGAGCCTCGTCCAGCGGGCGGCTCGCCAGGATGTTCTCCGGGGTCTGGGCGCTCTTGGGCTCGAATCCGAGCAGTTCCTGCCGGCACCCGCCGACCAGCTCCTCGATCCTGCCGCGGATCGTGTCGATGCCGACGAGCGCCTCGGAGTCGCCGTCCGAGCGCGCCGGGTGGTGGTCGCCGTAGGCGGCGATCATCTGGGCGACGGCCGTCCGGCTCCGCTCGATCTCCTGCTGCTTGGCCAGCAGCGCGGCCTCCTCCCTGGCCAGCAGCGCGGAGAGTCCCACCTCCGGGCGGACCAGGCGCAGCACGTCCGGCTCCTCCCAAGATGGGCGCAGGAGTGACAACTTGGCCAGTTCGTCCAGGGTGGCGCGGATCCGGTGGACCGGCCATCCCAGCTCCAGGCTCAGCTCGGTCACCCCGAAGGAGGGGTTCTCCAGAATGGTGCGGTAGACGGTTTCCTCGGCGGACCCGATGCCAAGCAGCATGAGCACGACTCCTCCACGGTTCGAGCATGACCGAGACACGATCCGGTGGGCGGGACCCACGACGATCACAGCCTGAAAAGTAGCCGGGCGCAGTGATGACCGGGTTACGCGATCGCCCCGCCCCCGCCGGGGCGTGCCGGTCCGCCGGGATCGCCCTTCGGGCGCGGGGTGTGGCGGGGCGTCCTCCGAGGGGCCTGCCGGGGCGGTGCGCGGGGTCCGCGGGGACGCCGTGCGGGGACGCCGGCGCCGGGCCGCGGGAGCGGGGCGCGCTGGCATGATGCTGCCACGCCATGGACCTGACAGGGGAAACACCTGGTGGATTCGCCACGCGCGAACCACGGTCGATTCATGTATCTCATCAACGCGCGCCTGCGTGCCCCCCAGATCGAAGGCCACCTGGCCCCGGACGGCGGGTGGATGCCCGCGCGTGAACTCCGCCACCTTCTTCTGGTGCTGGCGGAGCCCGCCGACGGGATAGAGCACATCTACAGCGAGCAGCATCCCGCCGGAATCCATCTCGGTCTCTTCATCCGCAGGCCCACCCTCGACGAGGCCGAGAGCGCCGCGGCCCGGCTGTGCCTGCGTGCCCTGCACGGCGTTCCCGAACTCTCCGGGTGGTCGCTGGTGGCCTGCGGCACCGACCTCGACCTCGCGCTCGGGCGTCTTGAGTCCTTCGACGAGGAGGCCTGTCAGCGTCCTGCCATTGCAGCGCGCTGACAGGCTCCAGGGCTTCCGCAACCAACCGCGATCGCCCAAGAATCGAAGTGTCAGAACGAAGCGGGAAATATCCGGAAATGAAATTCGGAGATCGCCCGCGAAACAGAAAAAGGGCGCCGAGAATCGCCGGTCGAAAGGAAAGAAGAACAATGAGCACCACGGTCCGTCGCATAGCCCCCGCACTCGGCGCCCACTCTCTCACCGCCCTTCTCGTCGCCGCGGCCGTGCCCGGGATGAGGGCCGGCCTCGCGGCCACCTCGGCCCACACCGCGGCCCGCACCCCGGCGGGCGGCGCCGGCTGGCAGTGAGCCGACCAGGAGAAACCCAGAAAACCATTCGTCACGGGCACCGAGCCCGAGAAGTCGTCCGGGAGGCGACCATCGTGAAGCACCAGGAAGTCGAGTTACTCGCTCTCGGCGCAGGGCCGTCCAACCTCGCCCTCGCCGTGGCCCTCGAAGAGCTCGCTCCGGAACTGGCCACAAGAACGCTGATCATAGAACAGCACGAGAACGTGGTCTGGCATCGGGGAATGCTGCTGCCCTGGGCCCAGAGCCAGGTCTCCTTTCTCAAGGACCTGGTCACGTTGAGAAACCCGCAGAGCAGATTCTCCTTCGTGAACCACCTGCACTCCGTGGGAAGGCTCAGTGAATTCGTCAATCTGGGCAGTTTCACCCCGTACAGGACGGAGATCTCGAACTACCTGCTCTGGGTGGCGGAGTCGCTCGCCCAGGTGCGCATCGAGTACGGCCGGCGCTGCGTGGCGGTCGAGCCGGTCATGGCCGAGGACGGCGGCGTCGAACGGTGGATCGTCCGGCTCGCCGACGGATCGACCATCGGCTGCCGCACCCTGGTGGTCGGCGCGGGCCGTGACGCCCACATCCCCGAGGTGTTCGACGAGCTCCCCCGCGAGCGGATCATCCACAGCACCGAGTACAGCCAGGTGATCACCGAGATCGACCACGACGCCCCGCACCGGGTCGCGGTCATCGGCGGCGCGCAGAGCGCGGCCGAGATGCTGTGGGCCACCCACCAGAGCATGCCCAACGCCCAGTGCACGATGATCATGCGCTCCATCGGCCTCACCGGCTACGAGAGCAGCAAGTTCACCAACGAGCTCTTCTACGCCTCCTTCGTCGACGAGTTCCACCGGTCGCGTCCCGAGGCACGACGCCAGCTCCTCGGCGAGATGCACCGCACCAACTACGCCGGGCTGTCGCCGGGCCTGCTCGAAAACCTCTACCGGCAGATCTACCTGGAGCGCCTCGCCGGACAGGAGAGGATCCGGATGATCACGATGGCCGAGATCTCCCGGGCCAGGATCGAGGGCGACGAGATCGTCCTCACCCTCCGGGACAGGAAGAGCGGCGACCACGACGAGCTGACCTGCGACGTCCTGCTGCTCGGCACCGGCTTCGACCGCCGGATGCCCACGCTGATCCGCGACCTCGCCACCAAGGCCGGCCTCGGCGAGATCGGCGTCGATCGCTTCTACAAGCTGTCCCTGCCCACCGGCTCGGGCGCCGCCTGCTACCTGCAGGGCGTGAACGAGGACACGCACGGCATCGCCGACTCCCTGCTCAGCACGCTGGCCAACCGGGCGGAGGAGATCGTCTACGACATCCAGGGCAACAACGCCGCCGCCGAGCTCCTCACGCCGTTCGCCCTCCCGATCGCCTCCTGACCCCTGCCGAGCCTCTCGGAAACCTTCGAGGAGAACCCCCGTGGACCTCCGTACCTTTGACCCCGCCCACCTGCGCCAGGACAACGGGCTGCTCGCCAAGCGGCTGCTGCCCTGGGAGACGCTGAACGCCCCCTTCGAAGGCGCCTGGTGCGTCATCGAACCGGGAACCGCCTCGACCCGGCACGCCCACCACGAATACGAGATCTTCATCGCCGTCTCCGGCGAGGCCGTTCTGGAGAGCGAGGGCGAGAGCAGCCCCTTCTCCGCCGGAGACGTCGTCTACTTCCCGCCCGGCACCGACCACCGGGTCGTCAACGACGGCACCGCCAGCTTCGAGATGTACGGCATCTGGTGGGACCACGACATGACCCGCACGT
Source organism: Streptosporangium sp. NPDC049078 (assembly GCF_040648855.1). NCBI lineage: Bacteria > Bacillati > Actinomycetota > Actinomycetes > Streptosporangiales > Streptosporangiaceae > Streptosporangium > Streptosporangium sp. NPDC049078. The sequence goes on from NZ_JBEZEL010000005.1 coordinate 326,635, forward strand.
TCGAGAACCGCCACCAGGAGGAGAGATGACGGAGACGATCGTCATCGCCGCGACGCCGACGCCGAACGGTGACCTGCACGTCGGTCACATGGCGGGTCCCTACGTCGCCGGAGACGTCTACGCCCGCTACCTGCGGGCCGAAGGCCGCGGGGTCAACTACAACACCTGCACCGACGACAGCCAGTCGTACATGATCTCGACCGCTCACAAGCACGGCACCACGCCCGCCGAGCTGTGCGCGACGTCCACCGCCCGCATCCAGCGGTCGGTCGAGGCGATGGGCATCTCGCTCGCCCCGATGCCGCCCATCGACGACGTCTACCGGCGTACCGTGCTCGACTTCGTCACCGCCCTGCACGAGCAGGGCCGGTTCGAGACGCGGACCGTGCGCATGCCGTACGCGGAGAACGCGGGCACCTACCTGTTCGACGGGCTGGTCAAGGGCGAGTGCCCGGCCTGCCTGACCGAGAGCTGCGGCGGGTCGTGCGAGGGCTGCGGCCACCCCAACCACTTCGACGACCTGGGCGACCCGCGCTCGGTCCTCGACCCCGCCGACCCGGTGACCTCGCGCGAGGTCACCGTCCTGGTCCTGCCCATCGAGAACTACCGGGAGGAGCTCACCGCCTACTACGCCGCCCGCGAGAGCACCTGGAGGGGACACAGCAAGCAGCTCATCCGCGAGATCCTGGCCAGGCCGCTCCCCGAGATCCCGATCACGGTGCCCTCGCCGGGCTGGGGGATCGACGCCCCCTTCGCCGAGACGCCCGGCCAGATCCTCTACCCGTGGGTCGAGGCGATGCCCGCCTCGATCTACAGCACCTGGAAGGCGGCCGGCGAGCCGGCGGGCCCCGTCGACCAGGCATGGCTCGCCGAGAGCGGCAACAGCCTCGTCTACTTCCACGGATTCGACAACGTCTACTTCTGGGGCATGGTCGACCTGGTCATGCTGCTCGCCCACGGCGACCGCTACATCACCCCCGACACCAACATCTGCAACGAGTTCTATGAGCTGGAGAACGAGAAGTTCTCCACCAGCCGCAACCACCTCATCCGCGGCGCCGACCTGGTCGCCGAGGTGCCGCGCGACCTCGTCCGGTTCTACCTCGCCCTGACCTGCCCCGAGGACCAGCGGGCCAACTTCACCAGGGAGGGGCTCGACAAGGTCACCTCCCGCAGGTTGCGCGAGCCGTGGAACGCGCTCGCCGACCGCCTCGACGCCCTCGTCACCGACCCGGGGGAGGAGCTGAAGGTCACCGACGCCGGACGCCGCCGGGCCGCGGTGGTCGTCGAGAGGTTCCGGCTCTGCTACGACCTCACCTCGTTCAGCCTCACCCGGGCGGCGGACAACATCGTCACCCAGCTCGCGAGGCTGCTGACCGCCGAGCGCGACGAGCCCGGCGACCTCCTGATGGAGGTGCGCGCCTTCCTCTCCTGCGCCGCCCCCGTCCTCATCGACGTCGCGGCCGAGGCCGAGGCGGCCGGTGTCGAGCTCACCCTCGACACCTCCGCGGAGACGATCGACGCCTTCACGCTACCGCGACTGCCCGGGAGCCCCCGATGAAACTCCTCGCCATGGAAGCACGCCAGAACGCCACCTACTACCACTCCCGCTACCAGCAGGTTCAGGACTACGGCGCCGAACTCTACGTCCTCAACGGCATCGGCACCCCGGACTTCTGGCCGGAGGACCGCTACCGCGTCGTGGGCTCCCAGAACATCGACGACCTCATCACCGAGGCCAAGGAGTGGCACGAGCAGGAGCGCTTCGACGGGATCATCACCTTCTCGGAGTCGGCCGTGACCACGGTCGCGGCCGTCGCCGAGGCGCTCGGACTGCCGGGCGTGGGCGTCGAGGCGGCCAGGACCAGCCGCAACAAGCTGCTGATGCGCGAGGCGCACCGCAAATACGACGCTCCGCACCCCGGTTTCCGCTTCGTCACCGACCTGGAGGCCGCGCTCGGCGCGGCCGGCGACTTCGGCTACCCGGTCATCCTCAAGCCCACCCTGGGTGCCGCGAGCAACTTCGTGTTCAAGGTCGACGACGCCGAGGAGATGGCGGAGCTGTTCCCGCAGGCGCTGGAGGGCATCGAGGGGATGTCGTGGTTCGAGATGGAGGCGCACGGCCTCGATCTCGGCCCGCACGGCCTGCTCGTCGAGGCGTTCCTCGACGGCGACGAGTTCCTCATCGAGGCGGTGGCCTGGGACGGCGAGGTCTACCTCGGCTCCATCGTGGACCGCATCACCGTCGAGGGAGGCACCTTCGACGACGACGTGCACCACGGGCCGACCGCCCTCACCCCCGAGCAGGTGAACGCGGTCCACCGCGTGGTCAGGGCCGGCGCTCACTCCCAGGGGCTGCGCCGCAGCGTGCTGCACGCCGAGGTGCGCTTCCACCAGGGCGAGCCGTACCTGCTGGAGATCGCGATCAGGCCCGGTGGCGGCGGGCTGGACCTCATCGCCGGGATCACCGCCGCGCACAACCCGATCCGCGCCGTGATGGACGTGGCCCGCGGCGCGGCGCCGAGGGTGCGCCACTACCGGCCGACCGGTGTCCACATCACCGCGATGTGCCTGATGTGCGACGCCGGCAAGATCGCCGCGATCGACGTGCCGGAGGAGGTCTCCGAGTCCGAGCGGGTCTTCTTCCTCAAGATCACCGCCAAGCCCGGGGACGTCGTCCGGCGCCCGCCGGAGGGCAACAGCATCCTCGGCTTCCTGGGCACCACCGGCACCTCCCTGGAGGACGCCAGGGAGACGATGCTCGACTACGCCTCCAAGATCAACGTCACGTTCGTCCAGGACGGAGAAGCGTCATGACACAGCTGGCCGAGGAGGCGCCGCAGCGGACCCTGAGGGTCGCCCGCACCCGCCGCTACCTGATGTGCCCTCCCACCCACTTCGACGTCGTCTACTCCATCAACCCCTGGATGAACCCTGGCAAACCGGTCGACGGCGCGCTGGCGAGGCTCCAGTGGGACGGCCTGCTGCGCGCCTTCCGCGCCCTGGGACACCAGGTGGAGTTCATCGAACCGCTGCCCGGCAACCCCGACATGGTCTTCGCCGCCAACGGCGCGACGGTCATCGACGGCAAGGTGCTGTCGGCCAGGTTCCGTCACGAGGAGCGGGCCGCCGAAGGCCCCGCCTACCTGGAGTGGTTCCGCGCCCGCGGCTACCAGACCCGCGAGGCCGTCTTCGTCAACGAGGGCGAGGGCGACTACCTGCACGCGGGACGGTACCTGCTGGCCGGCACCGGCTTTCGCACCGACATCCGCTCGCACCGCGAGGCGGAGAGGTTCTTCGGGATGCCCGTGGCGGGGCTGAGACTGGTCGACCCGCGCTTCTACCACCTCGACACCGCGCTCGCGGTGCTCGACCGCGACCAGATCATGTACTACCCGGGGGCCTTCTCCAGGGAGAGCCAGGGCGTGCTGCGCGTCCTGTACCCCGACGCGATCATCGCCAACGAGGCCGACGCCGAGGTGTTCGGGCTGAACGCCGTCTCCGACGGCCGCCACGTCCTGCTGCCGCCCGCGGCCACCCACCTGATGGGCGAACTGCGCGAGCGCGGCTACGAGCCCATCGGCGTCGAGCTCTCCGAGCTGCTGAAGTCCGGCGGCAGCGCCAAGTGCTGCACCCTCGAACTCCGGGCGGCCCGCTCATGATCGACTACAACGGACGCCGCTTCACCACCGGCGGCGTCCCGGCGGGGGAGGAGCACCCGATCGCCCTGTACCGCCAGGACGGCGACCTGCTGTGGGGCGAGTTCTCCGGCGGCCACGCCCGCCGGGGGACCCTCACCGGGCTCTGCGCCCCCGACGGCACCCTCGACTTCGCCTACACCATGGTCCTCGACACCGGCGCCGTCGTGTCGGGCCACTGCCGCAGCACCCCCGAACTCCTCCCGGACGGCCGCGTCCTGCTCCACGAGACGTGGGAGCGCTACGGAGCCCACGCGAGCAGCGGTGTGTCGCTGCTCGAAGAGATCGACCCCGAGACCTTCGCCCTGCCCCACCAGAGGACTGAGAGCTGATCATGACCCTGAACACCATCGCCCGTCCGAACGTGGAGCGGCCCGTCAAGGGCGGCACGGTGACCTGGGCCTGCGCCCCCGGATTCCCCCCCTCGATCATCTTCCCCTTCACCCCGCCCGAGCGCTTCGGCACCCGCAACCTGCTCGAGTTCCAGATCCTGATGTACCGGCCGCTCTACTTCTTCGGCACCCACGGCACCCCCGAGGTCGACTACGACCTCAGCATCGGCGAGCCCCCGCAGTGGAGCGAGGACGGTCTCACCGTCACCGTCACCGTCAAGCCCTGGAAATGGTCCAACGGCGAGACGATCTGCGCGGACAACGTGCTGTTCTGGGTGAACATGATGGCGGTCAAGGGCGAGCGCTACGGCGAGTACGTGCCGGGCTGCTTCCCCGACAACCTCGTCTCCTACGGCAAGCTCGCCGAGGACAAGGTCTACTTCACCTTCGACAAGGTCTACTCCAAGCGCTGGGTGCTGATGAACCAGCTCAGCACCATCACCCCGATGCCCAAGGCCTGGGACCGCACCGCCGAGGGGCCCTCCGACGCCTCGTACAGCCTGGAGAACGTCGCCGCGGTCTACGACTTCCTGATGGGCGAGAACGGCGGCGTCATCGAGGAGGACAACTCCGACCGGGTGCACTGGGCGACGAGCCCGGTGTGGAGCGTGGTCAGCGGCCCGTGGCGGCTGAAGAGCTACACCATGGAGGGCGTCGTCACCTTCGTCCCCAACGAGCACTACTCCGGGCCGAACAAGCCGCACCTGGACGAGTTCCGGCAGATCCCCTTCATGTCCGACGGGGAGGAGTACCAGAAACTGCTGGAGGGACCGGACGGACCCGACGGCATCCAGGTCGGCTACCTCCCGCTGAGCTTCAGCACCGAGCCGACCGACGACCCCACCAAGGGCGGCCCCAACCCACTGGGTGAGAACTACACGCTGGTCCCGCAGGCGGCCTTCTGTATCCGCTACATCCCGCTCAACTACAACAACCCGACCGTCGCGGGGAAGATGCTCGCCCAGACCTACATCAGGCAGGCGATGCAGCACGCGCTCGACCAGGACCGGGCGGCCCGCGACATCTACCACGGCTACGCCTACCGGCAGGACGGGCCGGTGCCCCGCTACCCGGTGAGCGACCTGGTCTCGCCCACCCTGCAGGGCGCGCCGATCCTGCCCTTCGACGCCGAGCGGGCCCGCGAGCTGCTGGAGGCGAACGGCTGGGACACCAGCACGACGCCGGCCGTCTGCGTCAACCCCGGCACCGGCCCCGGCCAGGCCGGGGAGGGCATCCCCGGCGGAACCAAGCTCAGCTTCTCGCTGAGGTACGCCGAGGGCCGTCCCGCGCTCACCCGGCTGATGGAGCAGTTCCGTGACGACGCGGTCAAGGCCGGCATCGAGCTGCGGCTGCAGGAGGTCTACGGCTCGGTCCTGGTCGCCGAGGACGCCCCCTGCGTCGTCGGACCCGACAGTCCCTGCCTGTGGGAGCTGAGCACCTGGGGCGGCGGCTGGGTCTACCACTACCCGAGCGGCGAGATCCTCTTCCGGACCGACGCCGGCGGCAACTTCGGCCACTACACCGACCCGAAGGCCGACGAGCTCATCGACCGCACCCTGACCAGCGACGACCCCGCCGCGCTCTACGAGTACCAGGACTACATCGCCGAGCAGGTCCCCGTCATCTTCATCCCCAACTTCTCGCTGCGGCTGTTCGAGGTCGCCAACAACCTCCGCGGCTTCGAGCCGATCAACCCCTTCGGGATGATCAGCCCGGAGAACTGGTACTACGTCGAGAACGGTGACTGATCCCCATGCCGATCCCCGCGCCGATCGCCGCGCCGATCGCCATGGCTCCCGTCGCCGTCATCCCCGCCGAGAACCTCATGATCCTCCTGCTGCAGCTCGGGCTGCTCCTGGGGCTGGCCACCGTCCTGGGGCGTCTCTCCGTCCGGCTGGGCCTGCCCGCCCTGCTCGGTGAGCTCAGCGCGGGAATCCTGGTCGGGCCCTCGCTGCTCGCCAACGTCGCCCCCGAGTTCTCCGCCTGGCTGCTGCCCACCGACCCGGCCAGATTCCACATGATCGACGCGGTCGGCCAGGTCGGCGTCCTGCTGCTGGTGGGCCTGACGGGCATGCACCTCGACCTGGGCTTCATCCGCCGGCAGGGGAAGACCGCCGCCGTGATCAGCGGTGCGGGACTGACCGTCCCGCTCGTCCTCGGCGTCGGGATCGGGTTCCTCGCCCCCTCCGAGATGATCGCCGAAGGCGTCGACCACACCGTCTTCGCCCTCTTCCTCGGCGTCGCGCTCTGCGTCAGCGCCATCCCCGTCATCGCCAAGGTGCTGATGGAGATGCGCCTGCTGCACCGCGACATCGGCCAGCTCATCCTGAGCAGCGCCGTCATCGACGACGTGGTCGGCTGGTTCCTGCTCTCGGTGGTCTCCGCGCTCGCCACCGCCGGGGCGCGCACCGGGCAGGCCGCGCTCACCGCGATCGCGCTGCTCGTCGGGCTCGTGGTCGTGTCGGTCCTGCTCGGCCGCAGGGTGGTCGCCAAGGTGCTGCGCCTCGCGGACAGGGGCGGGAGCGTCACCACGATCGCCGCGGTGACGATCATGATCCTGCTCTCGGCCGCCGCCACCCAGGCGATGGGCTTCGAGGCCATCCTCGGCGCCTTCGTCTGCGGCGCGCTCGTCGGCTCCTCTCCTGATCTGAAGGTCGCCAGGCTGGCGCCCCTGCAGACGCTCGTCGCCGCGGTGCTCGCACCCATCTTCTTCGCGACGGCGGGCCTGCGGATGGACCTGACGGAACTGGCCAACCCGGTCGTGCTGGTGGCCGGGATCGTGGTGCTCGCCGTCGCCATCGCCGCCAAGTTCGGCGGCGCCTACCTCGGGGCGCGCATCGCCCGCAGAACCCGCTGGGAGGCCCTCGCGCTCGGCGCGGGCCTCAACTCCCGCGGCGTGATCGAAGTGATCATCGCGATGGTGGGCCTCCGCCTGGGCGTGCTCACCACGGCGTCCTACACGGTCATCGTCCTGGTCGCGGTCGTGACCTCGATGATGGCGCCGCCCCTGCTGCGCTTCGCGGCGGCCAGGATCGCCCCCACCGAGGGCGAGGCCGTCCGCGAGGAGTTCTTCGACACCCTGCAGGGCACCGACGGCGCCGACGGCGCCGACAGACAGCTCGTGACCACCGCCAAGGAGGCGTGACATGATCACCGACACCAGGCCGCTGCTCCTCGTGGTCGCGACGGGAATGCGGCACTACCGCGAATACCTGCTGCGCTCCATCGCCACCGAGTACCGCGTCCACCTCATGGTGACCGCGGAGCCCGGTTGGGAGCGGGAGTACGTCACCGGCTGGACCGTCGTCGCCGACCTGGCCGACGGCCCCGCGCTGGCGGCCGCCGCGCTGGAGCTCGCCGCCCGCGAGCCCGTGCACGGGGTGCTCTGCTGGGACGAGGCGACGATCCTGGCCGCCTCGCACGTCTCGGAGGCCCTCGGCCTGCCGGGCGGCGACCCCGAGATGGTGCGCCGCTGCCGCGACAAGCACCTCACCCGCGTCGCGCTCGACGCGCTCGGCGTCCCGCAGCCCAGGTCGCTCGCGGTCTCCACGCTCGACGAGGCCCTGCGCGCCGCCGAGACGGTCGGCTACCCGGCCATCCTCAAGCCGCGCGGCCTCGGCGGCAGCCTGGGCGTCATCAAGGTCGAGGACCCGGAGGAACTGGCGGAGCGGTTCGCCTTCGTCCACGACCTGAGGGTCCCCGGTGGCGCGACGTTCGAGATCCCCGTCCTGGTCGAGGAGTTCGCGGACGGCCCCGAGGTCAGCGTCGACGCCGTCGTCCAGAACGGTGTGGTGACCCCGCTCTTCCTCGGCAGGAAGGTCCTCGGCTACGAGCCCTACTGCGAGGAGGTGGGCCACTTCGTCGACGCCCAGGACGAGCTGCTGCAGGACCCCGAGTTCTGCCGCGTCCTGCAGGACACGCACACCGCGCTCGGGTTCACCGACGGCTTCACCCACACCGAGGTCAAGCTCTCCTCCAGGGGACTGCGCGTCATCGAGGTGAACGCGCGCCTCGGCGGGGACATGATCCCCTACCTCGGGATGATCACGACCGGGATCGACCCCGGCCTCGCCGCCGCGGCGGTGGCCTGTGGCCGCACCCCCGACATCGCCCCCGAGCGCAAGCTCGTCGGCGGCGTGCGCTTCTTCTACGTCGCCGAGGACGACACCACGATCGAGTCGATCGAGTTCGACGAGACCGGCCTGCCCGCGGAGATCGACCGGGCGATCCCGGTGGTCGCCGCGGGCGCGACCGTCTCACCACCGCCCAAGGGCACCCTGTGGGGGCGTATCGCCTACGCCACCGCGCTATCCCCGACCGTCGACGAGTGCCGGGCCGCGCTGGACGCCGCCGAGGCACACCTGAAGGTGAAGGCAGCCGCATGACCGCCGTTATCGAGAACGAGAACGAACTGTCCGGGACACCCCCGCGCAAGCAGGACGACGGGGTGTTCGTCACCCTGCGAGAGGCCCCGCGCGCCGTCAAGGCACTCCTTTTCGGCGGCTTCATCAGCAGGCTGGCCGCGTTCATCCAGATCTACCTGGTGCTGTTCCTGACCGACCGGGGCTTCTCCGCCACCCAGGCGGGGCTCGCGCTGGGCGTGTACGGTGCCGGCGCGGTGGTGGGCTCGCTGGCCGGAGGCTCGCTCTCCGACCGGCTCGGCGCCCGGGCGGTCACCCTGATCAGCATGGGCGGCTCGGCCCTGCTGATCGTGTCCATCCTCTACGCCCCGACCTACGCCCTGCTGCTGGCCGCCGTCTTCATGGTCAGCACGGTCGGCCAGTTCTACCGGCCCGCGGCCCAGACGATGCTCACCGAGCTCACCCCGAGACACCGGGTCGTGATGATCACGGCGATGTACCGGCTCGGCCTGAACCTCGGCATGACCGCCGCCCCGCTCATCGGCGCCGCGCTGCTCGCCGTCTCCTACAACGCGCTCTTCTGGGGAGAGGCCGCCGCGGCACTGATCTTCGGCGGCATCGTGATGTTCGCGCTGCCCCGGCGCGCGCCGAAGGCCGTGCGCGTCGCGGCCAGGCAGGCCGAGGCGGCGAAGGCGGCGGAGGCGGGGGCGATGGAGGGCCGTTCCGGCTACCTCGCGGTCTTCGCCGACTGGCGCTACAGCGTCTACCTGCTCGCGATGCTGCTCACCTCCATCGTCTACTGCCAGTACACGGCCACCCTCCCGCTGGACATCTCCGCGGCCGGCCTCAGCCTGTGGTGGTACGGCGCGGCCGTCTCGCTGAACGGCCTGATCGTCATCACCTGCGAGCTGGCGATGACGAAGGTCGTGCAGAAGTGGCCGATCCGGCTGACCGCGCTGCTCGGCCTCGGTCTCGTCTCGGTCGGCTACGCCATCTACGCGATCTCCCCGCTCCCGATCTGGTTCATGCTCGGCACCCTGGTCTGGACGCTCTCGGAGATCATCGGCGGACCCACCACGTTCGCCTACCCCGCCCTGGCCGGCCCCGAGCGGCTCCGCGGACGCTACATCGGCGCCATGCAGAGCGTCTTCGGGCTCGGTACCGCGATCGGGCCGGTGATCGGCACCCTGGTGTGGTTCCAGGTGGGGCGCTCGGTGTGGCTGTGGGCCGCCCTGCTCTCCGCGATCGCGACCGTGGCGGGCCTGATCGGCATGCGGGACCCGAACAAGGCCGACGAGTCGCGCACCGCGACCGCCTCGGCGACATGAACGGAGGAGTTACATGATCAGAATCGCCGTCGTGGGCGGTGGGATCGCCGGGGCGATGCTCGCCTGGCGCCTGTGCGAGGTCGTCAGGGGCAGCTCCGTCCACCTCTACACCGGAGAACCGCACAGGAGGGCCGACGCCAGCGCCGCCTCCGGGGGCCTGACCAGGGCCTTCGAGCCCGACCCCGCCCTGTGCCTGGAGGCCGCCGACAGCCTGGCCGAGCTCCACTCGAACCGGGAGCTGCGGGAATGGGCCTCCTACCGGGAGACCGGCTCGGTGTACCTGCTGCCCGGCCTCGGGCCGGGCACCGAGGGCCTGGTCGAGCTGGTACGCAGCCGCCTGCCCGGCTCGATCTCCCTGGTCAGCGGTGAGGAGCTCAGCAGCCGCGGCACGTTCCGCGAACTACCGGAGGGGAGCGTGGCCGTCGTCGAGAAGCGCGCCGGATACCTCTCCCCGAACGCCTTCCGCGACCGGCTCCTGGTGGAGCTCGCCAGGTCGGGCGCCTTCGTCACCGACGGGCAGGTGGAGGGCATCACCGCCGAGGCCGAGGTCCGCCCCGCCGAGGGCAGCCCGGCCAGGTTCGACGCCGTCGTGGTGGCCGCCGGGGCGTGGACCCAGAGCCTTCTCGCCCGTACGGGCCTGTCGGACGCGGGGCTGCGCACCAAGGTGATCCAGTACGTGCTCGGCCCCACCTCGGGCAGGGGACCCAACGCGTTCGTCGACGAGACGTCCGGGTTGTACGGCAGGTCCTACGCCGAGGGGCGGGTCCTGCTCGGGCTGCCGACCGACAGATGGGACATCACCCCTGGAACCGTACCGACCGACCCCGTGCTCACCAGCAGGATCCTCGACGTCGCCGAGGCCAGGATCGGATACCGGCCGGCCGACGGGTCGGTCAAGGCCGTCACCGCGGTCGAGTGCTACCACCCCACGGGAGGGTTGTCACTGCGTCCCCTGGCCAAGGGCGTCTACACCTTCACCGGAGGGAGCGGCGGCGCGGGCAAGACCGTGCTCGCCGCGAGCCGCACGGCCGCGCGAAGCCTGGTCAGGTCGCTGCGTTGAGCGCGGGGACGCGGCCCGTGCGGGTCGCGTCCCCGCCGCTCCGAAGACGGGATCCGGCGGGATCGCCGGTCGTGAGCGCCGCGGTGAGGGGGAGCCCGGTGGGGGCGCCTGTCTCGGCGGCCATCCGGCGGGGTCGCCGGTCGTGAGCGCCGCGGTGCAGAGGAGCCCGGTGGGGTCGCTCGTCTCCGCGGCCGTGTGGCGGGTTCGCCGGTCGCGGCGAGGACTGTCAGGTCGCCGCGGTGAACGCGAGATAGCAGTAGTCGTCCAGCATCTTCGCGAGCGGACGCCCGGGGCGGCCCAGCTCCACCGCCAGCTCCCGCTCGCCGAGACCCGCCTCCTCGAGCAGACGCCGTGCCCAGTCCCGGCCCATCCGCAGGTGCGCACGGTAGGCGTCCGCCGTACGCGCCCCGTGCAGGGCCTCGGCGATGGCCGCGTCCCAGGGCATCAGCGCCCCCGGGCGCAGGGCGTGCAGCATCTTGGTCGCGGCGGTCGGCCCCAGGGAACGGGGTCTGGCCCCCGGAGTCGCCCGCATCGCCGACAGATCCGCGTAACACCCGCCCAGCACGTCGATCTCCGGGTCGCCCAGCGTCGCGAGCGTGGCGTCCTGGCCGGGCAGGTGCTCCCTCCAGCGCTCCCACCAGGCCGCGGTCTCCGCGCCGAAGACATCGGGCTCGCCGTCACGCGGATAGCGCAGCCGGCACCCCCACGCGTTCAACCAGGCGAGCAGTGCCCGGCGATGGGCCGCGAGCGCGGGGTCGACCCGCGGCCCGGTCGCCAGCAGCAGCCGTTCCCATGACCTGTCGGCCGCGTCGTAGCGGGCGAACTCGCCGACCGCCGCGCGCAGGCGTTCCAGATCGGGCCCCCGGTCAAGGGAGGTCGCGGGCATCTTCACCGGTGCTGACCTGTCAGGGGCGGCCGGCTCCGGCCGCGCATGAGCGTGGCCAGCAGCCGCTCGGTGCGCTCGCTCGGCTCCACGTCGAGGTCGGTGCGCAACCGGTGGCGGCACACCTCGTACCAGCTCAGGACGCGGCCGAGCTCGCCGAGCTCGCCGTGCATCATCATCAGGGTCTGGTAGGTGGTCTCGTGGTGGGGATCGACGTCGAGGGCCCTGCGGCACCAGTGCATCGCGGCCGGCCAGTCCTCGCGCTCCAGAGCCTCGGTGCGCAGCGAGGTCAGGGCACGCAGGGCGGTCGCGCGCATCCACTGCCGCTGCTCGTTGATCCAGCCGCCGGTCTCGCCGGAGAGGAAGTCCCCGACGTACAGGTCGGCGGTCCGCTGGAACCACGCGATCGCGGTGTCGTAGTCCTTGGCCACCCACGCGCTCCGGCCTCGGTCGAAGGCACGCTGGAACTCCTCGATGTCCACCCACGCGCTGTTCGTCCGCAGCACGTACCCGTGGTCCTGGTGGAGCAGGGAGAAGCCGTCCCTCCCCTCGAACTCGTTGAGCACCCGTCGCACGCCGTGCACGGCGACCTTGAGCGAGCTGGAGGGGTGGCCCTCCCGCTCCGGCCACAGCACCTCGCGCAACCGGTCCCTGTGGACGAACCGCTCACGGTTGACCAGCATGTACTGAAACAGGGCCCGCGACTTGCCGGCCCGCCAGTGTGAGACGGCCTGCCCGTCGACCTCCAGGCGGAAGTTGCTCAGGCATCGGGCGATGACCGAGGGGGTGCCCTCGTCCTGCCCGGGGTTGTGGGGGCCGGCTTTCGCCAATTGTTGAACGGGCATGTTCGCTTCCCTTGGGAGGACGGACTCCGCCGCTCGCGGACTCACCCGCGGACGCCGAAGCACGTCGAGTACGAGTGTGGAGCCAGCACGACCTGGACCTGATAAGGCATGCGATCGTCGTGCATTCTGAACATGACCGTTATCTCCGGGTAGGAGGTGGTCATGCCGAGCCCGGCGAAATAGTGGTCGGTGGCGAGGATGAGACGATAGAGCCCGCGCTCCATGAATTCGTCCACCCATTCTTTAACATTTCCGTCGATGTCGGTCTCGCCCTCGGATACCGGCTCCCAGCCGTTACCCGAGGCGCGCTCCAGGCGAGCTCGGACACCGGCCGCGGATCGGCCGTAGACGCCGTCAAGTGCCTGCGTGGCGATGCTCATGGTGAGGATACCCATCTTCTGGTTCGGGGCCGCGTGACCCGTATCGCGCGACCTCGGCCCTATCAGGCTCCATGGGAGTGCTATCCGTCCGCTTTCGGCCCGCTATCCATCGGCTACCCGAGCCTATCTTTGCGCCGGATATCGGATCAGAAGAGATCGGATAAGGCGTGGATAGGGGGGCTGTTTACGTTTTGAAGCAGACAGGCGGACAGCAGTGAACGGCCTGCGAGACACGAAGAAGAGGTACAGGAAATGCGGGAATTCGCGAGCATCAACACCCTCCGGATCATCGTCTCCGCCATCGCGGTTCTCGGATGCCTCGGTCTCGCCGCCGTCGTCCCCTCGGTCGCCGACGGGGCCGCGAAGACCACCGTGCTCGCCAGCAACACCCCCTGGGGCTGAAGCACACCCCCACCCGGCGGGGTCGCCGGCGGTGGGAGTTCACCGGAGCGGTCGGAGCCTTCCAGGGCCCGGCCGCTTGTTCATGTCACAAACCCGCACGTTAGTCGCAAGTTGGGCCAGACCTTCACAAACCCCACTGGTTCTCCCATCAGTGACGTTGTATGATCCCGGACAGAACACGTTTCATGCATATAAAATTGCTCGCCGTGATCGCCGGGTTATATGTCCGAAGATCGCGGAGAGGTGGGGGTTGAGTCTATTGTTGCCTGCTTTAAGGCAGCGGTTAGATCCCTGATGTCTCCCTTACACCAACCGTGCGGAGAATTCCTGGTCAGGCCGCGATTCTGCAAGGAGATTCGGTGGAGTATCGAATCCTCGGCCCCCTGGAGGTCCTCGCCGACGCGCGCCGCCTGGATCTGGGCGCGCCTCGGCAACAGGTCGTCCTCTCCTGCCTCCTGCTGGAGGCCAACCGAATGGTCACCATTGGACGGCTGACGGACGCGATCTACGGTGAGGATCTTCCCAGCACGTCCCGCGCGCAGGTGCAGATCTGTATCTCCTCGCTGCGGCGGCTTTTCGCCGCCAATGGCGGAGCCGACGTCATCGCGACCCACTCCCAGGGATACACGCTGCGAGTCGCCGAGGGAGAACTCGACTCCCAGAACTTCGAGGGCCTGCTGAACCAGGCCCGCCAGGCTCGCGACGACCGCCGGCTGGAGGACGCCGTCAGGCACTATCGGACCGCGCTCGCCCTCTGGCGAGGGCCCGCCCTCGACGGCCAGGAGAGCCGGCTCGTGCAGGCCGCGGTCGGCAGGCTGAGCGAGCGCCGGATCACGGTGAACGAGGACTGCGTCGAGATCGAACTGGAACTGGGCAGGCACCACGAGCTGGTGGGCGAACTCAGCGAGCTCGTCGAGGAACACCCGCTCAGGGAGCGGCTGCGCGGCCTGCTGATGCTCGCGCTCTATCGCTCGGGACGCCAGGCCGAGGCGCTCACGGTCTATCGTCGTGCCCGCCAGACGATGATCGACGAGCTGGGCATCGAACCCAACGAGAGCCTCCAGCAGCTCGAGTACTCCATCCTCACCTCCGACGAGAGCATCGACGCGCCGGGGCGGCAGCAACAGCAGCAACAACAGCAACAGCAACAGCAAACCTCCCAGCGCCACCCGGAGACGCAGGAGGCGCCGGCCGCCCGCCGGACGGTTCCCCGTCTGCTTCCCACCGACATCGCCGACTTCACCGGCCGGATCAAGCTGGTCGAGGCCATCCGCCGCCAGCTCACGTTCGCCGCGGAGGACCGCCAGCGGCTCGCCGTCCCCGTCATCGCCGTCGTCGGCAAACCGGGCATCGGCAAGTCCACGATCGCGGTGCACGTCTCGCACAGCGTCGCCGGACGCTACGAGGACGGCCAGCTCTTCGCCGACCTGCACGGAGGGGAGTCCCATCCGATCGGTTCCGGGCAGGTGCTCGAACGCTTCCTCCGCGCGCTGGGCGTGCCGGGCAACGCGATCCCGGACGGGGTGGACGAACGGGCGGAGATGTACCGCGCGCTGCTCGCCGGGCGCAAGATGTTGATCGTCCTGGACGACGCCAGAAGCGAGAGCCAGGTGCTGCCCCTGCTGCCCGGCAACCCCGAGGCCGCAGTGATCATCACCAGCCGCAGCCGGCTCGCGGGCCTGCCGGGCGCGGCCCACCTCGACGTCGGGCTCTTCGACTCCAGGCAGTCGGTGGACATGCTCTCCAGAATCGCGGGCATCGAGCGGGTGCAGGCGGAGCGGGAGTCGGCGGCCGAGCTGGCGGACCTCTGCGGCCACCTGCCGCTGGCGCTGCGCATCGCGGGCGCGCGGCTCGCCGCCCGGCCGCACTGGACGATCGACCAGCTCGTGGGACGACTGGAGGACGAGACCCGCAGGCTCGACGAGCTCAAACACGGCGACCTGGGCATCAGGGCGAGCATCTCGCTGACGTACGAGAGCGTGAGCGAGGACGCACGCCGCCTGTTCAGGCGCCTCGCCATCCTGGAGTCCCGGCACTTCTCCGGCTGGGTCGCCGCCGCGCTGCTCGACTGCCATCCCTCCGACGCGCAGGACCTGCTCGACGACCTGGCCGACGCCCAGCTGGTCGAGACGACCGACGCCGGGTACGGCGTGCAGAGCCAGTACCGCTTCCACGACCTGATCCACGTGTTCGCCCGCGAGCGTCTCGCCGGCGAGGAGGCGATCGCCGACCGCAACGCCGCGCTGCAGAGAGTGCTCGGTGGCCTGCTCTTCCTGACCGGTGAGGCGCACCGCCGAGAGTACGGCGGAGACTACGTGCAGGTCCACAGCGACGCACCACGCTGGCCGCTGCCGGGACGGCTGGTCGAGAAGCTGGTCATGGCCCCGCTGCCCTGGTACGAGCGCGAGCGGCTGACGCTGGTCTCGGGCATCCGCCAGGCGGCGCAGGCCGGGTTCGTCGAGCTGTGCTGGGACCTCGCGATCAGCGCGGTCACCCTGTTCGAGTCGAGAATCTACTTCGACGACTGGCGGGAGACCCACCAGATAGCGCTGGCGGCCACCCGGCAGGCCGGGGACCGCCGAGGGCAGGCGGCGATGCTCTACTCAATAGGGTCGCTCTACATCGCCGAGCAGCGCTTCGGGGACGCGCGGCGCGACTTCGAGTCGGCGGCCAAGCTGTTCGAGGAGGCCGGGGACGACCTGGGGGTTGCCCTCGTCATCCGCAACATCGCCTTCCTGGACCGGATGAGCGGCCAGCTCGACGACGCGGTGGAACGCTACGATCGCGCGCTGGGCATCTTCCGCGGCACCGGCGACCAGGTCGCCTCCGCCTACGTGCTGCACAGCATGGCCCAGATCAGGCTCGACTGCGACGAACTCGAAGAGGCCAGACGTCTGCTGGGCGAGGCGCTGGAACTCAGCAGGATCGGTGGCAGCCGCAGGGTGGAGGCACAGGTCCTGCACCGGCTGGGCGAGACCTACCTCAGGCTGGAGGAGTTCGCGTCGGCGGCGGAGGTCTTCGAGCAGGCGCTCACGACCGTGCGCAACATCGGCGACCCGACCGGCGAGGCGTACGCCCTGCACGGCCTGGGCATCACGAAGCTGCGCCAGGGGGACCTCCAGGAGGCCGAGACCACTCTCCAGAACGCCCTGGAGGTGGCGGGCACCGCGGGGGAGAGACTCGCCGAGGCGAGGGTCGTGCTCGGGCTCGGTGAGCTGGCGCTCGCGGGCGACCAGACCGAACAGGCGATCGGCCGCTTCCACCAGGCCCTCGGCCTGTTCCACAAGATCGACGCGCCGCTCCACCAGGTGCGCGTCCTGGTCATGCTCACCGCGGCGTACCTCGCCGTCGACGAGGAGGAGGCGGCGCGGAGCGTCTCCGAGGAGGCGCTCGAACTGGCGGACACGATGCCCCCCGCGATCGCCGCCAGGGTGCGCGCCCAGCTGGAGAACCTTCCTTCGCCCGGTCATGCGCGCCTGCCCGGCCGGGCACGGAGGGTACCGGCGTCCTGAGCCCCGTACGGTCGAGGGCTCCGAGTTCCTGGGCGCCCCGGGGCGAGGGCATCGTTGTCCTGAACCCGACCGGGGCGAAATGTCCTGAACTCGACCGGGTCGAAAGCGAAGGGATGTCGGTGCCCTGAGCCGAGCGGTCCGTCGCACTCCGAAGACGTGAGCGACGAACCGCCGGAGAGGTCCGGAAGGGACCTCTCCGGGCGGTCGTGACCGGTCGTGCCGGCCGGTCACGAGACCATCGGCGCCGGATCGCCGGTGCTCAGCAGATGCGGCGCAGAGCCTCCGCGAGACTGGACAGGCCGACAGGTCCCAGCTCCAGCGCGGCGGTGTGCCAGGCACGCAGGTCGAAGGCGTCGCCCAGGCGCAGCTTGGCCTCCTCGCGGGCCTGCACCCACGCTCGTTCGCCCAGCTTGTAGGAGATGGCCTGGGAAGGCCAGCCGAAGTAGCGCACCACCTCCGCCTCGACCCGATGCGGCTCGCAGCGGCCCTGCTCACGCAGCACCTCGCAGGCCTTCTCGAAGGTCCACGACGAACCGTCGGGCAGCGGAAGGTCGAGGTGGACGCCCAGGTCGATGACGACCCGGGCGGCACGCAGCGCCGACCAGTTGAGCATGCCCAGCCGGGTACCGGGGTCGGTGAACCAGCCGAGCTCGTCGGCCAGCCGCTCGGCGTACAGGCCCCACCCCTCGCCGTGGCCGTCCACCCAGGAGACCTTGGAGAACCTGGACAGGGTGTCGCCGGCCATGCGCATCGCGCCGAACTGCAGATGGTGGCCGGGCACGCCCTCGTGGAAGATCGTGGTCAGCTCGCTCCAGGTGGCGAAGCGGGTCCGGCCCCCGACCGGCCACAGGGTGCGACCCGGCCGCGACAGGTCCTCGCTGGGCGCGTTGTAGGAGGCCGCACCGGAGGTGGAGCTCACGTCGACCTCGGCCACGATGCGCCGCAGCGGCTCGGGGATGTCGAAGTGCGTGCCGTTCAACTGCTCGATCGCCCGGTCGTGGCGCTCCTGCAGCCACGCCTGGTACTCCTCGAGCGAGTCGACGGCCTGGGTCTCGTTGAGGATCGCGGTCGCCTCCTCGATGGTCGCCCCGGGCTTGATCCGCTCGACCTCGGCGGCCGTCTCGGCTCCGATGCGCTCCAGCTCGGCCCAGCCCCACTCGTAGGCCTCGCGCAGGTCGATGTCGGCGCCCAGGCTGATCCTGGCGACGACCGCGTAGCGCTCGGGGCCCACCCCGTCGGCCTCGTCCGCCCTCGGGGCGTACTCCTCGCGCAGGTAGCGCCCGGCGTCGGCGTACGCGGCGTGGGCCGCCGCCGCGGCGCTGAGCAGCTCCTCCTTGACCGGGCCCTCACCGTAGGTGGCGACGAAGGCGTCGTGGGCCGGGGGAGTCCCGCCGGCGCCGGAGAACTGGTCGGCCTGGTCCGCCATGGCCAGCGCCTGCCTGCGGGCGCCCCGCAGCCCCATCGCCAGACCGGTCTCCAGGCTCTCCCGCCACCCGGCGAGCATCCCCGGGATCGCCGCGAGGCGGGCGGCGACATCACGCCATTCGTCGTCGTTGCCGTGGGGGAGAAGGACGACGCTGGAGCGCACCCGGTAGGGCAGCCCGTACGGCGCCGCCACCCAGCGCAGCGGCTCGCCCGTGTCGTGCCAGGCGAGCTCGGCCTCCAGCCGCTCCCGCAGGTGGGTGGCCGCCCTGACGTCCGGCTCACCGGTCGGGACCAGCTCGTCGAGGCGCTTCAGGGTCGAACGGATCATCTCGGCCCGGGCGGCGCTCCCGGCGGGGCTGTGGTCGGTGGCGGCTACGAAGTCGGACACGATGCCCTCGGCACCTGTCGCGATCGGGTCCAGTGCCGCCCAGCGGGTGACGTACTCATCGCAAAGCGCGAAGATCGGAGTGCTCATGTCCGAAACGTAGGAAAGCCTGGCATCGGCCCCCTATTCCTTCGCTATCCGACCCCCAGGACCTCGGAAAACCCGCGACGGGGGCACGCCCGCACCTTGGAGCGGTCGTCCGCGGCGGAGCGGGAGGAGAGAGGCGAGGCCGGATCGGAGAGCGGATGTCGAGGCCCCTTTCCTGTCGGTTCCGAACGGGCGGACCCCACGGGGCGGGACGCGCGGATCGGTTCCGAACGGGCGACCGCATACGCGGGGCGCACGCGGGCCGGTTCCGAACGGACGGACCACGCACGCCGGGGCGCACGCCGGCCTCTTTTCTCGAAACGCGTTCGACCTGAAACACAGCGTAGTCGTGCATGAGGTTTCGGCCTCAACCGTCCACCGAAATCCGCCCGGAAGAAACCCCTGAGATCCCTTGATTTTCTTCGAAACTTTTTCGATCATGTGAACGCGGGTGGGAGTGATCGCCGATACGGGGTCGGCCGTTTTTTGCTCCCCTGTTCACCCGATTCATCGTCACGGGACGGAGTTGATTCAATGAGGCTGTCAAAAGTATTTCTGAAAAAGGTGAGGCCACGGGCCGGGCAGATCCTGGCGATCGGTCTCACCGGAACACTCTGCGTGGTCGCCGGCGCCACCCCGGCCGCCGCGCACTACTACAACGTGGGCATGGCGGCACCCAACTTCACGGTCCGCCCGTACAGCTACAACAGTTCCTGGCAGGGCCCCATGGACCGGGCGCTGAGCAACTGGAACGCGACCGCCACCCCCGCCTACATCGGGAAGTCCTCCGGATCCTCGTCGACGATCGTCGCGGCGTCCTACAGCAACACCTGGTACGGGCTCTACACGTCCTACGGTAGTTACTTCAAAATCCAGCTCAACTCGCGCACGATCAGCGCCGACGCCTCGAACTTCTCGAACTTCGTGACGAGCGTCTTCGTTCACGAGCTGGGCCACGCCCTTTCTCTCGCGCACAACGACCTCACATCCATAATGAACCACGGCCGCCCTAGGAACACTATGACCACACCCCAGTCGCATGACGTCAGCGACGTTAACGCCTACTACTAGGAAACGTGGGGAGTGAGACGGATGAAGACGCTTCCAAGAAAACTCGTCGCGGCCGCGTTCGCCGCCGTTCTTCTCACCGCCTGCTCCGCCGAGCAGCCCACGGTGAGTTATCACGTCGACTATCCCGCCTACCAGAGCGCCGCCGAGCTCTACAAGAAGGCACTTCTCGTCGTGGAGGTCCGCCTCGGCGACACGGCGCGCACCGTCCTGGAGAAGGGAATCCCCGACAGCCAGAACACCGACCCGCTTTCCAACCCCAACGCCGGCGCGCCGAAGGCGGGGACGGAGGCCGCCCCGCAGGAGGAGCCTCTGGTCACCACGGTCTATCCGGCCCAGGTGGTGAAGGTCTTCAAGGGGGAGGCGAAGCCCGGGGAGACCATC
The DNA here is from genome assembly GCF_040648855.1 of Streptosporangium sp. NPDC049078. NCBI lineage: Bacteria > Bacillati > Actinomycetota > Actinomycetes > Streptosporangiales > Streptosporangiaceae > Streptosporangium > Streptosporangium sp. NPDC049078. Next base: position 346,845 of record NZ_JBEZEL010000005.1, read on the forward strand.
GAGGTCAAAGAACTCGGGGGCACCCTCAACGGCACGAAGTACGAGGAGGCGGGCGCCTCGTCACTTCAGAGGAGCCGGACCTACGTCCTGTTCCTGGAGACCTACCCGAACTCACCGGCCGCCCTGCTCAACTCGGAACAGGGAAAGTATCCGATCGACGCGGCGGGCAACCTGGAATCCCTCCGGGAAAACACGATCAAGCTCACCCGATCGGACCTGGAAAAACTGTCCACCGGCAACTGAGGACTCTCGCAGCGTCCTCGGCGGCATATGAGACACACCGATGAGAAGCCCCCCGGCCGGCCAGGCCGGGGGGCTTCCCTCATGTTGATCCGTCGGCGCCGCCGGACGATCGGATCGACCCGGCGCCGCCTCGATCCCGGTCGGCTACGGCGCGACGACTTCCTCGTGGGAGCCGGCCGCCCCGCGCCGAATCCCCCAGGCGACACCGGCGACGGCGAGTGCCAGGGCCACCAGCAGCGCACTGACCCACAGCGGCGAGCGATAACCGAGTCCCGCGCCGATCGAGATCCCGCCGAACCAGGGACCGAGCGCGGCGCCCACGTTGAGCGCCGCCGTGGCGAACCCACCGGCCAGGGCCGGTGCCTCGGCCGCCGCGTAGAGTGCCTGCGAGATCAACGTCGACCCGACGGCGAACGATAGGGTTCCCTGGACGAAGACGAGCACCGTCGTCGCCACCGGACTCCCGGCGGCCACCGCGAACACCGTCCAGCCGACGAGCAGGGCCACCCCGCCGCTCACCAGGAGCGCGACGGGTCGTACGTCGGCCATCCGGCCACCGACGGTGACCCCGAGAAACGACCCCAGCCCGAAGAGGGCCAGCATGGCGGGCACCCATGCGGATTCGATTCCGGTGACGGTGGTGACCAGCGGCGCGAGGTAGGTGAACGAGCAGAACGTCGCGCCGTTCACGAGGCATCCCAGCAGCAGGATCACCACAAGCCGCCGATCGCGCAGCGAGCGCAGTTCGTCACGCGCGCTCGTGCGGTCGGATTCGGGGCCGTCGGCGGGCACCGACCGCAGGATCGCGACGATGGCCGGCACCGACAGGATTGCCACCGCCCAGAACGCCGAGCGCCACCCCCACAGCTGCCCCAGCAACGCGCCGCCGGGAACGCCCACGACACAGGCGACGGTGACCCCACCGAGCAGGACGGAGGTGGCGCGTCCTTTGGCGTTCGGCGCGACCAGGCTCATCGCGGTCGCCAGGGCCACCGCGAGGAACCCGGCGCACGCCAGCGCCCCGACGACCCGGGATACCAGCAGTACCCCGTAGCTGGTGGTGACCGCGCCCAGGACATGGACGAGCAGGAAGGTGACGAGGAAGGTGAGGAGCGAGCGACGTCGCGACCGGCGCAGGCTCAGGATCGCCATCAGCGGCGCGCCGACGACCATCCCCACCGCGAACGCCGAGGTCAGAAATCCCGCGGCGGGGATGGACACGTGCAGGTCCCGTGCGATGCCCGGCACGAGGCCGGACAGCATGAACTCGGACGTGGCCTGGGCGAAGACCGCCAGTCCGAGCAGGTGAACAACGAATGGCATGACAAAACTCCGCGACCACACTGTGGATCGATAAGGAGGCGATGGGCCGCGCCGGCGTCGGAGAGAGGAACCGTCCGATCGGGGTGCGGCCATCGCGCGGGAGACCCTGCCGACGTCACGGAGGTGACGCTCGGTCCAGGTCGAGCACAGCCTGCGCTATGGCGATCCGGTGGCAGTGGTCGCGGACGGCGGTGAGCGCGGCCTCATTGGCCGCGAAGCCTCAACGCGACGACGGTGGCCGGCCACCGGATGACCGGTGGCTAGCGTCTGGATGCCTCGGGGCTGGACATAGGCGCAAGTTAGCAACGCCGGACGCGTCATGTCCAGCCGTTCGGCCGAGAGCTCCTTGAGAACGATCTTTTTCGCCGCGGTCCGGTTCTGAGGGCACCCTGATGGGCGGCCGGGCTGTCAGCCGGTGATGGTGCCGAGGGCCGCGACGAGGTAGAGGCCTCCGGCGGAGGAGACCGCGAGGCCGGCGGCGGCCGGAGCCCAGGCCATCGCCGTGGAGGCGAGTGACCACCGGTGGGTTCCGTGGGTCAGCAGGGTGAGGCCGCGGATCGTCACGATGCCCACGCCGGTCAGGGTGAGGGCCATCCCCACGCCGAAGGCGGCGACGAGGGTGACGGCGTCGAAGGCCCGGCCGGTGAGCAGCCCGCTCATCAGGACGACGAACGCCGACGGCGAGGGCAGCAGCCCACCGGAGAGGGCGAGGGCGACGAGGCCACGCCGCGACCAGGGATCCGGCCCGTCCTCGAACTGATGCCCGTGCCCGTGCCCGTGCCCGTGGCCGTGGCCGTGGCCGTGCCCGTGGCCGTGCCCGTGCCCGTGCCCGTGGCCGTGCTGGGCCTGCGCCCGAAGCCGACGCCCTCGCAGGTGGCGGTAGGTCAGGTGGATACCGACGCAGATCGTGATCACGCCGGCCAGCACCTGCATCCAGGCGGTGACGCTCTTCGTGCCGAAACTCGCGGCGCTGCTCAGCCCCACCCAGGCGAACGCCAGCACCAGCACCGAGAAGGTGTGCATCAGGGCGACGATGACTCCCAGGCGCAGCGCGTCACGGTAGGTGCCCCGGGTGCCGACCAGGTAGGCCGCGGTGACGCTCTTGCCGTGCCCGGGGGCGACCGCGTGCATCGCTCCGGCGACGAGGGCGACGGCGAGGACCGCCCAGAAGACGCCCCTGTTGTCGAAGAGCGAGATGAACCGGCTCTCGAAGCCGCTGAGCTCCGTCATGGTCGCCTACCTGCCGTACTCGTCGTGCCCGTCCTGCGCCGGGTCCGCAGCATGGTGAACGCGCCCGATCCGGCCAGCAGCACCGCGGCGCCGACGGCGACGCCCGTCGTCTGCCAGGACGTGCCGGCCGCCGCCGTGCCGGAGAAGATCAGGCGCTGGGTGCCGGCCGCCTCGGTGAAGAGGATCCGTTCGGGGGTGGCGGGTGTGTCCGCGATGAGCACCGTCCGGTACGCCGTGTTGAGATCGGTGAGGGCGGCGACGGTCACCTCCACCTCGGTCACCGGACTCCGGCACTCGAAGACGAACCGGGCGCCGTCGACGAGCAGCGCCCGCAGTTCCTCCAGCCGGCTCCGGCACGGCCGGCCTGCCTGGGCGACGGTGATCTTCTCCAGCAGGTAGTCGCGGAGGGCCGTTGAGCGCTCCAGTTTCTGCTCACCGGTCAGTTCCGTCGAGACCGTGCCGGTGGAGGGGTCCTCGAACGCGCCGAGCGACTGGCCGAGCGCGACCCAGTCATCCTCGGCGGGGAGCCACGAGATGGTCACCTGCGAGCCGTCGGCCCCGATCCGTGCGGTGGACGGCGGTCCGAAGGGATGGGCGGAGGCTGGGGTGGCCCAGCCGACCAGGGCGCCGACGAGCAGCGCGCCCGCCAGCGTACGGGCGTGGATTTTCAATGCGTTTCCTGTCCGACGGGGCTCCGGTACGTCCGAGGGACGGGGCCGCCGCGGCGGCGTCCCCGTCCCCGGGAAGGGCTACTTCTTGTTGACCGTGACGGCCGGGCTGGTGATCTCCTGGTTCGCGCTGTCCAGGTGGACCACGTAGGACTCGCCCTTCTTCAGGCTGCTCGGCACCTTGAAGGTGTAGGTGAGACGACCCAGCTCATCGGCCTCCCGCGTGCCGACGGGGACGGTGTCGTGCCCCTTTCCGCGCTTGTCGTCGCCCGCCTTCCTCATGACGACGGACACCCGCTCGGCGGGGTCGTAGCCGTACGCGGAGATCGTGAGCTCGCCGCGGTGCTCGACGGCGGTCTTGTCGACGGCGACCTGCTCGCCGACGGTGTTCTCCGCGGTGCGGACCTCGTTGACGGTGCGCTCGCCCTTGGCGTTCTTCCGGACGACGAAGCCGTCGTGGTGCTCGCCGTTGGCGTAACGGGCCTCGAACGTGATCTTGTCGGCCTCGATGTCGATCAGCTGGTAGAGCTGGGTGTTCTGGCTCTTGCTGACGACCTCGGCGCCGTTGCCGGTCCAGTTCTCGCCGTTGTTGAGCGCGTACATCTTGCCGCCGGAGACGGACACGACGTAGGCGACACCGTTGTTGACGGTGACGGACTTGCGGGCGGTCGCCACGTTGCCTCGGCCGTAGGAGTGGTCGTGGCCCTGGAGGACCAGGTCCACGCCGTACTTCTCGAACAGCGGGCCCCACTGGCCGCGTACGGCGGGGTTGTTGCGGGTGCCGGTGGTGGAGTAGACGGGGTGGTGGAAGGTCACCACGGTCCACTTGTTCGGGTTGTCCTTGAGCAGACCCTCCAGCCAGGTGGTCTGCGCGGCCATCAGCGTGGCGTTGCTCTGCACGTTGGTGTCCAGGCCGATGAAGCGCACGCCCTGGTAGTCGACGGTGTAGGCGGTCTGCTTCAGCTCAGGGTTACCCGGTCCGTTGTCCGGATAGGGGAACTGCGGACGCCAGAAGGTGGACAGGCCGCCGCTGTACTCGTGGTTTCCGGGGATCGAGATGTTGTTGACCTGGCTGTCGATGAAGCCGGCGGCCTTGTACCACTGGCCCCACTGCTCCTCGTTGTTCGCGTTGTCGATGAGGTCACCGGCGTTGACGATCACCTTCGCCTGCGGGCGGTCGGCGAACGCCTGGCGGAAGACGCGCGGCACCGCGGAGTCGATGTAGTTCTGCGCGTCGCCGTAGTAGATGAACGAGAACGGCTGGAGGTCGGCCGCCGCGGTGGTGAAGTCGCTCCACTCGTTCCAGTTGGTGCCGTCGCCGACCCGGTAGCTGTAGCGGGTGTTCGGCTTCAGGCCGGTGAACTCGACGGTGTGGTAGACGGAGGCGTACCCCAGCGTGGTGTTGACCGGGGTGGTGCTGAGCGCCTTGACGGTGGCGACCGCGCCCGCGGACGGCGCGACGTCGCCGAGCGCGCGCGGGGCCTCGAGGATCTGGGCCTGAGCCGACTCGGCGTCGGTCACGGCCCGCCAGGTGACCTTCTGGCTGGCCGCCGGCGTGGTGGTCGGGGTGAGGATGACCCGGTCGGGCATGGGGGAGGGCTTGTGGATATCGGCGGCGGGGTACTTCGGCGGCGCGGCCGCGCCGAACGCCACCGGGCTGAACGCGAGGCCGCCGGCGATCAGCACGCCCGCGCTCACCGCCGTCAGCCTGGTACGCCGGGATCCGGCGGATCGGGGCAGTTTGGCTTCGCCCATCATGAGCTCTTCTCCAGGGAGGGATCGCATTCCACCGAGGGAGTGTGGTGGACGTCGGTATTGATCCAAAAAAGAAGGACAAAAGCTCATATAGGGGGTTACATCAGGATGAACACCTCCTCTTATGTATCTCTAGCCCCAAAAGCCCCATTGATGTCGCCAGAAGGTCATGCGCTCGACGCCTTCCGTTGCCCTCGCGTTCGCTGGAACACCCCTAACCTCGGGCGAGCGGGCTCGGCTGAGGCGGAACGCGTGCGCCCGCTTCACGACCCGCGTCACACGGCAGGTGGCCTCGCCCGGGTTTCGACGGGTCCGGTACGCGGCGTCGTGCCCCGTTTCCCCGGAGCGGGCGAGACCGACGTTCCCGAACGAGAGGTGCTCGATGATCGGCCCCCGGCAGGCGGGTGACCGGCGGTCAGCCCGCCGGACATTGCTCCCCGGCCTCGTGGTGCTCGGCGCGCTCTTCCTGCCGTCGTCCACGGCGGGTTCGACGGGACCGACGATCAAGGACGAGACCTTCGTCACCGCGGAGACCGGCGGGCTTCTGCACATCGAGGCGGGGGAGTGTTTCACCGACCCGGCCTACTCCCCGGAGGCGGGCGAGGTCGTCGTCCTCTACACGCCCTGCAAGGAGCGGGCGGCCAACCAGTCGTACGGCTTCGTGCACGCCCCCGACGGTGAATGGGATCCGGCCGCGCTGACCGTGTTCGCCAGGGAGAGTTGCCGGCGGGGGTTCGACGGCAACTGGAGCGGCGCGTCGGCCTCGGGTCTGGACTTCTACCCGGTCATGCCGACCAGGAAGACCTGGGCAGGCGGCGACCGCGACGTCATGTGCGTGGTCTACAGCCCGCAGGGGCCGATGGACGGCTCGGCGCTCCCCATGGCGAGTTGGTGACCGAGGGATCGTCCGTGAGCTCCCCGGTGCACCGCGAACTTCCTGGCCTCGCCGCACCGCCGGATAAAGCCGCACTGCCGGATAAAGGCCGGTAAATCAGCCCAATGGTGTGCGGGACAACTCGATATCTGTGGAAATCCTTAGCGCCGGTGTACCCAGTATCAAGGCTGTCGCCCTGTCGTACCTGAAGCATGAGCACACCCAGGAGGTCCCCCATGACCACCCCGCAGCGGATCTCACTCTGGCATGACGTGCTCGCCGTTAGCCGAAGCATCAGGCTCAGCATGGCGTCGCCGGAGACCCGTGCCAAACGTGCCTACGAGATCTTTCCGCCGAGCACCTGGACCGCGCTGAACGAGCACAGTTCGTACCTCAATTTCGGCTACTGGCGTGATGGGCCCGACACGCTCGACGACGCGTGCGAGGCGCTGGCGGAGAAGCTGGGGGACGCCGCGGGCTTTCGGGAGGGCGATCGCATTCTCGATGCCGGGTTCGGATACGGCGACCAGGACTTCATGTGGTTGGAGCGGCACGATCCAGCGAAGATCGTCGGATTGAACGTGACGCCGACGCATGTGCGGATCGCTCAGGAGAAGGCCCGCGCCCGCGGTCTGGATGATCGGCTGATCTTCCAGGAGGGGTCGGCGACCGCGATGACGTTCGAGCCCGGTAGCTTCGACCGGGTGGTCGCCCTGGAGTCGGCCCTGCATTTCCGGACCAGGGACGAATTCTTCCGCCAGGCTCACCACGTCCTTCGACCGGGCGGGGTGCTCGCGACGGCGGATGTCGTGCCGTTGAACGTCGACAACGGCGGCCGCCGAGAGCTTTTCTCCACTTCGGTCCCCGAAGAAAACCTGTACGACGGCAACGAGTATGTCGCCCGCCTCCGGGCCGCCGGATTCGCCCATGTCCAGTTGACCTCCATCCGTGACCACGTTTACGAACCGTGGTGCAAATGGGCGGAACGGAAGCTGGACGACCAGGCATTTCAGCAGAAGGTCACCTGGGTCTACCGCCGCTGGTTGCATCGCGAGCTGGCCGACGACACGCGTATGCGGCAGAAGTTCGCCGGCTTGGACTACGTCATCGTCGTCGCCGAGAAGTCGATGTGAGGGCCGGAACACCGAATGTCGGCCCGAGAAGCCGGAAGGCCGCCAAGGCTCCCGAGCTGGGACTTTGGCGGCCGTTTGCCGTGATCGGCCCATAGATGTCATGGGCGGTGGTGGACGATACAGGGATTGAACCTGTGACCTCTTCCGTGTCAGGGAAGCGCTCTCCCGCTGAGCTAATCGTCCGCATGGAAAGGACCAGAGGTGGAGACGGGATTTGAACCCGTGTAGACGGCTTTGCAGGCCGTTGCCTCGCCTCTCGGCCACTCCACCGGAGTGAGAGCCCGAAGACCCTTCGAGCGGAAGACGGGATTCGAACCCGCGACCCTCACCTTGGCAAGGTGATGCTCTACCACTGAGCCACTTCCGCGTGTTTCCTCCGGGTTTCGTACCCGGTGGCGACGAGAGAACTCTAGCGGGTTTTCCCGGCGGTTGTGTAACCGCGCGTTCAGCCGCCGGCCCCGTGGCCGTCGCGCGAATCCGCCGACCGGCACCCGGGCGGCGGCACCCGTCCGCGGACTCCCACACGGTGCGGGTCCAGGCGGGCATCCGGCCAGGTGGGCGTTCAGCCCTCTCGTTCAGCCGTCCTGCTCAGCCGTTCTGCTCAGCCGTCCTGCTCGGCCGGGCGGCGCAGCTGGCGCGTGACCACGCGCTCCACGGCGGGCAGGGTGAGGAAGATCTCCAGGATGCGGGTGAGACGGTGCACCTCGATGCGGTGGAAGGCGGGACCGTCGGCGCGGGCCAGCAGGAAGGTGAGGGCGAGCGGGGGCAGCGGGGCGGCGATCACGTGCAGGCCGGAGTCGAGGGTGAAGGCCCTCGGACGGGCGGGGGTCTCGTCGGGGAAGGGCACCTGCTCGGGGGCGCGCCAGCTGGAGTGGACGACCGTGCGCGGGCTCTTCTCGGTCGCCGCGGCCGCCCAGTCGGCGCTGAACAGCACGGGCATGGAGTCGATCAGGGTGGCGAGGGCGCGGTCGCCCGCGGTGGTGATGTATTTGAGGATCTCCAGCTCCGGATAGGTCCCCGGCGCCTCGCGCGTGCCCCAGATGCCCTCGATCCTCACTCCCGGAACGCTCTCCAGCCCTTCGACCAGGCTTTCCCTGGGGGCTGAGTCGGGCCAGTAGACGGTGATGTCGTCCAGCGCCTGGCCCTCGCCCCGGTCGAGGACGACCACCTGGGTGATGTCGGCGCCCGCGACACCGAGGACGCGGGTCACCTTCCCCAGCGAGCCCGGCTGGTCGGGCAGCGCGATCCGCAGTCGCAGCAGCATCCGCGGCCTCCCATGTCACGTTGATCCACGCAGGGACACAATACCCAGCGACGATTCGTCCCGCTCGTCGCGGTGCGGTAGAAAAGCCAGGTGGAGTCGTTGAAGCTGGGATCACTGGAGGTGTGGCCGCCGGTCGTCCTCGCCCCGATGGCAGGGATCACCAATGCGCCCTTCCGTACCCTCTGCCGGGAGCAGGGCGGCGGATTGTTCGTCTGCGAGATGATCACGACGCGGGCACTGGTGGAACGCAACCCCAAGACCTTGAAGATGATCCGGTTCGAGCCCGAGGAGAGCCCTCGCAGCCTCCAGCTGTACGGGATCGACCCGGTGACCGTCGGCAGGGCCGTCCGCATGATCGTGCAGGAGGACCTCGCCGATCACGTCGACCTCAACTTCGGCTGCCCGGTGCCCAAGGTGACCCGCAAGGGCGGCGGCTCCGCGCTGCCGTACAAGCGGAACCTGTTCCGGTCGATTCTGCGCGAGGCCGTGGGCAACGCGGGGACGCTGCCGGTGACCGTGAAGATGCGCAAGGGCATCGACGACGACCATCTGACCTACCTGGACGCCGGGCGGATCGCCGTCGAGGAGGGCGTCTCCGCGATCGCGCTGCACGGCCGCACCGCGATCCAGCACTACGGCGGCACCGCCGACTGGGAGGCGATCGCGCGGCTCAAGGAGAGCGTGACGGAGATCCCCGTGCTCGGAAACGGCGACATCTGGAGCGCCGCCGACGCGCGCCGCATGATGGACGAGACCGGCTGTGACGGCGTCGTCGTGGGCCGGGGCTGCCTGGGCCGCCCGTGGCTGTTCGCGGACCTGGCGACCATGTGCGAGGGCGGGGAGGAGCGGCGCAGGCCCCTGCTGGGCGAGGTCGCCGCGACGATGGACCGGCACGCGACCCTGATGGTCGACTGCTTCGAGAGCGAGCGGCACGCGGTGGTCGACTTCCGCAAGCACGTCGGCTGGTATCTCAAGGGCTTCACCGTCGGTGCCGCCCTCCGCCGCCGCCTGGCCACCTCGGAGAGCCTGTCGGACCTGCGCGAGGGGCTCGCCGAACTCGACGCCGCCCAGCCGTGGCCCGACGGCGTGGACACCCCCCGGGGCAAGACCAACCCGCGCGACCGCGTCCAGCTGCCCGCCGGGTGGCTGGACGACCCCTATGATCTCGCGGTTCCCAGCGCCGACGCCGAGAGCGACACCTCGGGCGGCTGACGCCGACGGCGAGCCGGGTCTCCGACGGAGTCATCTGCGGTCCTCTGCGATCCTGTGCGGTCCTACGCGGTCCTCGGTGGCCCTCGGTGCTCCTCGGTGTCGGCTCGGCCCGTCACACCGGGGGCCGGGGCGGAACTCCGGTCGTCACGGGGCCGTGCTCGGGGGCGTCGGGGCGGCGGGGCGGCGCTCGGACGGCATCGGGAGATCCATGGTCTCCTTCCGCTTGGGCCGCGAGCCGTGTCACGCCCTCGTTCCCGGGTACTCCGAGTCGTGTGAACGTGTGGGGCAAAAGAGATGACATGGTGGTCCACGGCAGCGAGCCGTACAACGCCGAGGCTCCGCCGGGCGCCCTCGCCGATCACATCCTCACCCCGCTCGACACCTTCTACAGCCGCAACCACGGCCCCGTCCCCGACCTGGATCCGACCTCCTGGCGCCTCACCGTGGACGGTCTGGTCGAGCGCCCGCTGACGCTGTCACTGGAGGAGCTGCGTTCCGAGTTCTCCGAGGTCACGCTGGTGGCGACCCTGCAGTGCGCGGGCAACCGCCGTGCCGGTCTGGTCGAGGTCCGCGACATTCCCGGTGAGGATCCGTGGGGGCCCGGAGCCACCTCGACCGCGCGCTGGAGCGGTGTCGGCCTGGCCGAGGTCCTCGCCCGCGCCGGGCTGCTTCCCGGGGCCGCGCACATCGCCTTCGCCGCCCCCGACGTCTCCGAGCTCGCCGATCCCGCCCAGCCCTACGGCGCCTCCATCCCGGTGGCCAAGGCCGTCGGCGGAGACGTCCTGCTGGCCTGGGCGATGAACGACCGGCCGCTGCCCAGGGCCCACGGCGCCCCGCTCCGCGTCGTGGTCCCGGGCTGGATCGGCGCCCGCAGCGTCAAGTGGCTCCAGCGTGTCACCGCGCGGGAGGAGCCCTCCGACAACTACTTCCAGGCCGTCGCCTATCGCCTGCTGCCCTCCGGGGCCGATCCCGCGAAGGCGGGGCCCGGTGACGGTATCTCCCTGGGGCCCGTCGTCCTCAACACCGCGATCCTGAGCCCCGGCGACGGCGACCGCACGCGGCCGGGTCTCACCCGGATCACCGGCTACGCCTACGCGGGGGACGGCCGTACCGTCGCCCGCGTCGACGTCTCCCTCGACGAGGGCGAGACCTGGATCCAGGCGGACCTCGGCGAGCAGGTGGGGCCCTGGGCGTGGCGGCACTGGCACACCGTCGCCGAACTGGGGGAGGGCGAGACCGTGATCGTCGCCCGCGCGTGGGACAGCGCCGGTGCCACCCAGCCGGAATCGCCCCGGCACGTGTGGAATCCCAAGGGGTACGCCAACACCTCCTGGTCCCGCGTCCGCGTCACCTGCGCTCCCTGAGGGGACACGCGGGGACGCGCGGGGATGTGTCGGGCCGCACGGGCCGCGTCGCCGCGGGCGAACGCGGCCGATGATCGGCCCCGGGCGATCGGGCGGCGTGTGTCAAGGGCGGGCCAGGTCGCGGCGGAGGTGTTCGGCGGTGAAGGAGCCGGGCTCGTCGAGGAGACGGGACGGCGTGCCCTCGAAGATCACGGTGCCGCCCTGGTCGCCGCCGTCGGGGCCGAGGTCGACGACCCAGTCCGCCTGCTTGATCACGTCGAGGTTGTGCTCGATGACGATGACCGTGTTGCCGCCGTCCACCAGGCTGTCCATGATTTTGATCAGGTGCTCGACGTCCGACATGTGCAGCCCGGTCGTCGGCTCGTCCATCACGTACACGCTGCCCTTCTTGTGGAGTTCCCCCGCCAGCTTGATCCGCTGGCACTCGCCCCCCGACAGGCTGCTGAGCGGCTGACCGAGCCTGAGGTAGCCCAGGCCCACCTCGTTCAGCGTTTCCAGGACGCGCAGTGGTCTCGGCTCGGTGAAGAATTCCGCGGCCTCGCCGATCGTCATCTCCAGCACGTCGGAGACGGACCTGCCGCGCAGCGTGTGCCTCAGGATCTCGGGCCGGAACCGTCGTCCCCGGCACACCTCGCACACGGACGTGATCGCGTCCATGAACGCCAGGTCGGTGTGGATGACCCCGAGCCCCTGGCATTCGGGGCAGGCGCCCTTGGAGTTGAAGCTGAACAGCGCGGGGCTGACTCCGCCCGCGGCGGCGAAGAGCCCGCGGATCTCGTCCATCAGCCCGGTGTAGGTGGCCGGGTTGGAGCGGATCGAGGTGCCGACCGCGGCCTGGTCGATCACCACCGCCTTCGGATGCTCGCCGAGGAACACCTCGTTGACCAGGGTGCTCTTGCCCGATCCCGCGACCCCGGTGACCACGGTGAGCACCCCGGTGGGAAAGGACACCGTGACGTCTTTGAGGTTGCGCGCGGTGGCCCCGGTGACGGTGAGCGCGCCGGTCGGCTCCCTGAACGAGGCCTTGAGCGGCGGATTGCGGCGCAGATGCCGCCCGGTGAGGGTGCGGGCCCGCCGCAGGCCCTCGACGCCGCCCTGGTAGACGATCTCACCGCCGTGCGTCCCGGCGCGTGGCCCGACGTCCACCACGTGGTCGGCGACCTCGATCACGTCGCGGTCGTGCTCGACGACGAGCACGGTGTTGCCCTTGTCCCGCAGCTCGCGCAGCAACTCGTTCATGCGCGTCACGTCGCGCGGGTGCAGTCCGATGGTCGGCTCGTCGAAGATGTACGTCATGTCGGTCAGGCTGCTGCCCAGGTGCCTGACCATCTTGATCCGTTGCGACTCCCCGCCGGAGAGGGTGGGCGTCGGCCGGTCCAGGCTGAGGTAGCCCAGGCCGATGGTGACCAGGTGCCGCAGCCGCTTCAGGATCGCCGGGACCATCGTCGCCGCGACCGGGGCGTCGATCTCCGCGATCACGCCGACCAGGTGCCGGACCTCCATCGCGGCCAGTTCGGCGATGTTGCGCCCGCCGATCCTGCAGGCGAGCGCGGCCTGGTTGAGCCTGGCTCCCGCGCACAGCGGGCAGGGGCGCACCGAGGTGAACGCCGCCATCGCGTCCCGGCTCGCGGTGCCCTCGACGTCGCGCCTGACGTGGAGCCGGTCGAACCTCTCGACCACGCCCTCGTATCTCTGCGGGGCCGTACCGCCCCGCTCCTCGAAGGTGACGTCGGCCTCGCTCCCGTGCAGCAGCGTGTCCCACTCGCCCTCGGTGTAGTCCGCCAGCGGCCTGTCGTTGTCGAACAGCCCCGAGTGGGCGTAGATCTTCCACTGCCAGTTGCCGGCCCGGAAGCCCGGCAGCAGGATCGCTCCCTCGTTGAGCGACTTCGTCCGGTCGAAGGCGAGGTCCACGTCCAGGGCGATCTTCCGGCCCACGCCTTCGCACTCCGGGCACATCCCGGCCGGGTCGTTGAAGGAGAACGCGTTGGAGTAACCGGTGAACGGCGTGCCGGCGCGCGAGTAGAGCAGCCTCAGCAGCGGGTGGATGTCGGTGACGGTGCCGACGGTGGAGCGGGAGTTGCCGCCCAGTCGCCGCTGGCCGACGACGACGGCGGCCGAGAGGTTGCCGATGGCGTCGGCGTCCGGTTGGCCGTGGTGGGGCAGGCGGTTGCGGGCGAAGGAGGTGAAGGTCTCGTTGAGCTGGCGCTGCGACTCAGCGGCGATCGTGTCGAAGACGATGGAGGACTTGCCCGACCCCGACACACCGGTGAAGACCGTGATCCGCTTCTTGGGGATCTTCAAGGAGACGTTCTTGAGGTTGTTCTCCCGGGCTCCGGTTATCTCGATGTGGCTCATTTCCGGCACGCTATCCACGGTTTAGGTCAGATCCTGGCCGCGATCGGTGGCATCGTGAACGACATGGCGGACACCACGGGACGGGTGCTGAGACTGCTCTCGCTGCTGCAGGCGCACCGGGAGTGGCCGGGCCCCGAACTGGCCGAGCGGCTGGAGGTCAGCCCGCGCACGCTCAGACGCGACATCGACCGCCTGCGCGAGCTGGGCTATCCGGTGCACGCGACCACCGGTCCCGCGGGGGGATACCGGCTGGAGGCGGGCACCGCCATGCCGCCGCTGCTTCTCGACGACGAGGAGGCCGTCGCGATCGCGGTGGGCCTGCGTACGGCGGCGAGCGGCACGGTCGCCGGGATCGGGGAGACCTCGGCCCGCGCCCTGGCCAAGCTGGAACAGGTCCTGCCCTCCCGGCTGCGCCTGCGCGTGCACACGCTGCAGACGCAGACGCATCCGGTCGCGCCGATCTGGGCGGTGCCCACGGTGGAGGCGGAGACCCTCGCGCTGCTGGCCAGGACCTGCCGGGACCGGGAGCGGATCCGCTTCGGCTACCGCCGCCGCGACGGGCAGCAGGGCGGCCGGATCGCCGACCCGTACCGGCTCGCCTCCACCGGGCGGCGCTGGTATCTCGTGGCGTGGGACATCGGCAGACAGGACTGGCGGACCTACCGGGTGGACCGGCTCACCTCACCGCTGGGCACCGGCGTGCGCTTCCCGCCGCGCGAGCCGCCCCCCGGCTATGTCGAGGAGTCGATCGTCGCCCCCATCAGCCGCCACCGGGCGGTGGTCGTCGTGCACGCACCGGCGGCCGTGGTCGCCGAGCGCTTCTCCGGACCCGGCTGGGTGCTGGAGGAACTGGACGAGCACAGCTGCCTGCTGCGCACCGGCGGCGACTCGCTGGAGTGGCTGGCGCTCACCGTCGGGCAGCTCGGCCTGGACTTCACCGTACGGGAGCCGCCGGAGCTGATCGACCACATCCGGACGCTGGCCGCCCGCCTTCAGGCCTCGACGGAGCCGCCGCTGCGCCAGTAGACGTTGCTCTCCCTGCTGAGCATGCCCTCGTCGACCAGGTAGCGGCGCAGGGCCGCGTAGTCGTCGTGGAAGGCGCGCAGCGCGACGTTGACCTCCTTCTCCGGGTAGCGGACGCCCGGCTCGAAGACCTGGACCACGTAGTCGAGCACGACCAGTTGCTTGTCGCGCTTGGTGGGGATCGCCCGCAGTCGTCCCTCGACGAGGAAGGACTGCAGGACCCTCTCCTCCGGGGAGGCCGGGGTGGCGGGTCTCGCCGTGGCGTGCAGCAGCTCACGGAAGCGCTCGCGCCGTACCTCCCACTCGCCGTCCTCTCCCCGTACGGCCAGCCCGCCGCGTTCCAGGCGGTCCAGTGCGCGCCTGACCGCCTCCCTGTCGAGTCCGGACTCCTCCTCCGGCTTGCCGCCCAGCGCCAGGGCGGCCAGCACCTTCAACGTGTCTTCCTGGTACAGCAGGCCCAGCACCTGCCTGATCGCTTCGTCGCTCATCCGGTCATTCTTCTCGGTCCCGCCTGATATTTCTGCGCGCACGGACGGTCTTCCTCCGCCGAGCGCCCCTGCCTGCGCCGGCAGGGACGTGGCGAGGGACGGTTCAGAGGCGGTTCAGGCCGATGACGTGGACCACCGCGCGGCCCTCCTCGTCGGAGGCGGCGAGGTCCACCTGCGCGTCGATGCCCCAGTCGCCGTCGCCCGCGGGGTCGGAGACGACCTGGCGGACACGCCAGAACTCCTTCTCCTCCTCGATGCGGAGCAGGCCGGGGCCGCGGGCGTCCGGGCCGGTGCCGATCTCCTCGTGGTCGTCGTAGTAGGCGTCGAGCGCGGCGCCCCAGTCGACGTCGGGTGCCAGCCGCTCCAGCTCCTCCTCGTTCTCCAGGGAGGCGAGCTCGATGAGGCGGAACATCGCGTTGCGGACCAGCACGCGGAACGCGCGGGTGTTGGCGGTGACGGGCTTGGTGCTCTCCTCCAGCGAGGGCGCCTCCACCTCCCCGGTCGGGTTCTGCAACTGCTCCCACTCGTCCAGGAGGCTGGAGTCGACCTGGCGGACCAGCTCGCCGAGCCACTCGATGAGGTCGACCAGGTCCTCGGTCTTGAGGTGCTCGGGGATGGTCCGCGACAGGGTGCGGTAGGCGTCGGCGAGATAGCGAAGCACGGTGCCCTCCGAGCGCGTCAGCTCGTAGAACTGCACGTAGTCGGCGAAGGTCATCGCCCGCTCGTACATGTCGCGGACGACGCCCTTGGGGCTCACCGTGTAGTCGCCCACCCAGGGGTGGCCGCGCCGGTAGGTCTCGTACGCGCCGAGCAGCAGGTCGGCGAGCGGCATCGGATAGGTGACCTCGGCCAGGCGCTCCATCCGCTCCTCGTACTCGATGCCGTCGGCCTTCATCAGCGCCACCGCCTCGCCGCGCGCCTTGTTGAGCTGCGCGGACAGGATCTGGCGGGGGTCGTCGAGGATGGACTCGATGATCGAGACCATGTCCAGGGCGTAGTTCGGCGACTCCATGTCGAGGAGTTCGAGGGTGGCGAGCGCGAAGGTGGACAGCGCCTGGTTCAGCGCGAAGTCCTCCTGCAGGTCGACGGTGAGACGGGCCATCCGGCCGTGCTCGTCGGGCTCGCTCAGCTGCTCCACCACGCCTCCGGCCAGCAGCGACCGGTAGATCGCGATGGCCTGGCTGATGTGCCGCCGCTGCCACTTGCGGTCCTCGTGGTTGTCGGTGAGCAGGTGGCGCATGGCCGCGTAGCAGTCGCCCGGCCGGTTGATCACCGCGAGGAGCATGGCGTTGCTGACCTTGAACCGGGAGTTCAGCGGCTCGGGCTCGGCGGCCTGCAGCTTCTCGAAGGTCTCCTCGCTCCAGCCGACGAAGCCCTCCGGCGGCTTCTTGCGGGCGAAACCGCGCCGCCGTTTGGGATCGTCGCCGATCTTGGCCAGGGCCTTCTCGTTCTCCACGACGTGGTCGGGGGCCTGGCAGACGACGTAGCCGATGGTGTCGAATCCGGCGCGCCCGGCCCGCCCGGCGATCTGGTGGAACTCGCGGGCGCGCAGTCGCCGCACCTTGGTGCCGTCGTACTTCGACAGCGCGGTGAACAGTACGGTCCTGATCGGGACGTTGACGCCGACGCCGAGCGTGTCGGTGCCGCAGATGACCTTGAGCAGGCCCGCCTGGGCGAGGCGTTCCACCAGGCGGCGGTACTTCGGGAGCATCCCGGCGTGGTGCACGCCGATGCCGTGCCGCACCAGCCGGGAGAGCGCCTTGCCGAACCGGGTGGTGAACCGGAAGTGGCCGATCATGGAGGCGATCGCCTCCTTCTCGGCCTTGGTCGACATGTTGATGCTCATCAGCGCCTGCGCCCGCTCCATGGCCGCGGCCTGGGTGAAGTGGACGACGTAGACGGGATATTGGTTGGTGGTGAGCATCTCCTCCAGCGTCTCGTGGAGAGGGGTGAGCCGGTAGGAGTAGACGAGCGGGACCGGGCGCTCGGCGTTCTTCACCACCGCGGTGGGCCTGCCGGTGCGCCGGGTCAGGTCCTCCTCGAACCTGGTGACGTCTCCGAGGGTCGCCGACATCAGAATGAACTGGACGTTCGGCAACTCCAGGAGCGGCACCTGCCAGGCCCAGCCGCGGTCCGGCTCGGAGTAGAAGTGGAACTCGTCCATCACCACCTGGCCGATGTCGGCCGCGGCGCCGTCGCGCAGCGCGACGTTGGCGAGGATCTCCGCGGTGCAGCAGATGATCGGCGCCCCGGGGTTCACGCTCGCGTCGCCGGTCATCATCCCGACGTTCTCGGTGCCGAACACCGCGCACAGGTCGAAGAACTTCTCCGACACCAGCGCCTTGATCGGCGCGGTGTAGAAGGTGCGCACGTCCCTGGTGAGCGCGGTGAAATGGGCTCCGGCGGCGACCAGGCTCTTGCCCGAGCCGGTCGGGGTGGCCAGGATCAGGTTGTTTCCCGACACCACCTCGATAAGAGCCTCCTCCTGCGCCGGGTAGAGGGTCAGCCCTCGCTCGGAGTTCCATTCGACGAAGGCGTCGAAGATGGTGTCGGGGTCGGCGTCGATCTCTTCTGGCAGGCGGTCTACAAGGCTCACGGTTCAATACTGCCGAAGAACTTGAGGTGGTCGGACCGGAGGCGGTCGCGGATCACCTTACATTCCAGGTAAAGTGCGTAACTTTGTGTAGTTATGGCTGCTTTTTTCGGCATGGATGCTGATCAAATTAGATGACCACGCCGTCGGCTCGTCGGCCCGGCACACTCGGTACGCCCCGGCGCCCACGAGAGGGGAGGGCGCGGCGGGAGGAGCCGGTGAGCGCCAGACCCGCCACGATCGCGCCCGCCCCGAGCAGGGACGCCGTCCCCGGCACGAAACCGTTCACCGTGAACGTGAGCAGGCCCAGTCCCACCAGCGCGGTGGCCAGCAGGATCCTGACCGTCCCGCCGGTGTACGGCCCCGTCGCGGGAGGCGTCTCGAACCTGGCGAACCCCCGGAGCAGCGGCCACATCGCCAGGGCCAGCATGAGCAGCCAGTGGGGCCAGCCGGACAGCCAGGCCGACGTCCCCGGCTCGGGAGTGGAGATGCCCAGACCCACCACGACCACCGAGACGATGACGAACAGCGCGCTCATGTGCCACAGGTAGAGGGTCATCATCCGGCAGCCGGCCCAGTCCAGAGCCCGCGAGACCCCCGGCCACTCCGCGAAGGAGACGATCCACCGGCGCAGCGCCAACGCGAGCCCGATCTGGCCCACCCCGACCGAGAGCAGCGCGACCGTGGGGGGCGCCATGTTGGAGACGGAGGCCCCCGGCATCCCGATCATGCTGAGCGGGTAGGGGCCGAAGGCCGTGAGCACCGCGCCCAGACCGTACCCGGCCAGGGCCAGGACCCAGGGACGGCGCAGCCGGCCGTCGACATAGAGGAAGCCGAGCTGGTGCACCGCCAGCCAGACCAGCACGATGTTGGGGAGACCGGCGATGTCCAGGCCGCCGGTGAAGCGCAGGACGTCCACCGCCACGGCCCCCGCCGCCAGCGCGACCGGCACCCGCCAGCCGTACACCATGTTGAGCCTGAGCATCGGCGTCGTCGCCGCCACCGCGACGAGATAGATCGCGAGGAACCAGAGCAGCTGCCCGGCCAGCCGTGAGGCCGTCATGACCGGCTGCTCGGGAACGCCGAGCGCGAGGAGCAGGTGAGGCAACGGCAGCCAGACCGCCGCCAGCGGGACCACCGGCCAGGCCAGGCGGCGCAGGCGTCCCGCCAGCCACGCGGGGGTCGCCTCGCCGCGCCTCGCCGCGCTCCGCCGGCTGATCGCGTTGGCCGCGCCCCCCGCGAAGAACACCAGCGGCATCACCTGGCTGAACCACGTGATCATCCATCCGTTCCCCACGGCCAGCGCGTTACCGGTGGAGATCCGGCCGTCGGCGAAGGAGAGCAGCGGCATGCTCCAGTGCTGAAGCACCACCAGGACCATGCCGAACACGCGGAGCACGTCGATGAACGGGTCACGCGCGGCGCGCGCGGAGGCCGGGCGAGGCGCCGTACGGGGGAGCGGGACGGCTGTCACGGGCGCGGTCGCCACCGAGTTCGCGGGAGCCGACGCCGCGGTCGCCGCCGCGGTCACGGGTCGCGGCGCCGTCGGAGACACCGACGTAGGCGCTGCGGGAGGCGCTGCCGAACCAGGGATCACGGCGGTCAAGGGGATCTCGATTCTCAGGGAGGAAGATCTCCGAAAGGAGGATCTCGGGGAGGGAGGGCGAAAATCGCGGGTGTGACGAGCGGGTGTGACGATGGGAAAAGCCTCCCGCCAGGAGCCCGGCGGCACAGTGACGCGCGCAGCAGTCTTCTCGCCCGATCTCCCCACCGTCCCGGGTAGTGCTGGCCCCACCCCGGTACGCGGGCACACAGGGTCGATCGACGGGGCCGGCCCTCGTAGCGTTGGCGCCATGAGAACCCTTCTCGGCCGCATCGGCACCGACACCCGCTACCTGATCGTGGGTTTCCCGCTCTCCGTCATCTGGTTCGTCCTGATGGTGGCCGGCTTCGCCGCGGGGATCGGCACGACCGTCGTGTTCGTGGGGTTGCCCATCCTCGCGACGACCCTCCTGGTGGCCAGGGGGTTCGCCGACGTCGAGCGGCGCTGGCTGCCCGAGGTGCTCGGCCGTCCCGTGGCCCGGCCGAGATATCTGCCCGCGCCGGAGAGCGCCGGATGGTTCCGCAGGATGATCAACCCGCTCACCAACGGCCAGTCGTGGCTCGACCTGCTCTACGGCGTCGTGGTCTTCCCGATCTCCATCGTCACCTTCGTGCTGGCGACGGTCTGGTGGGCAGGGACGATCGCCGGTCTCGCCTACCCGCTCTACGGGTGGATCATCTACGCCATCCCCGGCAACGACGGGGGACTGGGCAGGCTCCTCGGGCTGGGTGACAGCCTGTGGGTCGATGTGATCATCAACACCACCATCGGCGTGCTCTTCGCCCTCACCCTCCCGGCGATCGTGCGGGGCGCCGCGCTCGTCCAGGCCGGGCTCGGCAGGGCGATGCTGACCGGGGTGGCCGAGCTGCACGAGCGCATCGACGACCTGGCCGAGGGCCGGGCCGCCGCGGTGTCGGCCGAGGCCAACGCGCTGCGCCGGCTGGAGCGCGACATCCACGACGGGCCGCAGCAGCGCCTGGTCTCCCTGGCGATGGACCTGTCGCGGGCCCAGCGCCAGCTCAGGCGCGACCCGGGGGCCGTCGAACGGATGCTCGGCGAGGCCATCACCTCCACCCGCGACACCCTGGACGAGCTACGCGCCCTGTCGCGCGGCATCGCCCCGCCGATCCTCAGCGACCGCGGCCTGGCCCCGGCGCTCGCCGCGCTCGCCGGCCGGTGCACCGTCCCCGTCGAGCTGGACGTCCAGGTCGTGGGGCGCTTCCCCGCGGCCGTGGAGAACACCGTCTACTTCGTCGTCGCCGAGTCCCTCACCAACGTCGCCAAGCACAGCCAGGCCACGATCTGTACCGTGACGCTGAGCAGGACGGGGGACTTCCTCATGCTGACAATCGGGGATGATGGGGTCGGCGGCGCCCATGTCGCCAAGGGACATGGCCTGTCGGGGCTCGGGGACCGCCTGAAGGCGGTGGACGGCGAACTGGCGGTCGACTCACCCGTCGGAGGGCCGACGGTCATAGTGGCGGAGGTTCCGTGCGGGTAGTTGTGGCCGATGACGCGGTGCTCATCAGGGAAGGCCTGATCAGGCTCCTGGAGGAGTTCGGCTGCCAGGTGGTCGCGGCGGTGGGCGACGGCGACCGCCTGGTGGAGGCCGTCGCGGAGCACCGGCCGGACGTCTCGGTGGTGGACGTACGAATGCCGCCCGGCTTCACCGACGAGGGGCTGCGGGCGGCGGTGGAGGCGCGCCGGAGGGTTCCCGGCGCGCCGGTGCTGATCCTGTCCCAGTACGTGGAGGTGTCCTATGCCGACGATCTGCTCGCCGACGCCAGGGGCGCGGTGGGATACCTGCTCAAGGACCGCGTCGTGGACGTGGACGACTTCATGGGAGGGCTGCGCACGGTCGCGGCCGGAGGTACGGTCTTCGACCCCCAGGTGGTGGCACAGCTGATGGTGCGACGCCGCCGCGACGATCCTCTCGCCCAGCTCACCCCGCGAGAGCGCGAGGTGCTCGGCCTGATGGCCGAGGGCAGGTCCAACCCGGCCATCGGCCGTCAGCTGGTGGTCAGCGACGGGGCCGTGGAGAAGCACATCCGCAGCATCTTCGCGAAGCTCGGCCTGTACGCCGAGGACGGTGACCAGCACCGCCGTGTCCTCGCGGTCCTGGCCTACCTGCGTTCCTGACACACGTTCCCGCACCCGTGCTCCCGACCGCGAGGAGGAACAGTGATCTCGGTCTTCGGCAGTGCCAACATGGATCTCGTGGCCTACGTCGACGTCGCCCCCGCGCTCGGCGAGACCGTGACCGGCCGTGCCTTCCGCACGGTGCCCGGTGGCAAGGGCGCCAACCAGGCCGTCGCCGCCGCGCGGGCGGGAGCCGCGGTCGCCTTTCTCGGCGCGGTGGGCGACGACGCCTTCGGGACCGAGATGCGGCGTACGCTCACCGAGGCGGGGGTCGACGCGACCCACCTGCGCACGGTCCCCGGCCCCTCCGGCATCGCCCAGATCGTGGTGGACGGCGACGGCGGTAACTCGATCATCGTGGTCCCCGGCGCCAACGGGACCGTGACCGCTCCCTCGGAGGCCGAGATCGAGGTCATCTCCCGCTCCGACATGCTGCTTCTGCAGCTGGAGCTCCCCATCGAGGCCGTCACCGCGGCCGCCAGAGCCGCCCGCGCGGCCGGGACCACCGTCGTCCTCACCCCCGCGCCCGTCCAGCCGCTCCCCGCGGAGCTGCTGGAGGCCGTGGACATCCTGGTGGCGAACGAGCACGAGGCCTCGGCGATCACCGGCCTGGCCGGCCACGAGGGGGCCCTGGAGAAACTGAGGGGCGAGGTCGGATGGGTGATCATCACCCTGGGGGCGCGCGGCGCGCTCACCGCCTCGGGCGACGGGCCCGCGGTGCGCGTCGAGGCCCCCACGGTGGCCGTGGTGGACACCACGGCCGCGGGCGACACCTTCGTGGGAGCCCTCGCCGCGGCTCGCGTCGAGCGGCAGCCCGTCGAGCGGGCCGTCCGCTTCGCCACCGCGGCCGCGGGCCTGTCCGTCCAGCGCGCGGGTGCCAGCACCTCGATGCCCACCCGCGCCGAGATCGACGGGAGCCTAGCCGCTGATGAGGGAGGTCTCTGACAGCGTGAGCAGGAACGCCCCCGCGGCGAGCAGCGCGATCGGCCAGGAGCGGCTGATGGCGGACCAGATCGTGGCGGCCAGGAAACAGACCAGGGCGAGCAGCACGAGAACGTCCACGAGAATCCTCCAAAGGGTCATCCCAGACGATCATCGTCCGGGGCAAGCCCTCACTGCCCCGCGGTCGGCGGAGGTAACACACCGCGCTTCTGTTTCACCGGAATGACGATTTCCGCCGCCCCTTTTTTGTTCATATATCCGTTTATGCGCTTTCCCAGAGGGCTGCGGCGGTCTCGGCGCAGACGATGTCCTGGGCAACGGTGCCGCCACTCACGCCGACCGCGCCCACCACCCGGCTCGCCCGGCCCGCCCCGTACCCGTCGCCTGACCCTCCGAGCGGCACACCCCCGCCGAAGCACACGTACCGATCACCCGCCAGACCGTACAACTCGCCTCCCGGCAGGACCAGCGGCGCGAGGTCGGCGGTCGGCATGCGGTGGGCGAGAGCGGTGTACGCCTTGCCGGGGGCGAGGACGGATCCGGTGATCCGCGCGCCGTCCATCCGCTGGAACGCGACCAGGTCCCCGCCCGCGTCCACCACGGCGACCGAGACGAGCGCCCCCTCCCGCGCGGCCTGCCGCACCGCGGCCTCACACATGCGCAGTGCGAGTTCCAGGTTCACCGGTCTCCCCACCGTCTCCAAACCGTCTCGAAGGTCGTCGGCGTGGACGGCCGGGTGCGCGTGCGCCGCCGTTCTGGTGATGTGAGGTGTCATAACGATGCGACGCCCGCGAGGGCCTTTCGGAGGACCGGAGCGGGCCGGGACCGTCGTCCCGTAAGGGAAACGGCACCGCGGGGCGACACCGGAATCTCGGATAGGATCTGGCGTCTCGCGCGCCCGACCCGACCGACGATGGAGGAGCCGATGCGGGTCCACGACCTGTCCGCCGGGGGTGACGTGCTGGCCCGCGTGCACGATGTGGCCCGCGCGGCGACGCGGATCCACGGCCTGCCCGACGCCGAGGTCACCCTGGTCAACGTGTCGGAGAACGCCACCTACCGGGTGGACGATCCGGTCTCGGGCACGCGTTCCATCCTGCGGGTGCACCGGCTCGGCTATCACTCCACCCCGGCGATCCTGTCGGAGCTGTCCTGGCTGGAGGCGCTTCGTGAGCAGGCGGGGATCCGCACCCCCCGGGTGATCCCGGCTCCCGACGGTTCCAGGGTGCTGACCGTCCCGGGCCCCGAGCCGCGCGACTGCGTGATGTTCGAGTTCCTGCCCGGCACAGAGCCGTCCCAGGACGATCCACTGCCCGGCTTCGAGCGGCTCGGCGCCCTCACGGCGCGAATGCACCGGCACGCGCGCGGGTGGTCCCCGCCCGAGGGGTTCACCCGTTTCCACTGGGACTACGAGGCCGCCCTCGGCGCCGAGTCGCGGTGGGGCCGCTGGCAGGACGGCCTGGGGATGGACACCGAGGCGCGGGCCGTGCTGGGGCGGTTGGACAAGGAGTTGCGCGAGCGGCTCCACCGCTTCGGCCGCGGCCCCGGACGCTACGGCCTGATTCACGCCGACCTGCGCGCCGCCAACCTGCTCGTGGAGGGTGAGAACCCGCCCGGCGTCATCGACTTCGACGACTGCGGCTTCGGCTGGTATCTCTACGACCTGGCCGCCGCGGTCAGCTTCGTCGAGCACCGCCCCGAGGTTCCCGAGCTGATCGACGCGTGGGTGCGGGGCTACCGGACCGTCCTGGACCTCCCGGCCGAGGACGAGGCCGAGATCTGGACGTTCGTGATGTTCCGCCGCCTGCTGCTCGTCGCCTGGATCGGCACCCACACCGGTGCCGACATCGCCGCGGAACTCGGCTCCGGCTACACCGAGGGCACCTGCGAGATGGCGGAGCGCCATCTCGGAGGCTCGCTCCGCTGACCCTGCTTGTCGGCTGCCCGTCGGCTGCCCGTCGGCTGCCCGTCGGCTGTGCGACTCGCCGGGCGACGCGAGGGTGTCGGTACGTGCGTCATGAGACGTCGATGACGCCGGAAGCCCGGCGCGAAGCCGCCCTGCCCGGCGGAGTCCAGGCCGGGAATCGACCGGGCGGCATCTGACCCGTGTCGCCGCCCGGTCTGAGGTCCAGGTGCCGGTTTCAGCCCGAGACGAAAGCGGCGCTGTGATCGGCCGCCCAGGTGAGGAACGTACGGGGAGTACGCCCCAGCACCCGCTCGACGTCCCGGGTGAGCCGCGCGTTGCCGTCCCGCGCCACCTTCCGGGAGCCGTCGACCGCGAAGGCGGCGAACTCGGGATCCACCCCGGCGGCGATCATCCGCTCGTGGTGGACCTCCAGCGGCACGTCCACCGTCTCGACGGCCCGCCCGAGCGTCTCGCCCAGCGCCTTCGCCATGTCCGGGACGCTGAGCAGCTCGGGTCCGGTCAGTGTGAGGACGGTTCGTACGTGCTCGCCGGACGTCAGCGCCGTCACCGCCACCTCGGCCACGTCACGCGGATCGACGACCCCCTGCCTGCCGTTGCCCGTCGTGTTCGGCACCGGTCGCCCCTGCCGAACCTGGGGAGCCCACCTCAAGGTGTTGGAGGCGAAACTGGACGGTCGCAAAACCGTCCATTCCATCTCACTCGAGCTCAGCGCCCGCTCTCCGGCCAGATGCCAGTCCCCGACCTCGGCGTCCTCGTGATCCTCCCCCGTGCCGATCGCCGAGACCTTCACCACCTTCCGCACTCCCGCGGCCCGCGCCGTTGTGATCATCGCCTCGTCGTGCCGGGCGAGCCACGGGCCCGGGGCACTCAGCAGGAACAGGGCGTCGACACCGCGGGCCGCCTCGGCCAACGACCCTGGATCGTCGAAATCCCCCCGTACGACTTCCACACCCGGCGACGTCGCGCCCTTCGGCGGTTCCCGGGTCATCGCCCTGACATGCTCACCCCGGCCCGCCAGTAACCGGACCACCTCACCGCCGACCGTGCCCGTGGCACCCGTGACCAGAATCATGCGCTCACCCTGTCAGCCCGCCCACCAGCCCTTATAGGAATTTTCGGCACGCATGCGCAGCCTGCGGCCCGGCTAACGTTGTGGTCATGAGCATCGAGGTCCCGATGGCCGTGCCGGACGGCCTGCGGCCGCTGATCAAGGCGGTGAGCGTGCTCAGGGCGGACGATCCCGCAACGGGTGAGCGGCAGCCGCTCGTGCACGTCCCCGACGCCGACACGTCCCTCGTCTTCCGTACGACCGCTGCGGGGCAGAGCGATCTGCTGGTGATCGGCCCGCGCACGCGCGCCTCGTACCACGTCGGCAAGGCCATCCCGCTCTGCCTGCGGCTGCGGTTGCGTCCCGGCGCCGCCCGGCCGTTGCTCGGCGTCCCGGTGAGCGAGCTCACCGACCGGGTGGTCCGCCTCGAGGAACTGTGGGGCTCCTCCTACGACCGGCTGAAAGCCATGCTGAGGCAGGCGGGCGGGGACGACGGCCTGATACTCGAACATCTGGAGGCGGCGCTGTCGGCCAGGTCGTCATCGGACGGGGCGCGAGGCGAACTGGTCCAGGCCGCCGTCCAGGCGCTGGGCGGTCGCACGGGAAAGCGGCGCAAACCGCTGCCCGCCATCGCCCGCCACCTCGCCGTCAGCGAACGCCACCTGCGCGCCGTGTTCGCCGAGGCCGTCGGCCTGCCGCCCAAACGCTTCGAGCGCATCGAACGCGTCCGCGAGATCCTCGCTCTCGCTCGTGCCGACGGCCCCCGCTGGGCCGACCTGGCCGTGGCCGCCGGCTACTACGACCAGTCCCACATGACAGCCGAGTTCCGTACGCTGATGGGCGTCACCCCTGGCGCCTTCTTCGAGGGCCGCCTGCCCGCCCCCCAGCCCTGCTGACATGCTCGCTGCGTAGGACTTGGGCTGCGTCGTCCGGTTTGCGGCCCGCTGACACTCTCGTGTCACCTGACACGACCCCCGGTCGCCCGGTCCGCTCGTCGTCCACCGCCCGCGCTCGTCCGGCCCTCGAATCCGTCATCACCCGTCCCTCGCGGACGCGGCACTCGCGCACGGGGTGTCCGGCGGCGTGGCGCACGGTGACCGCGTCCGGAATCGGGAAATCGCCCCTACCCGCCGCCGATCCCGGGAATATCCGGAGGCGAATACGAGACGGCACACGCACATCACTGTGTGTGCGATGGATATTCGGATAGCGGGATTCTCCCGTACGGGCACGGCACCTTACCGACCGTGACTTTCTGCTTCCAGTCTCCGAATCCGGAATGTTTTCCGGGGCCTTCGCCGTGCCTCGGTCAGGGGACGTCCGGGGTCAGGACTTCAGTTCGCGCCTGATGTCCTCGTCGTCCGGGGCGAGTTCCAGCGCGCGGGTGAGATCGGCACGCGCCTCCTGGTCGCGTCCGGCGGCGCGCAGCGCCATCGCCCGGTTGAACAGCAGGGCGGGATCGTCCCCGGCGTCGAGCGCCCGGGTGAAGTCCGCGACGGCCCCCTCGGGATCGCCGGTCTCGAACGCCAGCAGTCCTCGGTTCGCCCAGGCGGCGGCGAGCGAGGGGGCGAGTTCCAGGGCGCGGTCGAAGGCGGTGCGTGCCCTGTCGTAGCGGCCCTCGGCGGTCTCCACCTGGCCCAGCGCGCACAACAGGTACGGGTTGGCGGGATCGATGGCGAGCCCGGTCTCGGTGTCTGCCCTGGCCGCGGTGTACTCGCCGAGCGCGGCCAGCAGCCCCGCCCGGTTGGCCAGGCCGTCCACGAACTCCGGGTCCAGTTCCAGCGCGTGGTTCAGGTCGGCGAGCGAGCCTCGATGGTCACCCGCGGAGAAGCGGATCTCGGCCCGGTTGTAGTAGGGCTCGGGGAAGGGAGGGCCGACCCGCATCGCCGTCTCGTAGTCGGCGACCGCCTCGTCCATCCGGCCCAGGCGGTGCAGCAGGTTGCCCCGGTCGATGTAGTAGTCGGGATAGCCGGGGTCGGCCGCGATCACCGCGTTCAGGTCGCCGAGCGCGTCCTCGGGACGGCCCAGCATCACGGCGAGTTGCGCCCTGTTGGCCAGCAGCACCAGCCGGTGTATCGGGTGCTCGCCGGGCAGCAGGTCGCGATCGGCCAGGGCGACGGCCTCCTGGACCAGCTCCAGGGCCTTGGCGGGACGGCCGCGCCGCACCTCCACCAGCGCCCGGCCGTTGAGGTCGAACCCCAGTTTGAACGCCCGCTCGCGAGGGTCGGGCAGCAGCGAGGAGATGGCGATCGCCTGGTTCACCAACGCCAGCGCGGCGTCGGGGTCGCGCCGTGCCGGGTCGCGACGGCGGACCTTCAGCATCCCGGTGGCGTAGGCGGCGGAGGCGTGGACGACGGGGGAGAGGCTTTCACGCCTGGCCAGGTCGAACAGGGCCTCCGAGTCGTCCTCGCGGCCGAGCGCGGCCAGCGCGGTCGCGGTGCTGTGCAGGAGCCGCCACCACGTCGCGGGGTCGTCGTCGGGGTGGGCGAGGCGTAGGGCACGCTCGCCGAGATCCACCACGGCGTCGTGGTAACCCTCGTCCAGACACCACTGCACCGCGAACAGGAACGCCTCCACCGCCTTCGACGGGTCACCGCCGCGCTCGCGGTGGTACGGGATCGCTCCGAGTCGAGCGCCGAGTGTCCCCTCCCTCTCCAGCTCGTCGGCGAGGGCGTCGTGCCGTTCCGCGTCGAGGCTCTCCTCGGGAACGGCACGTTCTCGGGTCAGCACGGTGAGCAGTTTCCCGGGGACACGGCGCCGCAGCACCGTCAGGAGCTCAAGGTCGGTGGGGTCGGCCAGGTCGGCGTTCTCGACGACGAACGTGCGGGCACCGGTTTCCGACAGGTGCTCACGGACGAACTCGGCCAGGCCGTTGGCCAGGCGCAGCGTGCGGCGCGGGGCGTGCACCAGGATCCGTTCCGCGGCCGGCAGGCTCGCGGCCACCGACCGGCGCCGGGCGGGGATCCGATCGCGCAGGTCGGGCGCGACGGCGCGTAACTCGATGTCGTAGCGGGAGACGAGTTCGGGCCGGGCGGTGGGTAGCAGGGCGGAGACGATCGCGCTCCCGGCGGTGTACGGCCCGCGCAGGCGCCGATCCGCGTCCACCGTGTCCACCGTGGCCACGGTGGGGGGCGGCGGGTCTCCTTGCGGTTGCTGTCCCCGACTCACCGGACTCCTTTAACGCGATTAGTTGATATTTGGCGATATGACTCTACCGGGAGCCGGCGCCCATCGCTGGACGCCGGTTCTGCGATTCCGCCTCAGCCGATGTGTTTAGGGCTGGCGGTACCGCTGAGTGCGATGGTGCCAGGCTTGTGAACAATGACACGCTTCATTACGAGCCTTCCTCGCGAATAAGAACAAATTGCAAGTATTCGCAGTAATCGCCCATATTGACAAGAAGTATTTCTTATCGTGGCCTGATCCGGACAGTCCTATGGACAGGTGCCGCGTGGTGGTCTCGCTGAGACCGGCCCGTCCGCGATCCGCGCCGGGAGCCGCTGACGTGCCGCATCGGCTCGCCTCGGGGTCTCGTACGCGTGACGGGGGAGCGTGGAGAGCCGCGCTGCCTTCCGCGTCCGGCCGCCGCGGCGGGCTCCCCCCGCGGGTGAGACCCTGGTGCGATGAGAGAACCGAGGAGTCGCTGGACGGACATCGCCGGGGGCGACGCCGGGGAGCGGTACGCGGAGAGGTTCGCCCGGCTGGCCGAGTCGGGGGCGGACATGCACGGTGAGGCGCGGCTGTGCGCGGAGCTGCTGCCGCCGCCGGCCCGGGTGCTGGACGCCGGGTGCGGCACCGGGCGGGTGGCGATCCGGCTCGCCGAGCTGGGATACGACTGCGTGGGCGTCGATCTCGACGCGTCCATGCTCGCCGTCGCCCGGAGGGTCGCGCCGCGCCTGCCCTGGATACTGGCCGACCTCGGCGACCTCGCCGGCCTCGGCGATCCCGTGGCGCTCGCGGACCGCACGGATCAGGAGAACCGGATCGTACAGGATGAACGGGGTAATTCCCCTCAGAGCGGCGAGAAGGGCGGGAGCTTCGACATGGTCGTCGCCGCGGGCAACGTCATCCCCCTGCTCGCCCCCGGGACCGAGGCGCGGACCGTCGCGGGCCTCGCGGCGCTGCTGCGGCCCGGCGGGCTGCTGGTGAGCGGGTTCGGGCTGGACGCCGCCCACCTCCCGCTCGCCTCGGCGACGGTCACCCTGGCCGACTACGACGGCTGGTGCCGGGAGGTGGGGCTCTCCCCGCTGAGGCGCCTCGCCACGTGGGAGGGCGCGCCCTACGACGGCGGCGGATACGCGGTGAGCGTTCACACGCGCACCCCGGGCCGGCGGGGCCCGCGGGAGTAGTAACTTCGTCCCATGCGACTGGGCGTTCTCGACATCGGTTCCAACACGGTCCATCTGCTGGTGATGGACGCGCACCGGGGGGCCCGGCCGCTGCCGGCGTACTCCCACAAGGTGGACCTGAGGCTCGCCGAGCACATGGAGGACGGCGACCGCATGTCCGCGCGAGGCGCCGCGCGGCTTCAGGGGTTCGTCGAGGAGGCGCTGCGGCTCGCCGAGGACAAGGGGGTCGAGGACCTCATGGCCTTCGCGACCTCCGCGGTCAGGGAGTCGGTGAACGGCGAGGAGGTCCTCGCCAGGATCAAGGCCGACACGCAGGTCGACATCGAGGTGCTGTCCGGCCAGGACGAGGCGAGGCTGACGTTCCTGGCCGTGCGCCGCTGGTTCGGGTGGTCGTCCGGGCGGCTGCTGGTGCTGGACATCGGCGGGGGATCACTGGAGATCGCCTCGGGCATCGACGAACAGCCCGATGTCGCGGTGTCGCTCCCGCTGGGGGCGGGCCGGCTCACCCGTAACTGCTTCACCGCCGATCCGCCACCCGCCGAGGAGGTGCGGGCGCTACGCAGGCACGTACGGGCCGAGATCGCCCGCACGGTGGGCAACGTGTCCCGATACGGTCAGGCCGACCACGCGGTGGCGACGTCCAAGACGTTCAGACAGCTCGCCAGGATCGCCGGGGCCGCGCCCTCGAACGAGGGGCCGTCCGTGCGCCGGGTGCTCAGGCACACCGACCTCGTCGGGTGGACCGACCGGCTCGTCAAGATGACCACCGGGCAGCGTGCCGAGCTGCCCGGGGTCTCCGAGGCGCGGGCGCCGCAACTGCCGGCCGGGGCGATCGTCGCCGACGCCGCGATGGACCTGTTCGGGGTGAGCCAGCTGGAGGTGTGCCCCTGGGCGCTGCGCGAGGGAGTGATCCTGCGGCGGTTGGACGCGATGCCCGAACGGTAAGGTTTGCCGGGGCGCTCACAGGTAAGAGCGGGTGGTTATGAACACCCCTCAGGCTCATGTGGAAGGTGCCGCTCGTAAAGCGGCCAACAGTCAGACACTGGACAGGCTGGCACGCGTCGGCATAGCGGGCCGCGGTGTCCTCTACGGCTTGATCGGTTTCCTCGCCCTGCAGATCGCCTTCGGCGGTGGCAGCGGAGGCAAGGAAGCCGACAACAGCGGCGCGATCGAGACGGTGGCCGAGCAGCCGTTCGGGACGTTCCTGCTCTGGCTCATGGTGATCGGGTTCGTCGCGCTGGTCGCCTGGCAGCTGTCGGAGGCCGTCATCGGCCGCGGCCGGACCAAGGACAGGGTGGAGGCCGCCGCACGGGTGGTCGTCTACTCGCTGGTGGTGGCGACGCTGCTCAACGTGCTGCTGCGCGGGGACTCGGGCTCCTCGTCGGACAGCCAGTCGAAGGACATCACGGCGATGCTGATGGACCTGCCCGCCGGGCAGTT
Organism: Streptosporangium sp. NPDC049078; assembly: GCF_040648855.1. NCBI lineage: Bacteria > Bacillati > Actinomycetota > Actinomycetes > Streptosporangiales > Streptosporangiaceae > Streptosporangium > Streptosporangium sp. NPDC049078. The sequence continues at coordinate 377,818 of NZ_JBEZEL010000005.1, forward strand.
CCTGGTGGGCCTGATGGGGCTGGGGCTGATCGCTCTGGGAGGCTACTGGATCCACAAGGGCTGGAAGAAGAAGTTCCTTGAGGACCTGCGCACCGGAGAGATGCCCGCGAAGGCGCGGAACCTCGCCGAGAAGTTCGGCATGGCCGGTTTCATCGCCCGAGGCGCGATCGCCGTGGCCGCAGGTGTCTTCATCATCCAGGCCGCGATCACCTACGACCCCGACAAGGCCAAGGGCGTCGACTCCACGCTGCGCTCGCTCGCCGACACCCCTGTCGGTCCGTGGCTGCTCGGTCTCATCGCGATCGGTCTGCTGCTGTTCGCGGCCTACTGTTTCTTCGAGGCTCGCTGGCGCCGTCTGTGACGGATGGAACCGCACGGTACGCCAGGTGCGGACACGCAGGTGAAAGCCGCTTTGGCAAGCCTCACCTGGCTATCCGGTAAGTGATCACATTCCTACTTTTCCGCGACATCTTCCCCGCCGACCTCCGCGTCTTCCCAGAAGTGAAACGTCATCGGAGGGGGCGGTATGGACTCGTCGGAGTACGACGGCAGTGAATGGGTTCTCCGCCTGGCGGGGTCCCCGGACCAGGTGGCGAGAGCGCGCCGCCTGGTCTCGGTGATTCTGGGGCGAGACCACCCCCTGCACGACGACTGCGTCCTGCTGACGAGTGAGATCGCCACCAACGCGGTGATCCACTCCAGGTCGGGGAACGGCGGGGCGTTCACCGTCACGGTGGTCCACTCACCGGCGGGAGTGCGCGTCTCGGTCCAGGACGAAGGCTCCTGCCAGGCCCCCACCGCGAGCCGGGCCTCGGCCGACGCGACAGGGGGCCGGGGCCTGCCCATGCTGGAGACGCTGGCCCACCGCTGGGGCATGGTCAGGGAGGCGGGCTCCAACAGGGTCTGGTTCGAGCTGGAGACGGCCGACCTGCGCACGGGCGACCTCGCCGCCGCCCGGTAGACCCGGCGCGTACCGGGCGGGAGCGCCTCCTCGCTCAGCCGGGCCGTCGCGGCGTCGTGAAGGGCCGCGTGGCCGGGCGGACGTCCAGGTCGGCCAGCAGCCCGGCGATGCGGGCGGCGCGGAGCGGGTCGACGGGCAGGACGTGACCGGTCCACCAGCGGGCGATGTCCGGGGTCGGCCCCGAGGGAACCCGGTCCAGATAGTCGTCCAGCGGCGGGTCGTAGATGAAACCGGGCACCACGCCGCGGCTCTCCAGCCGGGCGACGACCTCGTCGCGGTTCTCGACCAGCAGGGGCACCCGCAGCAGCGGCAGCGGCGCCGCCTCGCGGACGCCGTCGGCCGCCCAGGGCAGGGCGCGGAGCAGCTCGACCCCGGCCACCCGGCGCTCCCGTTCGCGGTCGATCACCCGGAACCGGGAGCGGTGGTATCCGCGGAGCAGCGCCCCCTGGCGCATCCGCCAGTCGTCGAGGTCGATCCGCAGCCAGTGGTCCATGGCGCGCGGGTCGACCGGGTCGGCGGCGACGACCGCGCGCAACTCCTCCTCGCGGGGCGGGCAGCGGTGGCCGGTCCAGCGCACGAGACCCAGCGCCTTGAGGGCGTGCCACATCGGCCTGACCAGCCCGGTGCGGTAGATCGTCTCGCGCAGCACGGGCCGCAGCGTGCCGAGCAACTGGGCGCGCGCCCCTCCGGGGAGCAGCAGCTCGTCCCTGGCACGCGCCAGCTCGGGCAGCACGGCCGGGTCCTCCGCGGTGAGGAACCCGCCGGACATCGCCCGCCCGTGCTTGGCGAGGCTGAACACCCCGGCCGTACCGAACGTGCCCGCGGGGCGGCCCTCCACGGTCGTCTGCATGGCGTGCGCCGCGTCGTCGAGGAGGATCACGCCGCGCCGGTCGCACTCTGCGCGCAGCTCGGTCACCCGGTCGGGCTGACCGTACAGGTGGGTGGTGACGACACCGGCGAGTCCGGTCCAGTCGACGGCGGGGACGTCGATGTTGCCGTCGCGCCAGGAGACCGGCGCCATCACCGGCTCGAGTCCGGCGGCCAGCACGACGAACAGCACCGTCTCACAGTTGGTCGGCGAGATCAGCACCCTGTCGCCGCGCTTGAACCAGTGGCGCAGCGCGAGGAGCAGGCCGAACCTGGCGGACGGCACGTGGAGGCACTCCTGGCCGATCCGGTCACGCATGACCGCCTCAAGCGCGCGGCGGCCGTCCGCGGGGCCGGAGGTGGCAAGGCGGGCGCTCATCGGGCCTCCTTCCGAGGGCTCATCGACTCTTCCTGCCGGTGCGCAGCCGACCGTATCGCTTCATGGCCCGGTCGGCGGCGCCGTACAGGACCGGGCTGTCGAGGATGAACCGCCGCACCCGGCGGACCGGCTCGGTACGCAGCCAGTGCGCCGCCGCGCCCATCGACCGGCGGCGCACGATGCCCTCGGTGACCGGGACGGTCCTGCTGCACAGCGCGTCCTTGTACTCCGAGCCGTTGCTGATGCCCAGGTCCAGCGAGGTGATCCCGAGCTTCGCGGCGGACTCGACCATGCGCAGGTGCTGGATCAGGCCGGGGGAGTATCTGGCGTACTCGGGATCGTACGCGGGGAACCAGCCGATCATCGTCGTGCCGGTGCGCAGCCCGAAATGACCCGCGACGGGCCTGCCGTCGGCGTACAGCATCGACAGCGGCCCCGCGAAGTCGTCGGTGTCGACGGCGTGCAGGCGTTCGACCAGCTCCACGACCCACGCCTTGCCGAAGCGGTCGGCGCGGCCCATCCTCTGGTACTGGGCGGACTTCCACCGGCGCAGCAGCCGGAAGCTCTCGGGGTCGTCCACCGCGAACTCGGCGGTGACCTCGCCCACGTCGCGGCTCAGCTTCCGCTCCTTGTACAGGGTGGACTTGAGGAACTTCGGGGAGCGTCCGCGCAGCTCGTCGAGGAAGGCGTGGTAGCCGTCGGCGAAGTCGAGAACCACGGCCTCCTGTCTGAGCGTCTCGAACGGCTCGAACCACGGCTGGTGGTCGACCAGACAGCCGAACTCCCACACGCTCAGCCCGCACGCCCGAAGCAGGGCGTCGGAGTCGAACTCGGCGCCCGGCCGGTGGACGACCCCCTGGGAGAGCGACACCCACCCGCCCAGAGCGGCACTCACCCCGCCGCCGTGCAGTTCGAAGGGGAAGAACCCCACGGGCCCGCCGGACTCGCTGATCACCGCTACCCGCGCTTCCGGGCGAACCTCGCCCATCGCGATCGTGAAGTCCGGGCTGAGGAAGGGATTGTCCAGGTGTGAGGTGGAACATTGCATTCCGCGCCATGCCGAGATCTCGGCCGGGCCCAACTCCGCGGGCCGGATGACGCTGATTCTCATGCGCCGTCCCCCGTCGCGCCGGGGCGACCGGCGGTGTGCGCGAACCTACCGTTCACGAGGCCGATGGTCCTTTCTCGAAGCCTGGGACCAGGCAATCGGACGTCGTTGGAGCAGGGGAGGTCCGGACGGCGCGCATGGGGACGTGCGTCACGGCACGTGGAAACCGTCCCAGAACCAGGCGGCGGCTGATCCCCCGATCACGAACCGCCGATCCCCCGACTTCCCGAGTGGCGAATCCCCCGATCCGCTCTTCCCTCGAATCGCCACCCGATGCGCTGAATCTATCGGGATATCGCCCTATTCGCTTAGTAACGAGATAGTTCGCTTGGTAATACGACAGGCTCGCTACGCGACGTCGAAGGAGGCCGGTCCCGAGGGCGTCCTGGGCGGCAGCGGAGGGACCGCGGGGATGAGCCGCTCGATGACCGGCAGGGCGCGATGGGCGTACAGCGGGTCGATCGGCAGCACGTGCCGGGCCCACCAGCGCGCCACCTCGGGCTCGGGTGAGGGGTCGGTGAACTCGGGCAGGTAACCGTCGTACGGCGGGTCGTAGAGGTATCCGGTGGCGACCCCGTGCCGCTCCAGCTCGGCGATGGCCGCGTCGCGGCCGTAGACCAGCAGCGGAACCCGGAAAAGCGGCTGGTCCAGGTGGCGGCGTACGGCCGGGGCGACGGTGGGCAGCGCGGCCAGTGTCGAGACACCGGCGATCCGCCGCGACCGCTGGCGGGGCAGCGCGTGCAGGCGCCTCGACTGGTACCAGCGAGAAAGGTGGCCCCGCCTGGCCCGGTAGTCGTGCAGGTCGGCCCGGACCCAGGAGTCGAACGCCGGCAACTGCTGGGGTGCGTACTCCATCGCCTTGAGCAGATCCTCGGGGCGTGGCGCGATGCGGTATCCCTCGCGCTCCTCCTCCATGCCGAGGGCGCGCATCGCCTTCAGCGCCGGGCGGACCATGTTCAGGCGCAGCGCGGCGTGCCGGCCCGCGGAGGTCAGCACACTGTGGATCTCTTTCTTGAAGACACCGGGCTGCAGCAGCCGGTCGCGGTCACGCTCCAGGGCGCGCAGATCCGAGAGGTGCTCGACCGCGATCACTCCGCCGGAGCCCGCTCCCGCGTGCTTGGACAGGCTGAACACGCCGGCCACCCCGAAGGTGCCGATCGGCCTGCCGTTCACGCTCGTCTCGATCGCGTGCGCGACGTCCTCGATCAGGATCTTGCCGCCGAACGCGGCCACCCGGTCCGGCAGGCCGTACAGGTTGGTGGTGAGCACCGCGTCGACCGTGTCGAGGTCGACGGCGTCGACGTCGATGTTGCCGTCGTCGAGGGAGAGGGGGGCGATGACCGGGCGCAGCCCGGCCGCGAGCACGAGGAAGAGGATCTCGTCCGCCGACAGCGGTGACATCAGCAGCCGCTGACCGGGGCTGCACCAGTGCCGCAGGGCCAGATACAGGCCAAGGCGGTTGGAAGGCAGCGGAAGACAGAGGCGATGAGTCCGCTTCGCCACTATGTGCTCAGGAGTCACCGGAGACCAGATATCACGTACGACATCGCGACCGCAAACCGGAAGGGCCGTGTCGCCCTAACCGGTCGCCACCTGGGATGTTTTGCCATGTTTCATCACTCTGCGCATGTTTGGGAAGATCAGCAGCGCGACCAGGAGCTGGCTGCCGAGCATGGCGTAGCCCACCGCGGCGATTCCGAAGTGGGGGAAGAGCACCGCTATCGAGGTGAGGACCAGGACGGCCATCCCGATCTGGACGAGGGCGAGCTTGCGTGCCTCGCTCTGGGCGCGCAGCATGCTGAGGCAGATCTCGATCACCGTCTGGGGGAGCACGGCGATCGCCATCAGGCGCAGCAGCGGCGTGCCCGCCTCGGCGAACCCCGGGCCGAACACGCCCAGGATCAGCGGCGCGCCGAGCACGACCACCGCGACGACCGGCCCGACGATCAGGAAGGTGCGCCGCAGCGCGTTGCGCACGCTCTGTCCCAGCTGGGCGGCGTTGAAGGAGCCCTCGACGGTGAGCGAGACCGCCATGTTGGCCGCGAGCAGCCCGACCATGGAGCCCAGGGTGTGCGCTATCGAGAAATAGCCGAACGTCGGGGCGTCGTCGAGCCAGCCCGCGACGATGACCGGGACGAGATAGAGGATCAGCAGGATGGAGAACGCGCCGGGGAAGTCTCCGGCGAGGAAACGCCCCACCTCGCGCAGGCGCGGCGGGTTCGCCGCGGTCACCTCGGTGTTCTTGACGTGCTTGGGGATGATGACCCCGAAGATGAGCCAGCTGATCGGGATCAGCGCTATGGCCGTCGGCACGATCCACGAGACGAAGATGCCGCCGAAGACGCCGCCCTGCGGCAGCGCGTGCGCCAGCGCGATGAGCAGGCCCATCTTGACCAGGCCGAACGCCAGGCTGTTGACCGGCACCCAGACGGCGTTGCGCAGCCCGGCCAGCGTCACGTCCTGGAGGGTGAAGATCGTCCACACGAGCACCGAGGCGAGGAAGAACAGGCCGGGACCGAGCCCGCCGAGGTCGGCGTAGACCGATCCCCACAGCGGTAAGGTCAGCAGGAACCCCAGCGCCGCCACCAGGCCGGTGGCTCCGGCGACCGCGTAGCCGCGCAGGATGAACTCGGCGGTGCGGCGCCCGGCCACCGGGATGAACCTGGCCATGGCGCCCGCGAAGGCGAGCCCGGTCAGGGAGGAGAACAGCCGCATCGCGCTGATCTGGGCCTGCCCCTCACCGAACGCGGTGGCGCTGTACAGGTGCGTGGCGAGGAACCAGTAGCCGAGCCCCAGTACGGCGGTGATCCCCGTGTTGATCATCAGCGCGTAGCCCTGCAGGAACAGTGGGTTCCTGAGGTCCTTGCGGAGGCGGTCCATCAGGCCGGTCCCGCGTGCCTCGGTGGCCGTCCCGCCCGTCGCCCGCTCGCCTCCGTCGCGCGTCACGCCGCCATCGTCGGCCGGACCGCTTGCATCGACCTTGCCGTCGGCTGTACGGAGACCGGAGGCCGTGTTCGCGCCGGGGCGGAGAATGTCCGGCCCGCTGCCCGGCGTGGGGGCGCCGCTCCCCGGCCCGGCGTGCCGGCCGGTGCCGTGCTCACTCACGCCGGTCTCTCCGATCCGCGCCGTCCCCGAAGGCGGCGCGGGAGCGCCGCGGATCGCTCGGGCGGGGTGGGGCGGTGGTCTCGTCGACGGTGTCGGAAGGGCTCGTCACCGGCCTTCGCGTCTCGTCGCGAGACCTGCCGGTCACCGAGGGGTACATGAGAATCGGCACGTGAGTCATGATGCCCCAGTTTCCGGCGGGCCGTGTCCGGCATGTATACGGAAGTCCCAGGCAGGGCTTGATTGTGATAAAGGCTGCCCCGTTTTCGTCGGGATTGGGATGAGCGGGAGTGGCTGAGATCACCTCAGCGGGAGGTGAGGAGGCGGTCCAGGACGCGGACGCCGAACTCCAGACCCTCGACGGGGACACGCTCGTCCACCCCGTGGAACATGCCGAAGTAGTCGAGGTCCGGGGTGAGCATCAGCGGGGCGAAGCCATAGCCCCTGATGCCGAGCCCGGCGAAGGACTTCGCGTCGGTGCCGCCCGACATCACGTACGGCACCGGTCGCGCCGACGGGTCCTCGGCCACCAGGGCGGCGCGGAGCCGGTCGAAGAACGGCGAGTCCAGCGGGGCGGAGGGGGCGTCCTCGATGTTGACGAACTCCCGGGTCACCCGGGGGCCGAGCAGACGGTCGATCGTCTCCAGGAACTCCTCCCGATGCCCTGGCAGGAACCGCCCGTCCACGTGTCCCTCGGCGGTGCCGGGGACCACGTTGACCTTGTAGCCCGCCTGGAGCATCGTCGGGTTCGCCGAGTTGCGGATCTGCGCCCCGAACAGGTCGCCGATCCTGCCGAGCCGCCGAGCCTCCTCCTCCAGCCGGTCGAGATCGATGCGCTCGCCGAGAACGGCCGACAGCTCATCGATCAGCGCCGCCACTCCGGGCGTCAGCCGCACCGGCCAGCGGTGGGAGGCGATCCTGGACATGGCGTGGCAGAGTTCGGCCACCGCGTTGTCCACCGGCGGGCGGGAGCCGTGGCCCGCGACGCCGGTCGCGGTGAGCCGCATCCAGGCGGTACCGCGCTCGCCCACCGCGACGGGGTAGATCCGCGCGCCCCCGGCCTCGACGCTGTAGCCGCCGGACTCGCTGATCGCGTCGGTGCAGCCGTCGAACAGCTCGCGGTGGCGCCGTACCGCGTAACGCGCTCCGTACTCGCCGGTGGCCTCCTCGTCGGCGAGGAAGGCGAGGACGATGTCCCGATCCGGCCGCACCCCGCGCCGGGCCCAGTCGCGGACCAGGGTGAGCGTCATGGCGAGGGTGCCCTTCATGTCGATCGCGCCCCGGCCCCAGACGCATCCGCCGAAGACCTCGCCGGAGAAGGGGGGATCCGCCAGTCGGACGGCCTCGCGGGGACCACGTCGAGGTGGCCGTGGATCAGCAGGGCCTCGGGCGAGTCGCCGGGGATCCTGGCGATCACGCTGGTCCTGCGGCTGGCCGACTCGAACACCACGGGCTCGATCCCGGCGTCGGACAGCAGGGTGGCGACGTGCTCGGCCGCCGGACGTTCACCGGTGCCGGGGTTGGTGGTGTCGAATCTGATCAGATCCGAACAGATCTGTGCGACCTCGCTCATCAAAGAACGCCCCCGGAGCCAGATTCCCAAAGCTTTTCATCAAAAGGTGCATACCCCTCCGGGTTGGAAGTAGCACCCCATGTGGTCATTATGTGGTCGTTTCGAGCACTCCCGGTCGGCTATGACGCCGCCACCCCTACAGGGTCCGGGAGCCCGGCCTCACTCGCTGTGCGCGGTCTGCGGGGTTTTTTTGGTCGAGCCCTTCGCCACGCTGGGGTCGCCCGCGGCGAACGCCTCGGCGACCTTTCCTCCGATGCGTCCGCGCTCGCTCACCTCGATCCCGTGGGACTTCGCCCACGCCCGGATCTCGGCGCTCCGCTCACGGTTGCCGCCGGAACCCTTCGCCCTGCCCTTGCGGCCCATGGAGGTGCTCGCCTTGCGGGCGGCGGACTGGAACGGTCTGAGGGCCTCGCGAAGTTTCGTGGCGTTCTTCGAGCTCAGGTCGATCTCGTAGGCGGTGCCGTCGAGGCCGAACGAGACGGTCTCGTCGGCCTTCTTACCGGTGATGTCATCGGTGAACGTGACGACTTGCTGACGTGCCATTGTGTGACTCCTTAATCTTGGCGCCGGAGCGTGCGGCCGTGAACCCGGCCGACGATGGTCCCGCGTCTCTTCCCCGCGCGTAAAACTCTAGTCCCTCCTTTCGTTGTCGCGCCCAGGAAACCCCTGTTCGCCGGAGATCCACTCCCTCAGGTTAATTACTCGAGGTCGAACTCCGGCGTCTCCACGTCATTGGTAAATGCTTCCCGTTCGCGGGGCATTAAAAACGACGACGACACCGGGACCCCTTGGCGGCTTGTATGCCGGGCTCTGTCGGCCGCCCCGGCGGGCTTTACCGAAGGGGTGCCGGGGCGCTTTGGAGTTTCGTGACCTCCGGGTGGTTTCCATCCTGGCCGCCCGGAAAAAAATCGACTTCCACCACTTCGGGGCACTCCGGTGCATCGTTCGGCCGCGGTTCGTTTCCCGCGCTCCGCGGCGCCGGAGGCGCCGGCCTGCCGCGGCGGTCCTCTCGGCCGGCAGACAGGTTCTTTCGTTCCATTTTCGCTGCTCACGGTACTTGTCACACCGAGAGCGACGGAAGGGACGAGGGGTGGGCCAGGCCGGGAGAGGTGGAAGGAGAGGCTTCGCGCGGTTCGCGCCGGACGCTCGGCGGACAATTCGCGCACGCCGGAAGTTCGTAACCGAGCGCGTTCCGGGATTCCGGAGGACAAATGGCTTCCCCGCCCCCGGAATGCGCGCCGCCCGTGCACGGGTTTCAGGTGTCCGGTATCGGGCGCCTTCGAAGGCGCCGCCGGTACGTTGCCGATCACATTGAGGTGTGATCTCGACACTCTCCGGTAAGGCAAGACTCGCCTTGCGGACCGTATGATTCCGGGCGTCTCGCATTGCGGGAGAGGGGGGACGGCGGTGGTCGTTTGCTCCTTGGCCGACATTGGCCCGTTCCATCACCCGGATCAATCGCGCGGCCTTCCCCGAATTGTTCGCGAACCGATCGGAGATCGGATAGGCGTATTGACCTGATCCCGGCGTTCCCGGTTCGGCCGGACCCCGGGGCCCGGCGCCCGGCCGTCCGGCCCGATCACCGGATCGCCCGGACGTGCTCACCGGGGACTCCCCTCCGGCCCGCCCGGCGGCCGGGAGGTCCGCCGGTCCCGGGCCTCGGACGGGCTCCCGAACCCTCGGCCCTTCGCCCCGGAGTCCCGGGAGCCCCAGGAGCCCGAACAGTCCCGGCGGCTTCGGCAGGAGTCCTCGGCGTCGGTGGCCGACGCCTGCCGTGCGGACGAGATCGGATTTGTCGGTAGCGATCTCTACCGTCCGGCTCATGACGAACGCAGTGCAGGCCTACGCCTATGCCGGCCCCTCCACACTCGCCGACGGACATCTGGGCCTGTCGACATCCGGTGGCCGGACCACGTCGGGGTTTCTCGACCATCCCCGCTTCTTCAGCGGAGTGCTCACCCAGGCCGCACCGGCCGCGACCGGCCTGCTCGCGGTCGCCGACGTGGCATTGGCCCGCTACCACCGGCCGCAGCCGGGATTCACCCGCGATCCGGTCGTGACCTGTGGTGGCGACCGTCTTCGATTCGAGTCCTTCTCCGCCTGCGGTGGCGTCTACGCCCGGCTGGACGTGCTCGGCCCCGCCCTCGACGGTGAGATCTTCGACCGGGGCACCACCAACGTGGACGTCAACAACCCGCTGCGTGAGGCACTGGCCAGGGTCGGCGCCCGTGACCCGCTGCACGTCGGGGTCGGCCCCGACGAGCTCACCGTGACCACCCTGGACGGCGCGGTCGTGGAGAAGAAGGTGCCGCTGCCCGACCGGTGGCTGCGCGGTTTCGCGGAGGTCCAGGTGATCGCCTCCGGATTCGACCTGCGTGCCGAACTCGCCGGGCCGCAGGCCGTCAGGTTCCTGCGCGGCCTGCCGAAGCGGGCGACGGCCGAGGTGTGGGCGGTCCCCGCGGGCAGGGAACTGAGACTTTCGGAGCGGGCCCTACCCGGTGGGGTCCATCTGGCCGGGGCCGGCAGGCTGGCGACGATGATGCCGTCGTTGCGCTTCGCCAAGGCTCTGCGGGTGTACGGGCCGGCGGACGGCTCGGGGGCGAGCGCCTGGGAGCTGGAACTGCCCGGTATGCGGTACACACTGGTGCTTTCTCCGCAGGCTTGGCGCGGTTTCTCCGGGGAGGGAGCCGTCCTGGACGATCTTTCCTCGGACGTGGTGGCCGGCGACGCCGACCTGGTCGGCGTCCTGCTCGACTTCGAGCCCACCCTGGAACTCGGCCTGCTCGCCGAACGCTCCGGGCTCGCGCCGGAGCGGGTCCGGGCCGCGCTCACCCAGCTCGGCACGGCGGGCCGGGTCGGCTACGACCTCTTCGAGGCCGCGCACTTCCACCGCGAGCTGCCCTACGACCGCGACCACGTCGCGGCGCTGAACCCCAGGCTCGGCTCCGCCCGCGCCCTGCTGGCCTCCGGCGCCGTCCGCCTCACCGGTGCCGATTCGGCCGAGGTGACCACCGGAGGCGGCGTCCGCCTGGTGCGGACGGCGGAGGGGTCGTGCACCTGCCCGTGGTGGTACGACCACCGGGGCTCGCGAGGCCCCTGCAAGCACGTGCTCGCCGCCCGGATGGCCGCCGGCACCCCGGACGCCTCCCCGGCGGCGCCGCTCTCCCACGTCGGGGAGGACTCCCGATGACGGTCTGGGACGAGGTCCGCGACCTCATCGACAACGGTGGCCTCGACGAACTCGCGGCCCGGATGGCGGGGCTCGACGCCGCCGGGCGCAAGGAGGTCGCGAAGGAACTGCCGGGACACCTCAGGTCGGTGCGTCTCGGGACGGACGACTTCGAGCGGTGGGAAAGCCGGGGCGCGCGGAGAGAACGCCTGCGGGTGGCGGGCGCGGGCTCGCTCGGTGGCGCGGCGGCCGTGGCCACCTGGCTGAACCGCCGCGAATTCGCGTTCTTCAGCTGGGAGAGGCCGGGCGACACCGACGCCCTCATGACGGTGATCTCCGCGCGGGAGCCCGAGTGGCAGGCCGATCTGGTCACCCGGCTCACGCTCCGGATCCGCGACCGGACCTCACCGGGGGTGCCGCTGGCGCTGAACCTGCTCCGCCGTACCGGCGTGACCCCGCCCGAGCACGACCCGCTCGTGCTCGGCTGGCTCGCCACGCCGCCCGGTGCGAGCAGGCTCCGCAGGGATCCGCTCTTCGACACCCTGCTGCCGAGGATCTTCGAGGCACAGGGTGTGGGCCGTGCCCTGCGCGAGGAGCGAAGCACCCCGCTGCGCTCCGACTCCTGGCTCGGTGCCCTGGCCATGCTGGGCGGCGAGGGGCGGGCGAGCCGCGAGATGCTCGTGAACGGCTGCGTGAGCCGGTTCCTGCGCGGAGGGGACGCCGTCGACCTGCGGTTCTTCGTCCGCCTCCACGAGCTGCTCGACCCCACGTACGCGGAGGTGGAGGCCCGCGCCCGCGACTACCTGCGCCTGCTGCCGGCCGCGCCGGGGCCGGTCGCGGAACTCGCGCTCAGGCACCTGCGCCGCCTCGACCACCTCGACCCGGCCGACGTGACCGAGGCACTGGAGGGCGTGCTGTTCCGCGCCGAGAGCGGGCTGGTACGCACCGGGCTGACCTGGCTCGACCAGACCCTGCGGCGGTCGCCGGAACGGGCCGACGAGCTGGCCCCGGCTCTGGCGTCCGCGTTCGGACACGAGGCGTACGCCGTACAGGAACGTGCCACGCGCCTCGCGGCCAAGCACGCGGCACACCTCACCCCGCTCGGCGCGGAGACGCTGCGCTCGGCGCTGGACGCGCTCCCGCCCGACCTGAGACGGCTCCTCGCCGAGACGGTCGGGGGAGAGCCGGAGCCCGAGGCCGAGCCGGAGGTCCTCGTCCCGCCGCCGCTCATCCCACCCGATCCGGTAGGAGCCTTCCCCGACCCGCCGGGTACGGTCGCCGAACTGGTCCGCGCGGGCTCCTCTCGCGACTGGCAGGAGGCCGAGCGGTGGCTCGCGGGCTTCGTCCTGCTCGCGATGGAGGACCGCGAGGCGCTGCGCGCCGCGCTCAGCGGGAGCGTCGACCGGATTCACGAGCTCTACCGGAGGGAGGACTGGTACGCGCCGCACGACTGGTTCACCGCGATCGCCGCCGAACTCGTCACCCCCGGCGCCGACCCCGGACCGGCGGTTCGGGAGGATCCCGAGGTTTCCGAGGGGTGGACCTTCGGGAACGTCACGACCGGTTCGGGGAGCCTGGGCGGCTGGGAGATGTTCCTCGGTGATTTTCTCGCCGGAGCGCGCGACCAGATCATGCGGGTCCTCGCCGGAGTCGGCGAGGGCGGCGGGGCGACAGGGCCGGGGGAGGCGTACGGCGCCGCCCGGGTGCTCAGGCCCGACCGGCTCCCCGGTGAGTACGACGTCTCCGCGCCGCACCGGTTCGTGCTCCGGCGGTGCGCGGAGGTGCTCGCCGCGCTCAGGGCGGGAACGCTGCCGCCGGTCCTGCTCGCGACCCCGACCGCCGCCACCGGTCACCTCGATCCCGCCGTCTTCCTCACCCGGCTGGAGGCGGTCGAGGCCACCGGGGCCGAGCCGCTGCCCGCCGACTTCCAGCAGGCGCTGCTGCGGTTGCCGGCGACGGTGGAGCCCGAGGCGGTCGTCCGGGCCGGAGGGCTCACCTCCGAGGCCGGGCGCCGGGCGGCGCGATGGCTGGCGGAGGGGCCGGTCGAGGTGGAGACGCGCGTCCGCTGGACGTTCAGCGAGAACGGGGACCTTCGCCACACCGACGAACACGAGCCGCCTCCGGGCGCCCGCCTGAATCCGGTCCCCCGGGTGCGGGCCGAAACGACCGGCCTGCCCTTCGTCGACGAGCTGCTCGGCGAGGTGCCGAGCAGCCACGGGGAGATGCACGGCCAGTGCCTGGGCTGGTGGCCCGCCGTCCTGCCCTCGCACCGCGACGTGGTCGCCGCCGGCTATCTCCCTCATCTGCTCCACTCCTGGTACCGGCCCGGGGTCCAGTCGGAAGACGTCGAGGCGCTCACCGCCGGTGAGGGGCCGGCCGGTGAGCCGATCGCGCTGCTGCTCGCCTTCTTCCTCGCCCAACGGGATCCGGACCGTGGCGTGCGGCTGGTACTGCGGATGGCGGCGAGGGGGGACCTGCCCGCGGACGCGCTCGGCAGGCAGCTCGCCCTGCTCACGGAGCGGACCTGGGTGAAGCTGCCGCACGCGGTGGCCGGGCTTGGGCGGGCGGCCGGGCAGGGAGCCCACCGAGAGGTCTGGCAGGTGATCCGGGCGGCACTGCCGCACGTGTTGCCGGGGGAGGGGGAGCGGCCGCGCTCGGGCGCGACCGAGCTCGTCGCCCTGGGCGTGGAGGTGGCAGGCCGGGCCGGGGCGCGAGGAGAGATCACCGGGCTCGCCCCGTCGTCACGCCGTTCCTCGTCGGGGTTCGGCCGCCAGTGCCGCCGCCTGCACGACTATCTCGTACGGTCCTGAGCCCGTCCGCTCGGGGCGGGGGTGGCGGAACGGTGGCCGGGCGGACGCCGTCCCGTCGCGTGTGCGGAGAACGCCGAGAACGCCGTGGCGACGAGCTTGCGGATCAGCACCGTGAGCGCCGCGGTGATGATCGCCGCCCAGGTCTGGGCCTGGGAGAGGCGCAGGAGCCCGGCCGCGAGGAGGAAGTCGAGCAGCACTCCCAGGGCGGTGCCGGCGGCGGCGCCGGAGAGGAGGACGGCGAGCGCCGCGGCCAGTCCCATGACGACGATGAGGGGGACGAGCGTGCGGGCGAGGTCAGTCATTCCCCGCACCGGGCGGGACGCGCCCGCCGGGGTCGTCCGGCGAATCCCGCCCGCCGGGGACGGCCTGCGAGGCGCCCCCGCGTGCCTCGCTCATCGTGCGTCCCTCCCGCTGGATCTCCCTGTTCAGGAAGAAGTTCAGGGCGGTGCGGATGGCCGCGATCGCCGCGAGCTGCCCGATCTGCGGGAAACTCGGCGCGATCGCCGTGCGCAGCACGTCGCTCGCCAGCTGGAACTCCAGGCCGAGCGCGAGGAAGCGTCCCAGGAACAGCCGCACCGCGATGAACCCGTCCTCGTGCCGCCGTACGGCCACCAGCACGAACCGCACGAACGCGATCGCGGCGCCGACGAAGATGACGGCCGCCCCGGCCGCCTCGACGAGGCGTACCAGCAGGTCGACGAGCCGCCGGAGGGTCTCCTCCGGTAGAAGATCGGGCATGGGCTGCTGGTACCCCGCCGGATCCCGGCCCATACGCCCGCGGTCGCCACCCTGTCCGCGCCGCCCGGAGGCGGAGAGCGGCGCGGACCGGACGCCCGCGTCGCCCTCCCCCCGCCTCCCCCGGTCTCCCTCCGGCCGATCGGCGGCGCTCGGCCCGCCGTGTCCGTCGAGTGCCCGTCAGAGGTAGAGGCCGGTGTTCTCCTGGGGGGCCGGTGCGCGGTTGATGACGCCGTCGCGGAGGGCGAAGAGTTCGGCGAGGGTCGCGCCGGAGGCGGAGAGCCCTTCGGCGGTGCCGAGCCAGCGGGCGGCCTCGTCGTGGGGGAAGGCGCCGACCTCGATCTGGGCGAGGCAGCGGCCGGGACGGGTGACGGCAGGGTGGAGGTGGGCGAGGTCCTCGTTGGTGGTGATGGCCACCAGGACGTCGCGGCCCTGGCCGAGGAGCCCGTCGGTCAGGTTGAGAAGGCGTGACAGGCCCTGTCCGGTGGCCTCCTTGGCGCCGGACCTGATCAGTTCGTCACAGTCCTCCAGCACCAGGAGCCGCCACCGATCTCCGCTGTCGCCTCCGTCGTCGTGGTCATGGTCGTCGGAGCCGACGGCGACCTCCATGAGGTATCCGGGGGAGTGGAACAGCTGCTCGGGGTCCAGCACGCAGTCGACCTGGCACCACGACCGCCACTCGTGGGCGAGCGTGCGCAGCAGCGTCGTCTTGCCGGTGCCCGGCGGCCCGTGCAGCAGGATCAGCCGGCCGTGTGCCTCCGAGGGGGTGACGGACATCAGCCGCGACAGCGGTTCGCTCACGGACCTGGCGTAGTTGCCGGCGACCTCCGCCCAGGGAGCGGCGGTGATCGGCTTCTCCGAGCGGCGGCTGCCCCGGGGACCCTGCCACCAGAAGCCCATCGTGACGTGGTCGCTCTCGGGGGCGGGCTCCTCGGCGTCCCTCGTGATCTCCTCGATCACCGAGCGGGCCAGTCCCTCGTCGACCGCGGTCACGCTGACCGTGGCGGCGCGGTTGCGGTAGCGGATCACGCGCAGGGTCCAGCCCTCTCCGCACAGCAGCCGCGAGTCGCGGCCGTCCTTCTCCGAGGCCGCCCTGACGAGCCTTCCCGAGGCGGGGGCGAGAGAGGCGTCGGGACGGACCCGCTCCAGGTTCGCGGTGCGCGACCAGGGCTGGGCCCCGGTCGCGAAGGGGGACAACGCGAGGGCGTCGATCACGTCCACCGCCGCGTCGCCGTCGTCGAGCCAGATCTTCATCGGCAGCTCGACCGGGCGCGGCTCCGGCTGGAAGTCGACCTCCTTGAGTACGGACATGGCGCCAATGATCCTCGCGGGACGCTCTGCGGTCGAAGGGTTTTCGCGCCGGACTCAGGAGGCCGCCGAGGAAGCGGGGGCCTCGGGGGCGGTGCGGAGCAGGGCGTCGACCAGAGGGCTCGGCGGGCGGGTGAGCGGACCGGTGAGGACGAGGGCACGGGTCAGGGACGGCTTCAGCGGGATCATGACGAGCCCGGGGGTGAGGAGGCCGCGGCCGAGGTCGGGAACCGTCGAGACGCCGATACCGGCGGCGATCATTCCGATGAGTGTGCCGAGCTCGCGCACATGCTGGGCAGGGGCGTAGGGGACACCCGCCATGGAGCACAGCAGTCGGGTCTGCGGCTCGCAGCCCCCCTTGGAGACGAGCAGCGGATCCTCCGTCAGCTCGGCCATCGTGATGTGTTCCTGACCGGCGAGGGGGTGATCGGTGCGGACCACGGCGTGGAAGGCGTCGCGGCCCACCACCACATGCGCGGGAGGAGGGGGCAGCGGATCGACGAGGACGGCGGCGTCGACGACTCCGGTCTCCAGCCAGGGAGACAGCTCGTCGTCGTCACCCTCGAAGACCTGCACCTCGACACCGGGGAGTTCCGCGCGCCACGTCCGCATGAGCTGGGGGAGCAGCCCGCAGCAGACCGTGGGCGGGGCGGCGACGCGGACGACTCCGGTGTGCTGTCCCAGGTGTGCGGAGACGGCCTCGTCGATGGCGGACACCGAGGCGAGCGCCGCCTGGGCGTGCGGCAGGATCGTCGTCCCCAGGGCGGTGGGTCCCACGCCTCCGTGCCGCAGCACCAGCGGTGCGCCGAGAGCGCGCTCAAGTGCGGCGAGCGCGTGGGAGACCGCCGACTGGGACATGCCCAGCTCCTCGGCGGCCGCGCCGAAGCCGCCGTTCGCGATCACGGCGGCGAAGACTCGGAGTTGCGCGACCGTGGCCCTCATGAGGACATCTCATCACACCGCCGGGGCAACTCATTGGACACATGCTCAGCGCCTGATGAGACTGCTCCGGTGACCCGTGAAAGAACCTTCCCGGCAGCTCCGCGGGTGCGGGCGGCCGACGCCGCGCCGCTCCCGGCGAGCAGGTCGGTGCTCGCCCGATATCTCGCGCTCGCCCTGACCTGGGGGGCGAGCTTCCTGTTCATCAAGGTCGCTCTCACCGGCCTGTCTCCCGTCCAGACGGTGCTGGGCCGTCTCACGCTGGGAGCGCTCACCCTCAACGCGATCATGCTGGTCACCCGCCGGAGATGGCCGAGGCAGCCGAGACTCTGGGCGCACCTGGGGGTGGTCGCGCTGCTGCTGTGCGTGGTGCCGTTCCTGCTGTTCGCCTGGGCCGGGCAGCACATCCCCTCGGGGCTCTCCAGCATCTACAACGCCACGACGCCGCTGATGACGATGTTCGTGACCCTGGCCGCGCTCCGCCAGGAACGCCTGGACGCGGCGGGGGTGCTCGGCCTGCTGCTGGGTGCGGCGGGTGTCGTCGTCGTCCTCGCCCCGTGGAACCTGAGCGAGGCCGGCCCCGGATGGGCGCAGGCGGCCTGCCTGGGGGCGACGTTCTGCTACGGCCTGGCCTTCGCCTACACGCGGCGCTTCGTGGTCTCCTACGGCTACGACGCCCCCACGATCGCCGCCGCCCAGATCAGCGTGGCGGCCCTGATCATGCTCGCGCTGAGCCCGCTGCTGGCAGGCGGTCCGGTGCGCCTGGACCTGCCCGTCGTGGCGAGCATGGCCGCCCTGGGCGTCCTGGGTACGGGGCTCGCCTACATCTGGAACACCACGGTCATCGCCCGTTGGGGGGCGACGGCCGCCTCGACGGTGACGTACCTGACCCCGCTGGTGGGGGTCGTCCTCGGGGTGCTCGTCCTGGGTGAGACGCTGACGTGGAACCAGCCGCTCGGCGCGGTGATCGTCGTCATCGGCATCATGGCCGGTCAGGGCCTCATCGGTTCCTGGTCAGGTCGCCGGTCTCGGTGACCAGTTCGGGGCCGGGAACGTCCTTCCAGGTGTAGGTCAGGGCGTCACCTTTGCGCCTGAGCCACACGGTGCCGGGGATGCAGCCGGTGCCGGAGCCGAGGGTGAAGGTCAACTCCTCGGCGGTGACCTTGGCCAGGGTGATCCGCCCCTTGCAGCCGTTGACCGGTTCCGCCCATTCGGCTCCGTCGTCGCCCTTTCTGAGCGTGACCTCGATCCGCTTCTCGCCGGGGGAGAACGGGTTGGTGGAGGTGACGCCGTCACCGGCCCACGCTCCGGCGAAGGAGGCGGGGATCTCGACCCCGTTCCCCGGCGGGGCCGGCCTCTCGGTGCCGGAGGGTTCCGGAGTGGACGGGGCCTCGCCTCCGGACGGCGACGACGGCGACGGCGGGGTGGACGGTGTCGCCCGGCCGGAACCGTTGACGCCGGTCTCGGGGATGCCCGGAATGAGCCAGGCGGCGACCCCCGCGGCGATCAGCAGCGACACCGTGACGAGGGCCGCGCCGGTGACGGCGCCCCGCCGGCCACGGCGGGATTCCCGGGTCGTGAGCGCCGACCGTCCCGGAGGGGCGGCGATCCGGCTGCCGATCCTGGCCAGGTCCTCGGTGGACTCGGCGGAGGGGCCGGCGGCGACCGGGTCGACGAGGCCGACCATCAGCGCGCGGGCCGTCGGACGGCGGGCGGGATCCTTGTCCAGGCAGGAGGCGATCAACCCGGCGAAGGCGGGGGGCAGGGGCGACAGGTCCGGGTGGTGGTTGAGGATCCGGTTCAGCACGGCCGGCACGGTGTCGGCGCCGAAGGGAGGGCTGCCGCTCGCCGCGCAGAGCATGGTGGCCGCCCAGCCGAACACGTCGGAGGCGGGTGAGGCGGGAGCCCCGCCGATCTGCTCGGGGGACAGGTAGGCGGGGGTGCCGATCAGGCCGGAGGCGGTCGTGGCCGCGCCCTCCGCCCTCGCGATGCCGAAGTCGACCACCCTGGGGCCGTCGGGGCCGAGCAGCACGTTGGCGGGCTTGAAGTCGCGGTGCACCACCCCGGCGGCGTGGATGGCCGTCAGCGCGGTCGCCGTACCGACCATCAGGCGTTCCAGTTCGCCGCCCCGCAGCGGGCCCCGCTCGCGGATCCTCTCCTCCAGCGAGGGGCCGTCGACGAACTCGCTGACCACGTACGGGAGGGGGCCGTCCACGGAGGCGGTCAGCACGCGCGCCGTGCAGAAGGGCGCGACGCTCTCCAGGGCGGACAGTTCGCGGGCGAGCCGCGCCCGCGACGCGGTGTCGCCGCGGAACAGCACCTTCACCGCCACCCGCTCACCGCTGGGAGCGTGCGCGAGGTAGACGACGCCCTGGCCGCCCTCACCGACTCTCCCGGCAAGCTGGAACGCGCCGAGCCGAACCGGGTCGTCAGGGGTGAGGGGGGTCACGACCATGGGGGAAGGCTATCCGTCTTGTCGGTGATGTGAAGTGTGATGGGTGAACGGGGGACACGGAGGAGAAAGGGGAACCGCCCGGTTCGGGGCGGCGTGCCGGATGCCTGGCTCGCCGGTGCCCCACGGCGTTCGCGCCGAGGGGAGAGGAACCTGGAGAAGGGAAGCGCGCTCCCACCTCGACGGGGCTCGCCGAGCCTCGCTGGGCCGGGGGAGGGTGCGGTTTAGAGGGCCCGGCAGGGGTTAGGAGAACGGCTGTTTCGCTACCCGACGACCATCCGGAGTGCTTCCCCCATCACACCGCGACAAGGGATCAATTGGTTTAACGGCCTCATTGGTGCCGTGTCAGCCATTACGCTCCGGTAGGGCAATATCACTCAGACAGTGGAGACGTTTCGTGGCCATCGATCTCGTTACTCGCCGTGAGTGGGGCGCCCGCCAGCCGCGCGGTTCCTACAGCAAGCTCAACTCCACCAAGGGAGTGAAGGTCCATTACACGGGTGGCCAGGTCAGCCCGGACATCGTGAACGACCACGCCAAGTGTGTCGCGTTGGTGAAGTCCATCCAGAGCCACCACATGGACGGCAACGGCTGGATCGATGTCGGATACTCCATGCTGGTCTGTCCGCATCGGAAGGTCTTCGAGGGGCGCGGCGTGCGCAACGTCCCGGCCGCCAACGGCGCCGGGCTCAACAGCGACCACTACGCGGTGCTCGGCTTGGTCGGCTCCTCGGGGTTCACCAAGCCGACCGACAACATCCTGCACGGCATCCTCGACGCCATCGAATACCTCAGGGACAAGGGCGGGGCGGGCAGGGAGATCAAGGGGCACCGCGACGGCTACTCGACCAGTTGCCCCGGCGAGCCCCTGTACGCGTGGGTCAAGCGCGGCGCCCCACGCCCCGGCGGGGCTCCCAACCCGCCCGGACCCCACCCCTCCTTCCCCGGCCGCATACTCAAGCAGCCGCCGGTCATGCAGGGGGAGGACGTCCGCACCTGGCAGCGGCGGATGCGCGACCGGGGCTGGGCGATCGACGTCGACGGCCTGTACGGCCCCGCCTCCAGTGAGGTCTGCAGGAAGTTCCAGAAGGAGAAGGGCCTCGCCGTCACCGGCGCCGTCGACCGGACCACCTGGGACGCCGCCTGGCAGGAGCCCGTCACCTGACCGTCGCGTGACCGGCTCCCCGGTGGCGCGCCTCGCCGTCGCCACCGGGGGCGGATCCCGAGATCGGCCTCCTTGCCCGCGCCCCCTGTCGACGCCACACCGGCGCGGATCACGCCGGTCACGAGTCACGCCGAACCCCTGCCCGCACCCCCTGTTGACCCCAGTGTTGGTATTCGTCCGGGGGGCGGGGGAAGTTCCCGGTGGCGCGACGCTTAGGATCCGGTGCATGACCGTGCCGCCTGAGGAGTCTCGATCGGCCGCCGAGTTCCCACCGGTCACCCGTGACCGGTGGCGGGAGCTCGCGCTCGGGGTGCTGCGCAAGTCCGGGGTCGAGACCGACTCCCCGGAGGAGGCGCTGGCCTTCACCACCTACGACGGCGTGACGATCGCGCCGATCTACGACGCGTCCGACCTGCCAGGTGATCCCGGCCTTCCCGGAGCCGCGCCCTACGTCCGCGGCTCCCGTCCCGAGGGCGGCTGGGAGGTACGGCAACGCCACGAGGTGCCCGATCCCGAGGCGATCCTCGCGGACCTGGAGAACGGCGTCGACTCGCTGTGGCTCGCCCTCGACCCGGAGGATCTGCCACGCGCGCTGGAGCGGGTCCACCTGAACCTGATCTCGGTCACGCTCGACGCGGGCAAGCGGACCCGCGAGGCGGCAGCGGCGCTTTTCGCGCTGGCCGGGGAGCGGGAGGCCTCGGCACCGCGCGGCGACGCGGCCGCGTCGCCCGGCGGCGGGCCGGGAACGCCGGTGTCCGGCGACGGACCGGGTGTTGCCTCCGGTGCCACCGGCCGCGCGGCCGATGACGGACCGGGGAGGCTCACCGGGAACCTGGGCGCCGACGTCCTCACCGACGCGGACACGGCGATCGAGCTGGCCCGCCGCTGCGTCGCGGACCATCCGGGCCTTCGGGCGGTGGTCGTGGACGCCACGCCGTACCACGACGCGGGGGGCGGTGACGCGGAGGAGCTCGGCTGCTCCGTCGCGGCGGGGGTCGCCGCGCTGCGTGCCCTGACCGGCGCGGGTCTGACGATGGAGCAGGCGTTCGGGCAACTGGAGTTCCGCTACGCCGCCACCGCCGACCAGTTCCTCACCATCGCCAAGCTCAGGGCCGCCCGCAGGCTCTGGGCGCGCGTCGCCGAGGTGTGCGGCGTCTCCGGTGTCTCCGGCGTCTCCGGTGTCTCCGGCGCGGCGCAGCGGCAGCACGCGGTGACCGGTTCGGCGATGATGACCGCCCGCGACCCGTGGGTGAACATGCTCCGCACCACGCTCGCCTGCTTCGCGGCCGGTACCGGCGGGGCCGACGCGGTGACGGTGCAGCCCTTCGACGCCCGCCTCGGCCTGCCGGACGCCTTCGCCCGCCGCATCGCGCGCAACACCCAGTCGCTGCTCGTGGAGGAGGCCGGGGTGGCCCGGGTGATCGACCCGGCCGGGGGCTCCTGGTACGTCGAGCGGCTCACCGAGGACCTCGCGGTCAGGGCCTGGGAGTGGTTCCAGGAGATCGAGCGCGCCGGGGGGATGGCCGACGCGCTCGCCTCCGGGTTCGTCGCGGGACGGCTCGCGGCCACCTGGGAGCGGCGCGCGGCCGGAATCGCGAGGCGCCGCGACCCGATCACCGGCGTCAGCGAGTTCCCCGACCTGGCCGAGCGGCCTCTCAGCAGGCAGGCCAGGCCCGGCGGAAGCACCGGGGTGCACTACGCGCAGGAGTTCGAGGCGCTGCGCGACCTGGCGGACGCCCAGGAGACCCGGCCCAAGGTCTTCCTGGCGACCATCGGTCCGGTGGCCTCGCACACCGCGAGGGCGTCGTTCGCGGCCAACCTCTTCCAGGCGGGCGGCATCGCCACCGTGACCGGCGGCGCCGTCACGGATCCCGGCGAGATCGCCGCCGCGTTCGCCGCCTCCGGGGCGAGGATCGCCTGCCTGTGCTCCAGTGACCGGCTGTACGCCGGGCACGCCGAGGCGGTGGCCGCCGCGCTGAGGGGCGCGGGGGCGGTAAAGGTGTGGCTGGCGGGGAAGGGAGATTACGAGGGTGTGGACGGCTGTCTCTACGCGGGATGTGACGCGCTCGGCGTGCTCCGGACGACCTTCGACGATCTGGGGGTGGCTCGATGATTCCCGACTTCTCCGGCATTGAGCTCGGTGCGCGACCGGCGGCCCCCGGCGAGCACCCGGCGGACCCCGCGGCTCCTGATCCCGGCCTGGAGGACTGGGCGCGATCCGTTCGGGAGGCCACCGGGAGCGATCCGGGGGACCTGCTGTGGGAGACGCCGGAGGGCATCGGCGTCAAGCCCCTCTACACCGCCGCCGACCTGGCCGGGCTCGACTTCCTGGAGACCTACCCCGGCGCGGTCCCCTACCTGCGCGGCCCGTACCCGACCATGTACGTCAACCAGCCGTGGACCATCCGCCAGTACGCCGGATTCTCCACCGCGGCCGAGTCCAACGCCTTCTACCGGCGCAACCTGGCCGCCGGGCAGAAGGGCCTGTCGGTCGCCTTCGACCTGGCCACCCACCGGGGCTACGACTCCGACCACCCCCGGGTGGCGGGGGACGTCGGCATGGCGGGCGTGGCCATCGACTCCATCTACGACATGCGGCAGCTGTTCGACGGGATCCCCCTCGACAGGATGAGCGTGTCGATGACCATGAACGGCGCGGTGCTCCCCGTGCTCGCGCTCTACGTCGTGGCCGCCGAGGAGCAGGGGGTGGCCCCCGAGCAGCTCGCGGGGACCATCCAGAACGACATCCTCAAGGAGTTCATGGTCCGCAACACCTACATCTACCCGCCGGGCCCCTCGATGCGGATCATCTCCGACATCTTCGCGTACACCAGCGAGAAGATGCCGAAGTTCAACTCGATCTCGATCTCCGGATACCACATCCAGGAGGCCGGGGCCACGTGTGACCTGGAGCTCGCCTACACCCTCGCCGACGGGGTGGAGTATCTCCGGGCCGGCGTCGAGGCGGGCCTGGACATCGACAGGTTCGCGCCGCGCCTCTCGTTCTTCTGGTGCATCGGCATGAACTTCTTCATGGAGGTCGCCAAGCTGCGGGCGGCGCGGCTGCTCTGGGCGCGGCTGGTGTCCGGGTTCGGGGCGAAGAATCCCAGGTCGCTCTCGCTGCGGACCCACTCGCAGACCTCCGGCTGGTCGCTCACCGCCCAGGACGTCTACAACAACGTCGTCCGCACCTGCGTGGAGGCGATGGCCGCCACCCAGGGGCACACCCAGTCGCTGCACACCAACGCCCTCGACGAGGCGCTCGCCCTGCCCACCGACTTCTCCGCCAGGATCGCCCGCAACACCCAGCTGCTGCTCCAGCAGGAGTCGGGCACCTGCCGGGTGATCGACCCCTGGGGCGGCTCCTACTACGTCGAGCGGCTCACCCACGAGCTGGCCGCCAGGGCGTGGGGCCACATCGAGGAGGTCGAGGCCGCCGGGGGCATGGCGAGGGCGATCGACCAGGGTCTGCCGAAGCTGCGCATCGAGGAGGCCGCCGCCCGCACCCAGGCGCGCATCGACTCCGGGCGCCAGCCGGTCATCGGCGTGAACAAGTACCGGCCGGACGCCGACGAGCCCATCGAGGTGCTCAAGGTCGACAACACCTCGGTACGCGCCCAGCAGCTGGAGAAGCTGCGCCGCCTGCGCGAGGAGCGCGATCCCATCCGGGTGGAGGAGGCTCTCACCGCGCTGACCAAGGGCGCGGCGAGCGACGGGAACCTCCTCGCGCTGTCGATCGAGGCGGCCCGCGCCATGGCCACGGTCGGGGAGATCTCCGACGCGCTGGAGCGGGTCTTCGGGCGGCACGCGGCGCAGATCCGTACGATCACCGGGGTCTATCGCGAGGAGGTGGGATCCGGCGTGGACGGAGTTCGCGCGGCCTGCGCCGAGTTCGAGCGGCTGGAGGGCCGCCGCCCCCGCATCCTGGTGGCGAAGATGGGCCAGGACGGTCACGACCGGGGCCAGAAGGTGATCGCGACGGCCTTCGCCGACCTCGGCTTCGACGTGGACGTCGGCCCGCTGTTCCAGACGCCCGACGAGGTCGCCCGTCAGGCGGTCGAGGCCGACGTGCACGTGGTCGGCGTGAACTCGCTCGCCGCCGGGCACCTCACGCTCGTGCCCGCACTCCGCGAGGCGCTGGCCGCGCTGGGCGCGGAGGACGTCATGATCGTGGTCGGCGGGGTCATCCCGCCCGGTGACTTCGACGCGCTGCGCGCGGCGGGGGCGAGCGCGATCTTCCCGCCCGGCACCGTGATCGCCGACGCCGCCCGGGGACTGCTGGCGGACCTGCTCACCCGGCTGGGCCATGACGCGGACGCTTGACGACTACGTTCAGGGAGTGAAGGAGGGGTCCAGGGCCTGGATCGCGCGGGCGATCACGCTGGTGGAGTCCTCCAGGGCCGATCACAGGGACCTGGCCCAGCGGCTGCTCGCCGAGCTGACGCCGCTCTCCGGCGCCGCGCGCAGGGTCGGCATCACCGGCGTGCCCGGTGTCGGCAAGTCCACGTTCATCGACGCACTCGGCACCCGGCTGACCGGGGAGGGGCATCGGGTGGCGGTGCTCGCCGTCGACCCGTCCTCGACGCGTACGGGCGGGAGCATCCTGGGCGACAAGACAAGGATGTCCCGCCTGGCGGTCGACCCGGCCGCCTTCATCCGCCCCTCGCCCACCTCGGGCACCCTGGGCGGGGTCACCAGGGCGACCCGCGAGGCGATGGTCGTGGTCGAGGCCGCCGGATACGACATCGTTCTCGTGGAGACCGTCGGCGTCGGCCAGTCGGAGACCGCCGTGGCCGACATGGTCGACACCTTCCTGCTGCTCACCCTGGCCAGGACGGGCGACCAGCTCCAGGGCATCAAGAAGGGGGTGCTGGAGCTGGCCGACGTGATCGCGATCAACAAGGCCGACGGCACCGAGGGCAGCTCCCACGAGCTGGACGCGCGCAAGGCCGCCAGAGAGCTCGCGGGAGCGCTCCGCCTGCTGGGCGCCGGGCGGACGCCCCCGGTGCTCACCTGCAGCGGGCTGACCGGCAAGGGGCTGGACGAGCTGTGGCGGCAGGTCGTCCACCATCGCGACGCCCTGGAGGCCTCTGGGGAGCTCGCCGAGCGCCGTCGCCGCCAGCAGGTCCGCTGGACCTGGGCACTGATCACCGACAGGTTGCTCACCCGGCTCCGCGAGCACCCCGAGGTCGCGGCGATCGTCGGCCAGGTGGAGCGCGACGTCCAGGAGGGTGCCCTCACCCCGTCGCTGGCCGCCGACCGCATCCTCGCGGCCTTCGCCAAGGGCGCCTGAGCGCTCGGGAAGCCTGACAGCTCGGGGTTGAGGACCCGCGGTCACACTGGGTAATGCCAGGTCATCGCATGATTGGCGGCTGATCCACTAATTAAGGCGCTCATGTTAAGCGCGCGTTAACGGCGCATGTTAACGAGGATCATGCCGGAAAGTGGTGGGCTTTATATGCTATACACCCTTGATCACTTCTGGTGAGTCATGTGATACTTTGTGCGAAGATTAACTAATGTTGTGATGTGATGCGCTTTAGCGTGTAAAACACAGAATGAGACAGGCGAGGAGGCTCGGAGCGTCCCAGGTGGATTGTCGGCCGAGCGGTCCTGTTCCGTTGGCTGACCAGTCCTGATTCGCGCCCCGGGTGGGAACGGGACACGTGGGGTGTCCCCGTTTTCGAACACCGCCGCGCTCACCCGCGCGGGCGGTTGTCTCGTGCTGCGCGAATTCACGTCACGCGAGGTGGGAGATGTTTGCCTATGTCCATGGACGTGCACGTCCGTGCCGGTCGCCGGGCGAGATCCGTTCCGATGCGCCGAGCCCTGCCCAAGCTTCTCCGCGAACCGGCGGGGGCGCTCGCCGGGTTCGCACGGGAGGCGCGAGGTGAGATCGTCCGGCTGGAGCTGGGGCCCTTTCGCCCCTATCTGATCACGCACCCCGACCACGTCCAGCAGGTGATGCGCGTCGAATGGACGAAGCACCAGCGCCTGGGAATGTTCTGGCGCCCTCTGGAGCGGCTTTTCGGGCACAGCATCATGAGCGACGGCGAACACTGGCAGAACAGCAGGAAGGTCCTGCAACCCCTGTTCACCACGCGGTACATCGCCACGATCGCCGATGAGGTGTCCAGGCGCGTCGCGGGGCGCGTCGAGGAATGGGACGAGTACGTGCGGTCGGGGCAGGACTTCGACGCGGCCACGGAGATGTCCAGCATCCTCAGCTACATCGTCAACCGGGTGCTGTTCGGGGACAAGCTGAACCGGGAGGACGGGGAACGCATCATCCCCGCTTTCGAACAGGCGTCCTATTCGCTCGTCTACCGGATTCTCATGCCTTTCATGCCGTATTTCATGCGGATCCCCGGCGACAGGACCTTTCTGCGGGCCGTCCAGTCGATCGACGACGTGGTGTTTCCCGTGGTGAGAAAGGCGATGGCCCGACCCGACGACAGCGTCGACGTCATCTCCGTGCTCTGCCGGTCCGTCGACGAGAACGGTGACAGACTCACCGAGAAGCAGATCCGCGACGCGCTGGTCAGCGTGTACGCCGCCTCGTCGGAGACCACCGCGATGGTCCTCACCTGGCTGTGGCTCCTCCTCGAGGAGCACCCGGACGTGGAGGCCAGGCTCCGGGCGGAGATCGACGAGGTGGTGGGCGAGGGACCGGCCGTTCCCGAGGACATCCCCCGTCTCGTCTACACGCGCATGGTCCTGCAGGAGACACTCCGCCTGTACCCGGCGGGCTGGTTTCTCCCCCGCAGGGTCATGGAGGACACGGAGATCGGCGGCATCCGGATCAAGGCCGGATCGTCGGTGCTGGTCACCCCGTACGCCACGCAGCGACTGGAGGAGTTCTGGGAGCGCCCGGACGAGTTCGACCCCGAGCGGTTCGCGCCCAGCAGGTCCGGGGGCGAGGAGCGCAGGCACAGATACTCCTACTTCCCCTTCGGTGGCGGACCGCACAGGTGCCTGGGCGAGCCCCTGTTCTACGTCGAGGCACCGCTCCTCGTCGCGAGCATCCTCAGCCGGTTCCGCATGTCGGTGCGCACCCCGGGCCCGTTCGACACCGGCTGGGCCGCCTCGCTGCGTCCCCGGCAGAAGGTCTCGCTGGGCGTGTCCTTCAACGGACGTGACCGGAGCGGGGCCCTGCGATGACGCTCCCGCCCGATCCGGCTGTCCGGCCCGATTCCGGGCTCCGCTCCGATCCGGACGTCCGGCCCGCCCCCGATGCACGGCCCGATTCCGGTGTCCTGGGGGACGCCAGGGAGGCGGGGGCGATCTGCGCCCGCGCCGGGCGGTCGCAGCGGGACATGCGCGAGTGGGCGGAGACCTATCCCGGCCTGTTCTCCGCCAAGCCGTTCGACGCGGCCCTGTACAGCACGCTCTCACTGGCCATGGCGTTCGGCGGCCCCTGGTTCGGCGCCGAGCAGTTGCGGATGGCGAACAAGGTCTCCCTCTGGGCGTTCGGCCTGGACTGGCTCGTCGACTACGTCGCCACCTCGCTGCCCGAGGTGCGGGCCATCGCCAGGAGGTGCCTGGACGTGGCGGACGGGGCCTCGCCGGTCCCCGACGACGACCTGACCCGCATGCTCGGCGACATCCGCGACGAGCTCGCGGCCTCGCCCGCGTTCCCCGAACTCGGGCCGGTCTGGCGCGACGAGCTGGAGCGCATGCTGGGCGGGATGCTCACGGAGTGGCGCTGGAAGACCGACAAGGTCACGCCGACCTACGAGGAGTACCTCGGCAACGCCGACAACCTCGGCTTCTCCTACGCGTTCGCGGCCCACTGGATCCACGTCACGGGCCCCGGAGCGGTCGCGGACGTCGACGCGCTGCGCGAGGCGGGCTGGGCGGTGCAACGGGTCATCCGCCTTCTCAACGACCTGGGCACCTACGAGCGGGACGTCGCCTGGGGAGATCTCAACGTCCTGCTGCTCGGTGTCGGCCGCGCCGAGGTGGAACAGCGGATCGCCGGGCTCGCCGCCCGGAGCCGGGAGCTCATCGCCCCGCTACGGACCGCCCATCCGGAGCTGGCGGGCTACATGGAACGCCAGATGGACTTCTGCGCGGGTTTCTACCAGGTCGGCGACTACTGGGGGACGTTGTGAGCGTGGACGGCCTGCTGACCATCACGGAATCGGGCACGGAACCAGGCACGGAGGCGGGCGCCGGGATCCGTACGGAGGATCACGCCGGGATCGACGTGGTCGCCGAGGCACGCGAGCTGGTCGCCGGACTGTCGGCCGAGCCCTGGGGGCAGGTGTCCGCCTCCCCGTACGAGACCGGCCGGGTGGTGAGCCTGGCGCCGTGGCTGGCAGGGCACACCGCACGGGTCGAGTTCCTGCTCGACACCCAGCGGCCGGACGGTGGCTGGGGGTGTTCCGGCGACCACGCCCTCGTCCCCACGCTGAGCGCGGTCGAGGCGCTCCTGGTCGAACTCGGGCGCGAAGGCCCCTCCGACCGCGCCCTCCTCGCCAAGGCCGTGGAACGCGGGCTGGAGGCCATCGGGAACCGGTCCTTCCAGGCCGGCTGGCCACCGGACACGCCCGCGGTCGAACTCATCGTCGCCGCCCTGTTCGCCCTGATCGACGGTCACCTCGACGGGGAGGGGCCGCAACCGCCCCTGGGCACGGGCGGCGCCAAACTGACGGCCGTCAGGGCGTGGCTGATGTCGGGCGCGCCGATCCCGCAGAAACTGGTCCATGCCCTCGAGGTCGCGGGCCCGGAGGCGATAGCCGCCTCGGGAATCCTCCCCACGCCGATGCCCGGCGGGATGGCGGCCGTGGGAGCCTCGCCCGGGGCGAGCGCGGCCTGGCTGGCCTCGCCGCCCGAGGCCGGACCCGGAGCCGAGGATCGCGCCGCACGCAGGACGCGTGACGAGACGGCCGTCCGGCGGTATCTGGAGGCCGTCGTGGCCTCCTCCGGCGGTCCCATGCCGTGCACCCTCCCCATCGCCGTGTTCGAGCGTGGCTGGACGCTGAGCTGGCTGCGGCGTGCGGGGATCCCGCTGGACGTGCCGCCGCGACTGGTCGCGAGCCTGCGGGACGGCCTCGGCCCCGAAGGGATCGCCACGGGGCCCGGTCTGCCCGCGGACGCCGACACCACCTCCGTCGCCCTGTACGCGCTCGCGCTGCTCGACGAGCCGCGCGAGCCGGAGGGGCTGTGGCCGTTCGAGCTGGAGACCCACTTCTGCACCTGGCGGGGGGAGGAGGGGATGTCCCCGACGACCAACGCGCATGTGCTCGACGCCTTCGGTGAATACCTGCGCCGCCGTGGGGGAGAGCCCCGCCACGCGGCCGTCGTCGCGAAGCTGTCGGCATGGCTGCGTGACCGCCAGGAGGCGGACGGCAGCTGGACGGACCGCTGGCACGTCTCTCCGTACTACGCCACGGCCTGCTGCGCGATCGCGCTGCGCGAGTTCGGCGGCGGGGAGTCGGCGGGCGCGGTGGGCGGTGCCGTGGACTGGGTGCTCGCCACCCAGCGCGGGGACGGGTCGTGGGGCCGATGGGAGGGCACCGCGGAGGAGACCGCCTACGCGCTGCAGATCCTGCTGCTGACCGACGCCGCGCGGGACGGGCGGTGGAGACAGGCCGTGGAACGTGGATACCGGCACCTGCTGGCCGCCCGTGGCGGCGAGGCGCCGTCGCTCTGGGTCGACAAGGACCTGTATCTGCCGGTGGCGATCGTCAGGGCGGCAGTTCTGGGCGCGCTTCACCTGGCGCGACGTGCGCTCGCCATTCCCGAGGACGACTCGTATTGAGAATTGACCGTGAATTCAAAACAGGACACGAGGGCGCATCCACTCTGTCCGTCTTGAGGGTTTTTAGGGACATTGCTAAGGTTCGGCGGGTGTGATGCGGGATGCCCCGCTGATCCCAGCGATGTGGCGACCGTTTGACCTGTTTGACCAGGATGTGTCAACTGCCACGAAAAATGCCGTCTATTTTTTCTGTTTCCCGGGGTGGATACCATGCGCTTGCGTAACGCGAGCTTGCGGACCAAGGTCACGGCACTTCTGGTGTCGCTCACCGCGCTCTGGGCGTTCACGGCATGGGTGACGGTCCGTGACGGTTTGAACATGCTGGGCGTGGCGACCCTCAACACCGAGGTGGCCGACCCGAGTGAGCGGCTCATCGTCGAACTGCAGGCCGAGCGGCGGCTGATCGCGATCACCCTGGGCTCGGTCAGCGCGGAACGCCAACGGCGCGAGGCGATGGCCGCCCAGCGAAAGCGCACCGACGCCGCCGACGCGAACTTCCGGCAACTCACCGGCGGCAGCGGAGTGGAACTGCTGGGAAGTCCCGCCCTGCACCGACGCATCGGCGAGACCCAGCGGTTGCTGGACGGGTTGCCCGCCGCGCGCAAGGCGATCGACGCCGGCCGGGTCAACCGGACCTGGGCGGCCGCGGAGATCACCGGCATCATCGACTCGATCTTCCGTGTCTACGACTCGCTGGCCACGCTGGACGACGAGGAACTCGCCAACGACACCCGCACGCTCATCGCGATGAACCGGGCCAGGGACCTGCTCTCCCAGGAGGACGCCCTGGTGATGGGCGCCCTGACCGGGGGCAGGTTCTCCGAAGGGGAGCAGGTCAGGTTCACGCAGCTGGTCGGCACGCGGCGCTTCCTCACCGACCAGGCGGTGGCCGAGCTGCCCCCGGCCGACCAGGAGGCCCACAAGCGGATGGTCTCCGGCGAGCAGTTCGTCCGGCTGCGCGCCATGGAGAACCAGCTGATCGAGGACCCGAACGTGGTGGCGGCCGGAGTGATCGACGTCACGCGGTGGAGCTCCGACGCCCAGCCCGCACAGGTCAAGTTCACGCAGGCCGTGCTCACGGCCGGCAGCGGAGTGGTCGAGCGGTCGGGGCCGGTCGCCGTCGGCGTCATCGTGCGGCTCGCGCTCGCCGGCGGCCTGGGCCTGGTGGCGGTCATCGCCTCGGTCGTCCTGGCGATCACCACGGCCCGCGCCCTGGTACAGCAGCTGGAGAAGCTGCGGGCCGCCGCCTGGGAACTCGCCAACGAGCGGCTGCCCGCCGTGGTCGAGCGGATCGGCCACGGCCAGATGGTGGACGTCGCGGCGGAGGCGCCCCCCCTCAAGTTCGGAGACGACCAGATCGGGCAGGTCGGCCAGGCGTTCAACGCCGTGCAGCGGACCGCCATCAAGGTCGCCGCGGAGCAGGCCCAGCTGCGCCGCGACATCGCCGACATCCTGCGCAACCTCGCCCGCCGCACCCAGTCGCTGGTGCACCGTCAGCTGAGCGTGCTCGACGTGATGGAACGGCGCGAGAACGATCCTCAGGAACTGCGCGACCTGTTCAGGCTCGACCACCTGGCGACCCGGATGCGGCGCTACGCGGAGAACCTCCTCGTGCTCTCCGGCGCGGCTCCGGGCCGTGCCTGGCGCGACGCGGTCCCGATGATCGACGTGGTCCGCGGCTCCCTCGCCGAGATCGAGGACTACACCCGGGTCGACGTGATGCCCCTGGGCGAGGTCTCGCTGGACGGCAGGGCCGTGAGCGACGTCATCCACCTGATCGCCGAGCTCGTCGAGAACGCCGCCTCCTTCTCCCCGCCCTACACGACGGTGCAGGTCGGCGGATACCTCGTCGCCCACGGCTACGCGCTGGAGATCGAGGACCGGGGCCTGGGCATGAGCGCCGCGGACATCGCGGAGGCGAACGAGCGGATCGCGAACCCGCCGGAGCTCAAGCTCTCCGGCAACGCCCGCCTGGGCCTGTACGTCGTCAGCCGCCTGGCCGAACGGCACGACATCCGGGTGACCTTCAAGTCCTCCCCGTACGGCGGCACCACCGTCGTCGTCCTCATCCCGCAGGACCTGATCAACGAGGAGGACCAGGGGACCTCCGTCGGCGTCGGCGTGCCGCAGGCGCGCCCGGCGAGCAGCGCCGAGATGAACGGCACCACCTCCGCGGTCGCCGCGGTCCGCGGCCGGGTGGGCGACCCCCTGGGCATCGCCGGAGTCCCCGCGCAGGCCGACCAGGCGCCTTCCGGACGGCATTCCGCGGGGCCCACGCCCGGGGAGGACCTCGCCGACCCGACGTTTCCCGGTCGCTTCGCCGATCCCTCGGCACTGAGGCGGGCGCCGGAGACCGGAACGCCCGGGCGTCTGCCCGACTTCGCCGACCCCGGAACTCCGGTCTCGCAGGGCGCCTCCACGGGCGAAGGCCCCGACGACTCCGGCGCCCACGCGCGTCCCGGCGGCTCCGGGACTCCGCTGCCCCCCGTGCTGCCCCCGCCCGACAGCAGCCACACGCCGGGCGGTCTCCCGAGGCGCGTTCCCCAGACCCACCTCGCCGCACCCCTGCAGGAGGACGAGCCCGTGGTCCCGCCGTCTCCGGCCGACGAGGCCGACGACGAGCGCTCGCCGGAGATGATCCGCGCGGCCATGTCGTCCTTCCAGGCGGGTACGCGACGAGGCCGCGACGACGCCGCCCATCTGCTCGATCGCGAAGGCGATCCCGTGGGCGAAGGCGGGTCCGCCGTGTGACCCCAGTGAACGATCATCAGGTCGCGGGTGCCGGGCAGGCGCCGATGAGCTGCCCCGAACCGGCGAGGGAACGCCGGCGGGCGGAAGGAGAGGACAACGAAGTGGTGCAGGGAACAGGGTCTTTCACGGACCTGGCCTGGTTGCTGGACGACCTGGTCTCGCGGGTGGAGGAAGCTCAGCACGGCATCGTGTTCTCCACCGACGGCCTGCTGCTGGCCGCCTCGGCGGGCTTCTCCCCGGCCGACGCCGAGCATCTGGCCGCCGTCGGATCGGCGATCCAGAGCCTGGGCAGGGGAGTCAGCGACCGGGTCGGTGGCGGGCCGATGCGCCAGACCATCATCGAGATGCGGACGGCGTACCTGATCGTCACCGCCGCGGGGCAGGGAGCCTGCCTCGCGGTGTTCTGCAGCGCCGAGGCCGACGTCGGCCTGGTGGCCTACGAGATGGCCATGCTCGTCACCCGCGTCGGCCAGTACCTCACCTCGCCGACCAGAACGGCCGACTCCTCCAGGGCCGACTCCTTCAGAGGCGACGGCCTACGATGAGCATCTTCGACGAGCAGCCAGAGTCCCAGTGGGTCGGCGACGAGGCGGGGCCGATCGTCAGGCCGTACGTCCTGACGCGCGGCAGGACCGAACCGAGTCGCGGCAGGTTCGACCTCATCACCCTGGTGGTGACCATTCGGCAGGTCTCGTCGAGGGAGCCGGGCCTGGAACCGGAAAGTCAGGCCATCGTCCGGCTCTGCCTGCAGGCCCAGTCGGTCGCGGAGATCGCGGCCCATATGAACCTTCCGGCAGGCACGGTCCGTGTCCTGCTCAGCGACCTGCTCGATCAGGGATTCATCGCCATGCAAGAACCGCATTCGGAGACGGACATGCACGACGAGAGGCTGTACAGGGCGGTGCTCGATGGACTCCGTGCGCTCTAGCCGTGACGCCGGGCGCGTGAAGCTGCCCAAGGCGATCAAGATCCTGGTCGCCGGTGGATTCGGCGCCGGCAAGACGACGCTGGTCGGCGCGGTCTCCGAGATAGAGCCGCTGCGCACCGAGGAGACCCTGAGCAACCGGGGTATCGGCGTCGACGACCTGCTGGGAGTGGAGGCCAAGCAGACCACCACGGTCGCGATGGACTTCGGCCGCATCACCATCGGTGACGACTACCGCCTCTACCTGTTCGGCACGCCCGGCCAGGAGCGTTTCTGGTTCCTCTGGGACGAGCTCGCGCTGGGCGCGCTGGGCGCGGTGGTGCTCGCCGACACCCGCAGGCTCGCCGACTGCTTTCCCTCGCTCGACTACTTCGAGCGGCGCGAGACGCCCTTCATCGTCGCGGTCAACTGCTTCGACGGGGCCCGCAAGTACGAGCTCGACGAGGTCAGGCTCGGGCTCACCCTCCACCAGGACATCCCGATCGTGCTGTGCGACGCCAGGCAGCGCGAGTCGGGCAAGAAAGTGCTCATCACCCTTGTCGAGCACGCGATGCGGATGCGGCTGGGCGCGGTCTCCTCACCGGCGGACGCCGAACCCGCCACGGGTCAGGCAGCGGCCCGCTGACAGCGGCGGATCCTTCCGGGGACCGCCTGGCCTGACGACAGGCGGCGGGACCCGGGAGGACTCCCGGGATCGTGGGCCGGCGGGAACATGCGAGGCTTGTCGGCATGAACCGCCTCTCCCAGGTCGACCTGTCCCAGAAGCTCTCCAAGAAGGACGCCTCCGAGCGCCTCGACGCCGCTCTGGACCACCTGCTCCGTCTGCGCCTCATACTCGGCGGCCAGGTCGGCGAACAGCGCATCGGCCCGCCGCTGTGCGTGGTCTTCGAGGGGTGGGACGCCTCGGGCAAGGGAGGGGCGATCAAACGGCTGGTGCGCCCGCTCGACCCGCGCCACGTCCGCGTCGCCCAGTTCGCCGCGCCGACGTACGACGAGAAGCGCCACCACTTCTTGTGGCGGTTCTGGCCGGTCCTGCCCGGCTGGGGCGGGATGGCGGTGCTCGACCGCTCCTGGTACGGCCGGGTGCTGGTGGAACGCGTCGAGGGTTTCGCGACCGAGGAGCAGTGGTCCCGCGCGTACGGGGAGATCGTGGAGTTCGAGCGGACCCTCGCCGCCGAAGGCATGATCATGGTCAAGTTCTGGATGCACGTCTCCGAGGAGGAGCAGCTCAGGCGTTTCCAGGACCGGGCCGGCGACCCGTTGCGGGCGTGGAAACTCACCGACGAGGACTGGCGCAACCGCGAGAAGCGCCCGCAGTACGAGGCCGCGGTGGAGGAGATGCTCGCCCGCACCGACCACCCCAAGGCGCCGTGGCACGTGGTCCCCGGCGACGACAAGCGCCTGGCCCGCGTCACGGTCGTGGAGACCGTCTGCGCCGCGATCGAGGCCGAACTCGCCGCCAGAGGCCACGAGCCGGTGATCTCCTCCGAGGTGGGGGCCGCCGCGGACGAATGACGGGTGAGAAGTACGGGAGCGGCGAAGACGCCCCGGACCCCGGACACCGGGCAGAATCGAATGGCCGTCCGCTCGTTCGTCATCGCCGCTCGTCGTGAGCGGTTCGTCGTGACGGGTGGGTCGTGGCGGTTCGTCATGGTTTTCGTCATCGCAGGAGGGGGCGGCGCATGCGGTTGGGGTCGCGGCTGAGCAGGCTGGACCGGCGGGTGTTCGCCATGGTGGCGGGCGCGAGGTTGCCCGGTCTCGAACGCGTCGTCCCCGCGTTGTCGCGCGCGGCCGACAACTCGCTCCTGTGGGCCGGCGTGGCAGGTGCGCTGGCGGTCAGCGGGCGACGGCCACTGCGCCGGGCCGCGACCAGGGGACTGCTCGCGGTCAGCCTCGCCAGTCCGTTGGTCAACCTGGTCGGCAAGCAGGCCTTCGGCAGGAACCGGCCGTCGGCGGAAGGGCTCCCGCTCGCCCGGCTGATCAAGATGCCCGCGTCGGCGTCGTTCCCCTCGGGTCACTCCGCCACGGCCGGCGCCTTCGCCGCGGCCGTGGCGCTGGAGGCACCCCGCGTGGTCGCGGTCCCCGTCGCGCTCCTCGCGGCGGCCGTCTGCTTCTCCCGCGTCTACACCGGAGTGCACTACCCCGGCGACGTGCTCGCCGGAGCCGGGATCGGCGTGGCGGCGGGGCTGCTCACCCGCCGCATCTGGCCCGACGCCGGTGAGGCGGGGCAGGCGCGCGCCGCCCTCACGGCGCCGTCCGCGCGACTCGACCCCGACGGTGAGGGGGCGATCGCCGTGGTCGACGGCTCCGCCGACGCCGTCGCGGGAACGGCCGAGGCGTTGCGCGTGGCCTTCCCCCGGGCCGAGGTCGTCGAGGTGGCGCCGGGTGACGACCTCGGGGCCGCCGTGCGGGACGCCGCCTCGCGGGCCAAGGTGCTCGCGGTGGCCGGGGGAGACAGCGTGGTCAACCTGGCGGCCCAGGAGGCGGTGGGCGGGGCGACCCCGCTGCTGGTCGTCCCCGCGAGCGCGCACGGTCACTTCGCCCGCGCGCTCGGGGTGGAGAGTTCACAGGAGGCCGTGACGGCCTACCACAGCGGCGACCTCGTCGCCGTCGACGTCGGCGAGGTCGCGGGCCGGACGTTCGTCAACACCGCGAGCGTGGGCGTCTACCCGGCGCTGGTGGAGCGCGGGGAGCGAAGGCAGAGCCGGATCGGTAAGTGGCCCGCGCTGTTCTGGGCGATGGCCGAGGCACTCGGGCCGGGCGGCGCGCGCCCCGTCGAACTCGTCGTGGACGGGGTGCCCCGGCGCGTCTGGATGGTGTTCGTGGGCAACTGCCGCTACGAGGAGCGCGGCGGAGCCCCCTCCAGACGGCAGCGTCTGGAGGACGGCCTGCTGGACATCCGCGTGCTCGCCGCCGCCGACCGGCTGCCCAGGCTGCGGGTGTTCCTCAGCCTGCTGGCGGGACGGGTGAAGCTGTCACGCCACTACCAGCAGTGGCAGGCCGACACGCTGCGCGTCTCCGCGCCCTCCGGACGGCTGCCGCTGGCGTGCGACGGCGAGACGTTCACGGTCACGGGCGAGGTGGAGTTCACCAAGCGCCCGCGGTCGCTGCTCGTGATCCGGCCGTCCGGCTGATCTCCGTGACGTACCGGCTCGGGGCGGGACGGGCTCGGCCGTGATCCGTCGTCGCCGGGATCGACCCTCGTCAGCCGATGGCCGATGGCGAACCGGGAGGTGACCCCGTCGGGGATCGCCGATTCCCGGACACCGTTTGACGCACAGTGATCGATCCGGCAATAGTTGTGCGGGTGACTTCCCCCCGTTTGCTCGCCTGTGCCGTGGTCACCGTGCTGACCCTCACCGCCTGCACCTCGCCCTCGGACGATCCCGTGGTCGGCCCGGCCACCGCGGGTGGCACCGTGGGAGCGGGAACGGCGGAAACGGGACAGGGAGCCGGCGGCCAGATCTCCCCGCCCGCCGCCGTGACGCTCACGCCCGACGAATACCGGGCCGAGCTGGAGCTGGCGCGCGGCCCGGTGCGTGACGCGGTGAAGAAGCTCGCCGCGACCGGCGGGCTGAAGACCCTCGGCAAGCAGTTGCAGAAGACCTCCGGAGCGGTGGAGGCCGCGGTGACCCGGCTCTCCACCCTCGCCCCTCCCGTCGAGGTGAAGGCCCAGCACGACAGCTATGTCGAAGCCCTGGGCCGGCTGCGCGCCTCCTTCGACACCGCCCGCCAGGACGCGGAGGACCAGCGGGTGTGCACAGGCCCTGCCGTGCTGACCGGCATGGCCCAGGCGAACCAGCTGTCCGACGTGGAAGACGTCGCCAAGGAGCTGAGCGGGTATCCGGCGAGCGTCATCCCGGTCAAGGCGGCCAAGAAGCGTAACCGCCGGCTGTCCAACGGCAGGTTCATCGCCTCAGAGGGACGTCCCGGCCGCGCCTACCTCGAACTGCGCAACGGCACCAGGCAGGACGCCGTCGTCGTCCTGGTACGCGGGAAGAAGAAGGCCGTCACCGTGTACGTCCGCAGGAAGTCCAACTTCAAGATCCAGGGTGTGCGGGACGGCAGCTACAAGATCTACTACACCCTTGGTGAGGACTGGGACGCGAAGGCCAAGACCTTCACCCGGTCGTGCGACTTCGAGCAGTTCGGCAAGTCCGTGCGGTTCAGGACCGTCAACACCGGGACCCAGATCCGCTGGACCAACTGGACGATCACCCTGCACGCCGTGACCGGGGGCACCGTGAAGCCCAAGAAGGTCAAGCCGGGCGACTTCCCCTCCTGACGCGCTTCCCCTCACCGCCCTGACACGTCTTGCCTCGGCGGCCGGCGGCGTCCTTCTCCACGGGACGCGAGGGTGCGGGGAACCGAGAGCCCGGAGTCGTGAAGACCGCGACCTCGTGACGAGGTCGCGGTGTCGCCTCGGCGGATCAGGTCGAGAAGAGCATCCCGACCCAGCTGCGCTGGCGGTGGTGGCCGTAGTGGCCGTGACGCTGTGCGCCCCAGGCGGGAGCGCCGTAGCCGGGGGGAGCACCGTGCATGGGAGGCGGCGGGGGCGGCGGCGGAGCCGCGTGGGACTGCGACCACTGGCTTTCCATCCGGGTCAGCGTCTCGAGCTCGCCGTAGTCCAGGAAGATTCCGCGACAGCTCTCACACTGGTCGATGTGGACGCCGTTGCGCTCATAGGTGCGCATGGCGCCCCGACACTTGGGGCACTGCATCTGGCTGGTCTCCTTGTTCTGGCGTGGTAACGAGTAACCACAACCTACTGCGGCACACTATTGCAGGCGCTCCGATGCCGGACAATCCTCAGGCAGGACTCGACGAGCACCTCCTCCACCTCGTCCAGCGGACGCCCCGCCCGCGCCGCGGCGGCCACCGCGGTGGCCGCGAGTTGCACGGTCATCGCCTGCGCCGGTGTCTCCAGCCGTTCCCACGGGTCGCCGTCCGGTCCGGCGGCGACCCCGCCCGCGGCGCGGTAGGCCCAGAGGAAGCGATGCCACACGTCGGGCTCCAGCAGTCCGGCCGCGAACCAGGCGGCGGGCCTGGACAGATCCCAGGCCTGGTCACCGAGGCCGAGGTCGTCGATGTCGATGAGGATCCACTCGTCCGGCGCGCGGACCATCTGGCCCATGTGCCAGTCGCCGTGGGTCAGACCGGGAGCCGTCGTATCGGGGAGGTACGCGCCGGGTGAGGGGAGAGAGGGCAGGCAGGTGAAGGCGCGGCGCACCGCCAGCTCGGCGGCCGAGCGATCGCCCAGTCGGGCGACGGTCGAGGCCACCCGCGCCGGTCCGCCCGCGGCCCGCAGCGGGGGCAGCGCCCGCGCCGGTACGGCGTGCAGCCGCGCCAGCAGCCGGGCGGCGGCCTCCCAGGGGGCCGCGTCCGGATCCGCGTGGTCCACCGGCGTACCGGCCGGCCAGACGGTGACCAGCCGGTCCCCGGCGGTCATGACCTCCTCGGTCACCGGTTGGAGGACGATCCCGCGCAGTGCCGGGTGCGCGGTGGCCCGCATCCGTTCCACCAGCGGTTCCCGCTCCGCGCCCGGCGCGTGCGCCTTGACCACGACGGAACCGGCCCGCACGATGACCACGTCCGGTCTGGTCGGCAGGACCGTGCCGGGCACACCGCCGTATCCGGCGGCGATCCCGAGTAGTTCGTCGATCGGATCCTCGCTGTCCACCCGGCAAGTGAACCACCGGTCAACGGCCCCGCGCACCGGCGGAATAAAGTGCGAGGCATGAGGATTGGTTTCGCGGTGCCGGTCTCGGGATCCTGGGCGACGCCGGACAACATGGCGCGGGTCGCCGGGGAGGCCGAGAGGCTCGGCTATCACGAGCTGTGGACCTTCCAGCGCCTGCTCTACCCGCGGGGTCACACCATGGGCCCGACCTATCGCAGCGTGCACGACCCGGTGGTCACACTCGCCTACCTGGCGGGCCTGACGAGCCGCGTCCGGCTGGGGGTGGCGGTGCTCAACCTGCCGTTCGCCTCGCCCGCGCTGATGGCGAAGCAGCTGGCGAGCCTGCAGGCGGTCTCCGGCGGGCGGCTGGACGCGGGGTTCGGCCTGGGGTGGCTGCCCGAGGAGTTCGCCGCCTCGGGGGTGTCGATGGAGCGGCGCGGCCGGCGCGCGGAGGAGTACGTCCCGCTGCTGCGGCGCCTGTGGACGGAGGAGACCGTGGCGCACAGGGGCGAGTTCTACGAGGTGCCCCCGGCGCACCAGGATCCGAAACCGCCCGTGGTGCCGCCGATCCTGCTGGGCGGTTCCGCGGAGGTGGCGCTGAGGCGCGCGGGGCGGCTGGCGGACGGCTGGATCAGTTCGAGCCGCGAGGACCTCGGCGGCATCGGGGAGAGGATCGCCGTCGTCAAGGAGGCGGCGCGTGCCGCCGGGCGCGATCCCGAGGCGCTGCGCTTCGTCACCCGGGGCGTCACCCGGGTCCGTCCCGCGGGAGCGTCCGGCCGTGAGGCGCTGACCGGCTCGTTCGAGGAGATCAGGCGGGACGTCGAGGAACTCGAGGCCAAGGGGGTCACCGAGGTCTTCCACGATCTCAACTTCGATCCGGAGATCGGATCGCCCGACGCCGACCCCGAGGAGTCGATGCGCAGGGCGCTGGAGGCACTGGAGGCACTCGCGCCCTGAGCGGGAGTCCGGTCCCGCGTATGGGAGTCCGGTCTCGTGTACGGGGAGCCGGGTGGCGACGGCCGCGGTGGGCCGCGTGGCGGCCGGAGGTCTCGCGTGGCCGGTCTTTTCACCTCCGAGATGCCCGGATGTACGGGTCTGGTGACGCGGGATCGGCCCGGTCCTGTCATCCTTGGTTCCGATACGTACCCGGCGGGAACACGGGAACAGAGGAGAACGGTGGACGAGCGCAAGCAGATCGAGTGCTGGCTGTCGGACATGGACGGGGTCCTTGTCCACGAGGGACATCCGGTGCCCGGCGCCGACGAGTTCATCCGACGCCTGCGCGAGTCGGGCAAGCGGTTTCTCGTGCTGACCAACAACTCGATATACACCCCGCGCGACCTGGCCGTACGGCTGCGCGCGGCCGGTCTGGAGATCCCGCCGGAGTCGATCTGGACCTCCGCGCTGGCCACGGCGAGGTTCCTGGACGGCCAGCGTCCCGGCGGCTCGGCGTACGTGGTGGGGGAGGCGGGGCTGACCACCGCCCTGCACGAGGTCGGCTACGTCCTGACCGACATCGCCCCCGACTACGTGGTCCTCGGCGAGACCCGCACGTACAGCTTCACCCAGATCACCCGGGCGATCCGCCTCATCGAGGGCGGTGCCCGGTTCATCGCCACCAACCCCGACCCGGTCGGTCCCTCGAACGAGGGGTCGCTGCCCGCGTGCGGCGCGGTCGCCGCGATGATCACCAAGGCGACGGGGGTGGAGCCCTACTTCGTGGGCAAGCCCAACCCGATGATGATGCGCAGCGCGCTGCGGGCCATCGACGGCCACAGCGAGAGCACTGCCATGATCGGCGATCGGATGGACACCGACATCGTCTCCGGCATGGAGGCGGGGCTGCACACGATCCTGGTGCTCAGCGGGGTCGTCAGCAGGGACCAGATCGATCGTTACCCGTTCCGTCCGTCCATGGTGGTCGACTCGGTCGCCGACCTGATCGACCTGATCGACTAGGGATCGACCGGGCGCCGCCGGGCCGACACGGCAGTGCCCACCTCATCCGCAATGCCGGAAATATCGGTATAAGGGGGATCGTCGTTAGGTTTGGTGCCCCCACCCGCGGCCGGGCCCGGCCGTACCGTCGCGTTGATCGCCTTCATGGTGTGAAATAGCGCGATGTGATGGGTGTTGCGGAGAAGGGCAGGGTCCGGCGTCGTCTGCCGGAGGCGATCCCCGCGGTGGCGGCGATGCTGATCGGGCTGTGGGGCATCACCACGCCCTCGTTCTGGCGCGACGAGTCGGTCAGCGTCCTGGCCGCCTCGATGCCCATCGACGACCTGTGGCACCTGCTCGGCAGCATCGACCGGGTGCACGCGCTCTACTATCTCCTGCTCCGGCCGTTCGCCGCGTTCTCGACCGGCGAGCTGGCCATGCGCCTGCCCTCGGCCATCGCCACGGCCGCCGCCGCGTACGGCATCGCGGTCCTGGGCAGGAGGCTCGCCACCCCGGGGGCCGGTCTTCTCGCGGGATCGCTCTACGCCGTGCTGCCGATGGTGAGCCGGTACGCCCAGGAGGCGCGCAGCTACGCGATCGTGACGGCGGTCGCCGTCCTGGCCACCTGGGTGCTCATCGAGGCGGCGAGGCGGTCGAGCCGCCGATGGTACGCGGCCTACGGGGCCTGCCTGGTGTTGCTCGGCTGGTTTCACGTCTACGCCCTCCTCCTGGTCGTCGCGCACGCGGTGACGGTGCTGTGGTGGCGTCAAGCGCCCCGGTCGGCGCCCTCCTCCCCGTCCCCGTCCCCGTCCGCGCCGGAGTCCGCGTCGGTGCCGGTGTCCCGGTCCGAGATCGCGAGGTTCGCCGGTGCGCTCGTCGTGGCCGCGGCCGGGATCGTCCCGCTCGCGCTCCTGGCGGCAGGTCAGCGCGAGGCTCAGCTGTCGTGGTTGAAGCCGTCGAAGCTCACCGACGTCGTCTGGTTCGGAGAGGAGGTGGCGGGCGCCGGATGGGTCGCGCTGCTCCTGGTCGCCCTCATGCTCATCGGCGCGTTCTCCGGTGGGCGGCTGACGGCGGTCGCGCTGCCCTGGGCGCTGCTGCCGTTCGTGTCCATGGCGATCTCCGTGGTCTACCCGGTCTTCCAGCCCAGATACGTGCTTTTCGCCGTCCCCGCGACGGCGCTGCTCG
Source organism: Streptosporangium sp. NPDC049078 (assembly GCF_040648855.1). Classification (NCBI taxonomy): domain Bacteria; kingdom Bacillati; phylum Actinomycetota; class Actinomycetes; order Streptosporangiales; family Streptosporangiaceae; genus Streptosporangium; species Streptosporangium sp. NPDC049078. The sequence continues at coordinate 420,631 of NZ_JBEZEL010000005.1, forward strand.
CCGGGGCCGGTCTGAACGCCCTGCGGCCCCGGGCGCTGGGCTGGATCGGAGTGCTCCTGGTCGCGGCGCTGACCGTTCCGACGCACCTCACGATCCGCGAGCCGGACACGCGGCCGGACGATCTGCGTGACATGGCGGCCACGCTGCTGGCCAGGCAGCGTCCCGGCGACGCCGTGCTCTACGTGACGAAGAACAGGCGCCTGTTCGTCGCCGTCTACGAGGACGCCTACCGTGACCTGCGCGACCTCACCTACGCTCCCGGCCGACGCGAGCCCAGGACCGCCGCGCAGTTCACGGCCGCGCTGGAGGGGGTCGAGCGTGTCTGGCTGGTCAGCGGCGGCAGGAAGCGCAAGGACAGATCCTTCGTGGAGGACGACGAGCGCTATCTGGCCCTCATGGCCGACCGCGACTTCACCCTGAAGTCCACCGACGACTTCGGGTATTCCTGGTTCGCCCTGTACGTCCGCGAACGGCGCTGACCACGCGAGCCCGGCGAAAGCGCGTGAGGCCCTCGTGTGCGGAAGACGCGGAAGGTCAGGCGATCAGGGCGGGCAGGTGGGTGACGGTGCCGGTGAGGTAGACGCCGAGCTCCGGGGGGACGAGATTGATGGCGGAGATCTCGGCCGGATCCAGCGGGAGCCGCACCACCTCGTACTCGCCGCGGGCGGGGTCGTCGAACTCCGGGCCGCAGCGCAGCGCGGGGTCCATGGAGACGAGGCGGCAGCCGTAGACATGCTGGGTCTTGATTCCCCCGTCGCGAAGGCACTCCAGGGTCGTGAGCGGGGTGACAGCGGAGACCACGGCGCCCAGCTCCTCCATGACCTCGCGGTGCAGGGTGTGCTCAAGGGAGGCGTCCTCGGGCTCGACGTGGCCGCCCGGAACGGACCAGTACGGCTCCCTGCCGGGAACCGTGCGCCGGAACACCACCAGACGGTCCTCGTCGAGAAGTACGGCGCGGACGCTCGGCACGACGGACATGCGGCCATTCTGTCACCGCCCCGGCGACACGGTCCGCATCCGAGCCGGGGGAGGTGGGATTTCTTCACGACCCGGGTGGCCGACCACCTCCCGAAAACGGGGTCGGCCGATCCTGTGTTCCGTACCCGCCCCCGACCTGCCTGGGGCGATCGCTCACCGCGTCGGATCGGACATGGCCGCCCGCGGCGTGTGCGAAGAGCGGGTCAGTAGCGGTCCCCACGCAGGCGCTTGAGGTCGGAACGTTGCTTCTTGGCGGTGATCCGCCGCTCGATCGCGCCCCTGCTCGGCTTGGTCGGGCGGCGCTTCTTGGGCGGCGGGGCGATCGCCTCGCGCAGGATCTGGGCCAGGCGCATCTCGGCGGCCTCGCGGTTGCGCAGCTGGGAGCGGAACTCCGAGGCGGCGACGGTGATCACCCCGTTCACCAGGCGGGGAGCGAGGCGTTCGAGGGCGCGGGCCTTGAAGACGGGCCCCAGCGCCTCGGTGGCGGCGAGGTCGAAGCTGAGCTCGACCCGGCTGTCGGTGGTGTTGACCCCCTGGCCGCCGGGGCCGGAGGAACGGGAGAACCGCCAGCCGAGCTCGGCCTCGGGGACCGAGACCGAGCCGCTGATCTGGAGCGGACCGGGCATGACGGTGACTTCCTTCTCATGGTGGGGCGTGATCTCAGGGTACCGAGGAGTGACAAGCATGGATCAACTGCTTTTATGCCCCGTTCCTCGATGGTCGATGAGTCGTGAAGCGGTGCACGGTCCCTGCGGCCGGTGATCTTCCGGTCCTTCGTCCTGGCCCGGCTCGGCTCGCCGCTGCCGGGACGAGGATTTTCGGACGGGGAAGGCGCAGGTGGGCGCGGACGTCGATGACCGTGGCCTGAAGATTCTCGTCCGGCATCGCCCTGGCCGCCCTCACACCGGCCTGCTTCGAATGTGAGGGCGACGTGGTACGAGCGGCCGTTCTTTTTCGCCGGGAACGTTCCGTCGCAAATGCTTGTCAGTGCAGCTGACTCCTATGTAATGTCTCAGCTCTCGGTGCCCGAAAGGTCACCTTTAGGAAGGAGTGAGCCGTGCCGGTCGCTAAAACAGTGCAAATCGCAAAACGTGGTTCGGTGCGCGCCCTGGTGGCGTGTTCCGCCACCGTCGCCCTGGCAGTGGGCGTCGGGGGTTGCGGGAGCGACTCATCCGAGGGCGGACCGGCACAGGCCTCGGCGTCGTCCACGACCCCGGAGTCGTCCGCGGCCTCGGCGTTCGACCAGGCGCTGCACGATCAGTTGCCCGACCGGATCAAGCAGAGCAAGCAGATCGTGTTCGGCGCGCTGTGGGAGACGCCGCCGATCATCGGGATCGAGCCCGGTGACACCTCCAAGCCGGTCGGGATCACCCCGGACCTCGCGGTCGCGCTCGGCGAGATCCTGGGCGTGACGCCGGTGTGGAAGAACCTGCAGTGGCCAGCGCAGCTGCCCGGACTGCAGAGCGGCAACGTCGACGCCCTGTTCGGGCAGGTCAGCGACGGCAAGGAACGCGAGCAGGTGATCGACCTCGTCGGTTTCTACCGCTCCCCGATGTCCGTGCTCGTCAAGGAGGGCAACCCGCACGGGATCAAGAGCCTCTCGGACGCCTGCGGCCTGAAGATCGGCGTGCCGAGCGGCAGCCAGCAGGAGGCCGTGGTCAAGGGCAACAGTGAGAAGTTCTGCGTCGGGCAGGGCAAGCCCGCGATCACACCGATCGGCTACCCGGGCGCGCAGGGCGCGATCGTCGCGATCAAGGGTGGCACCGTGGACGCCTGGATGGATGTGACGGTCTCCGTCCGGGTCATCGCCAAGGAGTCGGGCACCGCCTTCGAGAACGTGTCCCTGCCGGACGACCAGATCGACCCGTACATGGAGCGCGACGTGGCGATCGCGATCTCCAAGGAGAACCCCGGGTTGTCGAACGCGCTGGCCGGAGCGCTCGGCGAACTCGCGCGATCAGGGGAGTACCGCAAGGTGATGGACAGGTGGGACTCCGGTGACGCCGCGCTGCCCGCCGAGGACATCAAGGTGAACAGCTACACCGGCCTGCCCGCCGGGCAGGGTGCCTCGGCCACCCCCGCGTCCTGAGCGGTCGTGATGACAGAGCAGGCATCCCGGGCTCCCGGCCTCGCGGACGGCGTCTCGCCGCTCGCCCGCCAGGACGCCGTGCCGGTGCGGCACTACGGGCGCGGCGCGGTCGCCGTGCTGGTGGTGGCGGTCGTCGCGATGACGGCCTACGCCTTCGCCGCGAACCCCAAGATCGAGTGGCCGGTCGTCGGCGAGTACCTCTTCCACCCCGACATCATGGCCGGCCTGACGCGCACGCTGCTGATGACCGCGATGGGCATGGCGTTCTCCGTGATCGGTGCGGTGGTGGTCGCGCTGATGCGGATGTCACCGAGCAGGATCATCAGCGCGACCGCGGCGGCGTACATCTTCGTCTTCCGCGGTATCCCGCTGATCCTGCTGCTCATCTTCGTCGGCAACCTCGGACTGTTCGTGGACCGGATCACCGTCGGTATCCCGTTCACCGACCTGCAGGTGTTCAGCCGTCCGGTGCAGGAGGTGCTGACGCCGTTCGCGGCCTCGGTCATCGGGCTGACGCTCGCGGGTTCCGGCTACATGGCCGAGATCGTACGCGGCGGCCTGCTCGCGATCGGCCGAGGCCAGCGCGAGGCCGCCAAGGCGCTCGGGCTCAACTCGCTGAGGACCACCCGCTTCATCGTCCTGCCGCAGGCGCTGCGGGTGATCGTGCCCCCGATGGGAAACGAGCTGATCAGCATGCTCAAGGCGACCGCGATCGTGTCGGTGATCGGCGGCGGCGACCTGCTCACCGTCGCGCAGGCCATCTCCGGCTCCAACTACCGCACGATCGAGATGTTGCTGGTCGCGACCGTCTGGTACTTCGCCGTGATCGCCCTGCTCACGGCCGGTCAGTACATCCTCGAACGAAGGATCGCGGAACGATGACCGCAGAACCGGAGCCGCGCGACGCGCGGCCGATGGTCTCGATCGAGAACATCAGCAAGTCGTACGGGCACCGCCAGGTCCTCTTCGACATCGACCTCACCGTCGCCGCGGGCGAGACGGTGTGCCTGATCGGGCCCTCGGGATGCGGCAAGAGCACCCTGCTGCGCTGCGTCAACAACCTGGAGGACATCGACCGCGGCCTGGTGCTGGTGGACGGCTCGCTCGTCGGCTACCGCGTGCACCGCGGCAGGCTGCGCGAGCTGCGGGAGAACGCGGCCTGCCGCCAGCGTACGCAGGTCGGCATGGTGTTCCAGCACTTCAACCTGTTCCCGCACCTCACCGCTCTGGAGAACGTCGCCTTCGCGCCCGTGCGGGTACGCGGCGAGGACAAGGCCGCCGCCCGTACCCACGCGCTGGAGCTGCTGGAGAGCGTCGGACTGGCCGACAAGGCCGGCGAGCATCCCTCGCGCCTGTCCGGCGGTCAGCAGCAGCGCGTGGCCATCGCGCGGGCGCTGGCGATGCGCCCGAAGGTGATGCTGTTCGACGAGCCGACCAGCGCGCTCGATCCGGAACTGGTCGGCGAGGTGCTCAACGTGATGCGCGATCTCGCGACGCGCGGGATGACGATGATCGTCGTGACGCACGAGATGGGTTTCGCCCGCGAGGTCGCGAGCCGCGTGGTGTTCATGGACGGCGGCCGGATCGTCGAGCAGGGCCCGCCGCACGAGGTGCTGCGCAACCCCCGGCACGAACGCAGCCGCGCGTTCCTGTCGGCCGTGCTGCGATGACCGCGCGTCCTGACCGCCGAGAACCGAAGAAGAAGGCCGATGGGGCCGATAGGAGAATCATGACCACCACCAACGAACTGCCCGCCGGGAGTGTGTCGCGTACGCCGGTGGCCGCGGAGGCGGTGCCGGCCAACGCGGACGCGGTGCTCGACCTCGTCGCGGAGGAGGCCGCCGACGGCGACGCCAAGGGGCGGCTCAGCGAGCGGGCGGCGCTGGCGCTGCGCCGGGCGGGCCTGTTCGAGATGGGCTTTCCCGCGCGCCTCGGCGGAATGGAGGTGCCCCTCGCCGACCAGGTGGCCGTCGTCGCCAAAATCGCCAGGGTGGACGCGGGCACGGCCTGGAACGTCGCGGTGCTCAACGCCACCGGTTTCTACGCCGGGCGGCTCGGCGACGAGGCGTACCACGAGCTGTACCCGACCCGCGACATGCCCACCAGTGGCGCGTTCCATCCCAAGGGCCGGGCGCAGGTGACCGAAGGCGGCTACCTGGTCACCGGGCGGTGGGACTGGGGCAGCGGCAGCTACGTCGCCGAGCACATCATCGGCGGCTGCCTGGTCTTCGACGGCGACGAGCCGGTGATCGGGCCGAACGGCAAGCAGCTCACCCTCGGCCTGTGGCTGCCGCGCGAGGCGGTGGTGCACGCCCACAACTGGCACACGCTCGGCGTGCGCGGCTCGGGGAGCTCGTCCTACTCGATCACCGAGCCGGTGTTCGTCCCCGAGCGGTACTCCTTCGACAGGGAGGCGCTCGCCAACCCGGACGCCGACCCGCTCAACAAGCACGTCACGCTCGCGTTCTTCGGCCTGACCGGGGTCTGCGTCGGTGTGGCGCAGCACGCGCTGGACCTGGCGCTGACGGCCGTACGCCGCAGGCTCGGGCCCGCGGGCGTGGCCGACGTGACGACCAGGCGGGTGCTCGGCCAGGCGTGCGCCGAGGTGGACATGCTGCTCGCCGGGATCACCGACATCGCCAAGCGCACCGACGAGATCGTCTTCACCCCCGGCAGGGTGCTCACCCCGACGCAGGAGCACCGGCTGATCGCGACCAACACCATGGCCGCCGAGACATTGCGCCGCGTGCTCGATCTGTGCCTGGAGCTGTACGGATCGCACTATCTCTTCGACGACGATCCCATGCAGCGCGTGCTGCGCGACGCCTGGAGCGCGCTCGCGCACGTCGGGGCCAAGCGCGTGCACTGGGGCTCCCTGGCGGAGAAGGTGCTGCACGACCCGGCCGGCGGGCCGACCCTGTTCGGCGCCGCGCCGTGACCGCGCCGCCGCGGGTGCGGGTCGTGGTCGAGCGGGCGGACTCTCCGCGGTGCGGCCTGGCCATCGGTGATCACTTCGAGGTCGAGGGCACCGCGCTGACCCTGCCCCAGGGCAGGCCCTTCTGCCTGCAGGCCATGGCCGCGGTCTTCCCGATCCTGGAGTCCCGGCTGTCGGACCTGCCCGCCGACCACTGGCTGGAGCGCAAGCCCTTCATCTGCTGTCCCGACCCGGCCGACGCCGTCGTCATGCGTCTGGAGCGGGTGGACCGGGCGGCGGGGACGGAAGGAGCACAGTGAGCGCGGGCCGCGGGGTGCGCTGCACCGTTGAGTTCATGAACTACTCGGCGTGCGGGCTGCGCGTCGGCGACTACTTCGAGGTCGGCCCCGAGGGGGTGTCGCTGCTGCCGGGCGGGCACTTCTGCTTCTACGCCATCGCCTCGGCCACCTCACTGCTCAACGGGCGGCTCGCCGCGCCGGGCGGGGACGCCTGGCTGGCCGGGCGCCCGCTCGCCGCGTGCCCCGACCCGCCGGAGAACCTGATCATGCGTCTGGAGAAGGTGGACGACGATGACCGAGCATGAGGGACCGATCTTCAGCGTACGGGTCGGCGGGGGTGGCATCGCGGAGATCACCGAGCACGCGGTGCGCGCCGAGGCGATGGGCTTCGACCAGGTGTGGACCGGCAACGATCTGTTCGGCGGACCGGGGATCGCGACTCTGGCCGCGATGCTCGGGGCGACGAACCGGATCAAGGTCGGCTCCGCGGTGCTCGACCCGGTGTCGATCCATCCCGTCCAGCTCGCCCAGCTCGCCTCCGGCTATCAGGAGCTGTCGGGTGGCCGGTTCATCCTCGGCCTGGGCGCCGGCTCCGACGTCTTCTTCCGCCGCGCCGGAATCGTGGCGCCGCGTCCGGTGCCGCGTACCCGTACGGCGATCGTGGCGATCCGCGCGCTCACCGAGGGCCACAGCCCCGCCGGACTGCCGGACGCGGGCGAGGGCTGGCACGAGCAGGCCCGCATCGAGTCGCCGCGACCGGTGCCGATCTACATCGGCGCGATGGGGCCGAAGATGCTGGAGCTGGCCGGGCGGCACGCGGACGGCGCGCTGCCGCTGTGCCTGCCGCCGGGCCAGGTCCTCGACGCGATGGAGCAGATCGGACGCGGGGCACAGGCGCAGGGCCGCGATGTGGCCGCACTGGACATCGCCGCGTGTGTCTGGTGCTCGCTCGACGAGGATCGTGAACAGGCCCGCCACGCCCTGGCCAGGTTCATCGCCCGCTACAGCGGCTCGCTGTCGGCCGACGCGCTCGCCGCCCACGGTCTGGACCCCGAGGAGTTCGCCCGGACCCAGGCGCTCGTGGACGACGGGCGCCTGGACGAGGCGACCGGGGCGGTGCTCTCCTCGTCGTCGATGCTCAGCCTGGGCATCGTCGGCGGGGCCCGTGACGTGCTGGAGCAGTGCGAGGCGCTGCTCGCCGCGGGAGCCCGGCACATCTCCTTCGGGCCGCCGCTCGGCCCCGACCTCACCCACGCGATGCGGATCTTCGGTGAGAGTGTGCTGCCCACCCTGCGCGCCCGGGGGGCGGGATGACCGCGGGGCCGCTGGCGGGACGGGTGGCGCTCGTCGCGGGAGGGACCGGCGCGATCGGGAGACACGTCGCCACCGGGCTCGCCGCGGCGGGCGCGGCGGTGGCCGTGCACTGCCACCGCTCCGCGGGCCGGGCCGCCGAGATCGTGCGGGAGTGCGGCGGTGGCCTGGCCGTGTGCGCGGCACTGCCGGGGCCGCGATCCGCCGACCGGCTTGTGTCCACCGTGGAGGCCGAACTGGGACCGGTGACGATCCTCGTCAACGCCGCGGAACCGGCCGGAGCGGCGGGCGTCGCGGCGGTGGCCGACATCGAGCCGGGCACGCTGGAACGTCATCTCGACGGCGTGCGCGCCCACCACGAACTGTGCCGGCGGGTCCTGCCCGGTATGCGGGCGGCGGGTTTCGGCCGCATCGTGTTCGTCTCCGGGGCACTGATGGCCCGCCCCATGCCGGGCATGGGGGCGTACGCGGCGGCGAAGGCGGCGGCGTCGGTACTGACGCGTTACGTCGCCGCCGAGGAGGGAGGGTACGGGATCACGGCCAACGTGGTGGCCCCGGGCCGGGTGGCCGAGCCGGACGCAGGGGAACCGGACGATCCCGCGCTGCGGGAGCTGTCGGAGGCGTTGCGCCGGCGGATGGCGCTGCCGCGCTTTCCGGCGCCGCGTGAGGTCGCGCGTACCGTCGTGGCGCTGGTCTCACCGGAGTTCGACCAGGTCACCGGGCAGACGGTCTGGATGACCGGCGGCGAGTTCACCGGCTGAGCCACGCGGAGGGCCCGCGGGTGTAGACGCGTATCTCGCCCGCCGGGTCTGCCGGAGCCGACCAGAGCGCGAAGTCCACCCCCCACGCGCGCAGCCGGGCCTCGCCGTCCGCGAGGCCGGGGCCGGGATGCGCGCCGCCTGTCAGGTCCCAGCCGATCGCGCAGCCGGCGCCCCTGGCCGCGACCGTGACGGAGGCGAGGTCGGCCTCGTCGGCGGGCGCGGGCAGCCACACGGTGGCGTACTCGTGGCCGTACCTGCGCAGGAAGTCCGCGACGTCGGCCGGGCGGGTGTCGGGCTCTCCCGGGCGCGGGTGCAACCGCGCGAGCCGGCGCGGGGGTGGCTGGCCGTGTGCGGCGAGGGTGTCGGCGGCGGCGGTGACGTCCTCGTCGGCGCACCCGCTCGACAGCACGATGCCCAGGCGGAGTCCTTCCGGCCGGTAGTACGCCGCGAGCAGCCGTCGTAGCGAGGCGATGCGGGGATTTGACACATTCCGCAGCCTAGCCACGATGGTAGACAGTGCACAATGCTGACTTGTAATCTATTGACGCGCCCCCCGAGGGGCCACTGCGAAAGGAGGCGCGGATGGGCATGCCGCCCCCCGGGCTCGGCTCCGTCCCCGTCGATTCGGCCCTGCTGCGCGAGGTGATGCGCCGCTTCGCCACCGGTGTGGCGATCGTGGCCACGGTGGACCAGGAGCGGCCCTATGCCGCGTCGGTCAACTCGCTGACGTCGGTGTCGCTGGAACCGCCACTGATCCTCGTCTGTCTCAAGATCGGCTCGAACACCTGCGCGGCCATCGAGCGCAACGGCCGGTTCAGCGTGTGCGTGCTCGCCGAGCAGCACGAGGAGCACTCCCGGCGGTTCGCCGGATCGCAGCCGACCATGGACGACCCCGCCTTCGAGCTGGTGGACGGCCTGCCCGTGATCCGCGGCGCGCTCGCGGGCATGCTGTGCGAGGTCGAGTCCACCCAGCGCAAGGGCGACCATGTGATCGTCATCGGCCAGGTCGTGCGCACCCACCACGAGCACGACACGCCGCTGCTGTTCTTCAACAGCCGCTACCACCGGCTGGCGTCCGGCGAGCCCGCCTGAGCGGACACGCCCGGTCCGCCCGCCTCAGGTGCGGGTCAGCTCGCGAAAGTGGGTCGCGGCCGGCTCCCTGAGTCGGCCCAGCGCCTCCCAGTAGACCGCGATCGCCTCCTCGCGCGCCCCCGCGTGGGTCGCCCACTCCTCGGGCAGCTCGGGATCGATGTCGGCGAACGAGCGGAAGGACTGCATCATCTCGGTGCAGGTGACGAACGCCTCCTGCGGCGACATCCGCGGCGGCCGGGTCAGCGGGGCGTATCTGGAGGCGAAGTGGCGATAGCGCTCGGCGACCTGGTCGAGCTGCCACAGATGCCCGAGCAGCGGCCCCGAGGCGACGTCTCCCGAGGGCGAGGCCCGGAAGATCGTGACGGCGTCGGCGATGCCGAGCTTGTCGACCAGGTCGGTCACCTCCGCCACGTAGTCGCGTGGCGAGACCCACATACCGTCCTGCAGAAGCCCGAAACCGTGGAAGCGGAGCTGGCGCACGAAGTTGGACCGCTCGGCCTTGCGGCTGTCGGGCAGCGTGTGCCAGACGAGCGTCCAGGTCGAGGCCGCGCCGGGGCGCTTACCGAGCGAGGAGATCCGCTCGTCGCCGTCCTCCAGCAGATGCACGCTCCGCCTGGTCAGCGTGTAGTAGACGTGCCGCCCCTTACGGTGCCGCTCGGCGAGCTCGCGCTGGACGAGGCGCGCCAACGCGATGCGGGCCGCCGCGGTGGTGATCCCGAAATAGTCGAGCAAAGTGACCAGGCCGCCCGACCACACCGGCGCCGTGCGGGGCTCCAGGAAGGCCCCGAAAGTCGTCATCAGCAGGCTCTGCGGCTGCACGTCGAAGAGATCATCACCGTCTGTACGCAAGCTTTGATGCTAGCATGCGCTCCCTCTCTCCCCGGGGCGACGCGAGCGATCACGGCCTCCTCCGGCGGGTGCCGCCGCGGCCTTGTGGCGCGGTGTTCGCTTCCGCCACAGTTGCCCGGGGGCGTACGACACCCGGGAAACAGGGCTTCAGAGGGCGGGGAGCATGGACACGATCGTCGGCGTGCACGGTATCGGCAAGTACCGCTACTACCGTGACGCGGGTAACTCGGTCAGCGGCGCGGCCGTCGCGATGCGCGACAAGTGGGACCGCTACCTGCACAAGGGCCTCACCGGCGGCAAGCCGCACGCCAAGGAGCGCTACGTCACCGAGATCGCCTACTATGCCCACCTGCTGGGCGAGAGCAAGGACGAGTCCGTACGCGCGGTGCGGACCATGGACGTCGGTGCCCAGGAGGTCTTCGTCGCCTGGGCCAGGCAGATCGACGCGGTGGGGGAGGGGCTGACCGGCGCCCTGTACCGGATGACCGGCTGGCTGCTGGACCGGCTGGAGGTCAACGCCGCCGAGTTCGCCAGGCTGTTCTGCCCCGAGGTCGCCGCCTACATGGCCGCCGGGGGCGAGGCCAGGGCGAAGGCCCGGGCGGCCGTGGCCGAGGTGATCAGGCGCAACCGCCCCAAGGTGGTGATCGCCCACTCGCTGGGCAGCGTGGTGACGTACGAGACGCTCTGGGCCAACCCCGACCTGGAGGTCGACCTGCTCATCACCCTCGGCAGCCCGCTCGGCATGCGCAACGTGATCTTCGAGCGCCTGGTGCCCGCCCCGGTCAACAACTGGGGCGAGCGACCCCGCAAGGTCAAGCGGTGGGTCAACATCGCCGACAAGGACGACATCGCGGCGATCCCTCCGGCGCTGCGGACCTGCTTCACCGGGGTCGACCAGGAGGTCATCGTCAACCTCGACTGGATCGACTTCCACACCGTGGAGAAATACCTGGGCTGCGGTGCCCTCACCCCCCATCTCAAGCCCTACCTGCGCTGACGGCGGGCACCCCCGCTCTGACCGGCCGCGGTGTCTTTGACGGGATCTGTCGGCTCCGTCCTGAAGGCGTTCGCCCGCGCCCACCGGACGTGTCGGTCACCGTGGGTTCCGATCCTTCGCGGTCACGGGCCGTCGTCGCCGTCCGTGCCGCGCGGCCACCGGCGCGAGGCCGGCCCTTCGCCGTGATGTCGTCGCAAGGTCGGCCGTCGTTCAATCACGGTGGGTAAGGCGCCTGTCTGTGCGACGGCTGTTCATCTCGCCTTGATTCGCAGGTCACGGCAGGGAAAGCTGAAAAGGCTGCACTGATGGGGTGGAGCAGAAGCCGTCACGCAGAGTGTTCCTTTCCTTCGCCGCCGCGGGTGCGGGCGGCCTGTTGCTGACCGGGGCGGGGCTCGGCCCCTCCCGGACCCTCGCCGGTGATCCCTTCACCCTCGGCATCGCCTCCGGCGACCCGTCCAAGGACGGGATCGTGCTGTGGACCAGGCTCGCCCTCGACCCGCTCGGCCTGAACGGCCGGGGCGGCATGCCGGTGAGGGACGTGGACGTCGAATGGCAGCTCGCCACCGACGAGCGGTTCTCCAAGGTGGTCCGCGAGGGCACCGAGACCGCGCGCTGGAAGCAGGCGCACAGCGTCCACGTCGAGGTCGACGGCCTGGAGCCGGGGCGGGAGTATTTCTACCGCTTCCGCGCCGAGGGCCACCTGTCGCCGACCGGCCGCACCCGTACGGCACCGTCCGCGGTGCCCTCGTCGTCCTCGTCGTCCCCGCTCACCTTCGCCGTCGCCGCCTGCGCCCACTACGAGCACGGCTTCTACACGGCGTACAGAAGGCTGGCCGAGCAGGACCCCGAGCTGGTCGTGCATCTGGGCGACTACATGTACGAGTACGCCCCCCGGGGGTACACGGCGCTGGGCGGGAGCGTCCGGCAGCACACCTGGGGCAAGTGCGCCACGCTGGCCGACTACCGGATGCGCCACGCGCAGTACAAGAGCGACACCGACCTGCAGGCGGCGCACGCGGTCGCGCCGTGGCTGGTCGCCTTCGACGATCACGAGATCGAGAACAACTGGGCGGGGGACGTCTCCAGCACCGGCGCCCCGGCCTTCGCCCGGCGCAGGGCGAACGCCTTCCAGGCGTACTACGAGAACATGCCGCTGCGCAGGACGAGCGTGCCGGGAGGCGCGTCGATGCGGGTCCACCGCCGGGTGGACTGGGGGCCGCTCGCCCGTTTCCACCTGCTCGACACCCGGCAGTTCCGCGACGACCAGGCGTGCGAGGACGGGCTCAGGTCCGGCTGCGACGAGCGGCTCGCGACCGGACGCACCCTGCTCGGCGAGGACCAGCGGCGCTGGCTGCTGGACGGTCTCGCGAGTTCCGGCGCCCGCTGGAACCTGGTCGGCCAGCAGATCCTGATGGCCCAGCGCGACTCCAAGGTCGGGCCGGGAGTCGAGGTCAACATGGACTCCTGGGACGGCTACGCCGCAGAGCGCACCCGCCTGCTCACCGGTTTCCGCGACTCGGGCGCGTCCAACCCGGTCGTGCTGACCGGCGACGCGCACATGCACCACGCGGCGGACCTGAAGCTCGACTTCGACGACCCCGACTCTCCCCGGGTGGCGGTGGAGCTCGTCACCTCCTCGATCGCGAGTGACGGCGACGGCTACCGCGACGAGGGCCGGATCTCCGGGACGATCGCGGAGAATCCGCATATCTCCTACCTTGACCAGCGGCGCGGCTACATCGTCTGCCGACTCACCCCGGAGGAGCTGCAGGCGGACTTCCGCACGCTCGACTACATCAGCAGGCGTGGCGCCCCCGCGAAGACCGGCGCACGGTTCACCGTGCCGTCAGGACAGTCGGCACTAACCTGAAACGTGAGAGGAATTCGGACTGATTTATTGGATGATGCCGCTTATGAGTCCCCTCACCACGAGGCTCACCGCCGCGGCTCTCGCCGCAGCGGTGGGCGGCGCCCTCCTGTCCCCGACCCCCGCCACAGCCTCATCAGCCCTGTCAGCGTTACCCGCGTTACCGGCCGCTCCCGCGGTCGCGCCCGCCGCCGCGGCGCCCTCCGCCTTCGGGTACGTGATCACCTTCCCCAAGCACGTCAAACGGGGCGGATCCCTCGTCTACTCCGTCAAGGTCCGCAACAGGAAGGCCAAGGGCCAGCACTACGTGGCACTCACCGGAGACTTCTCCAAACGTTTCCGCAAGATCCGGGTGGCCTCCAAACCGCGCAGCGTCAAATGCTCCGTCAAGGGCCGTAGCCTGTCGTGCTGGATCACCTCCCTGGACAAGGGCGACTCGACGACCGTGCGGATCCGCGCCTGGGCCGGCTCACGCCGGGGCGTCGCCACCGCCGCGTTCGGCGTGATCGCCACATCCAACGCGGACGCCGACATCCGCAAGCTCCGCAAGGAGATCGGCCGCAAGATCAAGGCCAGCACGCGCATCCGCTGAACCCGCGTCCTCTTTCCGGCGCCGGGCGCGGGGGCACCCCCGGTCCGGCGCAGAAGACGCGCGCGGACCCCTTTCGGCCCCACGATCGGTCCCGGCCGTCAGACCGGCCGGTCCGCCACCCAGGTGGGTGACGACCTCGCCGACGATCGGGGGCCCGCCACCACCGGTGCGGCCCGCTCCCTCGCAGGCCGCTACCGCGGGGAGGACGGGCTCGCGAAGGTGTAGCCGAACAGGGTGTCCTTGGGAGCGCCGACGAGGGGTTTCGCCGTCGACGGGCGGATGCCCGGGTAGGAGCCCTTCCGCACGCTTCCGCGCAGCAGGGTGAGCCTGCCGCTGCCCGGGGCGGCGACGACGAGGCGGCGCCCGGCGACCGTGGCGAGGGCCGCGCCGAAGTCGCCGCCCGCGCCGGTGATCAGCAGGTTGTGGTTTCTGGTGAGGCCGCCTGAACGGGTTCCCGCGAGCACGTGGACGGCGTTCTCACCCGGCGCCCCGATCACCAGCTCGTCGTCGCCGTCGCCGTTGAGGTCCCCGGCGGCGAGGGCGGCGCCGAAGCGGTCGAAGTAGCGCGGCTCGCCCTTCAGGGAGCGCTGCGACCAGGCCTCGGAGACCGCCGTCCGCAGTCCTGAACGGGAGCCGTAGACGACGTGGACGGTGCCGTCGCCGTAGTCCATCGCCCGCTGGTTCTCACTCAGTCCCTCGCCGGGCACCCCGATCGCCAGGTCGTCGCGTCCGTCGGCGTTGAAGTCACCGGCGGCGAGGGCGCTGCCGAAGAAGTCCCAGGCCTCGGCGAGGCCGCTGATCCAGGGACTGTCCTGGGTGAGCATGGTCGCCTTCCGGCGCCGGACGTCGAGGACGGTGACCGAGCCCTGGCCGTTCTTCAGCACCGTGTCCGCGGGCGCGCCCACGGCGATCTCGGCCCGGCCGTCGCCGTCGAAGTCGCCGGTGGCGAGCGCCGCGCCGAACTGGTCGGTCTCCCGCTCGCGCTGCCCCACCCAGCGGGTCTCCTGCGTGATCATGTACGGTTTGCGGCCCTTGAGGCCGTACACCCCGACCGCGCCGCCGCCCAGCCCGGGGGCGCCGATCACCAGTTCGTCGTCGCCGTCGCCGTCCAGGTCCCCCGCCGCGAGCGCGGCACCGAACCGGCCGGGATCACCTTCGCGGCCCAGATCCCCGGCGTCGATCGCCTTGCCGGGCCGCAGGCCGTCAGGCGAGCCGTGGAACAGTTGCACGACACCGTGGCCGTCCTCTCCCGGCCGGGAACGGTTCTTCTCGGAGACGCCCACGGCGAGGTCGGCGCAGCCGTCGCCGTCGAAGTCACCGGTCGCGAGCGCCGAGCCGAACGAGTCCCCGGTCTCGCTCTCGCCGGGCACCCCGGGCGTGTCCTGGGTGAGTTCCACGGGGTCGCGCAGGTCGTACAGGACGGTGACCGATCCCGCGCGGGCGTGGCCGCCGGAGCGGGTGTAGGGCGCGGCGACCGCGAGATCGGCCCGTCCGTCGCCGTCGAAGTCGGAGGGTACGCCGGAGCAGGCGGCGGCCGAGGCGTGGACGGCGGGAGGGGAGGCGGAGACCAACAGGGGGACCAGCAGGGAGGTGAGGACTGCGGAGGTGAGGAGCGCGGCTCTCATACCTGTGATGGTTTCCGGTGATTCGGACACGCGGCCCACCGGGACATGAAATTCACGTGGCCGGTACGCGTAAAGAACATGCCAGGATTGACGCCATGGAAATCGACCTGGCCGACCTGGGATTCTGGCGGCGGCCGCTCAAGGAGCGGCATGAGGCGTTCGCGCGGCTTCGGGATCTCGACAAGCCGGTGTTCTTCGAGGAGAAGCGGGTCCCGCTGCTCCGCTCGGGCAAGGGTTTCTACGCACTGGTCCGCCACGCCGACGTGGTGGAGGCGAGCCGCAACGCCAAGGTGTTCTCCAGCGAGCCCGGCGTGACCAGCCCCGAGCCGCCCGGCTGGGTCAAGCACGTGTTCGGCGAGTCCATGGTCAACATGGACGACCCCCGGCACGCCAGGCTGCGCCGCATCGTCTCCCGCGCGTTCAGCCCGAAGATGCTGGCCGGTCTGCAGGGCGACATCGACGCCGCGTGCGCGCGCATCGTCGACGACGTGACGGCCGCAGGACCCGGTGACTTCGTCGGCCAGGTGGCCGCCAAGCTTCCCATCCACGTCATCTGCGACATGATGGGCGTCCCCGACGACGTGCGGGCCAAGGTCCACCAGCACGTCGACATCTCCACCGCCTACTCCGGCGTGCGGCCCAGCCTGGCGCACACCGTGAGGATGGCCGCCCAGAACACGCTCGCGCTGCTCGCCCTGCAGCGGCTGGTGATCAACCTGGGCAAGGAACGTGCCCAGGCGCCGCGCGGCGACCTCGTCTCGGCGCTCGTCACCGCGAACGTCGACGGCGAGAGACTGACCGACCGTGAGCTGGGATCGTTCTTCACGCTGCTGCTCGTGGCGGGCAACGAGACGGCCCGCAACACCATGGCGCACGGCATCAAGCTGCTGACCGACAATCCCGAGCAGCGACGCCTGCTGGCGGACGACTTCGACGCCCACATCGGCGGCGCGATCGAGGAGATGGTCCGTTACGTCTCACCCATCATGCAGTTCCGCCGCACCGTCACCGAGGACTACGACCTGCGCGGCCTGCACCTGAAGGCCGGTGACAAGGTCGTGCTCTTCTACGGTTCGGCGAACCGCGACGAGACGGTCTTCCCCGACGCCGGCCGGTTCGACATCACCCGTGACACCAAGCCCCACGTGGGCTTCGGCGGTCCGGGGCCGCACTTCTGCCTGGGCGCGAACCTCGCCAGGCAGGAGATCAGGGCGATGTTCCGCGAGCTGTTCACCCGGCTGCCGGAGATCCGCTCGGTCGGCGAGCCCGAGCTGCTGGTGTCCAACTTCGACAACAGCGTCCGCAGCCAGGCGTTCACCTTCTGAGGCGCTCCTGAGCCACGGTCACTTGCCGGGCTGGGGAGTCGTCACCGGGCAGCTCAGCTTCGGCTCGTCCGGGACGAGGACGTTCTCCCTGATGGTGAGGAAGGTGATCAGCGCCGCGAATCCCATCATCACCGCGCTCACCAGCATCGTGGTGTGGAATCCCGCGGTGAAGATCACGGGGGAGGCGAAGGCGTCGCCGGTCAGCCCGGCGAGCGGGGGGATCGCGGCCACCGCGAGCAGCCCGCCGGTCCTGGCGACGGCGTTGTTCACCCCGCTCGCCACCCCCGCGTGGCGTTCGGCGGCGGTGGCGAGCACCGTCGCGGTGAGCGGCGCGACCGCGGCCGACAGGCCCAGCCCGAACAGGGTCGCCGGAAGCAGCACGTCCACCACGTACGACGAGCCGGGGCCGATCCGCGACATCAGCAGCAGGGCGCCGGCGCAGACCAGGATGCCGGCCGTCATCGGCAGCCGGGGCCCCAGGCGCCTGGCCAGCTCACCCGCCCGCGCCGACAGCAGCAGCATCAGGATCGTCACCGGGATCATCGCGGTCCCGGCCACCAGCGGGGAGAAGCCCGCAGAGACCTGCAACTGGACGACGAGGAGGAAGAACACCACGCCCATCGCGGCGTACATGATGAAGGTGACGACGTTGACCGCGCTGAACACCCTCGATGAGAAGACCTCGACCGGTACGAGCGCCTCGGGCGAGCGCCTGATCTCCAGCCAGACGAACGCCGCGCCCAGCAGCACGCCCACCGCGATCGGGACGATCGCGAGGTCGATCAGGCCGTAGGTGATCCCGGCGAGCGCGAACGCCGCGAGCGCCGCGCCCAGGACGTCGAACCTTCCGGTGGCAGAGGGGTTCCTGCTCTCGGGGACGTGCCGTAGGGCGACCGCCACGACGAGGACCGCGAGCGGCAGGTTGATCAGGAACACCCAGCGCCACCCGGCCGTCTCCACCAGCCAGCCGCCCAGCAGCGGGCCGATGGCCGCGGCCACCCCGCCCAGGCCCGACCACGCCCCGATCGCCCTGGGCCGGTCGTCGCGGTCGAAGGACGCCTGGATGATGGCGAGGGATCCCGGGGTGAGCAGCGCCCCGCCGGCGCCCTGCAGGGCACGGGCGGCGATCAGCGTCTCCACGTTGGGCGCGAGGCCGCACAGGGCGGAGGCGAGGGCGAACCAGACGACGCCGATCAGGAAGACCTTGCGCCTGCCGTACCGGTCGCCGAGCGATCCGCCCAGCAGGATCAGGCCCGCCAGTGTGAGGGTGTAGGCGTTGACCGTCCACTGCAGGCCCGCCATGTCGGCGCCGAGATCGGCGCCGAGGGCGGGCAGGGCCACGTTGACGACCGTGCCGTCCAGCATGGCCATGCCGGAGCCGAGTACGGTGGTCAGGAGGACCCAGCGACCCGTCGCTGAGGTGAAGCGAATGTGACCGTTGTCCATGCCGCTCATCATCGCCGACCTCCCGCACCTGTCCGACCGCGTCCGCGACCCCGGGAGCGGGGCCCGAAGTGTCGCGTGCCTCTGATAGGACGGTCCTTGTCACAGTCGAGCCTGACGGGGAGCCTCCGATGGACTACAGCGAGTTCAACGACGACGTCGACGGTCTTTACCGAGGAGAATACGCGGGCCTGCCCATCGTGGGCCTGCGCCCCCCGGGCGCCCCCATGCCCGGCGCGGGGGAGGCCGCGTGGCGTGTCTCGGTCCGCGTCTACGACGCCAAGGAGACCTTCGAGGAGCACTTCGCGCGCTTCACCGAGACCGTCGACACCACCGAGGTGAGGGCGCTCATCATCGGTGGCTGGGCCGACGCCTACGACAAGGACGCCTCGGGGCCCATCCGGCTGCTGGCGGAGAACGCGGAGCGTTTCCCCGCCCTGCGCTCGCTCTTCTTCGCCGCGATGCCGCAGGAGGAGTGCGAGATCTCCTGGATCCAGCAGAGCGACGTCACCCCGCTGCTGGAGTCCTTCCCGCTGCTGGAGCGGCTGGAGGTCCGGGGCGGGACGGGGCTGGAGTTGCGGCCGGTCAGGCACGAGCACCTCAGGATACTGCGCTTCGAGACGGGCGGGCTGCCCGCCTCCGTGGTCAGGGCGGTCGGCATGAGCGAGTTCCCCGCGCTCGAATACCTGGAGCTCTGGCTCGGCACGAGTGAGTACGGCGGTGAGACCACCGGGGCCGACCTGGAGAACATCCTGTCCGGTGAGCGGCTGCCCGCCCTCAGGCACCTGGGGCTGCAGGACAGCGAGATCCAGGATCAGGTCGCGGCTCTCGTCGCCTCCGCCCCCGTCGTGGCCCGGCTGGAGTCGCTCTCCCTGTCGATGGGGGTGCTCACCGACGAGGGGGCCGAGGCCCTGCTCTCCGGGGTGTCCCTCACCCATCTCAAGCGCCTGGACCTGCACCACCACTACCTCACCGACGCCATGGTCGAGCGCCTCACCGCGACGTTCTCCGGCATCTGGCTCGACGTGTCCGACCAGCAGGAGCCCGACGACGAGTGGCGCTACGTCGCGGTCGCCGAGTGAGGGCGCTCGCCGTCGTCGGCACGCCGGGCGACCGGCGGGTGACCATGTTCGCCGACGCCTGCGTCCGGCAGGGGCTGGACGAGCCCGTCGTCGTGCCGTGGACGTCCGTGCTGCGCGGCGGGGAGATCCGGATCGCGCCGGGGACGCTCGTGAGGATCGACTCGCCGGGGGAGGACGCCGAGGCGGACGCACTGCTGCGCGGCCCCGGCGAGCCGTCCAGGGTCGGCGGGGGCGCCCGCTGGTACGCCGGGTTCGTCGCCGGGATCACCAGGGTCCTTCGGGCGGCGGCCGCGACGCCGGGGGCCGCGCTGCTCGCCGACGTCGAGGACGTCTCGGTGATGTTCGACAAGCGGCGCTGTCACGCCAGGCTGTCGGCGGCCGGGGTGCCGGTGCCTCCGGCACTCGCCGGGCCCATCGGTGGCTACGCCGAGTTGCGCGAGCGGATGGGTGAGGCCCGCTGGGGCCGGGTGTTCGTCAAACCGGCCCACGGCTCGTCGGCCTCCGGCGTCGTCGCCCTGCACGCGTGGGGGCGCCGGGTGAGGGCGGTGACCTCGGCGGAGCGGGTCTCCGGCGGGCTGCGTAACTCGCTGCGGGTCAGGTGTTACGAGGACGAGACCGAGGTGGCGGCGATCGTCGACCTGCTGGCCGCGGACGGCCTGCACGTCGAGCGTTGGTTCCCCAAGGCTAGCCTCGAAGGGTGCGCGATCGACCTGAGGGTGGTCGTCGTGGACGGCACGCCCACCCACGCGGTCGTCCGCGCGAGCCGTAGCCCGATGACGAACCTCCACCTCGGTGGCGTACGGGGTGATCTGGGTGCCGTCGAGGCCGCTCTCGGCCCTCGGGGGTGGGAGACGGTCCTGGAGATATGCGCGCGGACGGCGGCCCGTTTCCCCGGGAGCCTCGCCGTCGGGGTCGACCTGATGATCGGGGTCGACTGGCGGGAGTTCGCGGTGGCCGAGGTGAACGCGTTTGGAGACCTGCTTCCCGGGCTGGAGGGGCTGCCGGGTGGCGGAGCCGAGGGGCTCGACACCTACGGCGCCCAGGTCCGCGCGATTCTCGCCCGTCACGCCCTGGGCGGGAGGACAGAGGTCTCGACGGGAGCGCGGAGTCTCGGCCGGAGAGCGGAAACCTCGAAGGGGGAGCGGAGGGAGGAGAGCCGGTGCGTGACATGAACGAGATCGTGGGCAGCCACGACCTGCTGCTGGTCACGCTCGACACCCTCCGATACGACGTGGCGGAGGAGCTGATGGCGGCCGGGCGGCTGCCCACCCTGGCGCGGGCGCTTCCCGGCGGGCGCTGGGAGCGCCGGCACAGCCCCGGCAGCTTCACCTACGCCGCGCACGCCGCGATCCTCGCCGGTTTCCTGCCGACCCCCGCCGAGCCGGGACCGCATCCGCGCCCGTTCGCCGCCGCGTTCCCCGGCAGCGAGACCACGGCCCCCGGCACCTGGGTGTTCGACGCCCCCGACCTGCCCTCGGGACTGGCGAAGGCGGGTTACCACACGGTCTGCGTCGGGGGAGTCGGGTTCTTCAACAAGCTGACCCCGCTCGGGTCCGCGCTGCCGGGGATGTTCGCCGAGAGCCACTGGGAGCCGGGGTTCGGGGTCACCGCGCCCGCCTCGTTCGAGGCGCAGATCGCCCGCGCGGAGCGGGCGGTGGCGGGAGCCGACCGGCCGGTCTTCCTGTTCGTCAACGTCTCGGCGCTGCACCAGCCCAACTGGTTCCACCTGCCGGAAGGCACCCGCGAGCACGGCGACAGCCGCGAAAGCCACGCCGCCGCCCTCGAATACGTCGACCGGCACATCGGCAGGCTGTTCGCGCTGATGAGCGAGCGGCGGCCGGGGTTCGCGATCGTCTGTTCCGATCACGGCACCGCTTACGGTGAAGACGGATACATCGGGCACAGGATCGGCCACGAGGTCGTCTGGACCGTGCCCTACGGGGAGTTCACGATGGAGCGGGGGCGATGGCGGTGACTCCGGATTCCGGCCGGGTGCCGGAGACGGCGGACGGCGGACGGGTTGCGCTTCCCGCGCTCCCCCTGCTCCCTTTGCTTCCCGTGCCCTCGGCGTCGTCCCGGCCCTCGTCCCCGTCCACCGGCGCGGGACCGTACCAGGGCTACGTCTACGCGTACCCGCACAAGACGGCCTACCGGCCGCTGGACCCGCGGCCGTCGCTGGCGGAGGTGTGGGCGGGTGAGCCCACCGGGCGCCTCTTCCTCTACCTGCACATCCCGTTCTGCGAGATGCGTTGCGGATTCTGCAACCTGTTCACCAGGACCGGCGCCCCCGAGGAGCTCGTCGCCGCCTACCTCGACGCGCTGGAACGCCAGGCGGGCGCCGTACGGGACGCGCTGGACGATCCCCGCTTCACGGCGGCCGCCGTCGGCGGCGGGACACCGACCTACCTGAGCGCCGCCGAGCTCACCCGGATGTTCGACCTCACCGAGCGGATCATGGGCGCCGACCTGCGGGCCGTCCCGATGTCGGTGGAGACCTCCCCGGCGACCGCGACGGCCGAGCGGCTCGCCGTCCTCGCCGAGCGGGGTGCGACCCGCGTCTCGATCGGCGTGCAGAGCTTCATCGACGCCGAGGCGCGCGCGGCGGTGCGGCCGCAGCGGCGGCGGGAGGTCGAGACGGCGCTCGGCCGGATCCGCGAGGCCGGGTTCGAGGCGCTCAACATCGACCTGATCTACGGCATCGACGGGCAGACGGAGGAGTCCTGGCGTTACTCGCTGGACGCCGCGCTCGCCTGGAAGCCGGAGGAGATCTACCTCTACCCCCTGTACGTCCGCCCGCTCACCGGCCTCGGGCGCCGCGCCCGCGACTGGGACGACCACCGCCTCACCCTCTACCGCCAGGGCCGCGACCATCTGCTCGCCGCCGGGTACGAGCAGGTCTCGATGCGGATGTTCCGGCTGCCGGGACGAGCCGGCCCGGCCGAATACACCTGCCAGAGCGACGGCATGGTCGGCCTCGGCTGCGGCGCCCGCTCCTACACCTCCGGCCTGCACTACTCCTACGAGTACGCGGTCGGCGCCGGTCAGGTGCGTGCGATCATCGACGACTACGTGCGTCTCGCCCCGGAGGAGTTCGCGGTCGCCAACGTGGGATTCCGGCTGGACGACGACGATCGCCGTCGCCGCCACCTCATCCAGTCGCTCCTCCAGGCGGAGGGTCTCGATCGCGCCGTCTACCGAGACCGCTTCGGTGCCGAGGTGGAGACCCACTTCGGCGAGGAGTTGGAGCGTCTGGCGGAGCGGGGCCTGCTGGAGCGCGACGCCCCGCCGCCCGGGGGTGCCGGGCCCGGATGGCTCCGGCTCACCGCGGAGGGCCTGGCCCACTCCGACGCGATCGGCCCCGCCCTGTTCTCCGGCAGGGTCCGCGCGCTGATGGCCCGATACGAGAATCGGTGATGACTGATGAGGACACAGCCGGGCGGACCGAGCGCACCGCATGGGGAAGGCGCGGGGGAGACACGCACCGGCGGCCGGAAGCGCGATCATCTGACGATCCTCGACCGGGAGCGCGACCGTCCGGCGATGCCCGGCAGGGAGCACGGTGAGTTGACGATCCTCTACCGGGGGCCGCTGGCGAGTTGCGACTACGACTGCCCCTACTGCCCGTTCGCCAAGCGGCGTGACAACCCGGAGCAGCTGAGCCGGGACCGGGTGGCGCTGGAGCGCTTCACCGCGTGGGTGGCCGGGCGAGACCATCCGGTCTCGGTGCTGTTCACCCCCTGGGGCGAGGGCCTGGTCCGCTCGTGGTACCGCCGGGCGATGGTCGAGCTGAGCCACCTGCCCCACGTGCGGCGGGTCGCCATCCAGACCAACTTCAGCTGCCGGTCCGGCTGGCTGGCCGAGGCCGACCTGGACACGCTCGCCCTCTGGGTCACCTACCACCCCGGACAGGTCACCTACCAGCGTTTCCTCGGCCGCTGCCGTGACCTCCTCGAGCGGGGGGTCCGCTTCAGCGTCGGCGTCGTCGGCCTGCCCGAGCACCTCGGCCAGGCTCGCCGTCTCCGGGCCGACCTGCCGCCGGAGGTGTACCTCTGGGTGAACGCCGCGGAGGGCACCGTCTACACCGACGACGAGGTGGACGCCTGGACGGAGATCGACCCGCTGTTCCAGCACAGCAGGACCCCGCACCGGAGCGCTGGCCTGCCCTGCCGTACCGGAGACAGCGTGATCTCCGTCGACGGCGACGGCACCGTGCGGCGCTGCCACTTCGTCCCGGCCGTGCTCGGCAACCTCTACGACGGCACGTTCGCCCCGAGGGCCGCGGCGTGCCCGGTGGCGGTGTGCGACTGCCACATCGGCTACGTGCACCTGGAGACGACCGGCCTGTACGACGTCTTCGCCGGGGGAGTCCTTGAGCGCATTCCCGCCCTCCTGCCGCCGGGCTGAGCGGAGGGTCCGGCGGTCTCCGGGAAGGTCGGATACCGTTCCGGGGAGCCCGGGGAGCCCGGGGAGCCCGGGGAGCCCGGGGAGCCCGGAGAGCCCGGAGAGATACGAGGACTCTGCGGCTCAGATACCGTCCTCGGGCTCGGGCTCGGGGGCGGGGGCGGGGGCGGGGGCGCTCGGGCAACCGAGGCCGCGGAGCACGAAACCCGAGACGATCCTCTCGGCCTCCTCGGGCGTCACCTCACCGCTGAGCAGCGGGACCCGTTCGGCGCCGATGACGGCGAGGATGATCCGGGCGGCGGCGGCCACGTCGGGGGTCTGGAAGTCACCCGATGACACACCGCTCTCGATGATGCCCGTCAGGATGCGCTGCATCGGCTCGACGTGGTCGGCCAGGCGCTGGTAGGCGTCGGGGCCGAGCGCCGCGGACAGGTCGGCGGGGCCGGGGTGCGGGTGGGCGAGCAACCCGTCGAGCTGGAGCCTGACGAAGACCCGCAGGCGCTCGGCGGGCGATGCCCGGTCGGGCAGCTCCCGCTCGTAGCTGTCTATGAAGTAGTGCGTCACCCGCTCGGTGAAGGCGAGCAGTAGCGCGGCCTTGTCCGGGAAGTAGTTGTACAGCACGGTGCGGGTGATCTCGGCCTCGCTCGCCACGTCGGTCATGGAGATGGCGTCGATGCCCTGGTCACGCGAGAGACGCGAGACGGCCCGCAGGATGCGATCCTGAGTCTGGGCGCGGTGCTCGCCGATGGTCGCGGCCGAAATCCGGGGCATGGCCCCATGGTCGCACAATGCCGTCCCCGGCTGTCAGGTCGTTTCGGGGTCGGGCGTTGCCCGGGTCCATGGCGAGACGCGGGTCATCGAATATCTCCGAGGAGACCCCGCCTTCTGGCAGGGGCGGAATCGGAACCCCGTGGAGCAGGGCGGGAGTGGGCGGGAACGTGGGTCCGGCGTGGTAGGCGCGGCGGGCGTCGAGGGTTGGGCCGATCCCCGGTCGGGCGCCTTCAGCGCCCGCGCTACGGTGGCGGCGAACGAAGCCGTGCCTTTACCTGTTTTCGGAGTTCCTGATGAATATTGCCCTCTGGGCCGTGCAGATCCTGCTCGCCGGGATGTTTCTCATCGCGGGTCTCACCAAGGCCACCCAGCCGCGCGAGGAGCTCATCCCCAAACTGGGGGGATGGGTGGAGGATTTCTCCGCCGCTCAGATCAAGGGCATCGGTGTGCTTGAGGTGCTGGCCGGGATCGGGCTGGTTCTGCCCGCCGTCTCCGGCATCCTGCCCGTGCTGACCCCGCTCGCCGCCGCCGGCCTGGTGATCACGATGATCGGTGCCATCGTCGTGCACGTCAGGCGCAACGAGTATTCGGCGCTTGTGATGAACGTGATCCTTCTCCTGCTGGCCGCCTTCGTGGCCTGGGGGCGTTTCGGGCCGTACGCCTTCTGAGTGCCGTACGCCTCTCGGGACTTTCTCCGGGACCGGAGGATTGACGCCGGACGGGTGAACGCTCCGGCGCGGGGACATCCGTACTCCAGCAAGAGCGGGTATCAGCCGGTCATCGACCCGCGAAACGCTCCGGCACGGGTACATGCGTGCCGGAGCGTCCACCGATGGCGTGGAGGGGCCGGGTTCAGGCGGCGACCTCGGCCCTCGCCACCCGGCCGAGCTCGCCCAGGACCTCGGTGTTGAGCAGGTAGGCGAGCTTGGTCTCGCGGATCAGGCGCTGCTTCTCCGCCTCGTCCAGGGGCAGCGCGTCCAGCCGGGCCCGATACTCGTTCTTGAACCGGGGCAGGCTGCCGATCTCGTCGAACAGGTAGAAGTCGACGCCGCCCCCCGGCTGGTAGCCGTAGATCTTCTGCAGCTCCATCCGGATGAACTGGCCGCCGGACAGGTCGCCCATGTAGCGGGTGTAGTGGTGGGCGATGTAGCCGGCGGGCCAGGTGGCGACCTGGTTGATCCGGGCGACCAGGGTAAGGGTCGGCTTGGAGGGCTCGATCCTGGAGCGCCAGCCGGAGCCGTAGATCGTCTCCAGATCGCGGACCAGGGCCTCCTCCCGGTAGAGCTCGGGGAGGACGAACGGTGCCGCGACGGGGTCCTCGGCGAGCGAACGCGAGGCGCCGTCCAGGGCGACGTAGGCGAAGTAGTGCTGGGCGACCATCTCGCCGTACGCCTCGGGGCTGAGGCGGCCCGCCATCAGGGCCTTGAGGTAGCTCTCGTCCTCGGCGGATTCGTGGTCACCCCAGGTGGCGTTCCTGAGGACTTCGGAGAAGGGCGAATCGCTCATGATCACTCCGCGACGAGGGACACTTTCATGACACAGTGTCACAAAAATCGCGCCACATCGTCAAGCCGATGACGACACCCTGTCATTAAATCGCCCCCGAGTTGATCCGGGAAGGCAGGCGAGCGCGAGAACGGCCGCGAACACCGGTATCCAGGCCAGCCGGTGCAGCAACCAGACAGGCTCGTCGGGTGTGGCCAGCAGGCCGGGTACGTCGCCGAAACGCAGGGCGGCGACGGCGATCGCGCTCACCGCGCTCTGATGCCACAGGAAGAGCGTCATCGCCGACAGGTTCGCCAGCGCGACCACCGCCCACAACCGGGGGCGCCGCATCAACCGGGCCAGCGGCGCGCGTACGAGCAGCGCCACCCCCACCTGGGCGAGTCCGAAGCAGACCACGGCCAGGCTGGGCGGGCTGAGGTTGGAGGCCGCGTCCCCGGTCACGCCCACCATGCTCGCCGGATACCCGAACGCGCCGACCAGCAGCGCGGCCCCGGCCACGCCGCCGATCAGCAGCGCCGCGGCCACCCGCCGCGAGGCGAGCCGCCCGCCCGCCCAGGCGATCCCCAGCGCGTACGGCACCAGCCACCCGGCCGTCAGGTTCGCCCATCCCGTCCAGGCCGGGGCGCCGAACCGGAACCTGGCCAGGTCCACCCCGAGCACGACCGCGAACGCCACGGCGGCGACGAAGACCGGATGCGCGCGCAGGAGAAGCGGGGTGGCCGCGGTCAGCAGGGCGAAGACGGCGAGGAACCACAGCGGCCCGATCGCCGGGAGCACCATCACCCTGATCGTTCCCGCCGAGGACCCGCGCAGCGCCATCCCCACCGAGATCCCCGCCCAGACCAGGACCAGCGGCACCACCGGCCCCAGCAGTCTCCCCATCCTGGCCCGCACCCAGCTCCCCGACGGGTACGCACCGCTCGCCGTCCCCCGACGCGGACCGCGCGCCGCCACGGGACCCGCAGCGTGCGACGGGGAGTCCGGTCCGCGGGTCTCCGGTCTGTGGATCTCCGGTTCGTGGGGCACCGGTCCATGCACCTTTCGGGGGCGGCTCCCCGGGACGCGGGCCGCCGAGCGGAGGCCGCGGGCCGCCGCGTAGCCGCCGACGAGGAAGAACACCGCCAGCGTCTGCAACACCCAGGACATCGGCGTGAACTCCGGCAGGTGGGCGAGCGGACTGGACAGGTGAACGGCCCCCGCCGCGCCCCGATCCCACGCCGTCACCAGCCAGTGCCCCAGCACCACACCCACGATCGCGAGCGCCCGAAGCGCGTCCACCCCACGATCCCTGCCCTCGGGGGTGGTCGCCCCGATCCGGGCCGCGAGGCTAGCCACGGGACACCTCGCCGACCCGGCCGAGCGCGATCAGGGCCAGGTTGCGCAGAGACTCGCCACCCGGCCGGAGATACTCGCTGTGATCTGCGGAACCGGTACCGAACAGGCGGGCGCCGAAGGCCGGGCCGGCGGGGTCGGGGCCGAATCCGAGCGGCCCGATCCTGAGCTTGGGCGCCTCACGTATCCAGTCGCGGGTGCCGCTGCCCGCCCACAACCGGGTGCCGCCCAGCTCGGCGGCCGACGAGACGCCCAGCCCAGGGCTGCCGAACACGACCGTGTCCGCGACCCCGGAACCGGGCACGGCCCCGGCGCACACCACCGATCCGTAACTGTGACACAGCAGGCTGACCCGTTTCCCGCCGAGTGCCCCGGTGACGTACCGCCGCAACTCCACCGCGCCCCGCTCCGCGGCCTCGCCGGTCACCGCGCGCAGGCTGAGCATCGCCGGGCTGTCGTAGCCGAGCCAGGCGACCACCGCGAGCCGCGCCCCCGGATCCAGCGCCCGCGCCTCGGCCAGCAACGCCCGCGCCCCGCCCCCCGGCGTGCTGTACGGCCTCGCCCGGCCGCCGTCGAAGGTGGCGGCCGTGGTGTCGGTGCCGGGAACGATGACCGCGACGAGCTCGGCCGTGCCGAGGTCGCCGTAGACCCGCACCACCCGGTCGCCCGCCGGCGGCGGAACCGTCACGTAGGCGAACGCCGCGGCGGCGACCACGGCGAGCGTACGGCGGAACATGCGAGCCTCCTGTCCGGTCTGAAGAACCAGACAGAACGCTAGGAATCACAGCCCCTAACCCGCGTCACCCCGAGGCGGTCACCTTCCCCGTCCCCCTCGGGCACGAAGGGACCGATCCCGGGGTCACTCGCCGGGGCGGACCAGGCCTGTCTCGTAGGCGTGGACGATCGCCTGGGCGCGGTCGCGCAGGTTCAGCTTCGCGAGGATCCGGCCCACGTGGGTCTTGACCGTCTGTTCCGAGAGCATGAGCTGCTCGGCGATCTCCTGGTTGGACCTGCCGCGCGCGATGAGCGCGAGCACCTCCGTTTCCCGCTCGGTGATGTCGTCCAGTCGCCCGCGCGGGCGGCTCGGGCCGACGCGGGCGAACTCCGCGATCAGCCGCCGGGTCACCGAAGGTGCCAGCAGCGCCTCCCCGGCCGCCACCACCCGGACCGCCTCGGCGAGTTGTTGCGCGGAGGCGTCCTTGAGCAGGAAGCCACTCGCCCCCGCGCGCAGCGCCTCGTACACGTAGTCGTCGAGGTCGAACGTGGTCAGGATCAGCACCTTCGGCAGGGAAGGACGCGCGCCGGGATCGTCGGGCGGGCCGGGGGAGGCGGGGGAGTCCGGCCGTACGGAGGAGTGCGTGGGTGCGGCGAGCCCGGAGCTCGCCCGTAAGGAAGGGGCGGGAGGAGAAGAGGTTCCGGGGGTGAGGATGTGGCGGGTGGCGGTCAGGCCGTCCATCACCGGCATCCGCACGTCCATCAGCACCACGTCGGGCCGCAACTCGGCCACCCGTGCCACGGCCTCGGCGCCGTTGGCGGCCTCGCCGACGACCTCGATGTCGGGCTGCGAGCTCAGGAACACCGTGAAACCGGTCCGCACCATGCCCTGGTCGTCGGCGATGAGCACCCGGATCGTCATCGCATCTCCTTGAGCGGGGAGCCTTTGAGGGAAGGGTTCATACGTCCTCGGTGATCGGCAGTATGGCGGTGACCGCGAAGCCCGTCCCGGTCGGACCGGCCCAGAGTTTCCCGCCGAGCATGGACACCCGTTCGCGCATCCCGATCAGGCCGTGTCCCATATGCCCCTTGGCCCCTCGCTGCCTGGGGGAGCGGTATCCGGTGTTGTTCGTCACGTGGATGTGCAGCTCGGAACGGTATCGGGCGATGCGCAGCGAGACGGCGGAGCCGGGGGCGTGCCGCATGGCGTTGCTGAGAGACTCCTGGGCGATCCGGTAGGCGGACAGACTCACCGCCGTGGGCAGCTCGATCAGGTTGCCGGCCAGTTTGAGCGTCACGTCGAGCCCGGCGGAGCGCGCGGTGTCGACGAGTTCCTCCAGGCGGCCGAGGCCCGGCTGCGGCGCGGTGTCGGCGTGCTCGTCCCCCTCCCGTAGGACGCCGAGCACGCGGCGCATCTCGGTCATCGCCGAGAGGGACAGCGCCCGGATCTCCCTCAGCCCGTCCTCCAGGCGCCGCGCGTCCCCGGCAGCCTGCATCGGGACGGCCTCGGCCTGGATGGCGATCACCGACATGTGGTGGGCGACGACGTCGTGGAGCTCCCTGGCGATCCTGGCCCGTTCCTCAAGGGCGGCCTGGGCCGCGAGGGCGCGCTCGCTGCGTCGTTCCTCCCTGGCCAGCAGTCCGGCGGCCAGCCGCCGGGCGCGCACGTTGTGGCCGAACAGGACGGTCACCGTGACCATGCCGGTGATGACGGTCACCGAGTCGGGATGGATCATCCAGGAGCCCAGGACCGAGGCGATCCACACACCGATGGTGATGTGCCGCTCGCAGCGGACCGCGACCGCGTAGACCACGAGCGTGTACATGAACGTGGTGGACGTGGTGTAGGGGATGCCGATGAGGAGTTGCCGCGAGACGACCGTTCCCAGCGGGATGAGAAGGAAGGCCGACCTCCAGGCCGCCAGCGGCCACCGGTCGCGCAGCGCGAGCGGCAGGGAGAAGGCGAGGGCCGCGAACACGATCCCCTGGGGATCGAGGGGAGAGCGCGTCGCGACCACCCGGTCCTGGAGGTCGGACAGGGCCAGATTGAACAACAGGAAGGCGAGCAGCAGGTCACCCAGCAGGACCAGGTCCACCCTGCGGAAGGGCAGCAGTCCCAGCACTCCCGGCATCCGGGGAGCGAGGCGGCGCGACCGAGGACGGGCCGGGTCGGACACCCCGGTCACCAGCGCCTCGGTGAGCGGCCGGACCAGCGGTACGGCGATCTCCCGCACCCGCCACGTACGTCGCGAGAGGAACCGCCGGGCGGAGCTGGAGATCACCGGAACAGCCTAGGCAGGGTGGGGCCCACTCCGCGTCCCACCGTGGGGTGAGACCTCGGCATCACCCGCAGGAGCCACTCGGCCACCGTGGGGCGAGATCCCGGCATCACCCGCAGGAACCACCCGGGGTCTTTCGGAAGAGCGGTCCACCCGGAGTGGTGGCCTTGCCCTGGTAGCTCCCGTGTCCTCACCGCGGGCCGAGGACCTTCTCCGGCTCTCCGTCGGCACCCGTCTTCGCTGAACGTTTCATCGGCCGACCTCGTTCATCAGGGACAGCCGGGCGTGGTGGTCGCGCGGCGTTGACCATTCCCATCCTGAGGGTGATTTTCGTGGAAAAGACTGATCGGTACGGGGAGGTAGGTCGATGCGAGTAAGGACATGGTTGGCCGGTTGGGTCACCGGAGGATTGACGGCCGCGGCTCTCGTCCTCATGGCGGCAGGGAGCGCCACGGCCGCACCGGCACCGGCGCCGTCGCCCGCTCCGTCCGGTGCCCCTCCGTGCCATACGGGCCCGGTGACCCCGGCGCCCTCCAGCAGCCCGCCGACCGCGCCGGGAACGCCGACGGTCCTGAGCGTCGTGCTCAACTCGGCACGCCTGAGCTGGGCCGCCTCCAGCGACCCGCAGGGCATCGCCTGCTACTACGTGTACGAGGACAGGAACGGCACGGCCGTCAGGGTGGCCACCTTCCAGTCCGCGGCGACCGAGGGGACGGTCTACCTTCCGTTTCCCCCGCGCGGCGTCGAGTCGGTGACGTACCACCTGTACGTCGTGGCCGTCGACCCCCTGAACGAGGTGAGCCCTCCGTCCGGAACGGTGGCCGTCAAGATCTACAACGACCTCCCCATGCCCCCCACGCCGACGCCGACCGGCAGCTGCGAGGTGGAGTACACCTCCTGGCCGTGGAGCACCGGAATGAGCACGCACATCAAGATCTCCAACACCGGCTCCACCCCCCTCACCGACTGGCGGCTCACGTTCACCTTCGCCGACTCAGGTCAGCGGGTGACCTCGGGCTGGGAGGCCACCTGGTCGCAGACCGGGACCGCGGTGACGGCCAAGAGCCTGGCCTGGAACAAGGACCTGTCTCCCGGGCAGTCCCGGCTCATCGGCTTCCAGGGAACCCATGGCGGAGCCAACCCCACCCCGGCGGCCTTCCAGATCAACGGGATCGTGTGTAGCCGGGGGTGAGGGAGAGAACGGTCTGATGACACGTCCGTTCTGAACGGTCAAGGTGTGCCCGACAGCGTGACCGGAAGCCGAAGAGGGCCCCGGTGGTCCCGGTGGCAGCCGGTCGCGATGTCGGGCACCCGTGATCCGGGCTGCCCGCCGGGAGGCGCGTGGCCGTCCGCCTGTCACGCTCGCGCGGTGCGGACCTGTGAGTAGATCGCCGTCGCGCCCAGTGCCATGAGACCCAGCATCCAGTACTGCCACGACTGCGACAGACCGAGGAACACCGTGGTGTTCTGGATGAGCTGCAGGAGCACGACTCCGAACAGGACGCCGACGAAGCTGCCCCTGCCCCCGAAGATCGAGGCCCCACCGAGGACGACCGCGGTGATGGCGGCCATCGTGTAACTGATCCCCGCCGTCGGGTCGCCCACGCCGATCTGCGCCATCAGCAGCAGGGCACCGCACACGGTGAAGAGCGCGCTGGCCAGATAGACGACCAGGTGAACGCGTTCCACCGGGATGCCCCGGTTCCGTGCCGCGTGTTCCGACGAGCCGGTCCCCCGCAACCTGAGCCCCGTCATGGAGCGCCTGGACATCACTTCCAGCAGGACGAGGAGAGCGGCACCGACGATCACAGCCCAGGGAATCGGGCCGATGCGCGCGCTGAGCGCCTCGGTGACGGAGGTGGCGATGGAGCCTCCGGGCGAGTCCCGCATGAACAGGGAGAATCCCTGGAGCGCGGTGTAGGTGACCAAAGTGGCGACCACCGGTGTCACCCTGGCGAATCTGACCATCGCTCCGTTGGCCAGACCCACACCGGTCGCCATGAGGATCATCAGCAGGAAGCCCAGGATCCACCAGCCTGCCCCGTACCCGTCGAGGACGTAGAACGACGCGATGACCACGAGGGCCCCGCTCAGGGGGCCGACGGAGAGGTCGATCCCCCCGGTGAGGATGACGACGAGCTGGCCGGCGGCGAGGAAGAGTACCGGTGCCAGCAGTCCCAGCATGCTCGCGATGTTGAACTCGGACAGGAAGCGGTCGCTACGGGTCGCGCTCACCGCGGCGAGCAGCACGATCGCGATCGCGAGGAACGCGCTGGGTGCCTGCTCGCTGGAGAGCAGGCGCCGCACTCCGCCGAACAGGCCCGTGCCTCGTGTCCGTACCGAGGACTCCGCCGTCCGCGCCGAGGTCGCGGCCGTCAGGGACGCCTCGGTGAGGGAGTGGTCGGAGATCTCGTCGCCGGTCAGTTCGCGGACGACCCGCCCCTGGGAGAAGACCAGTACCCGGTCGCACAACCCGGCCAGTTCGACGTTGTCCGAGCTGAGCACCACGACGGGTGTTCCAGACTCGGCGGTGGAGCGGAGCCGGTGGTAGATGTCGGAGCGGACACCGACGTCGATGCCCTGGGTGGGCTCGTCGCAGAGCAGCACCTTGGGCGCGGAGAGCAGGGCCCGGCCGAGCACGACCTTCTGCTGGTTTCCTCCAGACAGGTGCTCCACGGCGGAGTCGGGCGAGGCCACCTTGATGCCGAGCCGGCTGATCTCCTCGGCCACGATCGAGTTCTCCGCCGAGCCTCGCACCACACCGGCGACCGCCGTCTCACCCGTGGCGGCGACGCCCAGGTTCTCCTTGACCGACAGTACGGTCGCGACGCCCTCGACGTGCCGTTCCTGGGGCATGAGCACGACGCCGGCACGCCGGGCACGACGTGGGCTGCCGAGATCGACCCGGCGACCGGAGACGATGACGTCGCCGCCGGTCACCGGGTCGGCGCCGCCGAGTGACCGGATGAAGTCGCGCTGTCCGTTGCCCTCCACGCCGGCGAGGCCGAGAACCTCGTTGCGGGCCAGCGTGGTGCTGATCCCCCGGAGCCGGTCCGAGCGCAGGTCCCTGACCTCCATCACGACGTCGCCGACGGACGAGGGGCGCGGTGGGAACAGCGCCTCGATCTCGCGTCCCGCGATGCGGGTGATGACCTCCTGCTCGGACACCTCGGAGGAGAGGAAGGTTCCGCGCACCTGCCCGTCGCGCAGTACCGTGAGCCGGTCGGACAGTGCCATCACGTCGGGCAGCCGATGACTGATGTAGATCACCGTCATGCCGCGGGCCGCGGCGAGCCTGACCTGCTCGAAGAGTCTCTCGATCTCGGCCGCCATGAAGGGCTCGGTCGGTTCGTCGAGAATCAGGACGCCGGGCTCGCAGGCGAAGGCACCGCAGATCTCGACCGCCTGCTTCTCGGCCAGGGTCAACCGCCCGGCCGCGACGGCCGGGTCGATGTCCATCCCCATGACGAGCAGCTGTTTCCGAGCCCAGTCCTGGGCGTCGCCGAACGACGGCCGCAGCCGCTTCGGCACGCTCAGCAGGAGGTTCTCGGTGACCGTGAGGTCGGGGAGAAGCGCCGGATGCTGGAAGGCGATGGCCAGGCCCTGCTCCCGGGCGGCGATCGGGGACCGCTGCCGCATCGGCGAGCCCGCGATCTCGACGGTGCCCGCGTCGGGTGCCAGTGCGCCGGAGGCCACGGCCATGAGCGTGGACTTCCCGGCGCCGTTCCCTCCGACCAGGGCGTGCACCTCGCCCGGACGGGCCTGGAACTCGACGCCGTCGAGCGCGACGACGCCGGGGAAGCGTTTGGTCACCCCGCGGAGAACCAGTCCCGCGTTCGAATCGGCCATGCGAAGGATCACTCCTCACTCAGGCTCAATGCGCTCCGCCGGGCGCGCGCCCGGCGGAACACAACGAGTGATCAGTTGTAGGCCTGCTTGAGCTGCTCCGGCGTGAGCTCGGAGGACAGGATCGCGCTGGCGGGAAGATCGGGGTCGCACTTGGGGGGCTTCGTCTCGTCCAGGGTGTTCTCGAAGATCGGGATGTTGATGATCTCGGGCTCGT
Source organism: Streptosporangium sp. NPDC049078 (assembly GCF_040648855.1). NCBI lineage: Bacteria > Bacillati > Actinomycetota > Actinomycetes > Streptosporangiales > Streptosporangiaceae > Streptosporangium > Streptosporangium sp. NPDC049078. The sequence continues at coordinate 454,921 of NZ_JBEZEL010000005.1, forward strand.
CGTTCTTGATGCCCTGGTGAGCGGCGACGGCCTTGCGCAGTGCGAGGCGGATGATCCAGGTACGCGAGGACACGGTCACGGTCTGGAAGGTCGGTTGCTTGGCCGAGTTCTCCTTCCAGGCGCAGGCGAAGCCGTTGAGGTCGTTGGCGGTCCACAACGGCAGGGGCCGACCGGCCTGGAGGAAGGCGCGGATGCCACCCAGCGACGCGTCACCGGAGTCGGTGATCACACCGTCGATCGTCGGGTACTTGGTGAGCAGTCCGGACACGACCTTCTGCAGCTGGGCCGGGTTCCAGTTCGTGTCGATCGGCTTGCCGGGCTCGTTCAGCAGCTTGACGCTCGCGCAGGCGGTGTTCTCCTTGAGTTCCTTCTCGATGCCGACCATCTCGGTGATGCTCTGGGTGTTGCCCGGGGTACCGCCGAGGAAGACGACGTTTCCGCCCTTGCTCCCGAGGTTCTCGCACATCCAGCGCGTCCACGTCACGCCGTCGTTGACCGTGTTGTGGCCGACGAACGTGGTGTAGTCCTGGCCCGGTTTGCCTCCCGGGTTCGCCGTCCACGGCACCACCTGCACGCCCGCCTTGTAGGCCTCGCGCAGGGTCGGCAGCAGTGCCTCGCCCGCGTCGGGGAAGACGACCAGGGCCTCGACACCCTGGGCGACCAGGGCCTTGATGTCACTGATCGCCTTCTGCGGGTTGTTCTGACCGTCGGCGTACGGCAGCACGGTGATGTTGGGACACTTGCTCGCCTCGTCCTCGAACTCGGCGCGGGCCGTCTTCCTGAAGGCGTTGTCGCCGGTACCGTCGGCGAGCGCGACCTTCACCGGTTTGGTGCCGCAGAAGTCCGTCATGGGGCGGAGCTGGGAGACGTCTCCGGTCCGGGCCACGTCGCTGTAGACGTCCTGGACACCGCCGGCGGCCTTCGTCTCGCCCGGGCCGCCGGCGCAGCCCGCCGCGCCGAGGATCGCGAGTGCCAGAACGGCGGCCGAGTGGCGGGCCCGGAATCGAGGTTTGGTGGGAGGCATTGCGATCTCCTGTCGGGGGTGACACTTCTTGGGGAGGGAGGAAGCTCGCCGTTCACGGTGATGACGGCATGGATCGGGTAGCGGGGGAACGGGTTCTCAGCCGCGTGCGGACGGTGCCCCAGGGCACTCCGCGGAACACCACGCTCAGCGCGAGCACGCCTGCCTGGACGAGCAGCTGGGTGGCGGTGGAGGCGCCGGCGGCGAGGACCACCTGGTCCAGCTGGGTGAGGAACAGGGCGGCGACGGCGGTGGCGGCCAGGCTGGTGATGCCGCCGGACAGCAGGCTTCCGCCCAGGACGACGGCCGCGATCGTGGGGAGCAGGTAGGTGTTCCCGAGCAGGATGTCCGGAGTCCGCAGGTAACCCGCGAGCAGGACGCCGGCCAGCGAGTAGCAGATACCCGCCGTCACGTAGGCACCCGCCTCGTAGGAGCCGGTGGGCAGACCGAGCAGCCGCGCCGCGGGCCGCCCGGCGCCGACCGCGACGAAGCGACGGCCGAGCACCGTGTGCCGGACCCCCCAGTGCGCGAAGGTGACCACCACGACGGCGACCAGCAGCAGGTTGGGGACGCCCCACACGGATCCGACGGCGAAGGCGCTCAGGCCGGGTGCGGCGGAGGCGGGGAACCCCTTGGAGACCTGCAGGACGACGCCGATGAGGATGGAGTTCACCGCGAGGGAGGCGACGAACGCGGCGATGGACAGCCGCACCACGGCGATGCCGATGACCAGACCGCTCACCGCGCCCACCGCGATCCCCATCGCGACCGCCGCCCAGACCGGCACACTCGTGACCGTCGGCAGTTTGGTCGCCAGGACCGCGGCCAGCGCCATCACCCCCGGCACCGACAGATCGATGCCGCCCTGGGAGACGACGAGGGTCTGGCCGAGCGCGGCGATCGCCATCACGGCGGCGAACGGGAGCATCGACAGGACGGCGGAGCCGGACAGGCTGCCGGGGGAGATCAGCGGGCTGGCGGCGAAGAGCAGCAGCGTGATCAGCCAGATCGAGGAGAACCGGCCTGTCAGGAGGCGGCGCGGGTCGATCGGTCCACCGGGAGCGGTGCGCCTCGTCGGCGGCAAGGTCGTATGCCGGGACATTTCCGATTCCCTTTCTGGAAACTGCGCGAGCCGGGGATGGGGGAGGTACGCCGGTGCTCTCAGACGGCGGTGTAGCCGCCGTCTACGGCCACGTCCGCCCCGGTCATGAAGCCGGCGGCGGGGCTCAGCAGAAAAAGGATCACCTTGGCCACCTCCCGCGGTTCCGCGAGACGCGCGATCGGATGGCCTTCGATGAGGCGCCGCCGAGCCGATTCGGGATCGGGCTGGGAGCCGAGGTAGGTCTCCAGCTGCTCGGTGACCACGGACCCGGGGCTGACCACGTTGCACCGGATCCCGGCGGCGGCGTAGTCGACGGCGATCTGGCGGGACAGCTGCGTCACCGCACCCTTGGAGGCGCAGTACGCGGCCTGGTTGGCCAGGCCGACGGTCCCCGAGATCGAGGAGAGGTTGACGATGGAGCCCGGTGACCCCTGGGCGAGCATCGCGCGCACCACGTGCTTGTTCAGCAGGAAGGTGCCGGTCGCGTTGATCGTGATGACCCGCTCCCAGTCGGCGAGTGTGGTGTCGACCAGCGGTTTCGCCACGATGGTGGCGGCGCAGTTCACCAGGCCGTCGATCCGGCCCCACCGGTCGAGAGCGATCCGCACGGTCCCGGCGACGGCCTCCTCGTCGGTGACGTCCAGTCCGTGTGCCACCGCGTCCGCGCCGTTCGAGCGGAGTTCGGCGGCGAGCCGCTCCGCGAGCTCGGCCCGTTGATCCGTCAGTAGGACGGACATGCCGGCCGCCGCGCATTCGCGGGCCGTCGCGGCGCCGATCCCGCCCACGGCACCGGCGAGGACAACTACTTCTGGCATGACCGTTACCTCTCAGGTGCAATGTCCGAATCAGGTCGGGCCACCATTGCATGCAGCACTTTGCATGTCAATGGTGAATGCTGCGCTTGACGTGCAGCATGCTGCATGCAACTCTGAGCCGTGTTCACTCCCTCATGGACATCAGAGGTGCACATTGCCCGGTTTGGATACGGGGTCCGGCATCCCGATCGGCGTGGCTCAGATGAGCGTCGACCGAACGGATGCGGCGGCGAACGTCGATCGAGTCGTTGAGATCCTGCGGGCAGGCGCCACGGCCGGGCACCGGCTGGTGGTCTTCCCCGAATGCGTGCTCACCGGCTACCTGTTCGACTCCCGTGCCGACACCTACGCCGCCGCGCTCAACGTCGCGGATCCGCGGATCGGCCGCGTGGTGGACGCCTGCCGCGCGAACTCCATCCACGCGGTGGTCGGTCTCCTGGAGGAGACGGACGGGGTGGTCCACAACTCGGCCCTGGTGATCGGGCCCTCCGGGATCATCGGCCGTTACCGTAAACAACACCTGCCCTACCTCGGTGCGGACCGTTTCGTCGAACAGGGCGACGGCACCGAGCCCCGGGTGGTCGACACCCCCTTCGGCAGGGTCGGTGTGATGATCTGCTTCGACCTGAGGTTCCCCGAGTCCGCTCGCGAGCTCGCGCTCCAGGGCGCCGACGTCATCGCGATGCCCACCAACTGGCCCGCGGGGTCGGACTTCCTCGCCGACCACGTGACACGGGTGCGCGCGCTGGAGAACCTCACCTATCTCGCGGTGGCCGACCGCCCCGACTCCGAGGCCGGCACCCCCTTCATCGGCAGGAGCCAGATCATCGCGCCCTCCGGAGCGGTGCTGGTGGACGCCGGGCAGGAGGAGGGGTTGTTCGGAGCGGAGATCGACGTGCGGGACGCCCGGACGAAGAGACTGATCATCGAGCCCGGCCGGTTCGAACTCCCGGTGTTCTCCGGACGCCGCCCCGAGATGTACGGCGAGATCACCCGCCCGGTGCCCCCGGGCCGGTAAGCGAAGCGAACAGGAAGGCGGACACCACCATGTGCGGGCCCGCGCTCATCAGTGAGGCGACCAGGGACAAGATCGCGGCGTACTGTGCCACGTTCCGAGAGGTCACCCGTAGCCCATTCGGCCCCGACGACGAGATCGGCATGCTGAACCTGCTCACCCCCGAGGCCTCGCGCGAGGTGCTGCGACGGGCGGACGGCGGCGGTGCCATCGACCTGTCGGTGGACTACTTCGTCGGAATGCCCTCGTGGACGAAGGCGGGCGACCCCGGCTTCCAGCAGTGGATGACGCACACCCCGGCCGGTACGGTCCTGGACGACATCACCGGAATGGGGCGCGAGCAGAACGAACTGGTCTCCTACTCCGGCGACGCCATCTCGATGTACACGCACTGCGGAACCCACATCGACACGTTGAACCACTTCGGGTACAACGGCCGGATCTGGAACGGCTTCTCCGCGCAGGACCACATCAGCTCCCGGCACTGGACCAGGTGTGGTGCGGACAAGATCCCTCCCATCATCGCCCGCGGCGTGCTCTTCGACGTCGCCGCGCTGTACGACGTCGACATGCTTCCCGACAACCACGGGATCGGCGAGGAGGACCTCCGCCAGGCGCTGCGACGTCAGAACGTCGAGTTCCGGCCCGGTGACGTGGCGCTGGTGCGCACGGGCCGGATGCGTGCCTGGCCGAAGATCGACGCCTACATCGACAACAGTCCCGGCCTGAACCTGGAGGGGGCCCGGTTCCTCGCCCGGCTCGGCGCCTCGGTCATCGGCGGCGACACCCTCGCCCTGGAGCAGATGCCGGCCGCGGACGAGGAGAACTGGCAGGTCGTCCACACCTATCTCATGGGAGAGGCGGGCGTCCCCATCATGGAGGTGGTCGACTGCGAGCGGCTCTCGGCGGACGGGCTCCACGAATTCGCCTTCGTCGCCGCCTCCCTGAAGCTCCGTGGCGCGACCGGTGCTCCCACACGTCCGCTCGCCATGCCTCTCCGACACTGACGCCCCCTTTTTCCTTCCCCCCGATCGGTTTGACCCCCGGAGGTCCACCCACCATGAATACGACGCCCCCGACCGAATCGGTCATCGACCGGGCTCGCACGTCATACGGTGACGACGGTTTCAGCAAGTACCTCCGGCGTGCCTTCCTGGCCTCCAGCGGGTACGACGACGTGGCGCTGGACCGGCCGATCGTCGGGATCGCGGTGACGAAGTCCGACTACAACACCTGCCACCGCGACATGCCCGCCCTGCTGGCGGCGGTCAGGCGCGGGGTCCTGGAGGCCGGCGGCCTTCCCATGGAGTTCCCCACCATCTCGCTCGGGGAGATCCTGACCTCCCCGACGACGATGCTGTTCCGCAACCTGCTCGCGATGGACACCGAGGAGATGATCCGCGCGCTTCCGATGGACGCCGCGGTCCTGCTCGGCGGATGCGACAAGACCGTGCCGGCCCAGCTGATGGCCGCGGCCTCGTCGGACAAGCCGGTGCTCCTCGAGGTCGTCGGGCCGATGATGACGGGCAGCTGGCAGGGCGAGCGGCTCGGGGCCTGTACCGACTGCCGGCGTTTCTGGGGCAGGCACCGCGGTGGTGAACTCGACGAGGCGGAGATCACCGGTGTCCGCGACGAACTGGTGTCGACCGCGGGAACATGCGCGGTCATGGGAACCGCCTCCACCATGGCCTGCCTCACCGAGACCCTCGGCATGATGCTGCCGGGAGGCGCGACGCCGCCCGCCGCCACCGGCGCCCGCCTCCGGCACGGTGTCGAGACCGGCCGCCGCGCCGTCGAACTCGGCCGGTCGGGAGGTCCGCTGCCGAGGGAGATCATGACCCCCGCGGCGTTCCGCAACGCCATCCGCGTGCTCTCGGCGTTGAGCGGATCGACGAACGCGCTGATCCACCTGACCGCCGTGGCACGAAGGGCCGGGGTGCCGCTCGACCTCGGGGACTTCGACGCGATCGGCGCCGAGGTGCCGCTCCTGGTCGACTGCAAGCCCGCCGGATCGGGTTACCTGGAGGACTTCCACCGTTCCGGAGGACTGCCGGCGCTGCTGAAGGTCCTGGAGCCCATGCTCGAACCGGAGACGGTCGGGGTCTCGGGGAACACCCTGGGATCGCTGATCGAGCGGACCCCCGCCCGGCAGGACTGGCAGACCACGATCCGCCCGCTGAAGGACCCCCTGGGAGCGGCGGGGAGTCTGGCGGTGCTGCACGGCACGCTGGCCCCGGGCGGCGCGGTCATCAAGACCGCCGCCGCGAGCCCTCACCTGATGGACCACACCGGACCCGCGCTGGTCGTCGACTCGGCGGAGGACGCGGCCCGGATCCTGGACGACCCGGATCTGGACGTCACGCCGGATCACGTGCTGGTGCTGCGCAACGCGGGACCCGTCGCCGCGGGGATGCCGGAGGCCGGTGCCCTGCCCATCCCGGCCAAGCTGGCCCGCGCCGGGATCCGGGACATGGTCAGGGTCTCCGACGCGCGGATGAGCGGCACCTCCTACGGCACCGTGGTGCTGCACTGCACCCCGGAGGGCGCGGCAGGGGGACCGATCGCGCTGGTCCGTGACGGTGATCTCATCAGACTGGACGTCGCGGCCCGGCGACTCGACCTGCTCGTGGACGAGGACGAACTGGAGCGGCGCCGTGCGGACTTCGTCCCGCCCGAGCTGCCGGCACGCGGCTGGCGGCGACTGTACGCGCAGACGGTGCTCCCGGCCACCGAGGGAGCCGATCTATCATTTCTCTGAAACGGTTGCCATGCCACACGCCGCATGTCGCTCTCTGGATGCGTCCCTGAATCAGCAGGGGCATCATTGAGCGTCACGTCAGACGCTGTAGATCAAAAACACCAGGAGCCATGCCGGATGGAACAGATTTCGACGGATAAGACAACGCTGACGACTCAGACGTTCGAAGTCATCCGCCGGGCCATCCTCACGGGCGAGCTGGCACCTGGCACGTTGCACTCCGTGGTGGGGATCGCCGCCCAGTTGGGAGTGTCCCGGACGCCGGTCCGGGAGGCTCTCCTCCAGCTCGCCACCCATGGGGTCGTCAGTTTCGAACGCAGCCGCGGTGTCAGGATCCTCCAGATGACGACGCGTGACATCGAGGAGATCTACTCGATCCGTTTCCTGCTCGAGGTCCCCTCGGTCTATCGCGCCGCGACCACGATGAACGACGACCAGATCGCATCGGTCTCGGAGGCACTGGAGAAGATGGGCAAGGCGGTCGAGATCGGGGACGAGCGCCTCTTCCAGGAGGAGGATGTGAAGTTCCATCAGCTGATCCTGGAAGGAGCGGGCAACGAGCGGGTGACCCAGAGCGTCGCGACGACACGCGCCCAGATGTCCGCCCGAGGTCTGTCCACGACCCAGACCAGGACGCTCGCCGACATCTGGCGAGTTCACGAGCGCATCCTGGAGCGCATTCAGGCCCGTGACAACCAGGGGGCCGCACAGGCCATGCACGATCATCTGCTGGAGACCACGCGCCTGCTGCTGACCCAGTCGACCGGGGATCCGCTCACCGGGGCCGGCTTCGAACCTCCGGTCTTCCCCGTCGTCTCGCCCCAGAACCCCTCGCACCCCTGACGGCTCCGCGCGCGGGCACCGGACGTGCCCCGCGTCGGCCTCGTGCTCGATGACGGTGAGACGGCTCCGCGCCTCAGCGCCGGACGTCTCGCCGCCGGGCGCCCCTCCCGAGGGGCGCCCGGCGGCGTATCGGCCGTCCTCCGGCGCTGAGGCGCGATCTTCCTCACCCCTTCGCCGACGTGGTCCGGCGTACACGCACTCCTGAAGCGGCCGGGTTGTCCGAGCAGCCGTGATTACACAATTACGATCGCTCACAGCGAACAGGCTCAACGCCGGGAACATTATCGGACTCCCATTAATTGAGTGTGTATAACTCAACCCTTGGAGTTCACATGAGTGAGAGCTTGATCCTCCCGGTCCTGCCGCTCGACGACGAGGTCGTGCTGCCGGGCATGGTGGTCCCGCTTGACCTGTCGGAGACCGAGGTCCGGGCCGCGATCGACGCGGCGCAGGCTCTCGCTGACAACAAGCCGGAGGTCCTTCTCGTTCCCCGGATCGACGGCAGATACGGCTCGGTGGGCGTGCGGGCGATCGTCGAGCAGGTGGGCAGGCTCCCCGGAGGCGAGCCGGCGGCCGTGGTGCGCGGTGTCGACCGGGTGCGCGTGGGCACCGGCACGACCGGCCCCGGCGCGGCCCTGTGGGTGCAGGCCACCCGCATCCCCGCCGTCGCGGCGGGCGAGCGCGCGCACGAGCTCGCCAAGGAGTACAAGGCGCTGGCCACCACGATCCTGCAGAAGCGGGGCGCCTGGCAGGTCGTCGACGCGGTCAACCAGATGGACGACCCCTCGATCCTCGCCGACAACTCGGGGTACGCCCCCTGGCTGAGCGTCCCGCGCAAGGCCGAGATCCTCCAGACCGCCGACCCCGCCGACCGCTTGGAGAAGCTGGTCGAGTGGTCGCGCGAGCACCTGGCCGAGCTCGACGTGGCCGAGACGATCCGCAAGGACGTCCAGGAGGGCATGGAGAAGCAGCAGCGCGAGTTCCTGCTCCGCCAGCAGCTCGCCGCGGTCCGCAAGGAGCTCGCCGAGCTGAACGGTGACACCTCCGCCTCCGAGGAGGAGGACTACCGCTCCCGCGTCGAGGCCGCCGACCTGCCCGAGAAGGTGCGCGAGGCCGCGCTCAAGGAGGTCGACAAGCTGGAGCGGACCTCCGACCAGTCTCCGGAGACCGGCTGGATCCGCACCTGGCTCGACACCGTCCTCGACATCCCGTGGAACGAGCGGACCGAGGACTCCTACGACATCGCCGCGGCCCGCGCCGTCCTCGACGCCGACCACACCGGCCTCGACGACGTCAAGGACCGCATCATCGAATACCTGGCCGTCCGCGGACGCAGGGCGGAGAAGGGCCTCGGCGTGGTCGGCGGGCGCCGCAGCGGCGCCGTGCTCGCGCTGGCCGGCCCTCCCGGGGTCGGCAAGACCTCCCTCGGCGAGTCCGTGGCCCGCGCGATGGGCAGGAAGTTCGTCCGGGTCGCCCTCGGCGGCGTGCGCGACGAGGCCGAGATCCGCGGTCACCGGCGCACCTACGTGGGGGCACAGTCCGGCCGGATCGTCCGGGCCGTCCGCGAGGCCGGTTCGATGAACCCGGTCGTGCTGCTCGACGAGGTCGACAAGGTCGGCTCCGACTACCGGGGCGACCCCACTGCCGCGCTCCTCGAGGTGCTCGACCCGGCGCAGAACCACACCTTCCGCGACCACTACCTGGAGGTGGAGCTCGACCTCAGCGACGTGCTCTTCCTGGCGACCGCGAACGTGCTGGAGGCGATCCCCGGCCCGCTGCTGGACCGCATGGAGATCGTGACGCTCGACGGCTACACCGAGGACGAGAAGGTCGCCATCGCCCGCGACCACCTGCTTCCGCGCCAGCTCGACAAGGCCGGTCTCACCGCGGAGGACGTCACCGTCGGCGAGGACGCGCTGCGCAAGCTCGCCGGTGAGTACACCAGGGAGGCCGGGGTCCGCTCCCTGGAGCGCTCGATCGCCAGGATCCTGCGCAAGGTGACGGCGAACGTCGCGCTCGGCGAGAGCGAGCTGCCCGTGACGGTGAAGGATCTGGTCCCCTACCTGGGCCGCCCGCGCAACGTGCCGGAGTCCTCGCTTCCGGAGTCCAGCCAGCGTACGGCGGTGCCCGGCGTGGCCACCGGCCTCGCGGTCACCGGAGCGGGAGGCGACGTCCTCTACGTGGAGGCGTCCCTGGCCGACCCCGAGACCGGCGACACCGGTCTGACCCTCACCGGTCAGCTCGGCGACGTCATGAAGGAGTCGGCCCGGATCGCGCTCTCCTACCTGCGCTCGCGGGGCGCGGAGCTGGAGCTGCCCGTCGGTTCCCTCAAGGACCGTTCGGTGCACGTCCACTTCCCGGCCGGAGCCGTTCCCAAGGACGGCCCGTCCGCGGGCGTCACCCTGATCACGGCCCTCGCCTCGCTGCTGTCGGGCCGTCAGGTCCGCGCCGATGTGGCGATGACCGGCGAGGTCTCCCTCACCGGCCGGGTGCTCCCGATCGGCGGGGTGAAGCAGAAGCTGCTCGCCGCCCACCGGGCGGGCATCACGACCGTGCTGATCCCGGCGCGCAACGAGCCCGACCTGGACGACGTCCCGCAGGCCGTCCGTGACGAGCTCACCGTGCACACGGTGAGCGACGTGCGCGAGGTCCTGGAGATCGCGCTCACCCCGGCCAAGGTGGCCGAGCACGCCGCCGCCTGACCGGCGCTCCCCGAGACGGCCCGCTCTCTCCGACGAGAGGGCGGGCCGTCCGCGTCATTCCCGGACGAAACGGACGTAGCGAATATAAATGAACGAATCATAAAGTCGATTGACCAAATGATCTGGTCATGGTGGCATGGGATCCATGCTGTACGGAACGCCTCCCCTGGAGGCCGTCGACGAAGTGGTGCTCGGCGAGATCGAGGAGATGCGCCGCGACCTGAAATACCGGCTCGCGGAGAGCCACCGCTGGGACGGTCAGCTCCGGCGCCAGCTCCAGGCGCGGGCCATCCAGGGATCCAACTCGATCGAAGGCTATCGAGCCAGTGTCGAGGACATCGAGTCGATCATGGCCGGTGAGGAGCCGCTGGAGACCTCCGGTGCGGTCGCCAGGGAGATCTCCGGTTACCAGCAGGCACTCACCTACATCCAGATGCTCTCCCGTGCCCCGGTGTTCGCGTTCGACGCAGGGCTGCTCCACGCGCTCAACTTCATGATGATCGGTCATCATCATGACAAGACCCCGGGTACGGTGCGGCCCGGTGGCATCTACGTCCGCGACTCCGCCACCGGGGAGGTCGTCTACGAGGGGCCCGACGCCGAGCGGGTGCCGGAGCTGATGGCCGAGTTGGTCGCCTGGCTCAACGAGGGCGATCTGGATGCGCCGAGCTACGTGCGGGCGGCGATGGCCCACTTCAACCTGGTGAGCATCCACCCCTGGCGCGACGGCAACGGCCGCATGTCGCGGGCGCTCCAGACACTCGTGCTCGGCAGGGACCGGATCACGACCCCGGAGTTCTCCTCCATCGAGGAGTGGCTGGGGCAGGCCAGGAACACCTATGACTACTACGACGCCCTGGCGGGGATGCAGCGGCGCGGCTGGAGTCCGCACGGAGACACGCTGCACTGGGTGCGCTTCTGCCTGCGCGCCCACCACCTCCAGGCCCAGCAGGTCCGACGGAGACTCTCGGAGGCGGGGGAGGTGTGGATGCTCCTGGAGGAGCGGGTCGACGCCGACGGGCTCAACCCCCGTACGGTCTCGGCGCTGTACGAGGTGTTCGTCAACCGGCGGCTGCGCCGGAGCAGATACCAGCTGGACGAGTCGCTCAGCCAGGGGCAGGCGGTCAGGGACCTGCGCGATCTGGCGGCGAAGGGCTGGCTGACGCCGTACGGGGAGACCAAGGGCCGCTTCTACGCGCCCGGGGAGAGGATGCGGGTGATCAAGGAGGACTTCGCCCAGCGGATCACCCCCCTGCGGGACCCGTACCGGCATGACTAGGGAGCCGGTCAGGTAACCGCACAAAGTGTTGATCAACACCAGATGCGGTCAGGTCGACCTGTTGCGACCCGCGGTTCACCCGAAGGCCGGACACCGCCTGGTCCTTACTTGACCGGTGCTCCAGCCGGTGGTCGGACACGGGGCCGTTCACCGAGACGATCCTTCGGGACCCGTATCGGCATGACCGGCCCCGGCCGGACCTCGGCGTGACCGGGTACGGTCGTGGTCGGTGGCGCCATATGCAGATATTTCTGACAAGTGACTGATCTCACCTAACATGTCGGGAATGAGGTAAATAGCGGGCGCGTTGGGAACCGGTTGTGATCGATGTGTCGGGCCTGCGGAAGGTCTATCAGGATCGGGGCCGAGAGGTGGTCGCCGTCGACGGGGTGGATCTCCACGTCCGCGAGGGCGAGATCTTCGGCGTGCTCGGGCAGAGCGGCGCCGGTAAGAGCACCCTGCTGCGCTGCGTGAACCTCCTGGAGCGGCCGACCTCCGGCACCGTCTCGGTGGCCGGGCAGGAGCTGACCGGCCTGAAGGAGGGTGAGCTGCGCAGGGCCCGGCAGCGGATCGGGATGATCCACCAGCACTTCGCCCTGCTCTCCTCCCGTACGGTCGCCGGGAACGTCGCCTTCCCGCTGGAGGTGATGGGGATGGCCAAGGCCGAGCGTGTCAGGCGTACGGCCGAGCTGCTGGAGCTGGTCGGGCTGGCCGACAAGGCGGGGGCGCACCCCGCGCAGCTGTCGGGCGGGCAGAAGCAGCGGGTCGGCATCGCCCGCGCGCTGGCGGGAAGCCCTCCGGTCCTGCTGTCGGACGAGGCCACCTCGGCGCTCGACCCGGGCACCACACAGTCGATCCTCGCCCTGCTCAAGCGCCTCAACCGCGAGCTCGGCCTGACGATCCTGCTGATCACCCACGAGATGCACGTCGTGAAGTCGATCTGCGACTCGGTCGCGATCATGCGGGACGGCGTGGTCGAGGAGTCGGGGACCATCCCCGAGCTGATCTCCAGGCCCGGCTCCAGGCTCGCCGCCGAGTTGTTCCCTCTCCCCGAGCCGGAGCCGGGCCAGGTCACGATCACCTTCACCGGGCAGGCCGGTGAGCCGGTGGTCTCGCAGGTGGTCCGCAAGTTCGACGTCGACGTCAACATCCTCGGCGGGGCGCTGGAGGAGGTGGCGGGCCTCTCGACGGGACGGCTGCGCCTGCTCGTCACCGGTGACGAGCGCGCCGCCGCGCTCACCTACCTGGCCGGACGCGGCCTGCTCGTCGAGGAGGCCCGATGACCTGGGAAGAGATGCTCCCGCTGCTGCTGGAGTCGACCGGCCAGACCGTCCAGATGGTCCTGTGGTCGACCCTGTTCACGGTGATCCTCGGCCTCCCGCTCGGGGTGGCGCTGGTCGCCACCGACCGGGGCGGGCTGTTCCCCTCGCCCGCGCTCAACCGGGTGCTCGGGCTGATCGTGAACATCGGCCGCTCGCTGCCCTTCATCGTGCTGATGATCGCGATCCTCCCGCTGACCAGGCTCATCGTCGGCACGACCATCGGCACCATCGCCTCGGTGGTCCCGCTGACCCTCGGCGCGGCGCCGTTCTTCGCCCGGCTGGTGGAGACCGCGCTGCGCGAGGTCGGCAGGGACAGGGTGCAGGCGGCCCAGGCCATGGGGGCGGGGCGGGTGACCATCGTCGGCAAGGTCCTGCTGCCGGAGGCGATGCCCGGCCTGGTCGCGGGGCTCACGGTGACCGTGGTCGCGCTGATCTCGTACTCGGCGATGGCCGGGGCGATCGGCGGGGGAGGACTGGGGGACCTGGCCATCCGCTACGGCTACCAGCGCTTCGAGACCACGCTCATGATCGTCACCGTTGTCGTGCTGGTCGTCGTGGTGCAACTCGTGCAGAGCCTGGGGGACACCGTCGCCCGCCGTCTCGCACGTAACTGACCGGATTGTCACACTGATCATTTACCCCTGTTTTATGATTTATCCGGCAAGTAATTTTATTTGATCATTGATGTGGCCTCGCCTTTTAAGTGAAGTGAAAGTTACGGGCAATCGGCGCATCGTACAACGTGGGTGTCAAAATCCTCACTCCCGAGAGGAACCCTCGAAATGCGATTCGCCAGCCGAATCCTCCTGGGCGCCGGTGTCGCCGCCCTGCTCGCCACGGCTACTCCGGCGATGGCCAACGCCGCGACCGTGACCCCCGTCCAGACCGTCGCCACGACCACCTCCGCGGACCCCTTCTACGCCGACAGCTGGGGACCGTACTACTCCGGTGACAAGAAGGCGGAGGCCGAAGGCAAGGTCACCGTGGAGAAGAAGTCGGAGAAGAAGTGGTACTGGAAGAAGTATCACAAGATCGTCAAGAAGTGCACCTGGTACAAGGGTGAGAAGAAGTGCAAGTGGGTGAAGCAGTGGTTCAAGAAGCGCGCGTGGAAGTGGGAGGACACATACCACTACACCGTCGACAGTAAGCTCACCAACCACAAGTGGTGGGGCAAGCCCAGGCACTTCTGCGCGTGGGAGACCTTCAAGGTCGTGGGCTTCGACGGCTCGACCACTTTCAAGAGCTTCAAGAACTGCTCCAAGCGGCCCGGCTTCTACTCCTTCTCCGGTAAGGACGCCGAGCACATCTACGTCAAGGTGGGGCGGGGCAACCACGGCCACTTGAACGGCTACCAGAGTGGCTGGGAGAACATCTACAGCCACGCCTGATCCATCCGGCCGGGCCCCGCGCGGGGCCCGGCCGTCCGCCGGGCCGCGATCTCGTCCGTGAGATCGCGGCCCGGGAGTGTACGGGCA
>NZ_JBEZEL010000006.1:0-199356 GCF_040648855.1 Streptosporangium sp. NPDC049078
TAGCTCACGCCCTGCCGGCGTGCCCACTCCGAAAGCTTCACGCGCGCAAGATACATGACTACGTGTGATCATCTTTGCTTATAAAAAATTGAGCAATTGCCAACCCCCTTCAGGCAGGAGATCCGGCGTTCGCGGGCGTGGCAGGAGCGGTGGCCGGTCAGGACCTCACGGGGTGTCCGCCCCCGTGAGGTGGGCGCGGATCTGGCGGATGTGCTCCGGGGTGGTGCGGCAGCAGCCGCCGACGAAGGCCGAGCCGGCGGCGGTCCACTCGGCCGCGGCCTCCCCGAACTCCACCGGGTCGGCCAGCCCGAGCCAGCGCCGGTTCGCGGAGTCCCAGACCTCGCCCGAGTTGGGGTAGACCATGGTGGGCTTGCCCTTGATCTGCGAGATCAGGCTGGGCACGTGGCGCGGTGCCGTGCAGTTGACGCCGATCGCGATCACCTGGGGGTTGCCGGTGAACAGACCGGCCGCCATCTTGAGCGGGGTGCCGTCGTTGATGTGCTCGCCGTCGCGGCAGGAGAAGCTCACCCACGCCCGCATCCCCGGCGTCTCGGCGAGCAGCCGCCTCAGCGCCCTCGCCTCGGTGTAGGACGGGATGGTCTCGCAGGCCATCAGGTCGGCCTCGCTGTCGGCCAGGATGTGCCAGCGGTCGCGGTGCCAGTCGGTGAGGCCGTCCTCGTCGAGGTCGTAGGCGCCGGTGTACTCGGCGCCGTTGGCCAGATAGGCGCCGTACGGGCCGACGCTCGCGGCCACCGTGCCCGAACCGTGGGCGTCCCTGGCCTGGGCGGCCAGGTGCACGGAGAGCAGGATGAGGTCCTCGGCCTCGGTGGCGCTCAGCCCTCGCTTCACGAACGCGGGGATGCTCGCCTGATAACTCGCCGTTATCGCCACCTCGGCGCCGGCGGTGAAGTAGTCGAGATGCGCCTGCCGGATCACGGAGGGGTTCTCCAGCAGGAGTTTCGCCGACCAGAGGTCGTCTCGCAGGTCCGCGCCCAGCTCCTCCAAATGGGTGGCCAGGCCGCCGTCCAGAATCACCATCCCGCTACTTTATGTGGCACGGCCGAGGTTGGAACCCCGCTCTTCCCGTCCCCGGCCCACTCTGTCCCTTATCGGCCCCGCCGCCCCTCAGGTCGCCGCCGTGGCGTCCCGTGGGTCCCGCTCCGTTCTTCGGGGCGGCGGGACCGGGGGTCACCGCTTCCAGAACGGACGTCGCCCGGTGGAACCCGTCAGGGACTCCAGGACCTCCACGGCCCTCCGCCACAGGACGTCCACGTCCCCACCGGCCTGCAGCTCGCTCGCCAGGGCGGCGAGTTCGGCGTGGCCGCCGAGGTAGACGACGAGGGCCGCGAGGCGGCTGCCCAGGTCCTCCAGCAGGAGCAGCCGCTCGGCGGCGGGCAGGGAGGCCGCGGCGCGCAGCCGCTTCAGCTCCTCGGCGAGTTGCTCCTTCGGCGGGTCCTGGGGGGCGCCCTGGGACCTGCCGCGCTTCGGGGCGGCCCCCGCCGGTGCGGGACGCAGCATCCTGGCGCGGTCGTCGAAGCCTCCGGCCGCCGCCTCGTGCGGCATGCCGCCGACGGCGGGGCTCGCCGCGAACCTCGGCATGGAGCCGGGGCGGGCCATCCCGGGCGGTCCCGTGGGCGCGGGGGGCGGCGGGGCCGCCGCGTTCTCGAAGGCCATCGAGGTCATCATCATCGGAGCGGCGGCGATCGGGTTCTCCCAGCCGCTGGGCGGCTCCACCGGCTGGATCACCCGGTGTCCGGGACCGCCCTCGGCGACCACCTGCGTGTCGACCGCGACGAAGGCGGTGAACCTGCAGAGCACCCCGTACCTGAGCGAGGTCTCGACGATCTCGGCCTCCAGCGACCGGTCACCGGCCGCGTAGCGGTCCTCCAGGGCACGCAGCCGCGCCCGCGCCCAGATCGCCCGTACGGCCGGATTGCGCACCACGGAGGCGGTGACCCTCCGCTCCCACGGCGAGCCGTCGGCGCCCACGCCCCGTACGGTGATCGCCCCTTCGGCGGGGCCACGGTAGCGGCCGAGCACGGTGAGCGGGACGCCCGAGTAGACCGAGCCGATGTGGCTGATCGTCTCGCTGATCAGGTCGAGCCCGTCGGCCTCGATGGACAGGTCGGTGACGAGCGGGGCGCCGATCCGGCGGTGGATGTGCTCCATCGCCTCGTCCAGCCGGTCCTCGGACTCGACCAGCTCGCACCTACCCCCTCCCACCCCGGCCAGCCTGCCCAGGAACCCGGCGTTGACCGCCCTGTCGATGCCGACCGTGTGCACCCGAACCCCGGCCAGCGCGGCGCCGGTCCGCGCCAGGATCTGGTCCTCGTTGCCGACCTGCCCGTCGGTGACGAGCACCAGCACCCGGTCCCTGGCGGAGTCGGCGAGCAGCGCGGCGGCCCGCTCCAGCGGGGACAGCATCTCGGTGCCGCCGCGCGCCTCCAGCCTGGCCAGGTGCTCCACGGCCCGGTAGCGGTTGCGGTCGGACGCCTCCGACAGCCCCTCGCCGAGACCCTCCGGGTATTCCACGACGCTGTCGAAGGAGAGCACCGCGAACCGGTCGCCCGAGGTGAGCGTGTCGACGATGCGCGCGGCCGCGCGCCGGGCCGCCACCATCTTCCAGCCGGTCATGCTGCCCGAACGGTCGAGGACGAGCACCACGTCCTTGGGCCTGGCCCCCGCGGGGGCAGGTTCGGGGACGACGGTCAGTGTGAACGTGCCTTCATCGTTCTCCGGGCCGTTGTCCTCGTCGTTCTCCTCGGGGGCGAGCGCGAGGGAGGTGGAGGCGCCGGTGGCCAGGCGCAGGATGAAGTCGCGGTCCAGCCGCTCACCCGGCTGGAGGCGGATCACACCGCCCTCTTCCTGGACCACGTGCAGGCTGGAGCGGACCTCGCGCAGCTCCAGGCCCGCGGGGTCGACGGAGACGGCGAGTGAGAGGCGGACCGGGTTGGGGAAGCCGGGCAGCAGCACCGGCGGGGTGATCCGGGAGGCGTCGGGGACCGCGTCGGTGTCCGGTGCCCACCCGTCGCCCGCCCGCTCGCCGTCCAGCGGGGTGCCCGGGATGTAGCGGGGGGCGACGACCAGCGGGAAGCGGAAGGTGGCCGCGCCGTCCTCGTACGGGAGCGGCTGGTTCAGCGTGAGGTGCACGGTGACCCGCTCGCCCGGCACGATGTTGCCGACCCTCATGGTGAAGACGTCCGGCCGGTCCTCCTCGGCGATCGCGGCCCGCTTGCCCTGGGAGATCGCCTGGTCGTAGTCGGCCCTGGCCTGGCCGCGCTCCTTGAGCACACCCTCGATGACCCGGCCGTCGGCCTCCATCCTGAAGGCGGTGACGGCGGCCCGGTCGGGCAGCGGGAAGACGTACGTCGCCTCAAGCGCCACGTCGTGCGGGTTGCGGAAACCCTGGACCACCTCGACCCCGGCGCTCAGGCCGGACACGGCGGCGGTCACGTCCACGCTCTCCAGCGGCAGGTTGCCGAGCTCGGTGGCGAGCGCTCCCAGCCCGGTGTCGGGGACGGGACGGCACTCCTCCGGCGGCAGTGTTGTGATCGAGGTAATCATGGGCGAGTTCCTTCCGGAGGTGTGAGGCCGCGTTCGCGGAGGAGTGACAGGAGCCCTTCCGAGGCGGCGGCGATCTCGGCGAGGTCGTCGGGGGTGGGGGCGTGCTCACCCGTGTCGAGCAGGAGCGTCACGCCGTCCGCGAGCCGTACGCCGTGGACGGCCACGGCCTTCGGGGCGGGTGGCGAGGGCGGCGCGGGCGGCGCGGGCCGGGTCTCGGCGGGAGTGGGAGCGGGAGCGGTGGCGGGGGGTGGTGGCGGCTGTGCGGCGTGTGCGGCGGCCGGTCGGGGCGGCGGTGCGGGCACCTCCGGTTTCACTGGTTTCACCGGCTCCGGTGACTTCGGCGGCGTCGGCGGCTTCGGTGGCGTTGGTGGCTCTGCGGGGGAGGGCGGTCCGGCCCAGAAGCGCGGGCGTGCCGGCGTGCCGGTCGCCGCCGGAGGCGGTGGGGGTTGCGGTGGGGGGTCGGGGAGACGGGCGATCGACTCCAGGGTCTGGTCGGTGGCCCCGGCCAGCTCGGCCTGGATCTCGGCGATGGTGCGGCCGTCGGACTGGCGTCGCTTCACGGCGACGATCTGGAGCAGGTGGCGCCTGCCGTACATGGCGACGCGACCTCGGCGGGCCGACGGGGGGTCGAGGAGGCCGATCGTCGAATACCAGCGGATGAGGCGCTCGTTGGGCATGTCCCGCACCCGCCCGTTGAGCTGGGCGGTGGGGGCCAGCGCCGCGGATGCCCGCTCAGCCAGTTCACCGATGGTCCATTCCATGCCTCGATAGTGACACTGTAATCATGACAGTGTCAACATTTCGACCGGCATAGGGGGCGAGTAGATGGGTACGGACATTTAGCAGCAAAGAGGACACTAGGTTCGAAACAGGGGGAAACTCTATGTCTGCGATCACCAGTCCACTCAACCCGGAAGACAAGAAGGTCGTCGGCAACGTGCTCCAGGGCGCGCTCGTCGACCTGCTCGACCTGTCACTCCTGACCAAGCAGGCGCACTGGAACGTGATCGGCCACAACTTCCGGTCGCTGCACCTGCAGCTCGACAAGATCGTCTCGTCGGCGAGGAAGCACGCGGACACCGTCGCGGAGCGCGCCGTAGCCCTCGGGTGCAACCCCGACGGCCGGGCCTCCACGCTCGCCAAGACCAGCGAGGTGCCGCAACTGGAGACGGGCTACATCCACGACGGCAAGGTCGTGGCGGCGATGACGGACATCCTCGGGTCCATCGTCCGCCGGATGCGCGAGCGCATCGCGGCCACCGAGAAGCCCGACCTGGTCACCCAGGACATCCTCATCGAGATCACGCAGGATCTGGAGAAGCACCACTGGATGATCGAGGCCCAGCGCTAGATCGTCTTTCAAGGCACCCCGGCCCGTGACGGGCGGGGTGCCTTTCGTGTTTCCCGAGTGTGCGGGGTGGTTGTTCTCGGTGTTCGCTGTGGTGTTCGTGCTCGTGTGCGGGCGGGTGGGGTGCTCTTCGTGCCCGCTGCGGTGGGCGGGTGCTCCGGCCGGCCGTCTCAGTTACTGTCTGGTGTTTCAGGCCTCCGGCCTGCTCGGGCGTGGTGGTTGCGGGCTCTTTTCAAGCCGGCCGGAGCACCCGCCCACCTCCGCTGCACGTGTTCCGGCCGCACGGGGTGCGGGCCGTAGTTGCTTTCTTTCCGGCCGCCCTGGCGACCCGTCGCCGCTGAAGCGTCCTTTACCGGTCCTCCAGGGCGGGTCGCCGTAGCTGAAGCGTTCCGTGCACGACCCAGTCCAGGGCTGAGGCGCCACAGGCCATCTCGTGTTTTCCGGACCTCTGGTATTTCCAGGGCATTTCACGGCTCTCCGGACGCGGGGAGAGGGTGATCATGACCGCATGGGCACTACGACGTGGGATTCCATGTGCCGTCGTTCCCGAACCAGACCAGGTCGGAGTGGAGACGACGGGCCGCGCTGCGAGGGCTTGTCCACAGGCCGAAACCGCGGCCGTTCGCGCCGACGGTCGTCGCCGTGCCTCCCGGCAGCGCCAGCCCGTAGGCCACCACCTCGGGGTGACTCTCCTCGCTTTCGGTGAAGTCCTGGACCAGGGCGAACATGCGGGGGAGATCGCCGGTCAGCGTGTACGCACGCTCCAGAGCCACCTCTCGCGGGTGGTGCTCGCCGAAGGCCGGGCCATGGCAGGCGGATGGTTGGTCGGAACCAGGGTGGTGCTCCATGTCGGTGCTCCCTTCCGATGCTGAACCTGGGTGAAGATCTGCCGTACGGCTCCGCTCCGCCCTGATTTCTCTACGTTTTCGAGCGAACACCGAGCGTGATGGCCGATGCTTCGGTAGCGTGACACTGAATTCGGAACGACGCAAGCTTGCCTTGAAAAGTTGTTGGCGTTGTCCGGATTTGTCTGATGCTGCTCAGTGGTTTAGGCGAGGCGAATTCAAAGGAGACGACGATGGGCACGAAGCGAGGACCGACGCTGCGGGCGCAGTGGCTCGGCAAACACCTGAGAGAGTTTCGCGAGTCGGCCAAGCTGACGCTCAAGCAGGCGGGTGACTATCTGCAGCGTGACGCAGGAACCATCAGCCGGCTGGAATCCGGCATCATTCCGGCGAGGGCGTCCGACGTGTTGGCGCTTCTCAACCTTTACGGCGTCGGCGACCAGAAGATCCGCGACGGACTGGAGCAGATCAGCCGCGATATCTGGCGAAAGGGTTGGTGGGATGGATATGCCGCCGACTCTCTTGCTGGAATGCTTGATCATGCCTGGCTTGAAACTCGCGCGAAGGGAATTCATTCTTACGAGACGATGGTCATCCCTGGTCTACTGCAAACACGCGACTACGCTCGGGCGGTTATTGCGGCAGGTGGTATGGGTGCTCCCGATGAACAGCTTGAGCGTTGGGTGGAATTTCGGACAGAACGACAGCGTGTGCTTGATACGGCAACGGCCCCGAATGTGGAGGTTGTCCTCGACGAGGCTGTCCTGTGTCGCGTGATCGGCGGCTCGGAAGTGATGTATGCCCAGTTAAAGAATCTGTCCGAGGTTATGGCCAGGCCGAATGTGACCATCCGGGTCGTACCGTTCGATGTCGGGGCTCATGCCAGTCTGGAAGGTTCTTTCACGATCTTCGACATGCCGGACCCCTACTCCAACGTGGCCTATGTGGAGACCCGTGCAGGAGCCGTCTATACCGAGGCAGAGGGTGCTGAAATCTTCGTGCGAGCGTACGATTCTTTGCAGAGCGCCGCGCTCACCCCGGATGAGTCCGCGACGGTCATCCGCGATGCGGTTGGCCGCGTCGGGCGAGATGGAGAGGGGAAGATGTAATGGCAACCAGGGAAGAATTATCCGACGTCGCTTGGCATATCAGTACCAGGAGTGCCAACAGTAACGGTCAGTGTGTTGAGGCTGGTCCGTTGGCGGATGGTAGTGGGCGGGTCGCTGTGCGGCACAGTCGTCGGCCTGGGGCTGAGGTGATCGTCTACACCCGCGCTGAGTGGGAGGCGTTCGTCGGTGGTGTCAAGGACGGCGAATTCGATTTTCCCGCCCGCTGACCGTACCGGTTCACGATGAGGCACGACCTTGGGTGATGGCGTAGTCCATCGGGGTGGTGGGACGCGGTCGAGCGCGGCGCGCTTTCCAGGTTCGGCCTTCGCGAGCCCGCCCTACCTCGGCGGTAATCGACGGGTGGCATTCGAAATAGGGATGCTTGCGACATGAGTGGTGAAACCCGTGACGTCGTGGAAGAACTGCTGGGTCGGATGGTCAAGGGCGATCATGATCGTACGGCGGAGTTGTTCGCCGAGCCGGTCGACTGGCAGTTGAACTGGCCCGCCGAGGGGCATCCGGCGGTGCCGTGGATTCGTCCCCGGTCGGGCCGGGCCGAGGTGGCGGACCATTTCCGGTCGCTGGAGGCCCATCACGTGCCCGAGCTGAACGGTACGTCGGTGACGCGGATCCTGGTCGACGGGGCGGACGCCGTCGTGTTCGGGGAGATCGTGCAGACGGTGCGGGAGAACGGGGCCGCGTACACCTCGCCGTTCGCGCTGCACCTTACCGTCGAGGACGGGCTCGTCACCCGCTATCACATCTACGAGGACAGCCTCACGGTCGCGCGGGCCCTCAGCGCCTGAAGGTGCCCGAGATGCGATCGTGAAGGGGGCCATTTGGTGTACGCCGGTGGCTCCCCGTCCCCGGACCGTGTGACTGAGCACGCGGTCCAGGATGTGGCTCACCGCGTCATGCGGAGGCCGCGTCGGAGTGGGCTCCCTGGTCAAGCAGGGCGTTGATCATCCCTTGGATTTGGTCGCGTCCGACGGTGCCGAGTGCGCCGGTCAGGGCCTGGGCGAGCTTGTCGAACGGGTCGTCCATCGGCAGTTCCTTCACCTTCTCGGCCAGTTCCGCCACGCTCCACAACCCGTCTTTGTGGATGTGCCCGCCGAGGGACCAGCCGTGGTTGACCGTGACCGTTCCGCCCCGCACCGACAGCACCTGGCCGGTGAGCGGGCAGGTTGCGCCGGCCAGGTAAGCGGCGACAGGCGCGCTGGCGGCCGGGTGCTGTGGGTCGAACCGGCCCGCCGGCGGTTCCTGGCTCATGCCGGGAACGGCGAGAGTGAGGCGGGTGCGGACCATCGAGGGTGAGATGCAGTTGACCCGCACGCCGTAGCGGCCGAGTTCGAGGGCGGCCACGGTGGTCAGCGCCGCGACCCCGGCGTTGCCCGCCGCGTAGGAGACCTGCGTGGGCAGCGGGTTGAGCAGTCCGGAGCCGGAGGAGGTGTTGACCACGGCGCGGTCGGTGTGGTCACCAGCCTGATAGCGGTCGCGCCAGTGGCGGGCCGCCCAGTGTGTCACCGCGAAGGTGCCCTTCAGCTTGACGGCCACGACGTCGTCGAAGTCCTCCTCCGACAGGTCGGTCAGGCCCATGTTGCGTTCGATGGTGGCGTTGTTGACCACGACGTGCAGGTCGCCGAAGGACTCCAGGGCCGTCTCCACCATGCGGCGGGCGCCGTCCCAGTCGGCGACGCTGTCGGTGTTGGCCACGGCCTGTCCGCCGCGAGCAGTGATCTCTTCGACGACCTTCGCGGCCACGTCGGCGTCGCCGCCCGTGCCGTTGATGGCGACGCCGGGGTCGTTGACGACGACCTGGGCACCTTCGGCGGCGAAGAACAGCGCCTCTTCACGCCCGATGCCGCGCCCTGCTCCTGTGATGAGGACGACGCGTCGGTCCAGACTTCCCATGAACGACCACCTTTCAGTGACTGCAGTCTATGTACTAATTCATACTATGCATAAATTCGGAAGATGAACTAAACTGCCCTGCGTGGTGGAAAAACACGGACTGCGAGAGCGCAAGAAGCAGCGCACCCGGCAGGCACTGATCGAGGCGGCGGTGCGTCTGTTCGAGGACAAGGGCTACGACCACGTGACCGTGGCCGAGATCGCCGACGCCGCGGAGGTCTCCCCCCGCACCTTCTTTCTCCACTTCCAGGCCAAGGAGGATGTGCTTCTGGCCAATGCCGACGTGCGCGTCGATCTGGCGCTGCAGGCGATCGCCGAGCGCCGCGCCGGAGAACGGCTGCCCGAGGTGCTGGTGCGGGCGATGGACCAGATGATCGCCAACACCTGGGACAGCGACCTCCCTAGCGGGCTCGCGGCACTTCGCGCACGGCTGGCGGCCTCGGTGCCGGCGCTACAGGCCCGGCTGCTGCAGCGTTACCTCACCGCGCAGACCGAACTGGCCCAGGCGCTGCAGCGGGCGTTCCCCGACAGGCTCGACACGATCACCGCCTCCGCCCTGGTCGGCGCGATGGTGGGCGCGGTCAGCGCATCCGCGCTGACCGCCCTGCAGCGCGGTGACGGACCTGACGAGGTACGGAACGCCATGCGGCAGGCCATGGCCTTGGTGGCGCAATCCGTCTCCTGACCAGTGGCGTCTTCGTCTGCCGGGCGATCTGCGCCGAGTCGGCCGGCACCACCGTCAGCATGCGGGAGGTCGTCGGAGTCCGCGAGACGTGAGCCGTACCGGCGGATCGTGTCCGCCGGTCTTCGAGCGTGCGCCGACGCCGACGAGCCGGGCGGAGCCGCCGTCTCAGCGTGCGAACCCGCGTCGTCCGGCAGATGAGTACACCCCTACTCATTTCCGTCTCCATTGGTCGGAGCCGGAAGGACGCGTGCATCAGAGGAGATAGCGGGCGAGGTCGGCGATGGGGTGGGGGCGGGAGAGCAGGTCGCGCAGGGTGTCCAGGTGGGCGCCGCCGGGGGGGTGGTGGGCGACGAGGCCGGTGTCGTGGACGGCTCGATTCCAGTCCTCGTCGTCGTTCGCGGTGTTCTCCAGTCGCCGTAGCACGCTCGCTCCGTCCGTCTCCATCGCCAGCAGCGTGAGCAGGTGCGGCCACTGGACGGCGAGCGCCGCGAGCTTGGCGACCTCGCCGTCCGAGGCGGGGGCCGCCCCGGCGAGGGCGCGGCGGTAGGTGAGGAACGAGTAGAAGCGGAAGACGTTCACGTACCGCTTGATCTCGCGCGGGTTGAAGAACGTCAGGGCCGGGAGCACGAACTCGATCGCCCGGTAGGCGTTCTCGTCGCTGTAGAGGTCGTCGAAGACCCGGTCGGCGGCCTCGCGGGTCGCCGCGCAGAGACCGCCGACGGCGTCGGAGCACTGGATGCCCAGGGCGTCCTGCGCCAGGCGCGCCGCCTCGTCAAGGGTCGTCGTGGTCGGGCGCAGCGCCCAGATGGCGTCCTGCAACCGGCTCACCTGGACCGGATCGGGCGGTTCCGCCGCCTGCGATCCGGGTTCCGGTGTCTCCGTCGGCGTGCGCGGTCCTGGTCTTCGTGGCTCCGCCCGCTGTCCCGACACGGCCGCTCCCGGTGGCGCGGTGGTGCCGGGAAAGCCCGGTGTGACCGCGCCGAGCGGGGAGGGCCGTGCGGGAGGCAGGGGACCGCGCGAACGCGGTCCGGCCGGATCCGGTGGCGGGTCGAGCCGTTCCAGGGCGGCTGGGGGACCCGCCGGACGCGGTCCGGCCGGATTCGGTGTCCATGTGGTCTCCGGGGCCTGGGGTCGCGTGGTCTCCATGCTCGTGGAAACGTCTCCCGGGGAGATGCCGAGCGTGGAGACACTGCCCGTGGGGACGCTCGCGACCACGTCGGTCGCGGGCCGCGCCAGGTCGGGCACGCCCAGCAGGGCGCGTACGAAGGCGGGCAGCCGGTCGGCGTCGTCCAGCAGCGGCACGCTCAGCGGGAGCTGCACGATCTTCTCCAGGAACCGCCAGCCGAGGCCGGACCGTCCGGCACCCGGCAGCGTCCCGGCCAGTTCCGGGTAGGCCGCCTCGACGTGCGCGGCGACCACCTCGGGCTCCATCGCCAGGACGAACACGCAGTTGGGGAACTCGCCGGCGAGGAACAGGTTGATCGCCTCGATGACCTGCGCCACCGTGGCGGACGAGCAGCGGTCCAGGTCGTCCACGAACACCACCAGCGGGCGCTCCCCGGTGGCGACCAGGTCGAGGACCTGGCGCATGTCGGTCTGCACCAGGTGCAGGAAGCCGGTCCTCGACCGGTACCCGGGGCCGGCCGTGGCCTCGTTGACGAGTCCTTCCGCCGCTCCGGGGCCGAGCAGGTCGGGCTGCGTGACCAGGCCGCGGAACGCGTTGTCCGCCGACTCCCCGAAGAACCGCGCCAGCCGTAGCGCGCCCGCCCCGACCACCACCGCGGATCCGGCGGAGCCGACGGCCGCCGCGGTGTTCCCCAGGAAGGTGCCGAGCGCGGGCAGCAGCGTGGCGGCGGCGAGGAGCGCCCCGGTGAGGACGACGGTGGCGACCAGGCCGAGGGCCACCGGGGCCAGGCGGGTGAGCGCGAGGTGGTAGGCGCGGCTGCGGACCGCCTCCCGGTCGATCCTGGACAGGTTCAGCTCCAGCCAGAACCGTTCCCGCTCGGCGCGGGGCAGCCGCCGGGTGACCTGGCTGATGATCTCGTGGGCCAGTCCGGCCCAGACCTGCTCGCCGTTCTGGTACATCCACGGGTTGAACCAGACGGTGGGCCGCCAGTCCGCCGGCCGTAGCGGGAGCGGTCCCGGCTCGGCCCGACCGGCGTTCTCCCGGGGGCGCCGTCCGGTCCTGGCCAGCACCTCGGCGTTGGTCAGTGCCCGTTCCGCGCGGGAGCCGGGCAGGTGGATCGGGGCGGCGGCGTCCCCGGCGGCTCCGGGGTCCAGAAGGTCCTGGATCATCCGCATCAGGGAGGTCTTGCCGGCCCCCCATGGCCCCTTGACGCCGATCGTGAGCGGGGGCCGGGTCTCCGGGTGGCGGACGAACGCGGCGATCGCCTCGGCGTAGACACGGTGTCCGAGCTGGTCCTCGGTGGTCCACCGGTCGGCGGTGAGCCTCGCCCTGGGCCGTACCGTCCGCAGCCCGGCCCTGCGACGGCGCAGCAGTGCCGAGGTCTGCGCCCGTTCGGCCGCCGACAGCCGCGAGTGGCCGAAGACCCGGACGTCGGGGTGGACGAACGTGGTCGTCTCGCCCAGCAGGCCCCACTGCCGCAGCTCGGCGGCGTCGCCGAGGATCTCGTCGATCGGCTCGTCCTCGTCGAGGAGGGCGGCCCTGCGCAGCAGTTCCCTGGCGGCCTCACTCAGGTGCAGCTCGTAGACCCGCCGTACGATCTCGACTCCGCAGGCGGGCGGGGCGTGGTCACCGAGCCGCGCCAGGACGTGGGCGAAGGCGGCGTGCGGTACGGCGGCGGTGTCCCTCGCCGGGGTGAGGGCGACCCCCGTGACGGCCCCGTACGAGATCAGGATGGGGGTGCGGGCGGCGGAGGCCGCGGCGTAGCGGGCGAGCGCGTAGGCGTGCAGGTCCCCGACGCTGATCGTCCCGTCCCCGTCGAGGTCGGCGGCCCGCGTCAGCAGGCCCTCCGCGATGACGTCGGTCAGCGTGCGCGCCGGTCCCGGCGCCGTCTCGTCGAACCTCAGGGTGAGGGTGAGCGCGGCCGCGGCGACCCTCGGCTCCCCGGCCACGGCGAGCTGCCTGACCGGTTCCGCGGAGCCGCTCAGCGCGCTCCAGCCGAAGTCGACGATCATCAGTACGGCGGCGGCGAGCGACTCGCCGACCTGCCGCCCGAACGCGCCGATCATCGATCCGAGTTGTCCGGAGGTCCAGCCGCCGTCGGCGGGCAGCCGGATCACCAGCAGGTCGCCCTCCCGCGCCGAGCGCAGCAGATTCCACACGCGTTCGCCGTCCGGGCCCGCCCCCTCGCTGACCTCGGCCTCGACGGTGAACCCCTCGGCGCGCAGGGCGCTCGCCAGCCGCGCGTCCGGTCGCGTTTCCGGGGCCACACCCACACCCACACCCACGCCCGCGTCGGGAGAGAGCGCGGACGGGGACGGAACCGGGGACACGGCCGGGGCGGGTGGCGAGAGCAGGGACGGTGGCGGGGGCGCGGCGGGAGGAGAGTCGAGGAAGACGAGAGCTCGGCGGGTGCCCACGTGGGGCGTGGTCTCGAAGACTGGATTCGCGAACGCGAGTCCCTCGCTCAACGGTCCTCCCGATCTGACGGCGGTCATCTAACTGTGGACGCGTCGGGCGGGGCAGATGGCGATCTTGGCGATAGGTCGACCTGTTTTGACGGATGTTTGCTCCGTGGTTTCCGCAAAGTTTGCGGCGGGGGGAGCCTCGGCGTCGTCGGGGGCGGCCGAGATCCCCTCCGACATCGTCGTCTACCAGGTCACCGGCCACTTCCGCCGCTGGGCGACGCGGCCTGCCTGACGACCTCCGTCAGCTCCTCGCGCAACCCGGCGAAGAGCGGGTCGGTGCGGGGATGGTCGCCGTACGGCAGGTTCGAGGCGCGGTCGAGGACCACGCGGCCCGGCCTGCCGCTCAGCGCGAGCACGCGGGTGCCCAGGTAGACGGCCTCGTCCACACTGTGGGTGATGAACACCACCGTCGTGCCCGCCCGCCGCCACAGCTCGCGGACCTCCTCCTGCATGCGTTCCCTGGTGAAGGCGTCCAGGGCGGCGAACGGCTCGTCCATCAGCAGCAGCGCGGGTCCCGGCGCGAGCGCGCGGGCGATCGCCGCGCGCTGCTGCATGCCCCCCGACAGCTCGTACGGCCTGGCCCTGGCGACGTCGGTGAGCCCGGTCAGCTCCAGCAACTCGGCCACCCGCTCGCGCCGCGTCGCCCTGGGCAGGCCGCGCAGCCCGAAACCGACGTTCCCCTCGACCGAGAGCCAGGGGAAGAGCCGATGCTGCTGGAACACGTACCCCCTGGCCGGGTCGGGGCCCACGACCGGTTCGCCGGAGGCCGTGATCGTCCCCGCCGACGGCGCGGTGAAGCCCGCCACCAGCCGCAGCAGCGTGCTCTTACCGCACCCCGAGGGACCGACGACCGTGACGAACTCCCCGGCGGCGATCTCCAGGTCGATCGGCCCGAGGGCGTCGACCGTCCCCGCGCGCCCCCGGTAGGAGTGCGACACCCCGGCGAGCGTGAGCGCCGTGGTGGGAGGGCCGGCGTCTTCGGATCCGGCGCTCCCACCGGAAGCCGTGCCGAGGTCCGTACGGGCGGATCCGGTGTTCCGGCCGGCTGTGTCGGGATCGGGGTGAGCCGGGCCGGGAGTCGCGGCCGTGTCGGGGGCCGTGTCGGGGGTCGTGCGGGCACGGCCGGAGTCCGTGCCCGCGCGAGTGGTCTCAGCTTCCGGCGAAGGCATCGGCGAGCTCCTGCGTGGCCAGGCCCTTCTGGAAGACGCTCAGCTCGGGCACGGCGTCCACCTTCTGCTGGCCCTTGAGGAACTCGGCCGAGCTGCGCAGGTTCTCGGCGAACTTCCCCGGGGCCGAGGGAGTGCCGAGATACTCGGCCGAGCGCT
The DNA here is from genome assembly GCF_040648855.1 of Streptosporangium sp. NPDC049078. Lineage (NCBI taxonomy): Bacteria > Bacillati > Actinomycetota > Actinomycetes > Streptosporangiales > Streptosporangiaceae > Streptosporangium > Streptosporangium sp. NPDC049078. The sequence goes on from NZ_JBEZEL010000006.1 coordinate 14,379, forward strand.
GTTCCGTCGCGTCGAGGAGCACGAGCTGGCCGAGCTGGCGCGCGGCCTCCGCCGGGTCGAGGTTGAGCTGGCGGCCGATGGCCGCGGCGGCGGCGTCCTTGTCGCTCCTGACCAGTTTGACCGCGCGGTCCTGCTGCTGGAGCCAGACGTGCAGCGCCTTCGGGTACTTCTTCGCGAAGTCGTCGCTCACCACCGCGAGGTCGGCGGTGAGCTTGCCCCGCCGGGCCAGCTCACGGCTGGTGACCAGCGTCGTGCCGCCGTTCTTCTGCAGCTCGGCCAGGGTGGGCGTCCAGACGTAGGCGGCGTCGACGTCGCCGCGCTGCCAGGCGGCCTGGATGTCCGGCGGCTCCATGTCGAGGATCTTCACGTCGGCCTCCGACAGCCCGGCCTCGTCGAGCGCGGCGAGCAGGCTGTAGTGGGTGGTCGAGGCGAAGGGGGCGGCGACCCGCTTGCCCGCGAGCCCCTTGACGTCGGTCACGCCGCCCCTGGCGACGAGCGCCTCGTTGTCGCCGATCACGTCGAAGATCCACGGCACCCGGTACGGGATGTCGAGGGGCGCCGACAGGCCGCGGGTGACCGGGCTGCTGCCCGCCAGCCCGATGTCGAGCGATCCGGCGATCATCGCGGTGTTCACGTCGCCGCCCGAGTCGAACTTACTCCAGACGATCTTGGTGTTCGGCAGCGCCTTCTCCAGCCACTGCTGGTCCTTGACGATCAGGTCACCGTTGGGGATGAGCTGGTAGCCGATGCGCAGGGTCGCGGGGGAGCCGTCGGCGGCGGGCTTCGCCTCCTCCGCGCCGGACCCGCAGGCGGTCAGGGCGAGTACGGCGGCGGTCAGGGCGAGCGCGGCCCGCTTCACGGGGGTCATTGCCAGGTGTTTCATGGGGGTCTTTCCTAGGTACGGCCGCGCCAGGGAACCAGGCGGCGGTCCAGCGTTTGCAGGAGGAAGTCGATGAGCAGGCCGGACAGGCCGATGACGATGATCCCGAGCACCACCACGTCCGTCTGGTTGTAGCGCTGGGCGTCGCGGACCATCCCGCCGATGCCGGGCACGCCGTTCACGGTCTCGGCGGCGACCACCGTGGTGTAGGCGACGCCCACGGCCACCCGTACCCCCGTGATGATCTCGGGCAGCGCGCTCGGCAGCACCACACGCAGCGGCAGCTCGTGCCGGCGGGCACCCAGCGAGCGGGCCGCGTTCAGGTAGTCCTCGTGCACGCCGCGTACGGCGTCGGCGGTGGCCACCGCGACCGGCGGGAGCGCGGCGAGCAGCAGGAGCCAGATCTTGGGCTCCTCGTCGATGCCGAACCAGATCACCAGCAGGCTGAGGTACGCCAGCGGCGGCAGGGTGCGCACGAACGTGACCAGCGGGCCGAGCAGCGCGCGCAGCGTGGGGACCATGCCGATCAGCAGTCCCAGCGCGATGCCGCCCGTCACCCCGTACAGGCAGCCGAGCAGGATGCGGCGCAGGCTGGTCAGCAGGTGCTCCTGGAGGGTGTGGCCGCTCACCCCTTCGGCGGTGGTGCGCAGGAACCGGTCCCAGACCGCGACGGGCTCCGGCACGAAGACCGGTGGCCAGATCCCGGCCATGGCCACCGCCTGCCAGATCGCGACCAGCGCGACGATCGCCCCGGCCCGCAGCGCGAGGGCCCGCCACAATCCGGGGCCCTGCTCGCCTCCGGAGACGCCGGTGCGGCGGGGGCGGAGACGGGGGAGGCGGGGAGGGGCGGTGAGGACGCTCACGTGACGAGGGCGGGGGTCGCGAGCCGGGGAAGGACGAAGTCGCCCACCCGCCAGGCCTCCTCCAGATGCGGCCAGCCGGACAGCACGAACTCCGACAGGCCCAGCTCGGCGTACTCGCGGAGGCGCTCGGCGACCTCCGTGTAGCTGCCGACCAGCGCGGTGCCCGCCCCCTCCCTGACCAGCCCGACCCCCGCCCAGAGGTTGGGCGAGATCTCCAGCGCGTCCGCCGAACCCCCGTGGAGGTCGGCCATGCGGCGCTGTCCCACGGAGTCCATCCGGGCGAACCGCGCCTGGGCGGCGGCGATCCTGTCCGGGTCCATGCCGTCGAGCAGGCGCCGGGCGTGCGTCCAGGCCTCCTCGGAGGTGTCGCGGGCGATGACGTGGAGCCGGATGCCGAACCGTAGCTCGCGGCCCGCCTCGGCGGCGAGCTTGCGCATCCTGGCGACCCGTTCGGCGATCGTCGCCGGAGGCTCGCCCCACATCAGGTAGACGTCCGCCCCGGCGGCGGCCACTCGCTCCGCGGCGGGGGAGGCCCCGCCGAAATAGATGTCGGGGGTGTCGAGGAGCGGTGTGGCGAGTCCGCCCCCCGACACCCGGTAGTGCGCGCCCAGGTGGTCGAACGGCTCGCCCGCCCAGGTGCGCCTGAGCACCTCGATGAACTCGCCGGTGCGCTCGTAGCGGGCGTCGTGGTCGAGGAAGTCGCCGTAGGCGCGCTGCTCCAGGGGGTCGCCGCCGGTGACCACGTTGAGCAGGAGCCGTCCCCCGCTGATCTCCTGGAAGGTCTGCGCCTGCTGGGCGAGCAGCGTGGGGAGGGTGAAGCCCGGCCGGAAGGCGACCAGCAGCTTGATCCGCTCGGTCCGCGCCGCGACGGCGCCGCACACCACCAGCGGGTCGGGGCAGCCCGCGCCGACCGGGGTCAGCGCCGCCTCGAAACCCGCCGCCTCGGCGGCGCGGGCCACCTGGGACAGGTAGTCGAGCGTCGCGGGCCTGGCCGCGGCGCCGCCCACCGCGACGGTGGTCGTGGCGGGCCTGACATGGTGGCCGTCGCCGGTGGTCGGCAGGAACCAGTGCAAGCGCATCTTCGCCTCATCGGGCTCATACGGAACGGGGTGGTGCCCCCGATAGTAACCACATAATACCTATCTATAAAGAGGGAATTAGGGAGTGGCCAGGACAGGGGCCTGACCTCAAGGTTCATGGCCGGCCGTGCGGGTCTTCCGGGCCGGTGATTCAGGTTCCCGGTTCCCCGCCGGAGTCCGTGGAGGCCGACAGGTAGCCCGTGAGCAGGGTCTTGAGTTCGGTGGTCAGTTCCGCCGCGCGTTCCGGCGGTCCGGCCGCGACCAGCGGGAGCACCGCCCTGATGGTGGCCAGCATCATCGTGGCGATCAGCAGGCGCCGCTCCTCGCCGAGGCGGGGTGCGCGTACGGAGAGGGCCTCGGCGATGCGCCGGGCGATGTCCCGGTGGAGCCGCTCGGACGCCGTCGCCAGCCGGTCGCCGGTGGCGGAGCCGTGCAGCAGGGCCCAGTAGGCCGGGCGGGAGGCCTTGTAGGCGACGATCTCGTCGACCACCTGGTCGATCAGGTCGGCCGCGGGCATCCGTATGGCGTCGCCGGTGAGCCTGGCCTCCCAGTGCGCGCTCCGCCCATCGGTGAAGCGGCTGAGCAGGCCGTCCAGGATCTCCTCCTTGTTGCGGAAGAACTGGTAAAGCGAGCCCGGGGACATGCTCGCCCGCTCGGCCACCGCGTTCGTGGTCATGTCGGCGTAGCCGACCTCGGCGATCACCTCCTCGGCGGCGTCGAGGATCTCCTCCATCCGCCTGAGGCCGCGCGCCTGCCGTCTGACCGGCCGCCGCGCGGTCGCGGCCCGGCTGTCGCCGGCCTGGTCGTCGGCGGCTTGGTCGGTGGCGTGCCGGGCGGTCGCCCGCCCACCGGTCCTTCGCGCGGTCGTGGGCCGGTCGTCCGCCGGCTGTCCGGTCGCCGGACGTTTCTCAGGCATGCGTCATCCCGTTGACAAATACGAGCATTTACTTGTATTTCTGTCTCGAACCCTAAAACACGAGCAGTTTACCGAATTTCGGGGATGATCATGAAGACTGATCCGCGTCCGGTCGCGGCGCCTCCCGGGCCGCCGCTGAGACGGCTCGGCCGCCTCCTCGTACGGCGACGCCGCCTGGTGATGGTCCTCGCCCTACTCGGCGCCGTCGTGCTGGGAGCGCTGGCCTCGGGTACGGTGTCCGCGCTCTCCCTGGCCAGGTACGAGGCGCCCGGCTCGGAGTCCGACCGGGCGCAGGCGGAGCTGGCCGGGAGGTTCGGCACAGGGAGCGCCGACCTGGTCCTCCTGGTCACCGCCAGGAGCGGGACCGTCGACACCCCCGCCGTCGCCGCCTCCGGACGGGCGCTCACCACCCGGTTGGCGGCTTTCGAGGGCGTGGCCGAGACGGCGTCCTACTGGTCGCGGGGCAACCCCGCCACGCTGCGCAGCGAGGACGGCAGGCACGCGCTCGTGGTCGCCCGCATCCCCGGCGACGCCGATCGGGTCCGCTCCGAGATCCTGCCAAAGATCATTCCCGAGGTCCTGCGCGGCGACGCCGCGACCACCGTCAGGGCGGGCGGCGGCGAGGAGGTCTTCCGCCAGGCCGTGCCCCTGGCCAGGCAGGACTTCGTCCGTGCCGAGCTGGTCGTCGTCCCCATCGTGCTCGTACTGCTCTGGGTCCACCTGCGGCGCGTCCTCGCCGCGGTGCTACCGGTCGTGCTCGGCGCGCTGGCCATGGTGATCGGGCTGGCGCTGCTGCGGATACCGCTCCTGTACGCGGACGTGTCGACGTTCGCGCTGAATCTCACCCTGGCCATGGGACTCGGCCTGGGCGTCGACTACTCGCTGTTCATGATCGCCCGTTTCCGGGAGGAGGTGGGGCTGGGCAGGGACAGGCACGAGGCGGTCGCCCACGCCGTCGAGCGGGCCGGCCGTACGGTGATCTTCAGTGGGGTGACGGTCGCCGCCTCGCTGAGCGTGCTCCTGTTCATGCCCTTCGACTTCTTCCGCTCCTTCGCCTATGCCGGGATCGCGGTCGTCGCAGGGGGAGTGGTCGGCGCCGTGGTCGTGCTGCCCGCGATCCTCGCCGCCGTCGGCGACCGGGTGCTGTCGCGCCGGCCCGGGGCGGCGGGAGGAACCCTCTGGCGCGGCCTGGCGGCCCGCGTCATGCGCAGGCCGGTCGTCTACGGCGGGGTCGCGGCCGCGGTGCTCCTGCTGCTCGGCTCACCCTTCCTCGGCCTGCGCTTCGGCGTCGCCGACGACCGTGTCCTGCCCGTGTCCGCGCCCGCCAGGCAGACCTCGGACGTGATCCGCGCGGAGTTCCCCGCCGAGGAGACCGACGCCCTCCAGGTCGTCTCCGTGGGCGCGGCCGGAGCGCCCCCCGAGGCCGTGCCCGGTTACGCCGCCGCGCTCTCCCGCCTCCCGGGCGTCGCCCAGGTCGACTCCGCCGCCGGGTCGTACGCGAAGGGCGCCCGGATCTCGGCCGGAGACCCGTCGAGGTTCGCGGGAGCCGGGGGCACCTGGCTGTCGGTGGTCCCCTCCGCAGAGCTGATGGAGGACGACCCCGTTCGGCTGGTCCACGACGTCAGGGCGCTGAAGGCGCCGTTCGAGGTGCTGGTCGGCGGCTACCCGGCCGAGCTGGCCGACTACCGGCAGGCCGTGATCGAGCGGCTGCCGCCGCTGCTCGGACTGGTTTTGGCGATCACCTTCGCGGTGCTGTTCGTGATGACGGGCAGTGTGCTGATCCCGTTCAAGGCGACGGTGCTCAACCTGCTCAGCCTCTCGGTCATGTTCGGCGCCCTGGTCTGGATCTACCAGGACGGCAACCTGTCGGGGTGGCTGGGCTTCACCCCCACGGGGACCCTCGATCCGAGCATCCCGATCCTGATGTTCTGCGTCGCGTACGGGCTCTCGATGGACTACGAGGTCTTCCTGCTGTCACGGATCAAGGAGGAGTACGACCTGACCGGCGACACCTCGGGGGCCGTGGTGACCGGGCTCCAGCGCGGTGCCCCCCTCATCACGGCGGCGGGCGGGATCCTGGCGGTGTCGTTCGCGGCCTACGGCACCGCGGAGGTGGTCTTCGTGCAGATGCTGGGCGTGGGGATGGCGGTGGCGATCCTCGTGGACGCGACGGTGATCCGCGCGATCCTGGTTCCCGCCACGATGCGCCTGGCCGGTGAGGCCAACTGGTGGGCCCCGGGCCCCCTGCGCCGCCTCCACGCCCGCATCGGCCTGTCCGGCTGAACCCCGTCCGCCCACCCGCCGGACGGAGGGCGGGCACGTCCGGCGGGGAGACGCGCCGTCGTGGCGGATCCGGCGCTCCCGCTCCGCCGCGAAGGGGGTGGGGTCAGAGGTCGCAGGCCCGGGTCTCCTCGAAGAAAGGGCCGGGGATCGCGGGTCCAGATCTCCTCCACGGGGTCAGAGGTCGCGGGCCCAGATCTCCTCGACGAAGTCCTTGCCGTCCTTGCCGTCCTTGCCGTCCTTGCCGTCCCGGCCCCGCTCCTTCTCGACCAGCTCGAAGCCCGCCGCCCGGTAGATGCGCCTCGCGCCCAGCAGCACGTCCCTGGTCCACAGCATCATCCGCCGGTATCCGGCGGCCCTGGCGAAGCGCATGCACTCGTCCACCAGATGGGTGCCGATCCCCATGCCGCGCGCGGACGGCTCGACGAGCAGCATCCGCAGCTGCGCCGTCTCGTCGTCCCTGCGTACGCAGAAGACGCACCCGGCGCGCTCGCCGTCCACCTCGGCGATCCAGCCCGCCTCGCGCCGGGGGTCGTGGTCGTTCACGTATTCGGCCACGACCCCGGCCACCAGCGCCTCGAAGTCCATCCCCCAGCCCTGCTCCTGGCTGTAGAGCGCGCCGTGGCGGTAGACCACCCAGCCGAGGTCGCCGGGACGTGGCGGGCGGATGACGTACGGCCGGTCCGGCTTCGGCGCGCGGCCGAGGATCTCCTCGATCGTCGCCATGCTCGCGACCAGCCGTCCGCGGTCCTCCTCGGTCAGTCCGGCGAGCAGTTCGCGCACCTCCGCCGCCGCGCGCTCGTCGAAGCCCGCGAACCTCGTCCTGCCCTCGCCGGTCAGCTCGACCACCTGCCGCCGCGCGTCGGCGGTGGACCGCTCGCGCACCACGAGCCCTTCGCCCTCGAACCTGCCGAGCATCCGGCTGAGGTATCCGGCGTCGAGGCCGAGCAGCCGCCGCAGCTCGCTCGCCTCCATCCGGCCCGCCCGGTCCAGCTCGAACAGCACCCTCACCTCGGTGAGCGAGTAGGAGCTGTCGAGGATCCCCTGGTGAAGCAGGCCGATGTGCCCGGTGTAGAAGCGGTTGAAGGCGCGGACGTCCGCCACGTGTCTTTCCATGCTTGACAGCATCAACCGATTTATTGACGCAGTCAATGAATTAATCGGCACGGGCCGATGTGAGATCGGCCGTTCACTGCGCTAACTTCGCATTTTGCCCGAGAACGGATGATGATTCTGGGGGCGGCGCGTGCCGTGCCCATGACGGGAGCATGATGGCTGAGGTCGCGTACATCGGTGGGTACACCCCCGACACCGACGGGTCCGGGCCGGGGATCACCCTGGTCGAGCTGGGGAGCCTCGCGCGGCTCGGGGAGACGACGGCCTCCGGTCCCTCCTTCCTCACCGTCCACCCCACCCTCCCGATCCTGTACGCGGTGGGAGAGAGCGAGCGCGGCACCGTCGGCGTCTTCGCCCGAGCCGAGGACGGCACGCTGAGCCCGCTCGCGCAGCGGCCCAGTGAGGGATCGGCCCCCTGCCACCTCGCGGTGGACCCCACGGGCACGCGTCTGGCGGTGACCAACTACGGCGACGGCACGGTCAGCGTGCACGGCATCGACGGATCCGGCCTCCTGACCGATGTGTGGATCTTCCCCTACCGTGAGGGCGCCCACGCCCACCAGGCGGTCTTCGGCCCCGACGGGGTGCTGCACGTGAGCGACCTGGGCTCCGACGAGATCCGCCGCTACCTGGTCGGGGACGAGGTGGTCCCGCACCCCGCGGGGCCGGTGCGGCTCGCGTCCGGCATGGGGCCCCGGCACATGGCCTGGTCGGACGGCCACTGGTACGTGGCGGGCGAACTGGACGGCACCGTGCGCGTCTACGAGGTCTCCGACGCCTCCGGTCCCTCCGGCGGGCAGTGGCGCGAGATCGCGGTCGTCGCGGCCAGTGGGAGCGAGGGGCACAACCAGCCCTCGCACCTGGAGGTCTCCGGCGGCCTCGTCTACGTCGCCAACCGCGGGCCCGACACGATCTCGGTCTTCTCCGGCCCCGAACCGGAGCGGGTGGCCGAGGTTCCCTGCGGCGGTGTCTGGCCGCGGCACTTCGCCATCGCCGACGGTCACATGTACGTGGCCAACCAGCGCTCGAACGGCGTCGCCGTGCTCCCGCTCAGGTCCGGCCTCCCTCAGCCCGCGGAAGAGGTCTTCGCCGTCGGCACCCCCTCCTGCGTACTGCCCTTGCCATAGGGCCCCGTCATGGACACCGTCATGGGGCCCTGTCATAGGACGCCGTCACAGGGCGCTGTCACACGGCCGCTCCCGCAGGGCCCCCGCCGCCCTCGTCGTGAAGGTGCTCACCGGAGGCTTTCCCGAGGCGTCCGGTGAGCCTCCGACGTGCGCGCCGGGCAGGACGCGGGAGGAGAGGGGCGCCCCCGCGCGGCCCGTGCGCTCCGCCGTCGATCGTGAGAAACGACATGTGAGGACGACTACACTTGGTCTAGACCACTGGGCGCATCTGCGGGCAGAATGCGTTGCGTCGGTGGCGAAAATCCGTTGCCGGACGACCAAGCCACCTAGTCTGGCCATCTTGAACCGACACTCATTACCGGAGGATGCCATGCGTATCGGAGTGCTCACCGGCGGCGGCGACTGCCCCGGCCTGAACGCCGTTATCCGCGCCGTCGTGCGCAAGGGAGTGGGTGTTCACGGGCATGAGTTCGTCGGGTTCCGCGACGGCTGGCGGGGTCCCCTCGAGGGCGAGACCATGCCGCTCGACATCAATGCCGTACGTGGAATCCTGCCCCGTGGCGGAACGATCCTGGGCTCGTCGCGGACGAACCCGATCAAGATCGAAAACGGCGTTGAGAGGATCAAGGAGAACCTCGCGAAGAGCGGGGTCGACGCGCTGATCGCGATCGGCGGCGAGGACACCCTCGGCGTGGCCAAGCAGCTCTTCGACAAGGGCGTGAAGGTCGTCGGCGTGCCCAAGACGATCGACAACGACCTCAACGCGACCGACTACACCTTCGGCTTCGACACGGCCGTCAACATCGCCGTCGAGGCGATCGACCGGCTGCACACCACGGCCGAGTCCCACCACCGCGCGCTGATCTGCGAGGTCATGGGCCGCCACGCGGGCTGGATCGCCCTGCACGCCGGAATGGCGGGCGGCGCCAACGTCATCCTCATCCCGGAGAAGCCCTTCGACATCGACAAGGTGTGCGCCTACGTCGAGTCCCGCTTCGAGACGAAGTACGCGCCGATCATCGTCGTGGCCGAGGGTGCGCACCCGGTCGAGGGCCAGATGGCGCTGCAGGCGGGCGAGCTCGACGCCTTCGGGCACGTGCGGCTCGGCGGCATCGGCGAGACCCTCGCCAAGGAGATCGAGAAGCGCACCGGCAAGGAGGCCCGCACCACCGTGCTCGGCCACATCCAGCGCGGTGGCACCCCCACGGCCTTCGACCGGGTGCTGGCCACCCGGTTCGGCCTGCAGGCGATCGACGCGGTGCAGGAGGGCGACTTCGGGAAGATGGTCGCCCTTCAGGGCACCGAGATCGTCCGGGTCGGTCTCGACGAGGCCACCAAGGAGCTGAAGACCGTGCCGACCGGCCGTTACGAGGAGGCCGAGGTCTTCTTCGGCTGAGCCACGCTTTCCGAGGCGTCCCCCTTGCGGGGACGCCTGCAAGCGTTCTGCAAGCGGCCTCTCCTAACCTCCCGGCAGGGCGGCCGCCCGCGATTCCCCTCCGTGTACGGCTTGCGCCTTGACCAGGCAGAAGCGGGGGCGCAAGCCGTACACCATCGCCCTCCTCGCTCCGGGACCCACCGGGCGCGAACCGCTCGGGGACGAACGGGAGCCGAAGAGTGACGGATCTCTCGTCGGCGAATCATCGCGGCTCGTCGCCTTTCCGATGAGCGGCTCGTCGCCTATCCGATGAAAGGTGCGGGCGACGGGTGACGGGAATCGAGGATCCGTTCTGGCGTGCGATCGCGGTCTTCCGCGTCGCGTCCCTCGCGTACGCGGCGGTCCTGCTCATCCGCGCCGGAGGGTACGCCCACCCGGCGACCGGCTGGGTGGTGATCGGCGTCATGGCGCTGTGGACCGTGGCGACGATCTTCGCCTACTCCGTCGAGGAGTTCCGCGGCCGGCCACTGCTCGCCGCCGACATGCTCGTGACCATGGGTTGCCTGCTCGCCACCCCGGCCGTACAGGGCGTCTACCAGCAGGGCAGCCTGCCGATCACCGGCACCTGGATGGGCGGGGCGGTGCTCGCCTGGGGAGTGTACGGCGGGCGGCGGCTGGGGGCGGTGGCCGCGCTGATCGTCTCGCTCGCCGACCTGTGGCTGCACGGCATTCCCGGTGGCGACTTCGAGACGCTGCCGATCAACGGCACCGTCCTGCTCTTCCTCGCCGGTGTGGTCGTCGGGCACGTCGCCCGGCTGGCCAAGAAGGCCGAGGAACGCATGCAGCAGGCGATCGAGCTGGAGGCGGCCGGCCGGGAGCGGGAACGGCTCGCGAGGGGAATCCACGACTCGGTGCTCCAGGTGCTCGCGCTGGTCCAGCGACGCGGGCAGGAGATCGGTGGTGAGGCGGCCGAGCTGGGCAGGCTCGCGGGCGAGCAGGAGGCCGCCCTGCGCGAGCTGGTCAGGCTCAGGCCGGAGCCGCCCGCCCTCGGCACCGCGGACCTGTGCGCACTGCTGCACCGGTACGGCTCGGCCACGGTCACCGTCGCCGCCCCGGCGACCCCGCTCACCCTGCCCGCGGCCACCGCGACGGAGCTGGCCGCCGCGGTCGGGGCCGCCCTGGACAACGTCGCCCGCCACTGCGGGGCGCGGGCGCCCGCCTGGGTCTTCGCCGAGGGCGAGGACGGGCTGGTCACCGTGACGGTGCGGGACGAGGGGCCGGGCATCGCTCCCGGACGCCTGGAGGAAGCCGCCGCCGACGGGCGCCTCGGTGTCGCGCAGTCCATCAGGGGCCGTATCGCCGACCTCGGCGGCACGGTCACCGTGATCTCGGGTCCCGGCCGGGGTACCGAGATCGAGATGTCGGTCCCGGTCGGTTAGGTCGGTGAGAGAGCCGGTCGAGTGACCGCACAAAGTGTTGATCAACATTGGACGCGGCCGGGCCGACCTGTCGCGACCTGCGGTTCACCCGAAGGCCGAACACCGCGTGGGCTGTACTCGACCGGCGCTCCAGGCGTGTCGCCCGGGACGGAACAGTCCTAAGGTGGGCCAATGCGCGTGATGGTGGTGGACGACCACCCGATGTGGAGGGACGGGGTGGCCAGGGATCTGGCCGAGGCCGGGTACGAGGTCGTGGCCACGGTCGGGGAGGGGCGCCAAGCCGTCCGGGTGGCCGCGGCGGTCCGGCCGGAGCTGGTCGTGCTCGATCTGCAACTGCCCGACCTGCCGGGGGTCGAGGTGGCGAGGAGCCTGGCCGCCGCTGATTCGCCGCCCCGGGTGCTGGTCCTGTCGGCCAGCGGCGAGCAGGAGGACGTACTGGAGGCCATCAAGGCGGGCGCGTCGGGATATCTCCTGAAATCCGCGAGCAAGGAGGAGTTCCTCGACGCGGTCAGGCGTACCGCCGAGGGCGACGCGGTGTTCACTCCAGGGCTGGCGGGACTCGTCCTGGGGGAGTACCGCAGGCTGGCGGCCAGACCCGCGCCCGAGGCGACGCCCCGCCTGACCGAGCGGGAGACCGAGGTGCTCCGCCTGGTGGCCAAGGGCCTGTCGTACAAGCAGATCGCCGAGCGTCTCGTGCTCTCCCACCGGACGGTGCAGAACCATGTCCAGAACACGCTGAACAAGCTCCAGCTCCACAATCGGGTGCAACTGGTCCGCTACGCGATCGAACAGGGCCTCGACGGGTCGTAGGGACGACCCGGGTGCGGCGGAGGCGTCCGGACGGCGATCACGCGGACGGGTTTCGCCGAAGGGCGGAGGCGCTCCGGACGGCGATCACGTGGACGGGTCTCGGCGGGGTGCGGGCGACGATCCGGGTGACGGCGCAATCGGATTGACGGCGCGACTAAAGTGGCAAGGTCGAGACGTTGTCTTTGCGCGAGCACGCGAGAGACTTGACGGTGACTCCCTGACGACTCCCTGACGGTGACTCCCCGACGTCCCCGACTCCCCGTTCCCCTCGAAGCTCCACCGGAGGTCGCACCATGACCATGTCCGCCTTGGGCGAGCCCTGCGTTCTGCTCAAACTGGGCGAGGTCGTCCTCAAGGGCAACAACCGCGAGCTCTTCGAACGCAGGTTGCAGGCCAACATCAAGGCCGCCCTGAAGGACGTCGGCGTCAAGGTCGACGTACGGCAGCGCCACGGTGTCATCGCGCTCTTCCTGCCGGACGGCAGCGAGGTCGAGGTCGCCGACGCGGTCGCCGAGCGCGTCTCGTACGTCCCCGGCCTGGTCTGGGTGCACCGCGCCTGGCGGGTGGAGAAGGACCCCTCGGCGATCACCAAGGCGGCCATCGAGTTGCTGGCCGACCGCGACGACGTGAGGCGCGGCGTCTCCTTCGCGGTCCGCTCCCGTCGCCGCGACAAGCGCTTCCCGCTCACCTCGATGCAGCTGGACCGCTCGGTCGGCGGCGAGCTCAACGACATCTACGGCCTGCCGGTCGACCTGAAGCGCCCGGAGCTGGTCGTCTCCATCGAGGTCGACCGCGACGAGGCGTTCGTCTTCACCGGCGGGCAGCCCGGCCAGGGCGGGCTGCCGGTCGGCACCAGCGGCAGGGGCCTGGTGCTGATGTCGGGCGGCATCGACTCCCCGGTGGCCGCCTACCGGATGATGCGCCGGGGCCTGCGGGTCGACTTCCTGCACTTCTCCGGCATCCCCTTCACCACCTCCGAGTCCATCTACAAGGCGTACGCGCTGGTCAGAGCGCTCGACAAGTTCCAGGGCGGGTCCCGGCTGTGGGTCGTCCCCTTCGGCAAGGCCCAGCAGTCGATCAAGGCTTCGGGGCAGGACCGCCTGGCGATCATCACCCAGCGGCGCCTGATGCTGAAGACCGGCGAGGAGGTCGCCCGTCGCCTGCGCGCCGGCGCCCTGGTCACCGGTGACTCCCTGGGACAGGTCTCCTCGCAGACGCTGCAGAACATCACCGCCCAGGACGACGCCGTCGACATGCCGATCCTGCGCCCCCTCATCGGCCTCGACAAGACCGAGATCATGGCCGAGGCGCGCCGCATCGGCACCCTGGCGATCTCCGAGCTGCCCGACGAGGACTGCTGCACGCTTCTCGCCCCCCGCCGGGCCGAGACCGCCGCGAAGGTCGCCGACCTGAAGAAGATCGAGCGCCGCCTGGACGCCGAGGAACTCGCCGTCCAGCTCGCCGGGTCTCTGCAGGAGTACAGGCTCGACGCCTGAACCGTTCCCCTCGGGCGACGGGCGTCGCCCGAGGGGGTGCTACGGGGCCACCGAGGGGCCACGAGGACCACGAGGGCCACAGGGGCGCTACTGAGGGGCCGCCGAGCCGACCGGTGAGACCGAACCGGCGGCTCCCGTCAGGCGGGGGCGAGGAGGTCGCCGGCGGCGACCTTGCCCAGCAGCGGCGGGAGGTGCTCCATCACCTGGGCGAGCTCCTCCAGGTCTGCGTCGACCAGCGCCTGAGGGCCGTCGCAGAGGGCCTGGGCGGGATTCGGGTGCACATCGATGATCACACCGTCGGCGCCGACGGCGATGGCCGCGCGGGTGAGGGGCAGGACCAGGTCGCGGTGCCCGCCCGAGTGGGACGGGTCGACGATCACCGGCAGGTGCGAAAGCCGCTGGGCGAGCGGCACCGCCGAGACGTCCAGGGTGTTGCGGGTGGCGGTCTCGAAGGTGCGGATGCCGCGCTCGCACAGCACGATGTCGAGGTTGCCGCGCTGGGCGACGTACTCGGCGGCCATCAGCCACTCCTCGATGGTGGCGCTCATCCCGCGCTTGAGCATCACCGGCTTGCCGGCGGCGCCGACGGCCTGCAGCAGCGCGAAGTTCTGCGCGTTGCGGGTGCCGACCTGGAGCATGTCGGCGTAGGAGGCGACCAGTTCGACGTCGGCGGCGTCGACGACCTCGGTGACGACGGGAAGCCCGGTCTCCTCGCGCACGTCGGCGAGGATGCGCAGGCCCGCCTCACCGAGCCCCTGGAAGGCGTACGGGGAGGTGCGGGGCTTGTAGGCGCCGCCGCGCAGCAGGGTGGCACCGGCGGCCTTCGCCATCAGGGCGGCCTTCAGGGTCTGCTCCGGGGTCTCCACCGCGCACGGCCCGGCGATCAGGGTGACCGTGTCCGGGCCGATCGGCACGCCGCCGACGCGGACGGTGGACCGTTCGGGATGGTTGTCGCGGCTCACCAGCTTGTACGGCGCGCTCACCCGCATCACGTCGGCCACCCCGGGCATCCCGCGCAGGTCGAGGGTGGCGAACTGGGCGATGTCGCCGACCAGGCCGATGATCGTGCGGCTCACCCCCCGGCTGACGAACGCCTCCCCTCCCACCGAGCTGATGATCTTCACGATCGACTCGACGTCCTCCCGCGTGGCGTCCGGACCCATGACGATGACCATTTCTCTCCCTCTCGATCACTCCGTCGGCGCCCGCCGATCCCGGCCGGCTCCGATGTTTCCCGCAGTGGTTGTGACGTTCTCGACGAAGGCCGGAAAAGCAGAAGGCCCCGGGTCCGAAAACCGGACCCGGGGCCTTCTGTTCGCCAGGCTGTCAGCGCAGCATCTGGAGGCGAACGGTCCGACCTGAGGGTCCGTCGCCATACCAAAACCAGAACGCGGTGCGCATAGCGGGAAATGATAGCGCACGCGGAGAGCACACCCTTCCCGCGACCCCGGGGCCAGGCAGAAGAGCGCTATGCGACAGCCACCGAGAGGCCGGGAAATCCGCGATGGCAGGATTACCCCGTGCCATGGGGGAAACGGCGAGGGGAGTGATGGTGGAGCAGTCCGAACCTTCGGAGGAGTCTCGCCTGCCCCCGGGCCAGTACGTCCCCCGGGGCAGGCCGGTGATCCACTACGGCCGGGTGCCCACGTTCCGCCCGGCGACCTGGCAGCTGCACGTCATGGGGGCGACCGCCTCCGGCGAGCAGCACCGCTTCAGCTGGCCGCAGTTCTCGGAACTGCCACGCACCACGATCGTGGCCGACTTCCACTGCGTCACCAAGTTCTCGATCATGGGCAACGAGTGGAACGGGGTGTCCACGGCGACGCTGATGGAGATCGCCCCGCCCGCGCCCGACGTGAGGCACGTGATGATCTGGGGTGAGTACGGCTACAGCGCCAACATCCGCATCGGCGACTTCACCCGTCCTCAGACGATGTTCGCGCTGGAGTTCGACGAGAAACCCATCTCCCCGGAGCGCGGCTTCCCGGTGCGGATGATCGTCCCGCACCTGTACGCCTGGAAGAGCGTCAAGTGGGTCCGCGCCGTGGAGTACCTGCTGGAGGACAGGCGCGGTTTCTGGGAGGAGCGCGGCTACCACAACATCGCCGACCCCTGGCGTGAGCAGCGCTACTCCTATCAGGAGGAAGCGGGCGAAGGTCCACCGTGATCGGTGTTCGCCCCTGATCAGAGGGGTCGGTTGACTACCGTTTCCCGCATGTCGACCACCGGCTGGACGCTGCTCTGCGCCTTCAGCGCCATCCTCGGATTCCTCCTCCCCCGCCCGCGCCGGGAGCATCCGGACCGTTCGGGCACCCCGATGGACGAGGCCACCTTCCTCGCACTGCACATCGCGGCGATGGCGGCACCCTCGCTGCGGGCCGGGCTCACCCGCGAGTCCGCCGGCAAGGCGGCCCGCCACCTGCGCGCCCTGCTGGGCACCGGCGCCGTCGCGGTCGCCGACACCGGCGGCCTGCTCGCCTGGGACGGCGCGGCGGGCTGCCATCGCGACCACCTGCCCGAGCACGCCCGCGGCGTCCTGGCCCCGGCCGGCCCTCGGGCGGTGGCAGGACAGGATCTGAGCTGTGGCACACCGGGCTGCGTCATCCGGAGCGGCGTCGTCGTACCGCTCACCGTCGACGGGCGGGTGGTCGGCGCACTCGCCGCGTACGACACCGTGATGGGCGCGGCACTGGCGCGTACCGTCACCGAGGTCGCCCGCTGGGTCTCCGGGCAGCTGGAGCTGGCCGAGGTCGCCTCCTCGCGGCGGCGGACGATGGAGGCCGAGATGCGGGTGCTGCGCGCCCAGATGTCCCCGCACTTCGTCTACAACGCGCTGACCACCATCGCCTCGTTCGTCCGTACCGACCCCGACCGGGCGCGGGAACTGCTGGTGGAGTTCGCCGACTTCAACCGGTACGCGCTGCGCCGGGCCCGTGACTTCGCCACCCTCGCCGAGGAGCTGCACTGCGTGGATCGCTACCTGCTGCTGGAACGTGCCAGGTTCGGCGACCGGCTGCACGTCACCCTCAAGGTCGCGCCGGAGGTGCTGTCGCTCTCCGTCCCGTTCCTCTGCCTGCAACCCCTGGTGGAGAACGCCGTCAAGCACGGGGTGGCCGCCGCGGGACAGCGCGGCGAGGTCCGGGTGGTCGTCAGCGACGCCGGACCCGAGGCCCACATCAGCGTGCAGGACGACGGCCTGGGCATGCCACCCGAGCGGACCCGGCTGCTCCTCGACGGCGGCCTCCCGCGTGAAGGCTCACATGAGGGCTCACCGGGAGGCCCGCCCGAGGACGGGGAGGGTGGGATCGGGCTGGCCGAAGTCGACGTGCGGTTCCGTCAGATGTACGGAGAGGACTACGGCCTGGTCGTGGAGAGTGCCCCGAACGCGGGCACCACGGTGAGGCTCCGCGTTCCCAAGCTCCCACCGCCGATAGCTATTTGTAGTCAAACTATTACCTGAAGTCGCCGTGAGGCTTGCGGCGGATGCGATTGGAAGGGCAGCGTAGGGCCATGTTGCGAGTCCTTGCCGTTGACGACGAGGTCCCCGCTCTTGAGGAGATCGCCCATCTCCTCCGCCAGGACCCCCGGATCGAGCACGTCTCCACAGCCCTGGGCGGCGTCACCGCGCTCCAGGACATGGTCCAGATGATCGGTACGGGCGAGCGGCTGGACGGGGTCTTCCTCGACATCCGGATGCCCGGCCTCGACGGCCTCGACCTGGGCAGGCTCATCGCGGGCTTCCCCAACCCGCCCCGGCTGGTCTTCGTCACCGCCCACGAGGATTGCGCGGTGCAGGCCTTCGAGCTGGAGGCGGTGGACTACCTGCTCAAACCGGTCAGGGCCGACCGGCTGGCCGAGGCGGTGCGGCGTCTGGAGTCCATGGTTCCCGCGGCGCCCGCCCTCGTGCCCGAGGACGTCATCCCGGTCGAGCTCGCCGGACGGACGAGGTTCGTGCCCCAGCAGGCGGTCTGGTTCGCCGAGGCGCAGGGGGACTACGTCCGGCTGCACACCGACGAGGGCAGCTACCTGGTCCGCATGCCGCTCGCCGCGCTGGAGCGGCGGTGGGCGGGATCGGGGTTCATCAGGGTGCACCGCAGCACGCTCGTCTCGGTGCGGCACGTGAGCGAGCTGCGCTTCGACGGCGGCCGGGTGATGCTCAGGGTCGGCACCGAGACGCTCCCGGTCAGCCGCCGCCACACCCGCCAGGTCCGCGAGCGGCTCGTCCGCCAGTTCCGCGACCGTCCGGCCGTTCCCGGCGTGACCCGGACCAGGCCCCTGCCCTCCGCCGCCCTGCGCTAGCCACCCGCGTCTCCCTCGCGGATCGAGGGGCCCGTCCAGCGGATCCGGCCGCCCCTTTCTCACGGGAGTTCCGTCGCGCCGGCCCGGCTCCGGCGGGGAGTTCCGCACCGGTTTCGTCGGCTTCGCCGACGCGAACCTGGCGCCGACGATCAGGACTCACCGCTCGAAGACGCGGGGCCGGGGGCGTGCCCCGCCCGTTCTCCGTCTTTTGTGGCTTTCACGGCGTCCTGCCGGACCCCGTGCGGGTTTTCCCGGCGGCTACTCACTCCTCTCGCGGCCGTAGACCGCCGCGGGAGTTTCCCCCTGGGGTCGGCGCCGTCGCGGCCTCCTGTGGCGATTCACGCCCGTGTGGACACCGGCATGCCCACCTTCGGCCGGTGGACCTTCGTCCGTGTCCCCGATCGCCGCCCCCGACAACCGGCTCGGGGTGACCCGCACCCGTCCCGGCGGTTGGTCCAGGGCGACATGTGTCCGTTCAGAGCGATCGGGTCCAGGGTGACCCGCACCCGCCTCGGTGGCGGGCCGGGGAGGCCAGTGCCACGCGTAGACGCCTCCGCCTGGGGCGCCCACCCGCCGTCGCCGGACTCCCGGTCGCGGGCGTTTCGTGCGCCCTGCCGACATCTCTCCGTACCGGTGTCCACACAGGCTCCACGAGCCCCCGATCGACCGTTCGTCGTCCGCCGACGGCCGCTCGTCGTGCCGACGCTCTCCGCACATCGACAACTACGAACCGTTAATCGCGCTGGAGGGAAAGCGCCGCTCGCTCGTCTGGACGCGCCTCTAGTGTTCCCTCATCGGAGAGCGGGACCCGCCGCGTCAGGGGGGGACAGAGAGCCGCGAGGCTCGGGTAAGACCTGACGTGCGGACATCGGGTGACCGTCGAGAGCCGGCGACATCCGGTCACTCGGCCGCCGGGTCCTCGGCCAAAAGGGGAGGGGCCGCCGATCTCCGATATGACGGGACGCCCGCGCGTAGCCGACGGGCCGGACCGTGATCCGGCCACACGGGGGCGGTCGGATCACGAGGACGGGCGTCCCGTCCGACCCCACGAGCCCGGTGACGCGGGCTCCGTCGGACGGCGAACGCCCGGACGGAGGCCGGAAGGAACACCGAGACGATCGTCCGGGCGAACGCCGAGCCGAACAGGCGGGTGAGACCGGGACGAACACCGGAAGGCGGCCGGTCGTCGCGTCAGGTGTCGCGGAGCTTCTTGAGCAGGTCGATGTCCTCGCGGTGCTTCTCCGCGCCGCCCGGCGTCTCGATGCAGAACGGGACGCCCGCCACCACGGGGTGGCGCATCATCTCGGCGAAGGACGCGGCGCCGATGTGGCCGGCGCCGATGTTCTCGTGCCGGTCCCTCCTGGAGGCGCACGGGTCCTTGGAGTCGTTGGCGTGGACCAGTTTGAGCCGCCCGGGGGCGATGGCGTGCAGGGCGTCCAGGGTCTCGTTGAGGCCCTCGGAGGTCGACAGGTCGTGCCCGGCGGAGAAGACGTGACAGGTGTCGAAGCAGATGCCCGCCTTCGGGTGCCAGCCGAGGGCCTCCAGGTAGGGCTCCAGGTCCTGGACGGTCGCGCAGAGGACCCCGCCCTGCCCGGCCATCGACTCCAGCAACAGGTCGGGGCCGTCCTCGGGGATCTCCTCCAGGAGCGGCAGAAGATGCTCGTGCAACTGCCGCAGGGCGGCCTCGCGGGACTGGCTCACCGCCGACCCCGTGTGGATCACCACTCCCTTCGCGCCGATCGCGTGGGCACGCAGCAGGTTGTGCCGCACGGCGGCCACCGACTTCTCCAGCGTCTCGGGACTGGGAGATCCCATGTTGACCAGGTAGGAGGCGTGCACGAAGGAGAGCATGCCCGATTCGCGCAGCTTGGCGTCCTGGACGGGGTCGCCTGCGGCGAGCGCCCAGCCGCGGGGGTTGCTGACGAACACCTGGATCATCTCGGCGCCGATGTCCGCGGCGTAGCGCAACCCGCCCTTGGCGAGGCCACCGGTGACGGAGACGTGCCCGCCGATGAGGGAGAGTGAAGTCATAGTGCAAACATCTTAGGCACCGTCCAGGGGGCCGCCCCGCTCCCGGCGATCGGCGTTTCTTATCGTGTGACCTCGCCCGCCACGGAGACGGGCGGAGGGTGGAGATCAACGAGTTTGGAGCATGTTACGAAAATCCGGGGCAAATCATGGCTCAGTTTGCGCTTCGTGGCGCTGGACCACACACACCGGTGGTGTGTGTACTGCTGCCATGCCTAACGTGAACTCCGCGCCGCCGGTTTCGGGGCTGGCCGCGTTCAACGCGCTGGGCGCCGAGGAGGCCGAGGCCGGTCTGCTCGCCTGCTGCGCCTGCCGGACCTTCGCCAGGGAGGTGGCCGCGTCACGCCCCTACCGTGACCTCGACCGGCTGGCCGAGACGGCGGAGGCCGTCGTACGAGGGCTGGACTGGTCCGGTGTCCGCGAGGCGCTGGCCGCCCACCCCCGGATCGGCGAGCCGCCTCGCGCGGCGGAGCGGCCCCCCGCCGAGGAGCCGTCCCGCGAGGGAGGGCCGGTGCCGGGTCCCGGGCCGGCCGATCGCCCGGAAGGACACCCGGAGCACCCGGAGCACCCGGAACGCCAGGAACGTCCGGAACACTCGGAAAGGGAGGCGGCCTGGTCGCGCGGGGAGCAGGCGGGGGTGGACACGGCGGGGAAGGACGTCCTCGACAGGTTGGCGGAGGGCAACCGCGCCTACGAGCGGCGGTTCGGCCACGTCTACCTGATCTGCGCCACCGGTCTGTCGGCGGAGGAGATGCTGGCCCGTCTCACCGAGCGGCTCGGCAACGACGAGGACACCGAGCGGGACGTCGTCAGGACCGAACTCGCGAAGATCACCCGCCTGCGACTGGCGAAACTTCTGGGAGCCGCCCCATGAGCCTGTCCACCCACGTGCTGGACGCCGCCCTGGGCAGGCCCGCGGCGGGGGTCGCCGTACGCCTGGAAAGGGACGGCGAGGTGCTCGCCGAGGGGGTCACCGACGCCGACGGGCGGATCGCGGGGTGGACCTGCGGGGCGGGAGAGCACCGCCTGGTCTTCGACACCGGCGGCTACTTCGCCGCCCGCGCGGTGGACGCCTTCTACCCCCGGGTCTCGATCGACTTCACGGTGGCGGACCCCGGTGAGCACCACCACGTTCCCCTGCTGCTCAGCCCGTTCGCCTACTCGACGTATCGAGGGAGCTAGATGGCCGTCGTTCTCGGTCCCAACCGCTACGGCAAGGCGGAGACCCGCCTGGTCCGCGTCGTCAGGGACGGCGGCGTCCACCACATCAAGGACGTCACCGTCGGCTCGGCGCTGTCGGGCACGATGGAGGAGGTCCACCTCACCGGCGACAACGCCGCGGTCCTGCCGACCGACACGCAGAAGAACACCGTGTACGCGTTCGCCAGGAAGTACGGCGTGGCGGAGATCGAGGACTTCGCGATCCTGCTGGCCCGTCACTACGTGGAGGCGCAGCCCACCGTCCACCACGCCCGCGTGGAGATCGAGGAGCACTTCTGGGACCGCATCCCGGTGTCGGAGGAGGCCGAGAGGAAGGGCGGGCGGCACTCCTTCGTCCGCTCGGGAAGGGAGACGCGCACCTGCGTCGTCCACCACGACCGCGACGGCACCACCACCGTGGTCTCCGGGCTGAAGGACCTGACGGTGCTCAACTCGACCGACTCGGAGTTCTCCGGCTTCATCCAGGACGAGTACACCACCCTCGCCCCCACCAAGGACCGGGTCCTCGCCACCGCCGTCTCGGCCCGCTGGCGGCACCTGCCGGGGGTGGCCGGGCAGCGGACGGCGTACCGGGAGTCGTACGACGAGGTGCGCCGCCACCTGCTCGGGGCGTTCGCCGAGACCTACAGCCTGTCGCTGCAGCAGACCCTTTACGCGATGGGCGAGCGGGTACTGAACGCCAGAGAGGAGGTCTGCGAGGTGCGTCTGGCGATGCCCAACAAACATCACTTCCTGGTCGACCTCACCCCGTTCGGGCTGGACAACCCCAACGAGGTGTTCTACGCGGCCGACCGTCCCTACGGGCTGATCGAGGGCGACGTGCTCCGCGACGACGCCCCCGACGCCCGCTTCGCCTGGGAGTGACGACCATGGACTTCCTGCGACCCGCCACCTGGGCGGAGGCACTCGCCGCCAAGGCCGACCTGCCGGAGGCCGTGCCCATCCAGGGCGGCACCGACATGATGGTCGAGCTCAACTTCGACGTGCGGCGGCCCGCCGCGCTGCTCGACCTGAACCGCGTCGCCGAGCTCACGGCGTGGAGCGAGGAGGCGGACGGCAGGCTCAGGATCGGCGCGGGCGTGACGTACGCCCGCCTGATCGGCGAGCTGGGCGACCGGCTCCCCGGCCTGGCGCAGGCCTCCCGCACGGTCGGCTCGCCGCAGATCCGCAACCGCGGCACCGTGGGGGGCAACCTCGGCGCCGCGTCGCCCGCGGGGGACAGCCACCCGCCGCTCCTGGCCGGCGGCGCGGTCGTGGAGGTCGAGTCCGCGGACAGGGGGACGCGGATGATTCCGGCCGACGAGTTCTACCTCGGGGTCAAGCGCAGCGCGCTGGAGGCCGACGAGCTGATCCGGGCGTTCTGGATGAGCCCCGCGAGCGGCCCCCAGTACTTCTCCAAGGTCGGCACCCGCAACGCCATGGTGATCGCGGTCTGCTCGTTCGCGATCGCGCTGCACCCCGGCGAGCGCCGGGTCGGCACCGGCATCGGCTCGGCCGCCCCGACCCCCCGCCGGGCCGTCGCCGCCGAGGAGTTCCTCGCCGCCGAGCTCGACTGGGAGGCCAGGCTCGACCCCGGGGTGCTGGAACGCTTCGGGGAACTGGCGGCCGGATCCGTCTCCCCGATCGACGACGTGCGCGGCACCGCCGACTACCGGCGCCACGCCATCGCGGTGATGGCGCGGCGCACCCTCACCTGGGCGTGGAACGAGTTCCGCTCGGGACACTTCGAGAGGAGGGCCGGATGATGCGCGTCACCTTCACCGTCAACGGTCGCACGGAGGTCGCCGACGACGTCTGGGAGGGCGAGAGCCTCCTGTACGTCCTGCGCGAGCGCGTCGGCCTGCCCGGTTCCAAGAACGCGTGCGAACAGGGCGAGTGCGGCTCCTGCACGGTCTACCTCGACGGGATCCCCGTCTGCGCGTGCCTGGTCGCGGCCGGGCAGGCCGAGGGGCGTGAGGTCCGCACCGTCGAGGGGCTCGCCGACGGCGACCGGCTCGACCCGATCCAGGAGGCCTTCGTCGAGTGCGGCGCCGTCCAGTGCGGCTTCTGCACCCCCGGCCTCCTCGTACAGGCCCATGACCTGATCGAACGGGTCGCGCGGCCGTCCGACGCGGAGATCCGCGAGGCCCTGGCGGGCAACCTGTGCCGGTGCACCGGCTACGAGAAGATCCTCGACGCCGTGCGTCTGGCCGCGGCGCGGAAGGCGGAGGCCTCGTGAGCGCCACCCTGATCGAGAACGTCCACATCGCCCCGGTGGTGGGCGAGGAGATTCCCTCGGGGCACATCCACGTCGAGGGCGACAGGATCCTGGCCCTGGGCGCCGGCCCCGCGCCGGACGTCCCCGGGGCGGCCAGGATCGACGGCACCGGCTGTCTCGCCACCCCCGGCCTGGTCAACACCCACCACCACCTCTACCAGTGGGCCTCCCAGGGGCTCGCCCAGGACGCCACCCTGTTCGAGTGGCTGACGGCGCTCTACCAGGTGTGGGCCGCGATGGACGCCGAGGTCGTCAGGGGCGCGGCGGGCGCGGGGCTGGGCTATCTGGCCCTGTCGGGCTGCACCACCTCCAGCGACCACCACTACATCTTCCCCTCCGGGCGCGGGGACCTGTTCGCCGCGGAGATCGAGGCGGCGAGGCAGGTCGGCCTCCGCTTCCACCCCGCGCGGGGCTCGATGGACCGGGGCAGGTCGCAGGGCGGCCTGCCGCCGGACGTCGTGGTCGAGCGGCTGGACGAGATCCTTGAGGCGACGGCCGAGGCCGTCGACACCTACCACGACCCGTCCTTCTCCTCCATGCTGCGTGTCGCGGTCGCCCCCTGCTCGCCGTTCTCCGTCAGCGCCGACCTGATGACCGAGGCCGCCGCGCTGGCCAGGTCCAAGGGCGTGCGCCTGCACACCCACCTCGCCGAGACCCTCGACGAGGAGGAGCACTGCCTGCGGCAGGTCGGGCAGCGCCCGGTCGACTACATGGAGAAGCTCGGCTGGCTCGGCCCTGACGTGTGGTTCGCCCACGCCGTCCACCTGAGCGACGGCGACATCGACGTCTTCGCCCAGACCGGTACGGGTTCGGCGCACTGCCCCAGCTCCAACGGCCGCCTCGGCGCCGGGATCGCCCGCGTCTCCGAGATGCTCCACCGGGGGGCGAACGTCGGCCTGGGCGTGGACGGCAGCGCCTCCGCCGAGCTCACCTCCCTCTCCGGCGAGATGCGCCAGGCCCTGCTGTTCCAGCGGGCGAGGTACGGGCCCACCGCGCTCACCGCGCGCCAGGCCCTGGAGATCGCGACCCTCGGCGGGGCGAGAAACCTGGGCCGCCAGGAGGAGCTCGGCTCCCTGGAGGCGGGCAAGCTCGCCGACATCGCCCTCTGGCGCACCGACGCCTTCGCCTCCGCGGTCGCCGACCCGGTCTGCGCCCTGGTGTTCGGCACCCGGCAGCCTCCGCTGGCCCGCCTGCTGGTCGGCGGCGAGACCGTCGTCGAGGACGACGAACTGCGTACCGTCGCCCAGGACGAGCTCGGCCGCGCGGGAGGCGAGGCGCACCGCCGTCTCATGCGGCTGGCCGAGGAGCAGGGCTTCACGGCGGCGAAGGAGGTCGGCGGATGAGACGGGGCGCGGGGCCGGGCGTCGAGGACGCGCGGGGACGAATGTGATGATGGTGCTCCGTCTCATCGGGGTCCGGCGTCCGCCTCCCGGCCGGTCACGCCGGCCGGGGGCGCGTGCCCCCCGTCCGTCAGCAGGGAGCAGGGTTGTCTGAGTCTTCGGGACACGTCGTGATCGCCCCGGACAAGTTCAAGGGCTCGCTCACCGGCGCCGAGGTCGCCGCGCGGGTCGCGGCGGGCCTCGGGCCGGGCGTCGCCACGGTCGCGTTACCGGTGGCCGACGGTGGTGACGGCACCGTGGACGCGGTCGTGGCCTGCGGGTTCACCCGCGTCGAGGTCGAGGTCACCGGCCCCGTCGGCGAATCGGTCCTCGCCTCCTACGCCTGGTGCGACGCCTCCTCGGGGGAGGGCGCCCTCGCGGGAGTGGACGTGCCGACGGCGGTCGTCGAGCTGGCCGAGGCGTCAGGGCTGCGGCGGCTGCCGGTCGCCTCGGGGCGCGCGGCCACCGAGGGATCTCCCGCGCACGAGGGGGTGGAACTCGCCCCGCTCACCGCGACCAGTCACGGCACCGGCGAGCTGATCGCCCACGCGGTACGGCGCGGGGCGAGGCGGGTCGTGCTCGGCCTCGGCGGCAGCGCCTGCACCGACGGTGGCGCGGGCATGATGCGGGCGCTCGGCGTCCGCTTCCTGGATTCCGGGGGACGGGAACTTCCCCTCGGGGGAGCGGCCCTCCGCGACCTGGAAAAAATCGATATTTCGGGACTTATCGCGATTGATGATGTCGAGTTCGTCGTCGCCGGTGACGTGGACAACCCGCTGCTCGGCCCACACGGCGCCGCCGCCGTGTACGGACCGCAGAAGGGCGCGAGCCCCGAGGACGTGAAGCTGCTCGACCGGGCACTCGCCAGGCTCGCCGCCGTCGCCGCGCACACCCACGGACTGGTCGGCGCCATCGAGCACGACGGTGTCGTCCGCTCGATGGGGGTGGCGGGGCGGCCGGGCGCGGGCGCCGCCGGGGGAGTGGGCTTCGCCGCGCTCGCCTTCCTCGCGGCCGACTTCCGGCCCGGCATCGACTACCTCCTGGAGCTGCTCGGCTTCCGCGACCGGCTTGAGGGCGCGCGCCTCGTCATCACCGGCGAGGGTTCGCTCGACGAGCAGACACTGCGCGGCAAGGCCCCCGCCGGGGTCGCGAGCGCCGCCGCCAAGGCGGGCGTCCCGGTCGTCGCGGTCTGCGGGCGCCGCACGCTGGGCGACGAGGAGCTGAACGCGGCGGGGATCACCGCCGCCTACGCGCTCACCGACATCGAGCCCGACCCGGCCGTGTGCATGTCCCAGGCGGGCCCGCTGCTGGAACGGCTCGCGCGCACGGTCGCGGAAAGGCACCTCTGACAGGCGGCCGACCGGCAGGCGGCTCATGGACGGCTCATGGACGGCTCATGGACGGCTCATGGACGGTGAGGAACGGAGAGTGGATGAGCGCAGAGGTTGAGGACGTGGCGGATCTGGTCATCAGGTCCCGCAGGGTCGTACTGCCCGAGGGAGAGTGCCCGGCGGCGGTCGCCGTGAGGGGCGGGAGGATCGTCGGGGTGTACTCGCACGACGCCGCGCCGGACGCCGTCGAGCAGGTCGACCTCGGCGACGTCGCGCTGCTGCCCGGCCTGGTCGACACCCACGTGCACGTCAACGAGCCGGGCCGTACCCACTGGGAGGGGTTCGCCTCCGCCACCCGGGCGGCCGCCGCGGGCGGGGTGACCACGATCGTGGACATGCCGCTCAACTCGCTGCCGCCGACCGTGAACGCGGACGCCCTGACCGTGAAGCGCGAGGCCGCGGACGGGCAGTGCGCGGTGGACGTCGCCTTCTGGGGCGGGGCGATCCCCGGAAACGCCGGGGACCTGCGGCCGCTGCACGAGGCGGGCGTGCGCGGGTTCAAGTGCTTCCTGTCCCCGTCCGGCGTGGACGAGTTCCCGCCGCTGGAGGAGGACGGGTTGCGGGCCGCCATGGTGGAGATCGCCTCCTTCGACGGGCTGCTGGTCGTCCACGCCGAGGACCCCGCGCTGCTCGCCGACCCGGAAGGACCGGGATACCCGGAGTTCCTCGGCTCCCGGCCAGGAGAGGCCGAGTGCCGCGCCGTCGAACGGGTCGCCGCGCTGGCGGGGGAGACCGGGGTACGGGCGCACATCCTGCACGTGTCGTCCGCGCTGTGCCTGGAACCGCTGGCGAAGGCGAGGCGGGAGGGGGTCAGGATCACCGCGGAGACCTGCCCGCACTACCTCACGCTGATGGCCGAGGAGGTGCCCGAGGGCGCCACCCAGTTCAAGTGCTGCCCGCCGATCCGCTCCTCGGCCAACCGTGACGAGCTCTGGCGCGGCCTCGCCGACGGGGTGCTCGACTGTGTCGTCTCCGACCACTCGCCGTCCACCCCCGACCTGAAGGTGCCCGACTTCGCCGCCGCCTGGGGTGGGATCTCCTCCCTGCAGCTCGGCCTCACCGCCGTCTGGACCGAGGCGGCACGGCGCGGGCACGACCTGGGCGACGTCGTGCGCTGGATGGCGGAACACCCGGCCGCGCTGGCCGGGATGCGCGGCAAGGGCGCCATCGCCGTGGGCGCGGACGCCGACCTCGTCGCCTTCGACGCCGACGCCGTCCACACGGTGGACGTCTCCACCCTTCACCACAAAAATCCGGTCACCCCCTACCACGGCAGGACGCTGGTGGGCGAGGTCCGTACGACATGGCTGCGCGGCCGGGTCGTGGGGAACGATCCCCAGGGCACCCTCCTGTAGGACGACGCGCCATGACGATCCCGGTCCGCGGTGGGACCGCCACGGCGGCCCGGCCGGTTCACCGTGAGAAAGGCCCTCTCCTTGACCGAACCGACCGAACCGACCGACGCGACCGACGCGACCGAACCGACCGACGCGACCAAGCCGACCGACGCGGCCGAACCGGCCAACGCGACCGACGCGACCGACGCGGCCGGATTCACCGCGCTGCCCGACCTCGCCCTGCGCACCCTCGGCGGCGCGGTCGTCGCGGCCAACGACGAGTCCTTCGCCGAGAGGGAGAGCCTCATCAGGCCGGGTCGTCCCGGCTTCATGCCGCACACCTTCGGAGCCAAGGGCCAGGTCTACGACGGCTGGGAGACCCGCAGGCGACGCGAGCCCGGCCACGACTGGGCCCTGGTCAGGCTCGGCATGCCCGGCGTGGTGAGGGGCGTGGTGATCGACACCGCCTGGTTCAAGGGCAACTACCCGCCGTACGCCTCCGTCGAGGCCGTCGAGGTCGAGGGCTACCCGACGGTCGCCGAGCTGGAGGCGGCCGACTGGGTGGAGATCGTTCCCAGAAGCGGTCTCAAGGGGGACGCCGAGCACCTCTTCGCGGTGTCCGGCGAGCGCCGCTACACGCACGTGCGGCTGAACATGTTTCCCGACGG
Organism: Streptosporangium sp. NPDC049078; assembly: GCF_040648855.1. Lineage (NCBI taxonomy): Bacteria > Bacillati > Actinomycetota > Actinomycetes > Streptosporangiales > Streptosporangiaceae > Streptosporangium > Streptosporangium sp. NPDC049078. Next base: position 42,340 of record NZ_JBEZEL010000006.1, read on the forward strand.
GGGCATCGCCCGCCTGCGAGTGCACGGCGAGGTCAGGCCCGACCTGTCCCTGTACGAAGGACTCGGCCTGGACCTGGCCGCCCTGGAGAACGGCGCGCTCGTCACCGCCTGCTCCAACGAGTTCTACTCCTCGCCCAACAACGCCATCTCACCGGGTCTCGCCCGTCACCAGGCCGAGGGCTGGGAGACCGCGCGCCGCCGCGACGGCGGCAACGACTGGCTGGTGATCCGCCTGGCGGGCTCCGGTGTCGTCGGCCTCGCCGAGATCGACACCACCAACCTGGTGTTCAACGCCCCCGCCGAGGTCTCCGTCACGGGCACCGCGGACGGCACCACCTGGTTCCCGCTGCTGCCCAGGACCCGCCTGCTGCCCGACACCCGGCACCGCTTCCGCATCCGCGACGCGCCCGCGGCCACGTACGCCAGGGTGGACATCTATCCGGACGGCGGCCTGGCCAGGGTCCGCCTGCACGGCTTCCTCACCGAGACCGAGAGCTGACGCGGCCCCGGCGACGGCGGCGACCCCGGCCCGCACCACGCCGGTACGGCCTCCTTCGCGGGGGCCGTACCGGGTCAGTACCAGATGGTGACCTGGGTGCCGGGCGGGACCGCCTGGCCGCCCGGCGGGATCTGGGCCAGCACCCTGCCCTTGCCCAGGGTGCGCTTCATCTTCACCGTGACCCCCGCGGCGCGCAGCTCGTCTCTCGCCGCCCGGTAGTCCTTGAAGACGATGTTCGGGACCACCACGACGTTGCCGCCGCCCTCTCCGTTGTCCCCGGGCGGGACCTCGCCGTCGCGCTCCCAGGGCCAGCGCCACTCGCTGGCGCACTGCGACAGGGTGAGCCGGACCACGGCGCCCTTGTCGATCTCGGCCTTGGGCTGCGGGTCCTGGGCGATGACGGTGCACGGCTGGGCCGAGTCGGTCTGCTCGACGAACTCGGGAGCGAACCCCGCCCCGCGCAGCACCCCGTCGGCCTGGTCGCGGGGCATGCCCCTCACGTCCGGCATGAGCAGACCCGCGCTCACGATCAGGTCGACCTTGCTGTTCTCCCTGACCGGGTTTCCCACGGCGGGGACGGTCCGCATCACCTGGCCGCGCGGCACGGTCTCGCTTTGCTGCTTCTTGACGTCGTCGACGAGGAGTGAGGATTCGGCCAGCCTGCTCCTGGCCTGCGCTTCGGTCATCCCCACCACATTGGGCACCGCGACCCGCTTGGGGCCGGCCGAGGCGATGAGGATCAGCTTGCTCCCCGGCTCGGCCTCGGTGCCGGCCACGGGCTCGGTGCGCAGCACGGTCCCCTTCGGGGCCTTCTCGTCGTGCTCGGCCTTGCCGGTCTCGACGGTGAAGCCGCGCTGCTTGGCCTCGCCGGTGGCGGCCGTGATGTTCTTGCCCACCAGGGTGGAGGGCACCACGATGGAGGTGTTCTGCGAGAACAGCCAGCCGGTCACCCCCACCGCGATCACCATGACCGCGGCGAGCCCGATCAGGAACCAGCGGGCGCCGGACCTCCCGCGTGCCTTGGGAGCGGTCGTGTGGTGGCCGTCGGCCGGGCCGGTGGGCAACTCCACGCGAGGCTGGATCAGCGTGTGGTTGGCCGGGGCGGGGGGCGTGGGCGCCGCCGTCTCGGGGCCGTGCGGCGGGCCGGCGGGCAGGGACGGCACCGGGCCGCTCTCCCTGGGCAGCATCCGGTGGGCCTCGACGGCGGCGACGAGCAGCGCGGTGGCGTCCACGGGGCGGTTCGCGGGATCGCGGGCCGTCGCCTTCGCCACCAGGGTGTCGAGCAGCGGGGGAGAGCCGGGCAGCAGTGCCGAGGGCACGGGAACCGTGTCGTGCACGTGCCGGTAGGCGACCGACATCGGGGTCTCGCCCTCGTAGGGCTGGCGGCCGGTCAGAAGCTCGAACAGCATGATGCCGGCCGCGTAGACGTCGCTGCGGGCGTCGGCGCCTCCCGCGGTCACCTGCTCGGGCGACATGTAGCCGATGGTGCCGATCATGACACCGGTGCGCGTCTGGTTGCTCGCCTCGATCGCGCGGGCCAGGCCGAAGTCGACGACCTTGACCCGGCCGTCGTCGGCGAGCAGCACGTTCTCCGGCTTGACGTCCCGGTGGATCAGGCCGGACTGGTGGGCGGCGCCCAGCGCGGCGAGGACCGGGATCATGACCTCCAGCGCCTCGCGGGCGGGCAGCCTGCCCCGGGCACGGAGCACGTCGCGCAGGGTCCGGCCCGGCACGTACTCCATCGAGAGGTAGACGTTGTCGCCGTCGGTGCCCTGGTCGAACACGTGCACCACGTTGGGGTGCGACAGGCTGGCCACCGACTTGGCCTCGCCGATGAAGCGACGCACGAAGGCGGGGTCCTCGGCGAGCGAGCGGTGCATCACCTTGACGGCGACCGTGCGGTCGAGCCGGACGTCCAGGGCCAGATAGACGGTCGCCATTCCGCCCCGGGCGATCCGGGACTCGACGCGGTAACGCCCGTCGAGGAGTTTCCCGACCAGGGGGTCCGTAAGCGTCGTGTCCACGTGGCCGAGTTTACGGGCGATTTGGCGCCGACAGGATCCCCGAATCCCAAACCGATGCCGAGACGTGGTGGTTTTCTATCGATGGACCGTCGGCGGCCTGTCGATCGAGGGAGAGGAGGCTTCCGCGTAGCGACGCCGGGGTATCCGCCCGGCCATACGCGCGAACCGGCCTGCGCAGACGGCCGAGCGCATCGCCTGGGCCATCAGGTCGGGACGCTGTGCCCGGGTGACCGCCGTGGCCAGCAGGACCGCGTCGCAGCCGAGCTCCATGGCGAGTGCCGCGTCGCTGGCCGTGCCGATCCCGGCGTCCAGGATCACCGGCACGCTCGCGAACTCCACGATCAGCTCGATGTTGTGCGGGTTGCGGATGCCGAGTCCCGAGCCGATCGGCGCACCCAGCGGCATCACCGCCGCGCAGCCCGCCTGCTCCAGTCTGCGTGCCAGTACGGGATCGTCGCCGATGTAGGGCAGCACCGTGAACCCGTCGGCGACCAGCCGCTCCGCCGCGTCGAAGGTCTCGATGGGGTCGGGCAGCAGGGTGCGCTCGTCGGCGATGACCTCCAGCTTGACCCAGTCGGTCTCCAGCGCCTCCCTGGCGAGCCTGGCGGTCAGCACGGCCTCACCGGCGGTGAAGCAACCCGCGGTGTTCGGCAGCACCTTGATGCCGCGCCGTCGCAGCACGTCGAGCACCGAACCCCGCGCGGACGGGTCGAGCCGCCGCATCGCGACGGTGGTCAGCTCGGTCCCGGAGGCGGCGAGCGCCTGGTCGAGGATCTCCAGGGACGGGGCGCCCCCGGTGCCCATGATGAGGCGGGAGGAGAACTTCTCCCCGCCGATGACCAGGTCGTCCACCGGGTCCGCCGTCAACCTGTCGGCCTCCCTCGCGTCCGTCGTCACCCTGTCGCCCCCTCTCGCCTTCGCCGTCGGCCGGTCGGCCTCCCCGGCGTCCGTCATCGACCGGTCGGTCCCTCTCGCGTCCGTCGTCATCGGTCAGCCTCCCTGGACCGCGGTGAGCACCTCGACCCGGTCGGCCTCCGCGAGCGCCGTGGAATCCCAGGCGCCGCGCGAGACGACCTCGTCGTTCACCGCGACGGCCACCCCGTTCCGCACCTCGGTCAGCCGCCGTACGGCCTGCGCGACGGTCGCGCCCGAGGGCAACTCGTGCGCGGCGCCGTTGATGGTCACGTTCATCTGTACTCCTGCGGTGTGTGGTCGCGGAGGCGGTGCTCCCGTGGCGAAGGTTCTGGGGAATCGAGTTCCCGGGAGTCGTGCCTCCGGTGGTGCTCTCCGAGGCGGTGTTCCTGATGTTCCTGATGTTCCTGATGTTCCCGCTGTTCCCGGCGTTCCCGGTGGCGGTCCTGAGCATCGCGATCACCGAAGCGGAGCGGCGAGCAGATCGCGGAGAGCCCGGCGTCCGCCTCGCCCGCCTCCTGCGAGCAGAGGTCGGCGGTGAGCGGCGCGAGCAGGACCCCGCCCCGGTGATGCCCGGTGGCCAGGTGGAGACCGGGCACGATCGTGGCGCCGATCAACGGCAGGTTGTCCGGGGTGCCCGGACGCATGCCCGCGGTCATCTCGGCCACCTCCAGCTCGGTCACCCCGGGGACGAGCTCCCGCGCGTCGCGCAGCAGCTCCCACAGCCCACCGGCCGTGACGCGGGTGTCGAAGCCCATCTCCTCCTGGGTGGCGCCGAGGACCGTCTCGCCGTCGCCGCGCGGAACCAGGTAGACGTGTGAGCCGTGAACGACCCCGCGTACGCACCGCCGCAGGATCGGCGAGGGGGAGCGCAGTCGCATGATCTGGCCCTTGACCGGCCGTACCGGGGGCAGCGCCTCCGGGGGCACCCCCTCCAGGGAGCCCGACCAGGCTCCGGCGGCGAGGACCACCAGGTCGGCCCCGACACTCTCGCCGGTCGAGAGGCGTACCCCGGTGGCCCTTCCCGAGGCGGTGATCAGCTCGGCCGCGCGGGCGCGTACCAGGGTGCCGCCCGCGCGCTCCAGGGCCGCGAGGAGTGCCGCGGTGACCCGCCTGGGGTCCACCCAGGCGTCGCCGTCGGCCAGCAGGCCACCGCGGACCGCGGGGGCGAGCATGGGCTCCAGGCGGCGGCACTCGCGGCCGGTGAGCCGTTCGGCGGGCAGCCCCAGCTTGGAGACGAAGGCGGCGAGGTCGTCCAACGCCGCCAGGTCGTCGGAGCCGAAGGCGACGTCGAGCGTGCCGTCGGTGCGGTAGTCGAGGTCGTGCCCGCTCGCGTCCGCCAGCTCGGCGGCGAAGGCGGGCCAGCGCTTCAGTGAGGCGAGCCCAAGCCGCAGCAGCGGCTCCTCGGTGTAGGTGACCTCGCTCACCGGGGCCAGCATGCCCGCCGCCGCGTGCGAGGCGCCGGAGGCCGGCGCGGGGTCGGCGACCATCACTCTGTGGCCCCGGACGGCGGCGCGCCACGCCACCGACAGGCCGATCACGCCGCCGCCCACGACGAGGAGGTCGAGATGGTCCGCCATACGTGCTCCGCTCCCTTCGCCGGCATGACCCGGATCAGGTTCGTGGCGGTCGAGGGCCCGCTCGCGGTCGTCTCCGGACCTCGCTCGCCGTGCCGTGCGGGGCGTTCCTCCTCGCACATCACCAGCTCGCAGGGGGTCCTTCCTCGTCCGCAGCCCTCCTCTCAGCCCGGTGCGTTCCGGGCTCCCGCGCGTCTTCTCCTCTCACCCTAAGGGCTGGGACAACACGCTTAGCGCGTTAGATGTGAGGTAAATCCCGTTTTCGTTATCAACGACCGTTGGTAGGAGTACGGGGTTCCCGCTTATCGTCGGGAAGTGTGAATCATGTCGTGGTGGTTGGAGCCGGCCTCGCCGGTGTGCGCAGCGTGGAGGCGTTACGAGCCCGTGGGTTCGGCGGCAGGATCACCCTGATCGGGGAGGAACGGCACCGGCCCTACGACCGCCCGCCCCTGTCCAAGGGAGTGCTGCTCGGCGAGACCGATTCCACGGTCGTCGACTCCGACCTCGACGCGCTTGAGATCGACTTTCGCGCGGGCGTGTCGGCCAAGGGGCTCCATCCCGGTGTGGTGGAGACCACCGAGGGCGAGATCGCCTACGACGGCCTGGTCGTCGCGACCGGTGCCCGCCCGATCAGGCTGCGCGGGGACGGCCCCCAGCACGTGGTGCGCACCATCGACGACGCGCTCCGGCTGCGCTCCCTGCTCGGCGAGGGAGTCAGGGTCGCCGTCATCGGCGCGGGCTGGATCGGCGCGGAGGTGGCGACCGCCGCCCGCAGGGCGGGCTGTGCCGTGACCGTCGTCGAGGCCGCCCGCACCCCGCTGGCCGCCGCGCTCGGCCAGGTCGGCGCGTACACCACCCCCTGGTACGCCGAGGCGGGCGTCGACCTGCGCCTGGGCACCATGGTCGCCTCCGTCGACCACGGAGGGCTCACCCTGGCGGACGGCTCCGCGCTGGAGGCCGACGTGGTCGTCACCGGCGTGGGCGTGCGGCCCGCGACCGAGTGGCTGGCCGGATCCGGCATCAGGCTCGACAACGGCGTGGTCACCGACGAGCACCTGCGCACCTCGCTGCCCGACGTGGTCGCGGTGGGTGACTGCGCCGCCTGGTGGTCGCGCCGCTACGGCATCCGCCTGCGCGTCGAGCACTGGGACACCGCCCTGGGCGCCCCGGACGTCGCGGTGGCCACACTCCTCGGCGACGCCGCGGTCTACGACCCGGTCCCCTATTTCTGGTCCGAGCAGTTCGGCCACATGGTCCAGTACGCCGGCCACCACGACGGTGCCCGGCTCGTCCTGCGCGGCGACCCTGCGGCCGAGGGAAAGCCCAGGTGGGCGATCTGCTGGGTGACCGAGGACGACCGGCTCACCGCGGTGCTCTCGGTCAACCGCCCCCGCGATCTGGTCCAGGGGCGCCGCCTCATCGAGGGCGGCCAGCGCCTCGACGTCGATCGCCTCACCGACCCTGCGATAGCGTTGCGCGATTGTACGGTGGCGTAACCTCGCCGCCGGGTGTTTGGCGAAGGGCTCGATGTGGTAGTGGTGGATTCGTGACGCTTTCTGTTGCGCAGATCGACCGGGAAACCGACCAGCTGGTGGGCGAGTGGCTCACCCTGACCGAGGTGGCCAGAAGGCTCAACCTGAGCGCCGGTCGCGCCAAGCAACTTCTCAAGGACCGTAAGCTCATCGGAGTGCGCAGGGGCGGTGGAGAGCCACAGGTCCCCGCCGTGTTCCTCGTCGACGGAGAAGTGATCAAGGGCCTTCCCGGGACCCTCACGGTGCTCCTGGACGCCGGATACGACGACGTCGAATCCCTTCGCTGGCTTTTCACCCCCGACGACACGCTGCCGGGCTCACCGGTGGACGCGATCGTGGCGGGCCGCCACACCGAGGTGAAGAGACGTGCCCAAGCCCTCGGTTTCTGACGCCCGCCTGTATCTCTGCACGGACGGGCGCCGAGACCGGGGAGACCTCGCGGACTTCCTCGACGCCGCCCTCGCGGGCGGGGTCGACATCGTGCAGCTGCGCGAGAAGGGCCTTGAGGCGCGCGAGGAGCTCGACCTCCTCGCCGTCTTCCGCGAGGCCTGCGACCGGCACGGCGCCCTCCTGGCGGTGAACGACAGGGCCGACATCGCGTACGCGATCCGTCCCGACGTGCTCCACCTCGGCCAGGATGATCTGCCGGTGCGGGTCGCGCGCGACATGCTCGGCGACGACATCCTCATCGGGCGTTCCACTCACGCCCCCGAGGAGGCGTCCGCCGCGGCCGTCGAGCCCGGAGTCGACTACTTCTGCTGCGGCCCGATCTGGCCGACCCCTACCAAACCGGGAAGGTCCGCCCCGGGCCCCGGCCTGCTCAGGCACGCCGCGGCCCTGGAGACCGACCGGCCGTGGTTCGGCATCGGCGGCATCGACCTCGCCAACCTGGAGGAGGTCATGTCGTACGGCGTGCGCAGGGTCGTGGTCGTCCGGGCGATCACCGAGGCCGACGACCCCAAGGCGGCGGCGGCGGAGTTCAGGCGGAGGCTGGACGCCCCCGCCTGAGGTTTCCGCCGCCCCGGTGGTTCGCCGCTCGGCGGGCCCGTGCCCACGGGCGGGCGGATCGCCTTGATCGTCGGCCCGGTCCTGTTCGCCGCCCGTCGGGAGCCGGCTCTGCCGGGCGCCGCTCCGTCGTGGGCGACCACGCCGCGGGCCGTCCCGTCGTGAGCCGTTCCGCCATGTGCCGCTCCGTCATGTGCCGGGTACGGTCAGGTCCGCCGGGAGGTGGCGGCCACCGCGAGGTCGGCCAGGGCCGCGCGGGCCTCGGGGAGGATCGGTGCGCCCTCCAGCGAACCGAGGGCGTTCTCCAGATACCCCTTGATCAGGTCCTCGCACGCCACGAGAGCCCCCGTCTCCTCGATGATCTGGCGCAGCCGGTCGATCCCCGTCTCGTCCAGGCCCGGGTCGCCGAGCGTGGTGCGCACCACCTGGGCCTGGGACTCCGAGGCCACGGCGAGCGTGCGGGCGATGAGCATCGTCCGCTTGCCCTCGCGAAGATCGTCGCCGGCCGGTTTGCCGGTCTCGTCCGGGTCGCCGAACACGCCGAGGATGTCGTCGCGCAGCTGGAAGGCGATGCCCACCGACTGCCCGTACTCCTCGCAGAGCCGGTCGATCCAGGGCTCCCTGCCCCGGGCCGCCAGCACCAGGCCGAGCCTGAGCGGCTGCTCCACGGAATACTTGCCGCTCTTGAAGAGGGCGACCCGCAGCGCGCTTTCGAAGGTGCCCTCGCCGTGCGCCTGCTCCAGCAGGTCGAAGTACTGACCGCACATCAGCTCGGTGCGCATGTCGTCGTGGACCTTCTGCGCCGCCGCGAGGGAGGCGGCCGGCAGGCCGCTGTTGCGCCACATCTCACCGGACCAGATGAGCATCAGGTTGCCCAGCAGGATGGCGGCCCCCTCGCCGAACTGCTCGGCCGAACCGTGCCAGCGGGCCTTCCTGTGCAGGTCCTCGAACCTGCGGTGCGCCGAGGGCATGCCCCGGCGCAGATCGCTGGCGTCCATCACGTCGTCGTGCACCAGAGCGCTGGCCTGGAGCAGCTCGAGCGAGGCCGCGGCGGAGAAGATGGCGGGCTCCTCGCCCCCGCCCGCACCGTGCCAGCCCCAGTAGCAGAAGGCGGGGCGCAGCCGCTTGCCGCCCGCGAGGAAATCCTCGGCCGCCGAGATGAGCGGCGCCAGCTCCGGAGCGCTGACCTGTGGGCGCTGTTGTTCGACGAATCGCCGAAGAGAACGATCCACCTCGGACCGGATCATGTCCAACGCGGCTGCAGAAGTGATCATCGAATACCTCCAGTGTGGAGACCCTGGGCTTCAGCTCTGGGGGGAAAACGCGGTACGGCGCCGTGCATCCCGGCGTCGTGACCGGCGGTGATGACACCCCGACCACCGTACGCATGATGGACAAGATCCTCTCCGCCGGTCCGGCGGAGAGGTGGAACGCCTGTGGAGCCGGTGTGGGGCACGACACCTCCGGGTTCCTTGCGACTGAGCATGAGGCAGGGAACCCAATCTATGAAAATTGGAATCCCCCGGCTTTGACGGCGTGAGGAGGTCAGGTAATGAGATTAACGGTCCAAGGGGACATTTCGATCTAGAGGGGTGGTGGTTTACGTGCTAATTGTGACAAGTTCGCGCCACGCCCGGCGAAGATGATCTGGTCGGGCGGCCGAGCGGCCGGGCAAGTATCCTTGACCCCATGGCTCTGGGTCGCGCGTCTGTCCTTCCTGATCGTGTCGCCACCGTCCGCGAACTCCTCGCTGCCGGTGCCCGCTCGTTCTCCTTCGAGTTCTCCCCCCCGAAGACCGACGAGGGGGAGCGTCAGCTCTGGCGCGCCGTCCGTGAGCTGGAGTCGCTGCACCCCACCTTCGTGTCCGTCACCTACGGCGCCGGCGGCAGCACCCGAGACCGCACGGTCGACATCGTCGAGCGGATCGCCCACGAGACCACGCTCACCCCGGTCGCCCACTTCACCGCCGTCAACCACTCCGTCCGCGAGCTGCGCCATCTGATCGGCCGCTTCGCGGGAGCGGGCGTGCGCAACATCCTTGCCGTGCGGGGCGACCCGCCCGGCGACGTGACGGGCGAGTGGGTGCGCCACCCCGAGGGCGTCCTGTACGCCGAGGAGCTGGTCCGGCTCATCCGGCAGTCCGGCGACTTCTGCGTGGGCGTGGCCGCCTTCCCGTACAAGCACCCCCGGTCGGCCTCGATCGAGTCCGACACCGACTACTTCGTGCGCAAGTGCCGTGCGGGCGCCGACTACGCGATCACCCAGATGTTCTTTCGTGCCGAGGACTACCTGCGGTTGCGTGACCGGGTGGCCGCAGCCGGCTGTGACACGCCGATCATCCCCGGCATCATGCCCGTCACGCAGATGAGCACCATCGCCAGGTCCGAGCAGCTCTCCGGCGCGCCGTTCCCGCCGGAGGTGGCCGAGAGGTTCGCGGCCGTCGCCGACGACCCGGCCGCGGTGCGCAGCCTCGGCATCGAACACGCCGCCGAGCTCTGCCAGACCCTGCTCGACGAGGGCGCGCCGGGCATCCACTTCATCACCTTCAACCGCTCGAGCGCGACCCGGGAGGTCTTCCAGGCGCTCGACCACACGCCGGAGATCGCCCCGCTGCCGACCTGAGACCGCGGATCCTTCGGGACGGCTCAGCCGCCCAGCGGCAGGGGAGTCCCGAGGATCGCGTAGCGCTCGTGCCCACCGGGGAAGACGAACTGCGTGAGCAGGTCCACGAAGCCGATACTGCGATAGAGGTGGCGTGCCGCGGTGGGCCGGTCGCGGGTCGACAGCACGGCGGTGCGCTCCAGGCGGCCCGCGCACATCCCCGTGATCATCGCCCGGCCGATGCCCTTGCCCTGGTAGTCGGGGTGGACGTGGATCTCGGCGAGCTCCAGCGCGTCGCCCAGCCAGTCGTGGGCGCCGCCCTCTCCGTACTCGTCCGCGAGGGCTCGCCTGACCACGTCGTGCCACCACTGCCCGGGAACCCCGTGGAAGCCGTAGGCGATGCCCACAGGAGTGCCGTCGGGGAGCTCGGCGAACAGGCAGGTGAAGGCGGGATGGGTGGCGTGGTTTCCCATGATGAGCCTGCGGCCGGCGATCTGGTCGGCCGGAGGGTTCATCGCCTCGGTGTAGACGCCGAGGACCGCGTCCAGCCGGAGCGTGAACTCGTCGGGGCCGATCCGTCGCAGTCCGATCACGCGTCGCACCCTAGCAGGGTGGCCGTGGCACGGGTCACCGTGTGGCGAGGGAGGGGCATCCGGCGCTCACCAGGGAGTTTCCCGGCCTTTCCCACCCGCCTGCCGACCCGGTCACGAAGGGCCTGACCGGCTTCTCGCGACCGCGCCCGGGAGCCGTGCGGCTCCCGGGCGCGGTCGCGAGCGTCGTGCGCACGAAGCGCCGGCGTGCTCGCCCGCGGCCCGTTCGGTGTGGGACCGGTCGTGTCGCGCGTACGAGCTCGCCGGGTCGTGGGCGCGCAGGCCCGGCGGTGGGCACGGAGCCCGTGGGCACCGAGTTCGAAAGCCGCGCGAAGCCGTTATTCGACCTCGACGGGCACCCCGCCGGTGATGCGGACGAGCTCGTCGAAGGAGGTCGGGAAGACGGTGTGCGGGTGGCCGGCCGCGGCCCAGACGACCTCGTGCTTGGCCAGCCAGGTGTCGACCAGGGTTCTGACCGGGGCGGGGTGGCCGATCGGGGCGACGCCGCCGATGACCTGGCCGGTGGCCGCCCGCACGAAGGCGGGGGCGGCGCGCTTCACCTTCGCCGCTCCGGCCGTCCTGGCGATCAGGTCGGTGTCGACGCGGTGGGCGCCGCTGGTCAGCACCAGGAGCGGCTCACCGTCGGCGTCGAATATCAGGCTGTTGGCGATGGCGCCGACCTCGCAGCCCAGCTGCGCGGCCGCGGTGGCGGCGGTGGGGGTGGCCTCCGCGAAGATGACGATCTCGCCGGGGACGCCGTGCTCGCGCAGGACGGCGGCGACCTTCTCGATGTTCGGATGCAACTTTTCTGGCACGCGGCCACTCTAAACAGATTGACCGTTGATTGCCGTTTCATGACCGGCCGTCTGCACAGGGAAACCGTGCGCTATGGTCCCTTGACCCGATCCATAGTGATATGAGGAGTTGATCGAAAGTGGGGGTTGGACTGCGGCCGGGAGTGGCCGCGCTGATGACGGCGGGGGCCGTGCTCCTCTCTTCCGTGTCTTTCGTGGGCGTCGCCCTTCCCGCCGGCGCCGCGGCGGCGGGGACGTCGGGTTCCCCGGCCGTCACGGCGGGGGTGACGGGCGTGTCCTCGTTCGTCGCGCCCGGCAAAACGCTCAAACTCGGTGCGAAGGGCGCCGCGGTGAAGGTGCTCCAGACCCGGCTGGCCGAGCTCGGCTACGCCCCGGGCAGGATCGACGGCCGCTACGGCGGGGCGACCCTGACGGCGATCTGGGCCTTCCAGAAGGTGAACGGCATCTCGCCGACCAGTACCGTGGCACGCAGGACCTGGGACGCTCTGGAGGCTCCCCTGGCGCCGAAGGTGCTCGTCCCCAACGGCAAGCCGACCCGGGTGGAGGTCAACCTCGCCAAGCAGGTGATGGTCCTCTACGTGAACGGCACGGTGAAGCTGATCAGCCACACCTCCTCCGGCAGCGGGATCGCCTACTGCGAGACGGCCACCTGGGAGGGCAGGACCCAGCGGTTCTGCGGCGACGCGCGCACGCCGACCGGCGACTACAAGACCACCTGGCGCAGGGACGGCTGGCACAAGTCCTACCTGGGCCAGCTCTACAACCCGATCTTCTTCAACGGGGGCATCGCCTTCCACGGCGCGCTGTCGGTGCCGCTGGCGCCCGCCTCCCACGGTTGTGTACGACTGCCGATGCACGTGGCGGAGGTCCTTCCCGGGCTGCTCGGTACGGGGGTGCCGGTGCACGTCCGAGGCAGGTTCGTCCGGTAGGGACGAGCCGGCGGAACGCGATCCGCCGGTCGTGCCCGCGCCGGTCGAGAGCAGGGGCCCCGGGAGACGGTGATCTCCCGGGGCCCTTTTCGCGTGCTCCAGGGACCCGAAGATCGAACCTTTGTTCGTCGTTTTACTTGACAGTATTAGTGATCGAATTTATGTTCGATGTGATGACACGGGGCTCGCGGCTCGTGTTCCAAGAGCGGCCGATCGGGTCCATGTCGTCGGCGGAGACGATCGGACCAGGTCAGGGCGGACGGGGAGAGGGGAAGCTCCTCGTCCGGCCGTCCGGCGGATTTGTCGGTGGGGTCTGCGAATGTGATACCACCGGCGAAAACGCCGGAGCCGCTTGCGACCAAGGAGGCTGAAGCGCTATGACCCCTCGGCTCGGCGATTCCGGTGGGCCCCGGCTGTCCCCCACGGTGCGGGCACACCTCTCAGACGCGCGCGACTGCCTCGAAGAGGCCGCCGCCGCCCGGACCTCCGCCGCGCGTTACGTCGCGGCCCACCTCGCCGCGCTCAGGGCGGCAGCCGCCGTCCTGGCGGCCCGTCCCCGTCCGATGCAGGGGCGCAGGCGCAGGCTGCGCAGCGCCTGGGAGCTGCTGCCCGAGGCCGAGCCCCGCCTGGCCGAGTGGGCACCCTACTTCGAGACGAGCGCGGCCAAGCGAGCCGCCGCCGAGGCGGGCCTGACCCGCACGGTGTCCTCGCGAGACGCCGAGGAGCTCATCTCCGAGGCTGAGCGGTTCGTCAGCACCGTGGAGAAGCTGCTCGGTGTCCCGAGCCAGCCCATGCTCCCGGGCCGGATCCCGCTAGCCGGTTAGAGCGGGAGCGGCCCTCCACCCGGGAGCGGCCGCCCGAGCTCATCGGCGGCGTCCCCGTACGTCTCGCCTCCGCCGGTCCCGCTGGCGGGCGCAGGGCGTACGGGGACGTTCTCGTGCCGTCGTCCCCTCGCGCCTCGTCGTTCTCCCAGGCTTTTCTCGCGCCGGTGTTCTCTCACGCCGCCGTGAAGCCGCTGCCGGTGTTCTCTCACGCCGCCGTGAAGCCGCTGCCGGTGTTCTCTCACGCCGCCGTGAAGCCGGTTTCGCGCCGCCGTTCCCGCTCGGGGCCCTGTCGGCGCTCTTCCTCACGCCGCCGTGGAGTTCTGGCGGGCGGCGCGCTGGCGCAGCAGGAGCATCGCGGCGTCGTCGCTCAGCGGCCTGCCCACGTGGCCGAGCAGGTCGGCGCGCAGGGCGTCCAGCGAGCCCTGGGGATCGTCGCCCTCCAGCAGGTGCGCCCGCTCCAGCAGCGGATAGAACTCGCCCGCGTCGTCGCGTGCCTCGATGACCCCGTCGGTGTAGAAGAGGACCTGGTCGCCGGGCTCGAAGGGGATGTGGTGCGGCCGCGGCTCGACGGCCTTGAGGGCGCTCATGCCCAGCGGGAGCGCCTCGTCCGGGGGGTCGGCGAACCAGACCCCGCCGTCGGCGTCGAGCACCAGGGGCGCCGGGTGGCCGCAGTTGATGACGGTGATGGTGGAATCGCCGCTGATCTCGGCCAGCACGGCGGTCACGAACTGCTCGCCGGACAGCTCGCGGGTCAGGGCGTTCTCCAGGCGGCCCACGACGCCCTGGAGCGTCCTCTCGTCGTGGGCCGCCTCACGGAAGGCCCCGAGCGCGACCGCGGCCGTCTCCACGGCCTCCAGGCCCTTGCCCTGGACGTCTCCCACGATGATCCGCACCCCGTGCGGGGTGGTGACGACCTCGTACAGGTCGCCGCCGATCCTGGCCTCCGCCGTGGCGGAGGTGTACGAGACGGCCACGCCGATGCCGGGTCCCGCGCGGCGGGGCACCGGGCGCAGCAACACCCGCTGGGCGGCCTCGGCCACCGAGCGCACGTCGGCGAGCTGGCGTTCGTGGCGCTGCCGTCCGGCGCTGGCCAGCACACTGGCCACGGTGACGCCGAGGATGGCGATGAGGGTGATGTTGATGCGGGACGAGAGGATGTCGTTGTAGAGGCCGAGCGCGAAGCACAGCGCCAGGGCGACGACGCCGACCACCGTGGTGCGGGTCAGGTCGCAGGCCACGCTGGCGAAGGCCGGGCCGAGGGCGAGCAGCGGCAGGAGGCCGGACGTGGGTCCGGTGCCGAAGTCGATCGCGGCCACCACGGCCATCACGACGAACGGCAGAAGCTTCAGGGTGCTCTGGGTGCGGTTGGTGCCGATCGAGCTCAGCAGCCGCGGGAAGGCACGCCTCCTGGTCGATCGCGGCTGCGCCGGGGCGGTGCGGAGACGGGTCTCGGAGGTCGATCGAGAGTGATCGATCCGATCATCCTCCCTGGCCATGTCCACCACACCTCGCTAAATGCGTGTCTGCCTTTTCCTACCACAATGGCTGTAGCCCGGGGCGGAACTAAGGACAGGTTCTGCTGAGAACGAGGAGCTCTGCGGGGTGGGTACGCCGGTTGCGGCGCACCCACGACCGGTCAGGGGTCGTCAGAAGGCTTCGACGGCTCGGCGGGCCTCCGGGTCCAGGACACCCCAGCCGATGAGCTCCTCGGTGAGCTCACTGGGGGACTTGTCATAGATCACGGCGAGGGAGCGGAGGTCCTCCTGGCGGATGGACAGCACCTTGCCGTTGTAGTCGCCACGCTGGCTCTGGATGGTGGCCGCGTAACGGGCGAGCGCGCCCGCCTTCTCCTTGGGGAGCTGGGCGAGACGCTCAAGGTCGATCACAAGCTTCGGTGTCGGGCCAAGAGGGCTCGGAGCCGAACCCCCCGGCAGCAACTCCGAGACCGGCACCCCGTAGAAATCAGCCAGTTCGGCAAGCTTCTGCACGGTGACGGCACGGTCGCCACGCTCGTAGGAGCCCACGACGACCGCCTTCCAGCGTCCCCGGGACTTCTCTTCGACTCCGTGCAGGGACAGGCCCTGCTGGGTGCGAATGGCACGGAGTCTTGCACCCAGTGACTTGGCGTACTCAGACGGCATGGTGTGGCCCCCCGGCTCTGTTATGTAGTGCTCTCAACTTGATTGTGCTACCTCGCAACTTATGCCCCGTTCACCGGGTTGGTGCCTGAGGCTGGCACCTTCGGTGACCGGTGCGTCAGGGTTCACCCGATAACGCCACGAGGTGTGGTTACGGACAGTGACGGTAAAGCTGTGGGCGCCTAAGGTCAAGCTGATTGGAAAAAAGATGTCGAATCCGATCCGGTGGGGTCCGCGTCAAACGCCGCACTTGTCCTACCCGACATGACGGAAACTCCGATTTTTTCGGTACTTTCGCTTGATTCCCGCATCTTATGGATGGCTTGCGGCAGCGGCGTCGCGGGGGGTGGCGACGGGCGTATGATCTTGAACGACGCTCCCTCCGGGGAATACCCGGTGCGACGGTCCCGTCCGCCGGAGACGGCGGCCCGCGGCGTGCCCGCGTGCCGATCGCGGGCCCGCGAGCGCCGTCCCCGGCTTCCCGCGCGGGAGGGTCAGATGCCCTCGCGTTCGAGCGGGCAGCTCATGCAGCGCGGGCCGCCCCGGCCCCGGCCGAGCTCGCTGCCCCGGATCGTGATGACCTCGATCCCGTTCTCGCGCAGGTGGTTGTTGGTGGTGGTGTTGCGCTCGTAGGCCACCACCACGCCGGGACGCAGGGCGAGCACGTTGCAGCCGTCGTCCCACTGCTCCCGCTCGGAGGAGTACACGTCCTGCGTCGCGCTGAGGACCTTGATGTCGTCCAGCCCGATCGCCCGGGCGATGGCCCGGTGCATGTCCTCGGGGGGATGGTCGGTGATCTTGAGTTCCTTCTCGTTGTCGCCGGGTTCGACCGTGTAGGAGGGCAGCATGCCCAGTCCCGCGAACTTGGTGAAGACGCCGACGTCCACGTTGGTCATGACCGTGTCCAGGTGCATGAAGGCCCGTGCCTTCGGCATGTCCAGCGCGACGATTCTCGTCGCGGCACCTCGCCTGAACAGGCTTCGCGCGAGCATCTCGACCGCCTGGGGCTGCGTACGCTCGCTGATGCCCACCAGCACCGCGCCCCGGCCGATGACGAGCACGTCGCCGCCCTCGATGGTGGCGGGAGCCGCGGGGGTACCCGGCATCCAGACGTTGTAGCCGCCCTCCTCCGGACGGTCGTAGCCGGACGCGAAGGCCGGGTGGTAGCGGTAGATCGCCTCCATGTTGAGGGTCTCGCGGCGGCGTGCCTTCTTCCTCATCGCGTTGATCGAGACGCCGTCGTAGATCCAGCAGGAGGTGTCGCGGGTGAACAGGTGATTGGGCAGCGGGGGCAGGACGAAGTCGTCCGGCCTGAGCGTGTGGAAGGCGAGGCTCTTGGGGTCGGTGCCCAGCTCCACCAGCTCGCGCTTGGTGATGCCTCCGGTGAGATAGCGCTTGAGCGTGACGGAGTCCATCGAGTCGAGCGCGTTGCGGATGGCGTCGACGGCCATCGGGCCGAAGTAACGCTCGTCGGCGATGCCGTCCAGGATGTGCTTGCGCGCCTCGGGGATCTCGACCGTCTCGTGGAGCAGGTCGGAGAGCATGTGGACGGTGACGCCCTGGTCGACCAGAAGCCTCTGCCACTCCTCGTGCTCCTCCACGGCACGCTGCACCCACAGCACGTCGTCGAAGAGGAAGTCGTCCTTGTTCGACGGCGTGAGCCGTTTCAGGGCGAGTTCCGGCCTGTGCAGCAGGACCTGGTGGAGCCGGCCGACCTCGGAGTCGACGTGAAAGGTCATTTCTCTTCCTTAGCGGCTGGTTGACGGGAGTGGCCGGGGGCGGGCACGCCGGGACGCCGCGTCCGGGAGGTGTCCGGGAGGTGGTCGTCATGCTTCGCCTTGGTGCGGATGTAAAGCGCATACCCGGAAGACCAAGGGGAAGTCAGCGAAGATCGTGATATTTATTCACTTTTGAGAAGATTGTCGAGCCGGACCCGCGCTGTTCGCGAAGCGGACCCCTGTTCGGGCGAACCGTCACCGAGCTGGTACCTTGAGGTCGTTGACTTCCTTTAAGACCCGTCCCGTGAGGCGGGAAAGGTGGTGTTCCTCCTTGGCAGAGGCCATTTCGCGTGCGCTGCCGCACGCACAGGGCGGCGCCCGCGCCGTCCTCGAACAGCCCGACATCAACCGGGCCCTCATCCGCATCTCCCACGAGATCCTTGAGCGGACCAAGGGCGGTGAGAACGTCGTCCTGCTGGGCATTCCCACCCGCGGCGTCCACCTGGCCCGCCGGCTGGCCGCCCACATCAAGCAGTTCGAGGGCCGCTCGGTCCCGGTGGGCTCCCTCGACGTCACGATGTACCGCGACGACCTCCGGCTGCGGCCCGCCCGCGCGCTCGGCCGCACCGAGCTGCCCGCCGACGGCATCGACGGCAGGGTGGTCGTCCTCGTCGACGACGTCCTCTACTCGGGCCGCACCGTCCGCGCCGCGCTCGACGCGCTCAACGACCTGGGCCGCCCGCAGGCCGTGCAACTCGCCGCCCTGGTCGACCGGGGTCATCGCGAGCTGCCCATCCGCCCCGACTACGTGGGCAAGAACCTGCCGACGTCGAAGTCCGAGATCGTCAAGGTCTACCTGGAGGAGAACGACGGCAGCGACGCGGTCCTGCTGCTGAAGGGGGACGAGCGATGAAACGCCACCTGATCTCCGCGGCCGACCTGACCCGCGACGACGCCCTGCTCATCCTGGACACCGCCGACGAGCTGGCGAAGATCTCGGAACGTTCCATCAAGAAGCTCCCCACCCTGCGGGGCCGCACGGTGGTGAACCTCTTCTTCGAGGACTCCACCCGGACCAGGATCTCCTTCGAGGCCGCCGCCAAGCGACTGTCGGCCGACGTCATCAACTTCTCCGCCAAGGGCTCCAGCGTCTCCAAGGGCGAGTCGCTCAAGGACACCGCGCTCACCCTGGAGGCGATGGGCGCCGACGCCGTCGTCATCCGCCACGGCGCCTCGGGCGCGCCGCACCGGCTGGCCGGCTGGGTGCGCGGCAGCGTCGTCAACGCCGGGGACGGCACCCACGAGCACCCCACCCAGGCCCTGCTCGACGCCTTCACCATGCGCCGCCGCCTGGGCCCGCTGGACGGCAGGAGGGTCACCATCGTCGGCGACGTTCTGCACAGCAGGGTGGCCCGCTCCAACGTGCTGCTGCTGGCCACGCTCGGCGCCGAGGTGACCCTGGTCGCCCCGCCGACCCTGTTCCCGGTCCAGGTCGGCTCCTGGCCGTGCGAGGTCTCCTACGACCTCGACGCGGTGCTGCCCAAGTCCGACGTGGTGATGATGCTGCGCGTGCAGCGCGAGCGCATGAACGCGGCGTTCTTCCCCACCGAGCGGGAGTACAGCCGCCGTTACGGGCTCGACCGCGACCGCGTCGCCAAGATGCCCGAACACGCCATCGTGATGCACCCCGGCCCGATGAACCGGGGCATGGAGATCGCGGCCGAGGTGGCCGACTCGCCGCGCTCGACGATCGTCGAGCAGGTCGCCAACGGTGTGACCGCACGCATGGCCGTCCTGTACCTGCTGCTTGGCGGCGCCGACCTCCGAGGAGAGATCTGATGAACGACCGCATCGGGGCCACGCGTGACGGCATCGTCATCAGGGGCGCCAGGATCCTCGGCGGTGAGCCGGTCGACATCCTGGTCCGCGACGGCCTGCTGGTGGAGATCGGCCGGGGACTGTCCGGCGGCGAGGTCGTGGAGGCGGAAGGGCTGATCGCCCTGCCCGGCCTGGTCGACCTGCACACCCACCTGCGCGAGCCGGGCCGCGAGGACGCGGAGACCGTCGACACCGGCACCCGCGCCGCCGCCCTCGGCGGCTACACCGCCGTACACGCCATGGCCAACACCGAGCCGGTCGCCGACACGGCCGGCGTCGTCGAGCAGGTCTGGCGCCTGGGGCAGGAGGCGGGCCACTGCGACGTGCACCCCGTCGGCGCCGTCACCGTCGGCCTGGGCGGCGAGCGCCTCGCCGAGCTCGGCGCGATGGCCGACTCCACCGCGCGGGTCAGGGTCTTCTCCGACGACGGCAGGTGCGTCTCCGACGCGGTGCTCATGCGCCGCGCCCTGGAGTACGTCAAGGCGTTCGACGGCGTCGTCGCCCAGCACGCCCAGGAGCCGCGCCTGACCGCGGGCGCGCAGATGAACGAGGGCGCGGTCTCGGGGCGGCTCGGCCTCACCGGGTGGCCCGCGGTCGCCGAGGAGGCGATCATCGCCCGCGACTGCCTGCTCGCCGCCCATGTCGGCTCGCGCCTGCACATCTGCCACGTCTCCACGGCCGGTTCCGTGGAGATCATCCGCTGGGCCAAGTCCAAGGGCTGGGACGTCACCGCCGAGGTGACCCCGCACCACCTGCTGCTCACCGACGACCTCGTCGAGGACTCCCCGGTCGGCTCCTACAACCCGATCTACAAGGTGAACCCGCCGCTGCGCACGCGCGAGGACGTCGAGGCGCTGCGCGAGGCCCTGGCCGACGGCACGATCGACTGCGTGGCCACCGACCACGCCCCGCACCCGGTCGAGGACAAGGAGACCGAGTGGGCCGCCGCGGCGATGGGCATGATCGGCCTGGAGACGGCGCTGGCGGTGGTTCAGGAGGCGATGGTGGACACGGGTCTGCTCGACTGGGCGGGTGTCGCCGAGCGCATGTCCGTCGCCCCCGCCAGGATCGGCAGGCTCCAGGGCCAGGGGCGGCCGATCGAGGTCGGGGCCCCGGCCAACATCACCCTCTACGACCCGTCGGTGCGCGCCGTGGTCGACCCCGGGGGCTACGCTTCAAAAAGCCGTAACACGCCCTACGAGGGCCTCACCCTGCCGGGCCGTGTCGTGGCGACCCTCCTGCGCGGCCGGCCGACCGTCCTGGACGGAAAGCTCACGTGAGGGGCCTCGTCCGCCGAGCCCGGACTGTCGCGGGCGCCGCCCCCGACGGCCTCTCCTCTCCCTCGCCGAGGCGTGGGGGTTCCTCCCGAGGACACGAGGGTGTCCCTTCCGGCGGCGGGGCGGCGACCCAACGTGCCGGATATTTCATACTTCGCGGAGCTGTAACCGAGATGATCGGGGTGTGTGAGTGACCGCAGTGCTAGTCCTGGAAGACGGGCGCGTCTTCCACGGGACCCCCTACGGCGCCGAGGGCGAGACCTTCGGCGAGATGGTCTTCAACACCGGGATGACCGGTTACCAGGAGACGCTGACCGACCCGTCGTACCACCGCCAGATCGTCGCGATGACCGCGCCCCACATCGGGAACACCGGGGTCAACGACGAGGACCCGGAGTCGTCGAGGGTGTGGGTGGCCGGATACGTGGTCCGCGAGCCCGCCCGGGTGGCCTCCAACTGGCGCTCCAACCGTTCCCTGGACGACTACCTCAAGGAGCAGGGCGTCGTCGGCATCGCCATCACCGGCACCCGCGCCCTCACCCGCCACCTGCGGGAGCGGGGGGCGATGCGGGCCGGGGTCTTCTCCGGCAAGGCCCTGGCGCCGGTCGAGGAGCTGCTGGAGCGGGTGCTGGGCAGCCCCGCGATGGAGGGCGCCGACCTGGCGGGCGAGGTCTCCACCCCGAAGCCGTACGTCGTGCCCGCGATCGGTCCCAAGCGGTTCACCGTGGCCGCCGTCGACCTCGGCATCAAGGCGATGACGCCGCACCGGATGGCCGAGCGCGGCTGCGAGGTGCACGTGCTGCCCGCCTCCGTCACCGCCGAGGAGATCCTCGCGATCGGTCCCGACGGGGTGTTCTTCTCCAACGGTCCCGGCGACCCCGCCACCGCCGACGGCCAGGTCGAGGCGCTTCGCGGCGTCCTCGACGCGGGCGTGCCGTTCTTCGGCATCTGCTTCGGCAACCAGCTCTTCGGACGGGCGCTCGGGCTGGGCACCTACAAGCTGCGCTACGGCCACCGGGGCGTCAACCAGCCGGTGCAGCACCGGGGCACCGGCAAGGTGGAGATCTCCGCGCACAACCACGGCTTCGCGGTACGCGCACCGCTGGAGGGCGTGTTCGACACGCCGTACGGGCCGGCGGAGGTCAGCCACGTCAACCTCAACGACGACTGCGTCGAGGGGCTGCGGCTGCTCGACCGCCCGGCGTTCAGCGTCCAGTACCACCCCGAGGCGGCGGCGGGCCCGCACGACTCGGCCGGCCTGTTCGACGACTTCTGCGCGTTGATGGCGGGCGGACGGCGAACGGCCGGCGAGGAGCCGAGCGCGACCATGAGTGCGGAGCGGTCGAGGGGACGAGCGGGCGGAGTGGCCGGCGAGGGACGAGGCGTCCGCGGAGCCGGCGAGGAGCCGAGCGCGACCATGAGTACGGAGGGAAGCAAGGGTGCCTAAGCGTACGGACATCCAGTCGATCATGGTGATCGGCTCAGGGCCGATCGTGATCGGCCAGGCCTGCGAGTTCGACTATTCGGGCACCCAGGCCTGCCGAGTGCTGCGCGCCGAGGGCTTCCGCGTGATCCTCGTCAACAGCAACCCGGCGACGATCATGACCGACCCCGAGTTCGCCGACGCCACCTACGTCGAGCCCATCACCCCCGACATCGTCGAGAAGATCATCGCGAAGGAGCGGCCCGACGCGCTGCTGCCCACCCTGGGCGGGCAGACCGCGCTGAACGCCGCGATCTCCCTGTACGAGGCCGGGATCCTGGACCGCTACGACGTCGAGCTGATCGGGGCCGACGTCGACGCCATCCAGGCGGGCGAGAACCGCGAGCTCTTCAAGGGCATCGTGGCCAAGGTCGCCGCCGAGCGCGGCCTCAACGCCGAGTCGGCGCGCTCGTTCGTCTGCCACACCATGAACGAGTGCCTGGCCGCCGCGCACGAGCTGGGCTACCCGCTGGTGGTGCGGCCCTCCTTCACCATGGGCGGGGTGGGTTCCGGCTTCGCCCACGACGAGGAGGAGCTGCGCCGCATCGCCGGGGCGGGCCTCGACGCCTCGCCGACCACCGAGGTGCTCCTTGAGGAGTCCATCCTCGGCTGGAAGGAGTACGAGCTGGAGGTCATGCGCGACCGGGCCGACAACGTGGTGATCGTCTGCTCGATCGAGAACATCGACCCGATGGGCGTGCACACCGGTGACAGCGTCACCGTCGCCCCCGCGCTCACGCTGACCGACCGCGAGTACCAGAACATGCGCGACGTGGCCATCGCGGTCATCCGCGAGGTCGGCGTCGACACCGGCGGCTGCAACATCCAGTTCGCCGTCGACCCGCGCACCGGCCGCATGGTCGTCATCGAGATGAACCCCCGCGTCTCGCGCTCCTCGGCGCTCGCGTCCAAGGCCACCGGCTTCCCGATCGCGAAGATCGCCGCCAAGCTCGCCATCGGCTACACCCTGGACGAGATCCCCAACGACATCACGAAGGAGACCCCCGCGTCGTTCGAGCCCTCGCTCGACTACGTCGTGGTCAAGGTGCCGAGGTTCGCGTTCGAGAAGTTCACCGGCGCAGACCGGACCCTCACCACCCACATGAAGTCGGTGGGCGAGGCGATGGCGATCGGCAGGTCCTTCCCCGAGGCCCTGCAGAAGGCGCTGCGCTCGCTGGAGAAGAAGGGCGCCTCCTTCACCTGGGCGGGGGAGCCCGGCCCCAAGGACGAGCTCCTGGCCGCCTGCCGCGTCCCGCACGACGGGCGCCTGTTCACCATGCAGCAGGCCATCCGCGCCGGGGCCACGATCGAGGAGCTGTCGGAGGCGACCTCCGTCGACCCCTGGTTCCTGGACCAGCTCTTCGCGATCGACGCGATGGCCGCCGAGTTGCGCGAGGCGCCACAGCTCACCGCCGAGGTGCTGACCGGGGCCAAGCGGTACGGGTTCAGCGACGTGCAGATCGCCGAGCTGTGCGACATGACCGAGCCGCGGGTGCGCGACCTGCGCCACGCGCTCGGCGTCCGCCCGGTCTACAACACCGTCGACACCTGCGCCGCCGAGTTCGCCGCCCAGACCCCCTACCTGTACTCCACCTACGACGAGGAGACCGAGGTCCCCTACGGGGAGCGTCCCAAGGTCCTCATCCTCGGCTCGGGACCCAACAGGATCGGCCAGGGCATCGAGTTCGACTACGCGTGCGTGCACGCCTCCTTCGAGCTGTCGTCGGCCGGATACGAGACCGTCATGGTCAACTGCAACCCCGAGACGGTCTCCACCGACTACGACACCTCCGACCGCCTCTACTTCGAGCCGCTCACCCTGGAGGACGTCCTGGAGGTCGTCCACGCCGAGCAGCAGACCGGTCCGGTGGTGGGCGTCATCGTCCAGCTCGGCGGCCAGACCCCGCTCGGCCTGGCCCAGGCGCTCAAGGACGCCGGGGTCCCGATCGTCGGCACCTCGCCCGAGTCGATCCACCTCGCCGAGGAGCGCGGCGCGTTCGGCAGGGTGCTGGCCGAGGCGGGCCTGCCCGCGCCCAAGCACGGCGTCGCGGTGACGGAGGAGGAGGCGCTGGCCATCGCCGCGGAGATCGGCTACCCGGTGCTGGTGCGGCCCTCCTACGTGCTGGGCGGCGCCGGTATGGCCATCGTCTACGACGACGACACCCTGACCTCCTACATGGCCAAGGCCGGCGCGGCGAGCGACCATCCGGTGCTGGTGGACAAGTTCCTCGACGAGGCCGTGGAGATCGACGTCGACGCCCTGTTCGACGGCGAGGAGCTCTACCTCGGCGGCGTGATGGAGCACATCGAGGAGGCGGGCATCCACTCCGGCGACTCGGCGTGCTCGCTGCCGCCGATGACGCTGGGCGGCTACGACATCAAGCGCATCCGCGCCGCCACCGAGGCGATCGCCCGGGGAGTGGGCGTGCGCGGCCTGCTCAACGTGCAGTACGCCATGTCCGCCAACAT
Organism: Streptosporangium sp. NPDC049078; assembly: GCF_040648855.1. Classification (NCBI taxonomy): domain Bacteria; kingdom Bacillati; phylum Actinomycetota; class Actinomycetes; order Streptosporangiales; family Streptosporangiaceae; genus Streptosporangium; species Streptosporangium sp. NPDC049078. Next base: position 66,611 of record NZ_JBEZEL010000006.1, read on the forward strand.
CCTGTACGTGCTGGAGGCGAACCCCCGCGCGAGCCGCACCGTCCCGTTCGTCTCCAAGGCCACGGCGGTGCCGCTGGCCAAGGCGGCGGCCAGGGTGATGATGGGCGCCACGGTGGCCGAGCTGCGCGCCGAGGGCCTGTTGCCCGCGACCGGCGACGGCGGCACCATGCCGCTGGACGCGCCCATCGCGGTCAAGGAGGCCGTGCTGCCGTTCAACCGCTTCCGCGGCGTGGACATCGTGCTCAGCCCCGAGATGCGCTCCACCGGCGAGGTGATGGGCATCGACGAGTTCTTCGGCACCGCCTACGCCAAGTCGCAGGCCGCCGCGTACGGCTCGCTGCCCACCAAGGGACGGGCGTTCGTCTCGGTGGCCAACCGCGACAAACGCGCCATGATCTTCCCGGTCAAGGCGCTCGCCGACCTCGGGTTCGAGATCCTCGCCACCGAGGGCACCGCCGAAGTGCTGCGCCGCAACGGTGTCCATGCCAAGATCGTGCGCAAGCACAGCGAGGGGACGGGCCCCGAAGGCGAGCAGACGATCGTCCGGCGCATCCTGGACGGGGAGGTGGACCTCATCGTCAACACCCCCTTCGGCAGTCCAGGCCAGGCGGGGCCGCGCCTGGACGGCTACGAGATCCGCACCGCCGCGGTGCTGCGCGCCATCCCCTGCATCACCACCGTCCAGGGGCTCGCCGCGGCCGTACAGGGCATCCAGGCGATCGTCCGTGGCGACATCGGCGTACGGTCACTCCAGGAGCACGCGAAGCGTTTGCGGAGCGGCTGAGGAGCGGGCCGGTGCCTTAGCGGAGGTGAGGGAGACGCCTGTTACCCCGGTACAGGTGACCGGCACGGTGCTGACGACGCGCCGCGTCGACGCCTACCATGCGCTGACCGTGGTGGCGCCCGGCATCGCCGAGCGCTTCCGGCCCGGCCACTTCGTCGGGGTGGCCGTCGGCGGTGCCCGGACGTCGATGCTGACGCGTCGTGCCTTCTTCGTCCACGACGTCAAGCCCGACTACGGGGGTACGGTCGAGTTCGTCTTCTCCGTGCGCGGCCCCGGCACGGCCTGGCTCGCCGAGCGCCGTGCCCGCGACACCCTCGACCTGGTGGGCCCGCTCGGCCGCCCGTTCCCGCTCCCCAGGGACCCGGTGACCTGCGTCCTGGTCGGTGCCGAGCACGGTGCGGCGACGCTGTTCACCGTGGCCGACGCCCTGCAGGGGCGCGGCTGCCGCGTCGACTTCGTCCTCGGCGCGGTCTCCGCCGACCGGGTCTTCGGCGCCCTGCGCGCCAGGAGGATGGGGGAGACCACCACGCTCACCACCGAGGACGGCTCCCTGGGCATGCGCGGCCGGGTGACCGACGTGCTGCCGGGGGTGATCGCCGACGTGCGGGCCGACGCCGTCTACGCCTGCGGCCCGATGCCGGTGCTGCGCGGTGTCACCGCGGTGGCGGTCGAGTTCGACATCCCCGTCCAGGTGGCCGTCGAGGAGGGCATGGCGTGCGGGATCGGCGTGTGCATGACGTGCGTGCTGCCGGTGATCGGGGACGACGGGGTAACCCGGATGGTGCGCTCGTGCGTCGAAGGACCGGTCTTCAGGGGCGAGCGCGTCCGCTTCGACGACGTCGGCACGATCCCGTTCGACGCGCTGGGAGCACCCGGTGGGGGAACGCGGCATGCCGGTTGACATGCGGACGTACCTGGGGCACGTGGAGCTGGTCAACCCCGTCACCACGGCCGCCGGGTGCGCGGCGTCCGGCTCCGAGCTCGCCCAGTTCTTCGACCTGGCCAGGATCGGCGCGCTGACCACCCGGTCGATCACGATGGCCCCCAGGGCGGGCCGCCCGACCCCGAGGATGGCCGAGACGCCCTCGGGCATGCTCAACGCCGTCGGGCTCCAGGGACCGGGCGTGGACGCCTTCCTGGAGCGTGAGCTGCCCTGGCTGTCGCAGCGGGGCGTACGAACCGTGGTGTCCATCGGCGGCGGCACCGTGGCCGAGTACACCGCGCTGGCCCGCAGGCTCACCGACGCGCCCGGCGTCACCGCCGTGGAGGTCAACCTGTCGTGCCCCAACATCGAGGACCGCGGCCGGGTCTTCGCCCGCGACGGCGCCGCCTCCGCGGAGGTGATCGCCTCGGTGCGCTCGGTGATGCGGTACGACGTGCCCGTGGTGGCCAAGCTCTCCCCGGACGTCATGGACATCGTGAGCGTCGCGCGCGCGTGCGTGGACGGCGGCGCCGACGCGCTCTCGATGATCAACAACCCGCTCGGCATGAGCATCGACACCGAGGCGATGCGCCCCACGCTCGCGGCGGTCACCGGCGGTCTGTCGGGACCGGCCATCCGTCCGCTGGCCGTACGCTGCGTGTGGCAGGTCCACGCGGCCCTGCCCAGCGTGCCCATCATCGGCATGGGCGGCGTGCTCACCGGCAGGGACGCCTTCGAGCTCATCCTCGCCGGCGCCTGTGTCGTCGCCGTGGGGACGGCGCTGTTCCACGACCCCTACGCCTGCCTGCGCATCCTCCGCGAGCTGGAGGAGCTTCTGGCGGCCCGAGGGTTCCACCGGCTGGCCGACGCGGTCGGGCTGGCCCACCGCCCGCCGGGGGCGTCCACCCGGCACCGGATTGATCTTGAGGAGAGTTCCCTGTGACGCCCGCACCCATCGCCGTCGCCCTGGACGCGCCAGACCTCGAGACCGCGGCCCACTGGGCGAGCATGGTCACCCCGCACGTCACCACCGTCAAGGTCGGTCTGGAGCTCTATCTCCGCTACGGCCCCGACGTGATCGCCTCCGTCCGTGGGGCGAGCGGAGTGCGGGTCTTCCTCGACCTGAAGCTCCACGACATCCCCAACACCGTCGCGGGCGCCGCGAGGGCCGTCGCCAGGCTCAAGCCCGCCATCCTGACCGTTCACGCCGCCGGCGGCCCCGCGATGATCCGGGCGGCCGTGGAGGCGATGCCCCACACCCAGATCGCGGCGGTGACGCTGCTCACCTCGCTCTCGGAGGCCGACCTGGACCTGATGGGTGTCAGGGGCCCCTCAGAGGACGCGGTGCGCCGCCTGTCGGCGCTGGCCGTCGCCGCGGGCGCCCAGGCCCTCGTCTGCTCGCCGCGCGAGGTCGCCGCGGTGCGCGCCGAGGTCGGACCCGACATCACCCTCATCACCCCCGGCGTCCGCCCCGCGGGCGCCGCGAGCCAGGACCAGGCGAGAGTGGCCACTCCCGAGCAGGCTCTGGCAGACGGGGCCGACCTCCTCGTGATCGGCCGCCCGATCACCGGCTCCGCCGACCCGGGCGCGACGGCCGCGGGCATCGCCGCCGCCCTGCGGCGGGTTTCGGCCGCCACGGGGCAGCGCGCCTGAGGACGGCCGGGATACGGCCGGGATTCCGTCGGGCGCTCGTGGGTCTCGTGGGTGAGGACGGCCCGGGATCCGTCGGGCGTTCGCGGGTGAGGTGGCCCGGATTCCGTCGGGCGTTCGCGGGTGGGGACGGTCCGGGATCCGTCCGGCGTTCGGGGGTGAGGTGGTTCGGAAGGCCGGCCGGGGTCGCGGTCGGGTTCGAAGAGCGCCGGGCGTCGCGGATGAAGGTTTGGAAGCCGTCGGGTGTCGCGGGTGGGTTTTGAGACCGCCGGGCGTCGCGGACGGGGGTCCGCGGACCCCGGGCGTCGCGGGTGGGGTAACGCCGGAAACCACCCGGCTCCGCGCGCGAGGCGATGCGGGAAACCAGCCGGTTTCGCGTGTCGGGAGGCGTGGGAGACCGTCGGGCGTCGCGGGTGAGACAACCCCTGAAAACTCGGCGATGAGAGCAGTTTTGTCGACGGAAAGCGACATGGCGCGCACACAAAGTCACGAAGTAGATTTTCTAGGGGGATAAAGTGGCCTTGACGTTGCTTGAAGCGCCATGACCAGCTAGTTTCCCATCCCGTCCGAGTACATCGACAGGAAATTCGAGGTGACCCGGCGTGGCTCTTCCTCCCCTTACCCCTGAGCAGCGCGCCGCAGCCCTAGAGAAGGCTGCCAAGGCCCGCCGAGAGCGTGCCGAGGTGAAGAACCGCCTGAAGCACGGTGCGGTCTCTCTGGCTGAGGTGCTCAAAGACGGGCAGGCCGACGACGTCATCGGCAAGATGAAGGTTTCGGCTCTTCTGGAGTCGCTTCCCGGCGTGGGCAAGGTCCGCGCCAAGCAGCTCATGGAAAAGCTCGGCATCGCAGAGTCCCGCCGTGTGCGGGGTCTGGGTACGAACCAGCGAGCTTCGCTCGAGCGTGAGTTCGGCGGGGCCGAGAGCTAATCTCGGTTCATACGACCACGCTCGCCCCGCATGGGGGACGGCATCACGGGGGGTTTGGAGTGACCGCAACGTCGTGGTCCGACGAGAGTCGGACTCCGGAGGCAACCGCCGAGGGCGGGGCCGGTCGCTCCACATCCCCGGCCGTAGGTCCGGAGAGGGCGCGAGCCTTCCCCGGGCTCCCGGCAGGTAAGCGCCTGACGGTCCTGTCCGGGCCGTCGGGCGTCGGCAAGTCCACGGTCGTCGCCGAGCTTCGGCGGGCACACCCACAGGTGTGGCTGTCGGTCTCGGTGACCACCAGGAAGCCCCGTCCGGGGGAGACCCACGGCGTCGAATACTTCTTCGCCGACGACGAGGAGTTCGACCGCCTCGCCGCCTCGGGCGAGCTGCTGGAATGGGCCGAGTTCGCCGGTAACCGGTACGGAACCCCGCGCGGCCCCGTGATCGAGAAGCTTGAGGCCGGGGTGCCCACGCTGCTGGAGATCGACCTCCAGGGCGCCAGGCAGGTCCGCGCGACCATGCCCGAGGCCCTGCTCGTCTTCCTGGCCCCCCCGACGTGGGGCGAGCTGGAGAAGCGCCTGCGTGGCAGGGGCACCGAGCCCGAGGACGTCATCGCCCGCCGCCTGGCGGCCGGCCGGATCGAGATGGCGGCGGAGCAGGAATTCGACCTGACACTCGTCAACACGTCCGTCCAGGACGTATGCCATCGGCTGATAGCCTTGTTGGCTGATGCTCCCGAGGATTCGCACCTCGGACGTTCACCTAGCTAGGGGAAATCACACGTGGCAACCAGCGCCGCCTACTCCGAAGGCATCACCAACCCGTCGATCGACGCCCTGCTCGACATCGTCGACAGCAAGTACAGTCTCGTGATCTTCGGCTCCAAGCGGGCGCGTCAGATCAACGCCTACTACTCCCAGCTCGGCGAGGGCCTGCTCGAGTACGTCGGCCCGCTCGTCGAGACCCACGCGCAGGAGAAGCCGCTGTCCATCGCGCTGCGCGAGGTCAGCGAGGGCCTGCTCACCTCCGAGCCGATCGAGGGCTGAAGCCACCTCGATGCGGACCCCCGAAGAAGCCGGGTCTCCTGACAGGCCCAGGGTCGTCCTCGGCGTGAGCGCGGGCATCGCCGCCTACAAGGCGTGTGAGCTGCTGCGCCTGTTCACCGAGTCGGGCCACGACGTGCGCGTCGTCCCGACCAGGGAGGCTCTCCGCTTCGTCGGCGAGCCGACCTGGGCCGCGCTGTCCGGCAACCCGGTCACGACCGATGTCTGGGAGTCCGTGCACGAGGTTCCGCACGTCCGCATCGGGCAGGGCGCCGACCTGGTGGTCGTCGCGCCGGCCACCGCCGACGTGCTCGCCAAGGCCGCCCACGGGCTGGCCGGCGACCTGCTGACCAACACCCTGCTCACCGCGCGCTGCCCGGTGGTGTTCGCCCCCGCGATGCACACCGAGATGTGGGAGCACCCCGCGACCCGCGCCAACGTGACCACGCTTCGCGAGCGCGGCTCGATCGTCGTCGATCCCGCCGTGGGCCGCCTGACCGGCGCCGACACCGGCCCCGGCCGGCTGCCGGACCCGAAGGAGATCTTCGAGGTCTGCCGCCGCGTCATCGCCGGGCGTCCGGCCGACCTCGCCGGTCGCCGTCTGGTGATCTCCGCCGGGGGCACCCGCGAGGCGATCGACCCGGTCCGTTTCATCGGCAACCGCTCCTCGGGCCTGCAGGGTTACGCGCTGGCCCGCACGGCCGTCGCCCGGGGGGCCGAGGTCACCCTGGTGGCCGCCAACGTCGCCCTGCCCGATCCGGCGGGAGCCAGGGTCGTCCGGGTCGAGTCGGCCCTGGAGTTGCGTGACGCCGTGCTGGAGGCGGTGGAGGGAGCCGACGCCGTGGTGATGGCCGCCGCCGTCGCCGACTTCCGGCCCTCGGCGCGGAGCGGATCGAAGATCAAGAAGACCGCCGACGAGCCTGATGCCATCCATCTCGTGAAAAATCCCGACATCCTGGCGGAGCTGGGGGAGCGGCGCCGCGAGGGTCTCAAGCCGTACCCGCAGGTGATCGTGGGATTCGCGGCCGAGACCGACGACGTCCTCGCCAACGGGCGGGCCAAGCTCGCCCGTAAGGGCTGCGATCTTCTCGTCGTCAACCAGGTCGGTGACGGCCTCGCCTTCGGCACGCCCGACAACGCGGCCGTGGTCCTGGCCGCGGACGGGGGGCGGGTCGACATCCCGCGCGGGCCCAAGGAGTCCCTCGCCGACACGGTCTGGGATCTCGTCGCCGCACGCCTGGCCTGATCCGCGCCTCGGACGCCGACCGAGGCCGAGCGGCCGTCTTGTCGCCGCGCGCCTGGCCTGCCCCCTTGCCGTAGGCCATCTCCCGGCGGATACTTCGTCCGAGATGACCTGCGATGTCGCGCCTGGGAGGGGTTTCGATCATGCCGGTCGCCGCCGCCGTGAGGGCTCGATGCCGGGCGTTGCTTCCCCCGGGTGAGGAGATCCACTACGTCCTGCCGGCGCTGTCGGTGGGAAATCCGTGCATGGCGACCTTCCTCATCGTGGTCACCGATCGCACCATCTGCGTGATCTCCACCAAGTTCTTCGATCGTGACGAGCCGACCTCGGTGTACGCCACTCACTCCCGTCGCACCCGGCTCGGCCCGCTGGAGCTCTCCATGGGCGCGGCGATCGAACTCGGCGGGATGGTGTTCGAGATCGACGAGGAGTACGCCGCGGTGATCGCCGCCGCCGACGCCGAGGTCTTCGCCCCGGAGACGCTGCCTCCCGACCCGTTGCCTGATTTATGAGTAAAAACGGGCTTTGATGTACTTCGCCGTTATGTTGCGGTCGAGCGCACCTCGTACGGTGGCCGAGGCCCTCTCGAGCCCGAGGGCAGGGCTCTTTCCCGTATGCGCGCCGAGACTTTAAGGTGACACGATCTGAGACGATTTCGCGGCTCCACATCGGGTGGGGCTAGAATTCGCCGGAGCGCTACTGGTGTCCGCCGACGCCAGAGCCCCCAGACGCCAGCAGCCGCTGCATGAGGAGCCACTGACTTGTCCCGTCGCCTTTTCACCTCCGAGTCGGTCACAGAAGGCCACCCGGACAAGATCGCCGACCAGATCAGTGACGCGATTCTCGACGCCATGCTCAAGGGTGACCCCAAGAGCCGTGTCGCGGTCGAGACGCTGATCACCACCGGTCAGGTCCACGTCGCCGGAGAGGTGACGACGGAGACCTACGTCGACATCCCCGGCCTCATCCGGGAGAAGATCCTCGAGATCGGTTACGACGCCTCGCACAAGGGCTTCGACGGCGCCTCCTGCGGCGTGTCGGTGTCCATCGGCGCGCAGTCGCCCGACATCGCGCAGGGCGTCGACGACGCCTACGAGAACCGTGAGGGCGAGGCCGGCGACGACCTCGACCGCCAGGGTGCCGGTGACCAGGGGCTCATGTTCGGCTACGCCTGCCGCGAGACCCCCGAGCTGATGCCGCTGCCGATCCTGCTGGCGCACCGTCTCGCCGAGCGTCTGTCGCAGGTCCGTAAGGACGGCACGGTGCCCTACCTGCGCCCCGACGGCAAGACCCAGGTCACCGTCGAGTACGAGGGCGACACGCCCGTCCGGCTCGACACCGTGGTGGTCTCCACCCAGCACGCGGCCGAGATCGACCTCAAGGAGATGCTCGCTCCCGACATCAAGGAGCACGTGGTCGACCCGGTCCTCGCCGGTCTGGAGATCGCCACCGAGGGTTACCGCCTCCTGGTCAACCCGACCGGCCGCTTCGAGATCGGCGGCCCCATGGGCGACGCCGGCCTGACCGGCCGCAAGATCATCGTTGACACCTACGGCGGCATGTCCCGCCACGGTGGCGGCGCCTTCTCCGGCAAGGACCCGTCCAAGGTCGACCGCTCGGCCGCCTACGCCATGCGCTGGGTCGCGAAGAACATCGTGGCCGCCGGTCTCGCCGACCGCGCCGAGGTGCAGGTCGCCTACGCCATCGGCAAGGCACACCCGGTCGGCGTGTTCATCGAGACCTTCGGCACCGAGAAGACCGACGTCGAGAAGATCCAGCAGGCCGTGCTCGAGGTCTTCGACCTGCGTCCGGCCGCGATCATCCGCGACCTCGACCTGCTCCGCCCGATCTATTCGGGCACCTCCGCGTACGGTCACTTCGGCCGCGAGGGCTTCTCCTGGGAGTCCACCGACCGCGCCGACGCCCTGCGCTCCGCCGCCGGTCTCTGACCCGCACGTTCCAAGACGGCCCCCGCGAACTCCTTCGCGGGGGCCGTTCGTGTTCCCGGCCGCTGTCCCGCCCGGCGGGATACCGGATCACGACCGCGAAAGCGTGTCCCTCGACGGCGAGTGATATCACTTTCAAGGCTTTAATTGATATCATCGATGAATGAAGCAACTCCTTCTCCGCATCGATGACGATCTTCATCGCCGCATAACGCGAAGGGCCCGCCGCACCGGCCGATCCATCAACGCGACCGCCGGGGAGATCCTCGCCCACGGCGTCTCCGACGAGGCGCTGGACGCCCGGGCGGAGCTTCGTGCCCGAGCGCGAAGGCTCGGAGTGCTCGCCGAACGACCCCCTTCCCCTCCCGTGACCGAAGCCGACCGGGAGCGAGCGCTTGCGGCCACCGAGGGCGCGGGACCGGTCCTCGACGACCTCTGGGCGGAAGGCCGCTGACCTCGTGCTCACCTACGTCGATTCCTCGGTCCTGGCCTGCGCCTACCTCCGCGACGAACCCGGTCACGACCGGGCCAGGGACCTCCTCGAAGACCCCGAACACCTCCTCGTCACGAGCACCTTGACCGTGGTGGAGGTGACCGGGGTGCTGGTCCGCGCCTCTCGCGCCAGGCGGCTGCTGGAACTGGACACCAGACTTGCCGTACTGGCGGCGGACCTTGGAGAGGACGGCCCGGTCACGTTGCTGAGCGCTCCCCGTGACGCCGTGGAGCGCCGGGCGGTGGAGATCGTCTACGCCCATGCCCTTCGTGCGCTCGACGCCATGCATCTCGCCACCGCGGAGTTGGCGGCCGTGCCGCTTCTGGAGGAGCCGGGGGACAAGCTCGGCTTCGCCAGTCGTGACACCGCGCAGAGCGAGGCCGCCGCGGCGCTTGGTTTCACCTCCGTCTAGTACTCCGGTGACACCTCGGGATCATGGTTGGGATCTGCGCCGGTAGTGGCAGCGGTGGTCGATCAGCTCGACAAGGGCTTGCCGGTCCTGCTCGGAGAGGCTTCGAGAAGGTGTGGCTGCGCAGCACCGGCAGCGGCGGCGTGACGTACGTCATTCACCCGCCGGACCACCCGCCGCCTCCGACGACCTCAGGGGTGCCCGCGAACCGGTGAGCAGCGCCCTGGCGGATTTGCGGAACGCCGACACCAGGCGGTTGCGGTCGCCGGCCCGGGTCGCCAGCACGACGTGGCTCGGCTCGACGCCCTCCAGAGGGATCGAGGTGATGTCCGGTCGGAGGTTGACAAGGGGCGGGCCGCCTATGATGGCCACCACCTCCCCGGCGGCGATCAGCTCGGCCTTGTCCTCGATGTCGGTGATGACGGGGCCGTCGGGGGCCGGGCGGCCGTCGGGCCTGGGATCGATGCGCCAGTACGCCTCCCAGGCCGGGTCCGGGTCGGCCAGTCGGGGCAACGGCTCGTCGGCGATGTCGGCGAGCGTCACGGATCCCCTGCCCGCCAGGCGGTGGTCGCGCGAGAGCAGCAGCACGCGCGGCTCGCCGTACAGGATCGTCACGTCGAGCCCGTCGGTCGCCAACGGCAGCCGGGTCACCACCGCGTCCGCACGGTAGTCGAGCAGAGCGGGGCGCGGCTCGTTCCAGGCCACGTGTGAGGTGCGCACGTCGGCATCCGGATGCAGGCGGCGCAGCTCGCGCACGGCCGGCGTGACGATGAGGCCCATCGTGTACCCGATGGTGATGCGGCTGGGCCGAGCGGCGGCGCGGGCCTGCGCCGCCGCCTGGGCGGCCGCGTGCAGCAGTGTCTTCGCGCGGGGCAGGAAGACCTCGCCGGCCTCGGTGAGTCGCGTGCCCTGCGGGGTTCGGTCGAGCAGGATGGCGCCCAGTTGCCGCTCAAGGGCGCGGATCTGCCGGCTCAGCGACGGCTGGGTGATGTGCAGGGCCTCGGCGGCGCGGCCGAAGTGCCGGTGCTCGGCGACGGCCGTGAAGTAGCGCACGAGCCGCAGATCGAGATCGGGCGACTGGGGCATGCCCGCAGCCTACTGCGGTGATGCCTGAAACGTATCGCCCGATGAGCGACAGGCTTTGGACGCCGCACGGCACCGGCTCCGACGATGGGAACACCGCTGAAGAAGGAGATCATCATGCGTGTTTTCGTCACCGGCGCCACGGGTTTCGTGGGGTCCGCCGTCGTACGTGAGCTCATCGAGGCCGGGCATCAGGTGGCCGGTCTGGCCCGTACGGATGAGGCCGCCGCAGCGTTGAGGGCCGCCGGAGCCGAGCCCCACCCCGGTTCGCTCGACGACCTCGCCGGCCTGCGCGACGGGGCCGCCGCCGCCGACGGCGTCATCCACCTGGCCTTCGTGCACGACTTCGCGAACTTCGAGGCCGCCAACCAGACCGACCGGCGAGCCATCGCGGCGCTCGGCGAGGCGTTGGCGGGGTCCGGCCGGCCGCTCGTGGTCACCTCGGGCACCGGCCTGCTCCCGCCCGGCCGCGTCGGCACCGAGAAGGACGAGCCGGGGACGCATTCGCCCCGAGGGGCGGCCGAGCAGGTGGCGCTGTCGTTCGCGGAGCGCGAAGTGCGGGTCTCGGTAGTGCGGCTGCCGCTGGTGCATGGAGAAGGTGACCCGGGGTTCGTCGCGGCCGCGATCGGCATCGCCCGCGCGAAGGGCGTCTCCGCGTACGTGAGCGACGGCGACCCCCGGTGGCCGAGCGTGCACCGGCTGGACGCCGCTCACCTGTACCGGCTGGCCCTGGAGGAGGCTCCCGCGGGCGCGCGGCTGCACGCCGTCGCCGAGGAGGGTGTGCCGGTACGCGACGTCGCCGGCGTCATCGGGCGCCGGCTCGGCGTGCCGGTGACCGCGATCCCCGCGCGGGAGGCGGGCGAGCACTTCGGCTGGCTGGCCCCCTTCGTCACGCTGGACATGCCGGCCTCCTCCGCCCTGACCCAGAAGCTGCTGGACTGGCGTCCCGGCCTACCCGGGCTCATCGCCGATCTGAACGCGGGACACTACTTCAAGAGCTGAGCCCGCAGCTCCGCCGGTCACTCCTGCCCGGTCCTGACCGGCCGGCAGCAGAACGCGGCGATCGGTACCTACGTGCGCCGGCGCAACGCCCGAGCCCAGCCCAAGACGAACTTCGCCGCCGGCTCACCCATCCGCAGCTGGAACAGTTACCCGACCAAGGTTGCGTGACGGGCCACCAGAAGACCAAGGAACGCCCCGGTCGTGCTGCCCCGAAGAGACATCACATCAAGGTCTTAAGTGGGCTTTTAGGGCCCGGAGGCCACACTCCAACCCGATTGCAAATCATGTCCAAGAGGTGTCGCCTAACGTCTCCCTGGACGTTAGACCGGGAGCGTCCGGGTATCGAGACGCGTACGCAATATGCGCCTCAGTCCCTCCCGGCTTTCCATGGCGAAGTATCAAGGAGCAGCTCATGCAGATCGGATATACAGTCCCGCAGTACGGCGCCTTCGCCGACCCGGATTTCATCCGGCAGGCCAGCGCGGATCTGGAGGCCATGGGTTACAGCAGCCTGTGGGCGGGTGATCGGATCATGGTGCCGCTCGAACCCAGCGACCCCTACCCGGGAGGAGACGGCGAGATCCCTCCGGCCTTCGCGACGTTCTTCGACCCGCTGACCGCGTTGACACTCGCCGCCGTCAGCACTCGGGAGGTCCGGCTGGGAACCAGCACGCTCAACGCGCTGTGGCAACCGCCGGTCCTGCTCGCCCGCATGCTGACCTCGCTCGACCTGCTCAGCCACGGACGGCTGGACGTCGGCATCGGTCTCGGATGGCTGCGTGACGAATACACCGCGACCGGGGTGCCCTGGCAGGGGAGGGGAGCCCGGCTCGAAGAGACGCTCGACGTGATGGAGGCCGCCTGGAGCAGTGAGGTCGTCGAGCACAAGGGTGCGCTGTGGACCGTGCCGCCGTCGCACATCGACCTCAAGCCCTTCCAGCGGCCGCGCCCCCCGATCCTGCTCGCCGGTTACACGCCCTCGTCCATGGAGAGGATCGGCAGGCGAGCCGACGGCTGGCTGAGCGCGGCGATACCCATGCCCTATCTGACCTCCCTGTGGGATATGGCGCTGCAGACCGCGGCACGCGTCGACCGGGACCCGTCGTCCCTGCGAATGGTGGTGCGCGTCAATCCGAAGATCACCGATTCTCCCGCGCCCGACGACCAGGTACCGCACGTCGGGACCGTGCGGCAGATCGGTGACTACCTGCTGACCCTCGCCCAGGCCGGTGCCCACGAGGCATTCGTCGACCTGCAGACGACGACGTCCTCACGCGATCAGTTCATGGACGTCGCGCATGAGCTCATCACCAGGCTGAACGCCGGCTGAGAATTCGAACTCCGAGCAGGCTCAGTGCTCATGACGGCCCGCTCGTCATGAGCACTCGGGGGATGCGGGGTGCTTCTCGCCGGTGAACTGGGCCCAGACGGCGTGGCCGTGGGACCGGGTGCCCTGGCAGCCGACCCGGGAGGCGAGGGCGACGACCAGGGGAAGACCTCGGCCGCCCTCGCGGAGAAGGGTGGGGTGGAGGAGGGTGGGGACGGCGCCCTGGCCGGAGTCGTAGACCGTCACGCGGGTGACCTCGGGCCTGCGGACGACCTCGACGACGAACGTGCCGTACGGTCGCCCGCTCGCGGTGTGGCGGATCGCGTTGGCGGCGAGCTCGGCGACGACCTGCTCCGCGTCCTGGCCGAAGAGGGAGTCGACCAGGAGAAACCGGACGAAGCGTCGAGCCTCGGGAACCTGACGGGGATGACCGGGGAAGGTCCGCCGCCAGGTCATGCCGCCGGGGCTGAGCCGTACCATCGCCTCGATGAGTTCCGGGGCCACGCCGTCGTGGGCAGTGGTCATGCGCGCTCTCCTGCTCTCCTGGTCAGGGGAAAATCGTTGGCAGAACAGTGGCCCGGTGCCCCCATGCGGTAGCCCTCCGGGACGCCGCCGATCGGATACTCCGCGCACAGTGGCGCTGACCTGCGAGAACGTCGCGTCCAACGGTCGAGGATCCCCACTTCCCTCACGGACTGTCATTCTCCGTGACCGCAGGCATACGATCCGTGTGTGTTCGGGGAAGGGAGTCGAGGATGCCCGGAGAGGGATACCGGATCCTGCTGGGATGCAGGCGGCGCAGCGAGGCGCTGCGGGCCTGCCGCCTCACGTTCGACCAGATCGCCGGGGTGTTCGCCCTCGATCACCAGGTCAGCCCGTTGCGCCTGTACCGCTACGCCCACGGTCGCACGGCGGGCGACGTGGTGGCCGCCTACAACGACCTCGACCCCGCGGGCACCGCGACCCTGCGCGCCGCGCGCTTCTACGACTACGAGGCATGGCCGCAGGCCGGGCGACGTCCCGGTGCCGGGGCGATCGCCATCTTCGCGCGTATCTACCAGACCACCGCCCGCCGCCTGGTCACCGACGAGGTCTACGCCTCCTACGGGGTACGCGACCGTGACCTGATCGACCAGACGGATCACCGTCACCTCGACGCGCACTACCGCCGCGAGGTGTCCGCACCGGCCATCCCGGGAACCAAGGGAACGAAGGCACTTCCCCCACTCGTTCCCGCGCCCACCCTCTGCGCCGACCTGCTGCGCGCGGTCGGCGCAGAGGAGGCCGACGTGAAACGCCGCGAACTGCTCTTCGAACTCGCCCTGCTCCTGGGCGGAACCCCGGCCCTGGGCCTGCTGCGCCACCTCACCCCACCGGAACGGGAACGCCTGGCAGTCGCCGCCCGCCACCAGCACCCGATCGACGCGGCCACCATCGACGTGCTGGAGCGACTCACGGCCCGGCTGTGGGCCATGGACGAGGCGTCCGGCCCTCAGCGGGTCCTGCCGATAGCCGAGGCCAAGCGCGCGTTGGTCGACGACATTCTCAAGCGAGGCTCCCTCGCTCAGGCACTACGAGAGCGCCTCCTTCGCGTCTACTGGAGCCTGAGCCACCTGACGGGTTGGTGTCACTACGACCTGATGGACTACACGAACGCTGGCCGTCGCTACAGAGAGGGGTTGGCGGCGGGTTACGAACTCGGTGATCCTGCTCTCCTCGCTCATCTGCACGGGCTGATGGCCGATATGGCGATCTATCAAGACAAGTGGACCATGGCAATTGATCATGCCTTCGCAGCTGAGGGATGGGCCAAGAACAGTGGCAACGGCCTGCAGCAGGCGGCGACCTTCTCCATAGTCGCCCGGGTCCTCTCGAATACGAGACGCGACGGGGAAGGGCTTCGGATGCTCGACCGTGCTGTCAGGCTGGCGGATGGAAGCCGGAACGGAGCGGAACTTCGGCATCTTTTCTGGCTTGAACCGGACCGCATCGCTCGCCACGCCGTGTTCTGTTTGATCAAAGCTGGACAGTTCGACCGGGCGATAACCGAAGCAGAGCAAAAGCTCGCGAAGATGGGATCTGATTCTTCCCTGGTTAAAAGCATTCTTCGGCTTGAATGCGCGACTGCGTTGGTCAAGAAGCAGGAGATTCCGGCAGCCGTCGAGATGATCGACAAGGCCGCGCAGACTGTCGTGGCGCACAGTTCCGCCCGTCTGGTTCACTCCGTACGGCAGACCCGCGCTCAGCTTCACCCGTGGGAGGGCAACAGGCACATCCGGGATCTCGATGAACGGTTGCGGCTGCTGTCCATCCTGGTTTGACATGTTTTCACCGGTGAACGCCACATTTTGTGCTCGCCGTCGAGGCATTGTACGGTTCAGTTGAAAATCTAATCAGGTGAGATTTTTTACGTTGGTCAGGGTTACATCAATGGGAAAGTCGTGGAAAACCTGGCGTGCCGGAGTGCGACCTATATTCGGGGTGGCAGTTTTCATGGCGGTGCTGATGGTGACGCAGCCGGCCATGGCGGCCGCGGATTACTGTGGCTGGGGATGGGATGCGGATCCGCAGGTCGCGATACAGATGGCCATCGAGGAAGCCAAAGCGGATGAGGCCAGCGAAGGAAGGCATGACTGCGTATTTGCGGAAGAGCCGTTCGCCTACCCTCCGGGGCCGTACGACAATCCCCGGCATTACATGGGCTACGCCTTTTTGTACTGCTCGTAATTACGCATCAGGCAACCTCTGAAGGGTGATTTCGGTTCTTGGTCGGCGTGGTGGTCCGACTGTCGCGCCGGGTGGGCGGGCCATCGCCGCCGGGTAGCCTGAGCGTGTCGGTGATCACGTGCCTAATCTCTGCCTTATGTCCTCATCGTCTTCTCGCCTGTTGTTGCGCAACGCGCGGCTGGGGCCCGGTGGCCCGCTCCGCCATGTCCTGATCGTCGGCGGCCGGGTCGCGGAGGTGGCCGCGGAGCCGCCCCCCTGCGACGAGTCGGTCGACGCCGGGGGCGGCACCCTCCTGCCGGGGCTGTGGGACGCGCACGTGCACTCCGTACAGTGGGCGCAGGCCCGGCGCAGGATCGATCTGACCTCGGCGCGGTCGGCGCGGGAGGCGGTCGATCTCGTCGTCTCGCGGGCGGACACATCCGGTACGCCTGTCGCGTTCGGCGGGTCCGGTGCGTCCGGGTTCACGGTCGGTTACGGCTTTCGCGATGGCCTGTGGCCGGACACGCCGCACAAGTCGCTGCTCCAGGCGGCGGCACCCGACCGCCCGATCGTCCTGGTCAGCAATGATCTGCACACCGCCTGGTTCAGCCCGGCCGCGCTGGCGGTGGTCGGCAGGGGCGAGCACCCGACGGGGGTGCTGCGCGAGCGCGACTGCTACGACGCGATGGCGGAGATGCCCCCGCCGCCGCAGGACGAGCTGGATCGCTGGGTGGCCGAGGCCACCACCGCGGCCGCGGCGAGGGGTGTCGTGGGCGTGCTGGACTTCGAGTTCGCCGACAACGTCACCGACTGGACCCGGCGGGTGGGGTCGCGGCGGATCGACGTCCGGGTCGGCTGCTCGATCCCGGTGAACCGGCTGGAGGAGGCGATCGGCCGCGGGCTGCGTACCGGCGATCCCGTCGCCGGCGTGGAGGGCCTGCTGGAGGTCGGGCCGGTCAAGACGTTCGTGGACGGGTCGCTGAACACCAGGACCGCCTACTGCGAGGACCCGTACCCCGGCGGCGAGGCGCGCGGGCTGCTGGAGACGGCGCCCGAGGAGTTGTACGGCGTGATGGCCCTGGCGGCCGGGCACGGGATCGACCCGGCGGTGCACGCGATCGGCGATCTGGCGGTGGGCATCGCGCTGGACGCCTTCGAGCGGGTCGGCTGCCCGGGGCGGATCGAGCACGCGCAGCTCGTCCGCCCCGAGGACTTCGGGAGGTTCGCCAGGCAGGGTCTGGTCGCGGGCGTGCAGCCCGCCCACGCGCCGGACGATCGCGACGTGGCCGACCTGCACTGGCGGGGACGGACCGGCAGGGCCTTCGCCTACGCCGACCTGCTGGCGGCCGGAGCGGTCGTCGAGCTGGGCTCCGACGCCCCGGTGGCGCCGCTCGACCCGTGGGACGGGATCGCCTCCGCCGTGGCCAGGACCGACGACGAGCGGCCGCCGTGGCACCCGGAGCAGGCGATCCCGCTGCCGGTGGCACTCGCGGCGTCGGCCAGGGGACGTACGGGGGTGCGCCCGGGAGACCCCGCCGACCTGGTGATCACCGAGTACGATCCGGCCGGGCTGGACGGAAACGGCCTGCGGCACATGCCGATCCTCGGCACCCTGCTCGGCGGCCGCTGGACCCACCGCCGCTCCATCTGACCGGACCCGCGGGCGATCGCGCCGCGTCCGCTCCATCTGATCGGCTCAGCGGACGATTGCGACAGGGCCGCTCCATTCGACCGGCCCTGCGGGCGATCGCGCCGCGTCCGCCTTCCGCCGTCAGCGGCACGGGACCGGGCTGTCACCGGTACGGGGACCTGGCTGCCGGCGGCAGGGACCGGCCCGTCCCCCCGCCGTCGTCTGGAGGGGGTGCCCGGGTCTGGTAGGACAGGTGGGTGACCCACGCCAGCCCTTCGCCGGACGACGACGCCCTGCTGCCGCTCGACGCGGTCCGTGAGCGGCACGTGCCGGGCGGTCCCACGAGGACGCGGGGTGGCCGCGCCGGGGCCGTGAGGGCCGCCAGGGTGGTCAGGGCCGCTGGGACGGCCAAAGCCTCCGGGGTGGCCGAGCCGGTGAGAGGGGTGCCGGAGCCGGCCGCCGAACTGCCGGTCGCGCGGGTCCTCGTCGACACGCCGCTGCCGCACCTCGACCGGTTGTTCGACTATCTCGTCCCCGCCCCCCTGGCCGCCGCCGCCGTGCCGGGGACCCGGGTCCGCATCCGGTTCGCGGGCAAGCTCGTCGACGGGTTCCTGCTGGAGCGGGCCGAGACCACCGAGCACGAGGGCAAGCTGACCCGCCTGGAGAGGGTCGTCTCCGCCGAGCCCGTGCTCACCCCGGAGATCGCCGCGCTGGCCCGCGCCGTCGCCGACCACTACGCCGGGACCATGGCCGACGTCCTGCGCCTCGCCATCCCGCCCCGCCACGCGAGGGTCGAGGCCGAGAGCCCCACCCCGGCCGCCCAGGACCCGGCCGTCTCAAGTCCGGCCTCACCGGCTCAGGCCGCTCCGAGTCCGGTCCCGCCGGCTCAGGGCGCCCCGACCCCGGCCGACTCGATCTCGGTCACCCCGGTCCTGACCGTGTCGCCCTCGGCCGTCCCGGCCCAGGGCGCACCGGCCCGAGCCGCCCAGGATCCGGTGCGGGGAGAGGGGCCCGGGCCGTGGGCGGACTACTCGGAGGGGGAGGCGTTCCTGGCGGCCCTGGCGAAGGGGGACGCCCCCCGCGCGGTGTGGACGGCCCTGCCGGGCACCGGGGAGAGCGGGCCCGCGTGGCCGGAGGCGGTCGCGGTTGCCGCACGGGAGACCCTGCGTGGGGGCAGGGGAGCCCTCGTGGTGCTTCCCGACGGTAAGGACGTGGGTCTGCTCGACGCGGCCCTGAGCGCCGTTCTGGAGCCCGGCGCGCACGTGGCGCTCACCGCCGACCTCGGGCCCGCCGAGCGCTACCGGCGATGGCTGCGGGTGTCCAGGGGGCAGGTGCGGGTCGCGGTCGGGACGAGGGGGGCGGCGTTCGCCCCGGTCAGGGATCTCGGGCTCGCGGTCATCTGGGACGACGGCGACGACCTGCACTCCGAGCGGCTCGCCCCCTACCCGCACGCCAGGGAGGTTCTCGCCCTGCGCGCCCACCGGGCGCGGGCGGGCCTGCTCATCGGGGGATACGCCCGTACGGCGGAGGCGACCAGGCTCATCGCGGCGGGCTGGGCGGGGCCCATCGTCGCGGCCCGCGCGACGGTGAGGGCGAGGGCGCCGAGGGTCCGTCCGGCGGGAGAGGACTCGGAGCTGGCCAGGGACGAGGCGGCGAGGGCCGCCCGGCTGCCCAGCCTCGCCTGGCGGGCCCTGCGTGCCGGGCTGGAGAGCGGTCCCGTGCTGGTGCAGGTCCCCCGCCGGGGCTACCTGCCCGCGCTGGCCTGCCAGAGCTGCCGGGCGACCGCCCGCTGCGGGCACTGCGGCGGCCCGTTCGCGCTGCGCGGCGGTCACGTGGCCCCGTACTGCCGCTGGTGCGGCCGGATCGCGGGTGACTGGCGCTGCACGTCCTGCGGCGGCGCCCGGGTGCGGGCCCTGGTGATCGGTGCCCGCCGCACGGCCGAGGAGCTGGGGAGGGCCTTCCCCTCGGTGAAGGTCAAGACGTCGGGCAGGGACGGGGTGCTCGCCACCGTCGGCGCGGGCCGCGCCCTGGTGGTGGCGACCCCGGGCGCCGAGCCGGTGCCCGAGGGGGGGTACGCGGCGGCGGTGCTGCTGGACGGCTGGGCGCTGCTCGGCAGGCCCGATCTGCGCGCCGCGGAGGAGACATTGCGCCGGTGGATGAACGCGGCGGCCCTGTTGCGGACCTCGGCCGAACTGGTCGTGCTGGCCGATTCCTCACTCGCCGCCGTACAGGCTCTGCTGCGCTGGGATCCGGTGAACCACGCCGAGAGAGAACTGGCCGACAGGACAGAACTCGGTTTCCCCCCGGCGGTGAAAATGGCGACGCTCACCGGATCTCCGGCGGCGGTGCGGGAAATGATCGGCGAGATGACCCTGCCCCCGGGGGCGCAGGTGCTCGGCCCCGTCCCGGTGGCCTCTCCCAAGGGGGATCAAGTGCGGGAACGTGCCATGGTCCGGATCGCGCAGGGCTCGGGACCGGCGCTGGCCGCGGCGTTGAAAGGGGCCGCCGGAGTACGCTCCGCGCGCAAGGCGGCGGAGGTGGTCAAGGTGTGCATAGACCCCCTAGATGTGATTTGAGTTGTTTCCCCGATTCGCGGTGCTGGCAGTAAGCCGTTAATTTTCCCCTGTGTCGATCGAATGGGTGAATCGGGCCGTAGACGACCTGCGCGCGTGGGGGCGTGCGCACAGCCTTGACGTTGACGTGGACGAGGTGCGGCTGCTCTGCGACTACGCGAGTGACTATCTGGACGTGAACGAGCTGGGTGACTTCACCCCTGTCACCTTCGAGGAACTGCTGCTCAACATCTACCCGCGCAAGGTCATCGCCCCCCCGGAGAGCGCCCCGGAGACCGTCGCCGCCGCCCGCACCCTGGTCGACTTCCTGCTCGCCACCGAGGAGATCGGCGGCAAGATGGCCGTCCGGATGAGGACCGTCCTCGACCGGATCGAACCCGAGATGCCCATCGCCCTCGCCGACACCTCCCGGTTCGGCATGGCCAAGAGCCTCTTCAGCGCGATCGGCGCCGACTCGCTGGAGCAGGACGCCGGGAGCGCGATCCTCTCCGTCTCCGCGGTGCGCGAGGAGCCCGCCGTCGAGCACTGCGACTGTCCCGGCTGCTCGCCCCTTCCCCCCGTGCGCCTGGCGCCCCGCGAGACACTCGTCCAGAGCGCCCTGCGGGTGCCGCTGGTCACCGACGCGCGCAGGCTGGTCCAGTGGATGCTCGCCGGAGGCCGCACCCCGACCCTCAAGGGCCGCCTGCGGGTCCGCGACGCCGGTGAGGCGGCCGCCCAGCTCTCGGTGGCCGACCCGGGGCTGCTGTGGGAGCTCGCGGTCCACACCGGCCTGGTCCAGGTCGAGGGCAGCGCGATCTTCGACGGCGAGGACTTCGATCCGCTCGAGATCTGGGCCGCCACGGTCGAGTTCGTCGTCGAGAAGGACACCGGCGGCGCCGTGACGGGCGACGTCTCCCTCGACGAGGAGCTCTACGGTCTGTGCGACATGCTCTACCGCCTCCAGGCGCCCGTGCCGATCCCCCTCGTCAGGGACTACCTGGAGGAGATCGGCCTGGTCGAGGGCGGCGAGATCGACGTTCCCGAGGCCGTCAGGCGACTCGCCTACTGCGGGATGGCCGAGCCGGGCGAGGAACTGCTCGAACTCACCCCGCTGGCCCTGTGGGGACTGCGCGAGCTCTACACCGACCTGGGCGTCGAGGCCCCCGAGGCGGCCGATCTGACCACCGCCGACGCGCCCGAGCTCATCGAGGGGCTGCTTTCCGGAATGCCCGCCGAGATGGCCGAGGCCGACATCGGGGGCTGGCTGGAGAACAGGACACCGGAGCAGGCGGTCACCGAGTTGTTCGGTTCGGTCTCCGGCGCGCCGTCGGTCGCGAGGGGCATCGCGGTGACGATCGTCGACCGCCTCGGCCCCGACGCCGAAGAGGCGGTGCGCGCCTTCCTGGAGGAGCCCGAGCTGCGCCCGCACGCCATCCACTGGCTGAGTTCGCGCGGCCTGGCGGCTCCCACGCTCACCCAGGAGGAGATGCTCTGGATGAGCGTGGACATGCTCGCCCTGGCCATGCCCGCCGCCGAGGAGGATCCGGAGACGTTCGCCGAGAACATGTCCGCCTCGGGTCCTCCGCCACACGTGATCGAGGAGATGTGGAGGGTCGACCATCCGGAGGTCGTCGACGTCCTTGAGCTGCTCGGACGCTCCCTCAGAGATCACGGAGCGGCCAAGGCCGCCCGCAAGGCGGCCTTCAAGGCGCGTTCCCGCGCCATCGGCTGAGCCGTGTATGCGTGAGGCGCGAGTGCAGTAAGTTTCACGAGTGGCAAAGAGCGGGAACAGTGGGAACGTCTTCGACATCGGCGAACTGCGCAGGCTGGTCGACGAGCTGGGAACGGCACCACGCGAGCTGCGGGCGGCCGTTCTCGAGGAGTCCGTCACCACCACGGGCCGAGGTCGCCCCCCGCGCGGCGACGCGCTGAGCTTTCCCCCGGTCGACCTCGCCACGGACGAGGAGCTGGCCGCGCACGTCCCGCAGGTGCCGCTGGTGATCGACGCCCAGCGTGTGGCCGTCTGGACCGGCACCCGCCGGGTGACCCCCGAGGGGCTGCTGCCCGACCCGTTCACGCCGTGCGCCGAGCTCGGACTGCCGGGCCCCGCGCGGCTGCACCTGCTCTGGGTGGTCGCCGTCAACACCGGCATGCTCCGCATCGTTCGCGGTGAGGTGACGCCCGGCCCGCTCGTGCTCTCCGCCGACCTGCCGCCCCGGGCGCTGCTGGGATTCTGGGACGGCGTGGTCATGGACGTCCTCGACCGTGCCGACGACGACCTGACCGGTTCCCCGGTGATCGACGACCATCTGGCCGAGATGCTCGCCACGCTGTACGCCGTGCGCGAGGGGCTGTCCACCGCGACCCTGGTGAAGGGCATCCTGCAGTCGCACGAGGTGGCCTGCGGTGCCCGCCAGGCGGAGATGCGGGTGCTGACGGGCGCGCTTCCCGCCCAGCTGGAGTCGGCCCTGTCGCTGCTGGGCTACTGCGGGCTGGTCGAGACCTCGCGGTCAGGGCGGCCGAGGCTGACCCCGCTGGGCATGTGGGCCGTCCGCCAGGACCTGATGCGGGAGGGCCACGACGCGCCGACGGGCGCGGAGGTCGCCGTCTTCACCGACCTGGGCGCGGCGGAGCTGGTCGAGGCGATCATGAAGGGTTCCGCCGCGCCCAGCGCCGTCACCGTGTGGCTGGAGTCCCGCCACCCCGAGGCCGCCGCCCGCGAGCTGGTCAAGGTCGCCGCCTCGGGTACGGCCGGCCGCCGTGGCGCCGTGGGCACGATCCTGGAGGAGCTCGGCCCCGAGGCCGAGGCCCCGCTCAGAGAGGCCCTCTCCGAGCCCGCCATGTGGCGCTACGCCGCCTCCTGGCTGCACATCCGCCACCTGCCCGCGCCCGCCCTCACGCCCGCCGACAACACCTGGCTCGCGGTCGACTCGCTCGCCTCGCTGCTCGAGCGCGGCGACGCCTCGGAGGCGATCTGCGAGTTCGACACCCTCGAACCCGGTGAGGACCTGGTCCGGGTGATCGAGGAGATGGCTCTGGTGGACCACCCGGACACCTTCGCCGTCCTGGATCTGCTGGGTTCTCGCCACGGTGACGCGGCGGTGGCCAAGTCCGCCCGCAAGGCGGCGATGAAGGCCCGCTCCCGCTGATCCCGGCACCTCCCGGTCCCCGGCGACGGCTCGCCCGGATATGTCCGTGTCCCCGGGGACGGACGTGCCCGGGTGAACGCCCGTCCTTCCGCGGCGACGGCTCGTCCGGCCGGTCCCGTGCCCGGCCCTGAAGAGGGCCCGGGGGAGGCGGCCGCCGCCCTTAGACTGGGCGGCATCCCATGAAGTGTGAGGAGACCCCTGTTGTCCATTCAGCCGATCCGTCTTTTCGGCGATCCGGTGCTGCGCACGCCCGCCGACCCGGTCAAGGACTTCGACAAGGAGCTGCGCAAGCTCGTCAAGGACCTCACCGACACGATGATGGACGCGCCGGGAGCCGGGCTGGCCGCGCCGCAGATCGGGGTCGGCCTGCGGGTCTTCACCTACTACGTGGACGACCAGCTCGGGCATCTGATCAACCCCAACCTCGACCTGTCGGAGGACAAGGACGAGGAGGGGGAGGAGGGCTGCCTGTCGTTCCCCGGCCTGTCCTTCCCCACGCCCAGGTCGATACGGGCCGTGGCGACCGGTTTCAACATGCACGGCGAGCCGGTGACCCTTGAGGGCACCGACCTGATGGCCCGCTGCTTCCAGCATGAGACCGATCACCTGGACGGCGTGCTGTTCATCGACCGGATGGACGCCAAGCAGCGCAAACTCGCGATGAAGGCGATCCGCGAGGCCGACTGGAGCGGGCTGTCGGCCCCCACGTTCAAGTTCTCCCCGCACGCCACCCAAGGGAAGGCTCTGTAGGAACCTTGCGACTGGTCTTCGCCGGAACCCCGGACACCGCCCTGCCCTCGCTGCGGGCACTGATCGACTCGCCTCGCCACGACGTCGTCGCCGTCGTCACGCGCCCGGACGCCCAGTCGGGCAGGGGCCGCAAGGTCCATCCGAGCCCCGTCGCCGAGCTCGCCGAGGAGGCGGGCATCGAGGTGCTCAGGCCGCCCAAGGCGGGCGACCCGGAGTTTCTCGACCGGCTCACCGAGCTCGCCCCCGACTGCTGCCCGGTGGTCGCCTACGGCGCGCTGCTGCCGCAGGCCACCCTGGACATCCCTCGGTACGGCTGGGTCAACCTGCACTTCTCGCTGCTGCCGGCCTGGCGCGGCGCGGCGCCGGTGCAGCACGCCGTGCTCCACGGCGACGAGATCACCGGCGCGGCCACCTTCCGGATCGTCAAGGAGCTGGACGCGGGTCCGGTCTACGGCGTGGTGACCGAGGAGATCCGCCCCACCGACACCAGCGGGGAGTTGCTCGCCCGGCTCGCCGAGTCCGGGGCGGGGCTGCTGGCGGCCACCCTCGACGGGATCGAGGACGGCAAGCTGGAGGCCGTGCCGCAGCCCGCGGAGGGGGTGAGCCTCGCCCCGAAGATCAGCGTCGACGACGCGAGGGTCGACTGGTCCGCGCCCGCGATGCGGGTCGATCGCCTGGTCCGCGCCTGTACCCCCGCCCCGGGCGCGTGGACCGGGTTCCGCGGCGGGCGGATCAAGCTGGGGCCCGTGCGGCCGGTTCCCGACGCCTCCGGCCTGGCCCCCGGCCAGATCGCGGCGTCCAAGAACTCCGTCCTGGTCGGCACCGCCACCTACCCGGTCGAGCTGGGCGAGGTGCAGCCGCAGGGCAAGCGTCTGATGGGCGCGGGGGAGTGGGCCCGCGGCGTGCGGCCCACCGACGAGGATCGGCTGGCCTGAAGATCATGAGCAGTGGTAACGGCCGTAACGTCCCGCGCGGCGGGGGTCACGGGCCGGCGGGCGGTTCACGCGGCGCCGGAGGCAGGGGCAGAGGCGGGCGCCCGCCCAAGCCGGTCCGCGACGAGGCGCGCAACGCCGCGTACGACCTGATGCGCGCCGTCGACGAGCGGGACGCCTACGCCAACCTGCTGATGCCCGCGCTGCTGCGCGAGCGCCGCCTTTCCGGGCGCGACGCGGGCCTGGCCACAGAGCTGGCCTACGGCACCCTGCGCGGCCTCGGCACCTACGACGAGGTCATCGCGGCCTGCAGCGACCGGGCGCCCGAGGACGTCGACCCGCCGCTGCTCGACGCCGTCCGCCTGGGCGTGCACCAGCTGCTCAAAACGCGGGTGCCCCCGCACGCCGCCGTCGGCACCACGGTCGACCTGGTGCGGCTGCGTGTGGGCATCGGCGCGTCGAAGTACGCCAACGCCGTGCTGCGCAAGGTCTCCACCCGCTCTCTGGAGCAGTGGATCCCGATCGTGGCGCCCGACCCGGCCGAGGACCCGGTGGGTCACCTGGCGGTGGCCCACAGCCACCCGAGGTGGATCGTCGACGCCCTGCGCGACGCGGTGGGCGGTGACTTCGACGAGACGGCCGCCCTGCTCGCGGCCGACAACGAGCGTCCGAAGGTGACCCTCGTCGCGCGCCCGGGCCGCTCCTCGGTCGCCGAGCTTCTGGAGGCGGGCGCGGAACCCGCCAGATACTCCCCGTACGCGGCCTACCTGGCCGAGGGCGACCCCGGTGCGATCCTCGCCGTGGCCGAGTCGCGCGCGGCCGTGCAGGACGAGGCGAGCCAGCTCGTCGCGCTCGCCCTGACGCGGGTGCCGCTGGAGGGCTCCGACTCCCGCTGGCTCGACCTGTGCGCGGGTCCCGGTGGCAAGGCGGGCCTGCTCGACGCCCTCGCGACCCGGAAGGGCGAGGCGCGCCTGCTCGCCGCCGAGCTGCAGTACCACCGGGCGCGGCTGGTGTGGCAGACGACCCGGCAGGCCGCGGTGATCACCGCGGACGGCACCGCGCCGGCCTGGCGGCCGGGGGTCTTCGACCGGGTCATGCTCGACGCCCCCTGCACCGGCCTGGGCGCGCTGCGCCGCCGTCCCGAGGCCCGCTGGCGCCGCGATCCCCGGAGCCTTCCCGAGCTGGGCAGGATCCAGCGCGCCCTGCTCGACTCGGCGATCGACGCGGTACGTCCCGGCGGCGTCGTCGCGTACGTGACCTGTTCGCCGCACCTGGCGGAGACCGTCGCCGTGGTCGGTGACGTCCTGGGGCGCCGCGACGACGTCGAGGCGCTGGACGCCCGCGATCCGCTTCCCGAGGTCGAGGGGCTGGGCGAGGGGCCGTACGCGCGGTTCTGGCCGCACCGGCACGGCACCGACGCGATGTTCCTCGCCCTGCTGCGCCGCCGCTGAACGAACGCCGCCCTCCTGGCGAAGGAGGGCGGATGAGATCATCACCGCAGGTCAGAGGACATTATTTGGGCATATATCGACACTGAGGGCTGTTCGCCTGAATGTAACTGCTTCCGAGCAGGATGCGGGGTGGCGAAATGTGTGGAATCAGCGGATGGGTGGACTTCGAGCGCGATCTTCGACAGTCACGGGCCATCGCGCAGGCCATGACCGACACCATGGCCTGCCGCGGACCCGACGACGAGGGGCTGTGGCTCGCCCCGCACGCCGCGATAGGCCATCGGCGTCTCGCCGTCATCGACATCGAGGGCGGGCGCCAGCCGATGATCGCCGATGAGGACGGGCAGACACTCGCGGTCCTCACCTACAGCGGCGAGATCTACAACTTCGTCGAGCTGCGCGCGGAACTGATCGCCCACGGCCACCGTTTTTCCACCCGGAGCGACACCGAGGTCCTCCTGCGGGCCTACCTCGAATGGGGTGAGGGCTTCCCCGAACGGCTGAACGGCATGTTCGCCTTCGCGATCTGGGACGTCCGCCGCGAGGAGCTGCTGCTCGTCCGGGACAGGATGGGCATCAAGCCGCTGTACTACCACCCGCTCCCGAACGGTGTGCTGTTCGGCTCCGAGCCCAAGGCGATCATGGCCAACCCCCTGATCGGGACGCCCGCCGTCGACGCCGACGGCCTGCGTGAGCTGATCGCCTTCGTGAAGAACCCGGAACACGCCGTCTACCGGGGCATGTACGAGGTGCGCCCCGGCCACACCGTCCGGGTGACCCGCGACTTCCTGTGCCGGCGCCCCTACTGGCACCTGGAGGCCCGCGAGCACCCCGACGACCTCACCACCACCGTCGGGACCGTGCGCGAACTGCTGAACGACATCGTCACCCGGCAGCTCATCTCCGACGTGCCGCTGTGCACCCTGCTCTCCGGGGGCCTCGACTCCAGCACCATCACGGCGCTCGCCGCGCTCGGGCTGGAGGGGCAGGGAGGAGGGAAGATCAGGTCGTTCTCCGTCGACTTCACCGGATACAGCGAGAACTTCACGCCCGACGAGATGCGCGACACCCCCGACACACCGTACGTGCACGACGTCGTACGGCACATCGGCTCCGAGCACGCCGACATCGTCCTGGACTCCGCCGATCTCATGGACCCCGCGGTGCGCGCCGCGGTCCTGAGGGCGCGTGACCTGCCGATCGGCATCGGGGACATGGACACCTCCCTCCATCTGCTGTTCCGCGCCATCCGGGGTCACTCCACGGTGGCGCTGTCGGGTGAGTCCGCCGACGAGGTCTTCGGCGGCTACCGGTGGTTCTTCGACCCCGAGGCGGTCTTCGCCGACACCTTCCCGTGGCTGGCGTCCCCGGGGTTCGGACGGTTCGCGGGGGTGGGGGCGCTCCTCGACGAGGACCTGATGCGCAAGCTGGACATCCCCGGCTACCGCGCCGACAGCTACCGGCGGGCGCTCGACGAGGTGCCCCGGCTACCGGGCGAGGAGGGCCTGGAGCGGCGCATGCGGGAGATCTCCTACCTGCACCTCACCCGGTTCGTGCAGATCCTGCTGGACCGCAAGGACCGGATGAGCATGGCCGTCGGGCTGGAGGTCCGGGTGCCGTTCTGCGACCACCGGCTGGTGGAGTACGTCTTCAACGCCCCCTGGGCGATGAAGACGTTCGACGGGCAGGAGAAGAGCCTGCTGCGCGCCGCCGCCGCGGACGTCCTGCCGCCCTCGGTCGTCGGACGCCGCAAGAGCCCCTACCCCTCGACGCAGGACCCCGCCTACGAGCAGGCCGTCCGCGCGGAGGCGGCCCGGCTGCTCGGCGGCGGCCACTTCGCCGCCGCGCCGTTCGTCGACAGGGAGAAGGTACGGGCCGTGATCGACCGGCCGGAGGCGGGCGGCGGCCCTGGAGGAGGCAGGGCGTCGCTGGAGGGACTCCTCCAGTTCAACGCCTGGCTGGAGAGATACCGCGTCCGGATCGACATCTGACCCGCCCGGACCGTCGACCGTCGGCGGCACGGCGGCGCACCCCGTCCTCCGGCAGACTCCGGAGACGGGGACGCCCGATCGAAAGGAGGTCGTCCCATGGCCGACCTGGGACTGCCCGAACTGCTCATCATCGCGGCGGTGTTCGTGCTGCTGTTCGGCTCCGCGAGGCTGCCCGACGCCGCCAGGTCGGTGGGCCGCTCCCTGCGCGTCTTCAAGAGCGAGCTGAACAGGCCGGACGACCTTCCGCCTCCTCCTGGTGCGGGCGGCGGGCCGGGCGACCTGCCGCCGGCCTCCGGCGGGAGCGGCGAGAACGGGGGACCGGGCGACAGGCGGTAGCCCCTCGGCCGCGCGGTCCTGGGCGTCGCGGACCCGAGCCGGACGGAGGAGGGGGGCCCGCCGCTAGAATCGGCCAATCATGGCCGTACAGATCTCGCCCAGCATCCTGTCCGCCGACTTCGCCCGCCTCGCCGAGGCGGCCGCGGCGGTCCCCAACGCCGACTGGCTGCACGTGGACGTCATGGACAACCACTTCGTGCCCAACCTCACCCTCGGGCTGCCGGTCGTCGAGTCTCTGCTCAAGGCGACCTCGACGCCACTCGACTGCCATCTCATGATCGAAGACCCGGATCGCTGGGCACCCGGCTACGCCGAGGCCGGTGCCGGGAGCGTGACCATCCACGTGGAGGCGGCCAAGGCCCCGGTGCGTACGCTGCGCCAGATCCGCCGGGCGGGCGCTCGCGCGGGCCTGGCGTTGAACCCGGCCACCCCCGTCGAGCCGTACGAGGACCTGCTCGGCGAGATCGACATGCTGCTGGTGATGACCGTCGATCCCGGTTTCGGCGGGCAGAGGTTCCTCGACATCGTGCTGCCCAAGATCCGCAGGGCCCGCGAACTCATCGGCCGGCACGGCGGGCAGGTCTGGCTCCAGGTGGACGGCGGCGTCTCCGACACGACGATCGAGCGCTGCGCGGAGGCGGGCGCCGACGTCTTCGTGGCGGGCAACGCCGTCTACGGCGCGGAGGACCCGGCCCGCGCGGTCGACGGCCTGCGCGCTCTCGCCACCTCCGCCGAGTCGTGAGCGGCCGGCCGCCGAGCCGCTGACCACCGGATCAGCAGGCCGCTGAGCCGCTGACCACCGGATCACCCGGCGCTGGACCGCCGGCCGTCGATTCACCCCGCGGGCGGCCGTTGAGCCGCCGAGCCGACGGCACCGGCCGCCGAGGTGGCGGCCGGTGCCGGAAAACGGTGAGGATCGGGGGAAACGCCGCCATCGGACCGCCGGGTCCGCGGCCGCGGGCCAGGCGTCCCGCGGCGAGGCGCGGCGAGGCGCGGGACCGTCAGGTCTGCAGCGCCGGGTCCAGCACCACGTCCTCGCCGTGCACGGTCGGCTCCTCGGGGAAGTGGCAGGCTGTCAGGTGACCTTCCCTGTTGCCCTCCAGCCTGAGCAGCGGGGGCTCCTCGGTCGCGCACTTCTCCTGGGCCTTCCAGCAGCGGGTGCGGAAGCGGCAGCCGGACGGCGGGTTGATCGGGGAGGGCACGTCCCCGGCCAGGCGGATGCGCTCGCGCGGCGCCTCGTCCTCCAGCACCTCGGGCACCGCCGACAGCAGCGCGTGCGTGTAGGGGTGACGGGGGCGCTCGTACAGGGAGGCGCGGTCGGCGACCTCGACGATCTTGCCGAGATACATGACCGCGACCCGCTGGGAGAAGTGCCGCACGATCGCCAGGTCGTGCGCGATGAACAGGAACGCGATGCCCAGGTCCCGCTGAAGCTGCTGGAGCAGGTTGACGACCTGCGCCTGGATGGAGACGTCGAGGGCGGAGACCGGCTCGTCCGCGATGATCAGCTTGGGGTCGAGGGAGAGCGCGCGGGCCACCCCGATGCGCTGCCGCTGGCCGCCGGAGAACTCGTGCGGGAAGCGGTTGAAGTGCTCGGGGTTGAGCCCGACGATCTCCAGGAGCTCCCGGACCCGCTTCTCCCTGCCGCCGGGGGGGTTGATGCCGTTGATCTCCATCGGACCGCCGATGATGCTGCCCACCGTGTGCCGGGGGTTCAGCGACGAGTACGGGTCCTGGAAGATCATCTGGATCTCGGCCCGGATCGGCTTCAGCTCTCTGCGCGTGGCGTGGCCGATCTCCCGCCCGGCGTACCTGATGCTGCCCGCCGTGGGCTCCAGCAGCCGGGACGCCAGCCGCCCGGCGGTGGACTTGCCGCAGCCGGACTCGCCGACCAGGCCGAGCGTCTCGCCGGCGTGCACCGTCAGGTCGATGCCGTCCACCGCGTGGACCTTGCCCACCTGGCGTTTGAAGACGAGACCGCCCATCACCGGGAAGTGCTTCTTCAGGCCGGACAGCTCCAGCAGCGCCTCGCCGCGGGGTTCACCGGTTGTCTCGCTCACTTTTGGATCTCCCTCTTCTGGGCGAGGGTCAGGTAGCACGCGTCGCCGTGGCCGCGGTGCGGGGACAGTTCCGGCCGCTCGGAGCGGCACAGCTCGGGACCGGCCAGCTCCATGTAGTCGCACCGGGGGTGGAAGGGGCAGCCGGAGGGAACATTGATCAGGCTCGGCGGGGTGCCGCGGACCGGCCGCAGCGGCACGTCCACGGGGGCGCTCAGGCGGGGCATGGAGGCGAGCAGACCCCAGGTGTAGGGGTGGCGGGGCTCGCGGAGGACCTCTCTCACGGTCCCGCGCTCCACCGCCCGCCCGGCGTACATCACCAGCACGTCGTGCGCGGTGTTGGCGACCACGCCGAGGTCGTGGGTGATCAGGATGATCGAGGCGCCCGTCTGGTCCTGGAGCTCCTTGAGCAGGTCCAGGATCTGGGCCTGCACGGTCACGTCCAGGGCGGTGGTGGGCTCGTCGGCGATCAGCAGGTCCGGGTCGCACACCAGGGCCATCGCGATCATCGCGCGCTGCCGCATGCCGCCGGAGAACTGGTGGGGATAGTCGTCCACCCTGGTCTTCGGCTGGGGGATGCCGACCCGGGTCAGCATCTCGATCGCGCGGTCCCTCGCCTCGGCGCGGCTCGCGCCGGTGTGCTTGCGGTAGACCTCGGAGATCTGCCTGCCGATGGTGTGGTACGGGGAGAGCGAGGTCAGCGGGTCCTGGAAGATCATCGCGACCTTGTTGCCGCGCAGCTTCTCCATGGTGGAGTTGGAGGCGCCGATCAGCTCCTCGCCGTCCAGCCGGATCTCCCCACTGATCTTGGTGGTCTCCGGGTTGTGCAGGCCGAGCACGGTCAGGTTGGTCACCGACTTGCCGGACCCGGACTCGCCGACGACACCCAGGGTGGTGCCCTTCTCGACGTCGAACGAGAGCCCGTCCACCGCGTGGACGACGCCGTCCTCGGTGTGGAAGTCGACGGTCAGGTCACGGACCGAGAGGAAGGGAGTTGACACTTTTTTCAGAACTCCTAGCTCAGCCGGACGCGAGGGTCGATGAAGGCGTACAGGACGTCGACGACGATGTTGAAGAAGACGATCGCGGCGGCCGCCACGAGCACCGTCCCCATCAGCATGGGCAGGTCGGAGCTGTCGACGGCCTTGATGGAGAGCCGCCCGAGCCCCTGTAACCCGAAGGTGGTCTCGGTGATGATCGCGCCGCCGATCAGCGTGCCGAGGTCCACGCCGAAGATCGTGATGATGGGGGTGAGGGTGCCGCGCAGGGCGAATCTCAGCACCACGCTCCGCCCTGACATGCCCTTGGCCCGCGCGGTGCGGACGTAGTCCTCGCTGAGCTGTTCCACCATCGTCGAGCGCGTCATACGGGTGTAGTTGGCGGTGAAGATGATCGCCAGCACCACCCAGGGCAGCGCGAGCCCGCTCGCCCAGGCGACGGGGTTCTCGGTGAACGGCAGGTACTGGGGCCGCTGGAGGATCTGGTTCTTGTAGACGAGGAAGTAGAGCGCGAGCGTGCCGATGAAGTAGATCTGCACGGAGGCGCCGATGAGGGACGCCACGCTGGCGATCTTGTCCAGCGGCTTGCCCTGGCGCAGGGCCGCGACGATGCCGGTCGCCATGCCGAAGAGCAGGAAGACGATCGCCGCGCCGATGGTGAGGGAGACGGTGACCGGCAGCCGGTCCAGGATCGTCTCGAACACCGGCTCGCGGTTGACGAACGAGTAGCCCAGGCAGGGGGCCGGGCAGTGGCCCAGGCTTTCGTAGTCGCGGCCGACGAAGATGCCGGCCAGCCAGGCCACGAACTGGGCGAACAGGGGCTGGTCCAGTCCCAGGTTGTGCCGCGCCTGCTCCAGGAGCTCGGGCGGGCAGACCTTGCCGCAGGCGAGCCTCGCCGGGTCGGCGGGCACGGCGAAGAAGAGGAAGAACGTGACCGCGGAGATGATCAGAAGCGTGACCGCGGCGCCGAGCGTGCGGCGAGTGATGAATGGAAGCATTGCCTGTTTCCCGAGGTGGCTGGGACCGCTGCTGGGGCCGACGGCCCCTTGGCCGTGGCCTCGCGGGAGGAGGTGTCGCCCTCCCGCGAGGCCACGGCCGCCGGTGTCTCCTAAGGCTTCGTGGGCGTTACGGCTTCACGAAGATTCTGTTCGGCTGGACGACCCACGACTGCGGGTCGATCTCCGCGCCGCCGATCTTGGAGCCGTGCAGGGTGTTGGCGATCCGGTTCTCGGCGACCACGAGCGGGGTGATCGTCTCCTGGATCTTCTTGTCCAGGTCCATCCACGCCTTGTTCTGGGCGTCGATGTCGGTCATCGCGGTGATCTCGTCCATCTCCTTGGTGAGCGCCTCGTCCTTCAGGTGCGCGTAGTTCGGCGCACCGTCGGCGATCGGGCCGAAGATGACGGGCATGACCGTCGAGCCGGACGGCCAGTCGGCGCCCCAGCCACCCCAGTACATGTCGAACTCGTTCTTCACCAGGCCGATGGAGTCGTAGTAGGTCTTGCGGTCCAGCGGCTTGGCGACGACCTTGATGCCGGTCTTCTCCAGGGCGCTCTTGATCACGACCATGATCTGTTCCTGGAGCGGCGTCTGGTTGTGGGCGAAGACGATGGTCGGCGTCGGGTTGCTCGACTCGGCCAGCAGCTGCTTGGCCTTCTCGATGTCACCCTCGGGCTTGGCCTCCTTGCCGAACAGGTCGTAGGGCTGGTAGCCGACCGTGGTGTTCTCGTTGAGGATGGTGGTCGGCAGCGCGGCCGCCTGCGGGCCACCGTAGACCTGCTGGATCTGCTTGGACGGCCACGCGTAGTTGATGGCCTGGCGGATCTTCTGGTCCTTCACCCGGTCAAGGTTGAAGTAGTAGTAGTTCCCGTACGGGGAGGGGCTCTTCATCAGGCGCGGGGCCAGGCTGGCGTCGCCGAGCACCTGCTGCAGACGCTCCGGCGGGACCGTCGCGTAGAAGGTGAAGGCGGTCTGGTCCGGGCCCGCGTCCGCGATCAGGCGGTCGGTGATCTGCAGGTTCTCCTGGCCGAACTCCAGGCGCCACTTGTCGGGGTAGGCGCCGCGGATCGGGTCGGTGGCCGGGTCCCAGTTCGGGTTGCGCTCAAGGTCGATGGACTTGTCGACCACGTGGTTCTTGATGATGTACGGGCCGCTGGAGACGGGGGCCTTGTCGTACTTCTCCTTGGTGTCCTTCTCCTTGGGGACGATGCCGTAGCCGCCCATGGCGAAGGCGTAGTTGGCGTCGGCGTGCGGCGTCTTGAACTTGTAGACGATCGTCTTGTCGTCCGGCGTCTCGATGCTGTCGAGGCGCTTGCCGTCGTAGGGCCCCTGGTAGGCCTTCTTGTGGTCGACCTCGGTGAGCCACTGCTGGATGTAGGTCGGGCCCTGGGTGACGAAGGGGGCGAACGTCCGCTCCATGCTCCACTTCACGTCCTCGGACGTGATGGGCGTGCCGTCCTCCCACTTCACCCCGTCCTTGAGGGTGAAGGTCCAGGTCTTGCCGCCGTCGGAGGGGGTGCCGGTGTCGGTGGCGAGGTCGCCGACCAGCTTGTACTCGCTCTTGTCGGTGCGCTTGTAGCCGGTGAGGGTACGCGCGATCAGGAGGGAGAAGTTCGTCTCGGTGTTGACGTAGAGCTGGGCAGGGTCCAGGTGGGAGAAGTCGTCCCGGTCGATCATCGTGACGGTGCCGCCCTTGACGACACCCTCCGGCTCGATGGCGGGACCCTTGGAGTCCTCCGCGGTGCCGACCGTGATCGTCGGCGGCTTGAAGGGCTCCGCGGCGGGGGCGGACGCGCCGGCGGAACCGCTGGGAGCGGCGGGGGCGCCCTGGTTGCCCTCGGCGCACGCGCTGGTGAGTGCGAGCGCGCCTATGGCGAGTACGGCCATCGCTGACCGCGTACGGACTTTCATCTCTCTCCTATCGGGTCTAACGCTTGAGCTTTGGATCGAAGGCGTCGCGGACCGAGTCACCGAGAAGGTTGAAGGCGATCACGAAGATGAGCAGAGCCGCGCCGGGGAAGATGAGGTAGGTGATGTCGTTCTGGTAGACCTCGGTGCCCCGCAGGAACATCCGGCCCCAGTCGGGGATGGGCTCGATCATGCCGACGCCCAGGAAGGACAGGGCCGCCTCGGCGGTCACCATCGCGGGCAGCAGCAGGGTCGACTGGATCAGGATCGGTGTCCACAGGTTGGGCAGCAGCTCCTTGAAGATGATCCGCGCGGGGGAGGCGCCGGTCACCTTGGCGGCCTCGACGAACTCCCGCTCGCGCATGGAGAGCACCTGGCCGCGCAGCAGCCGGGCGATGCCGGCCCAGCCGAAGGCCGTCAGCAGGGTGATGAGCGTCACCGCGCGCAGCCAGACCGGCGTCTCCTCCGAGGGGTCGACGAAGAGGTTCTCCACCACCGGCATGAACGCGATGATGAACAGGGTCGAGGGGAACGAGAGGACGATGTCGATCAGGCGGCCGATGAAGTAGTCGGTTCTGCCCCCGATGTACCCGGCGACGATGCCCATCACGATGCCGATCATCGAGATGAGCAGCGTCGCGGCCATCGCGATCATCAGCGAGGTCCTGATGCCGTAGACGAGCTGCATGAACACGTCGCGGCCCAGGCCGGGCTCGACGCCGAACCAGAAGTCCGAGCTCATGCCGCCGTTGGGCAGCACCGGGTAGCCGAAGTCGTTCAGCAGCCCGGGGGTGTCCTGGCCGTAGAGGGTGTAGGGGTCCTTTCCGTAGAGCCAGGAGATGACCGGCGCGAGGATCGCGACGAGGAAGAAGAAGATCACCACGAGGGCCGAGGCGATTCCGGTGGGGTCGCGACGGAAGCGCAGCCACATCAACTGGCCGGGGGAACGGCCCACCGTCTCCGTTGCCTTCACCGAGAGGGGGTCCTCGGTGGTGGACGCGGCTGGTGCAGGGATGGTCATCGTGCGGGCGCTCCCAACGAGCATGGTTGAGCCTGATCCTTGGAACCATCGCAAAGCAGTGAAGGTCAAATCAATGGTCTGCTCCTTACTCATTTTATCGTTGTGTAATTTCCATCTGTTCGTAGCGTCAATTCCGTTGACGTGATGGGGGGGCGGAGTGAAAGAATCGGCGCACATAAATGGTGGTTTTCACGGATCTGTGACACTTTGATGACCTGGTCGTGACACCCCTGCCCGGATCTCGTCTCGCTTGTGTCGCAGATTCGGGACATATGGGTTTAGACCCCTCCTGTAACGTCGTCAGTACGTGTGAGGGAGGCGACGCATGGATCACGGCCTGTTCGGACCGGAGTCGGTGACCTGGAAGGTGATGGGCGAGCGGATCCTGCTCGTCGCCGGTTTCCGCGCGTTACTCATGCAGGGGCTGCACCCCCGGGCGATGCGCGGGGTCGCGCAGAACTCCGCGCTCATGGACCCGGCCGAGGCGTGGTCCCGCTTCGTGCGCACCACCGAGTTCGTCCGGGTCCGCGTTTACGGCACGACCGCCGAGGTCGCCCGGGCGGGAGCCAGGGTTCGGAAGATCCATGCCGGCCTCACCGCCCTCGACCTCGACACCGGCGAGCGGTTCCGCCTCGACGACCCCGACGCGCTGCTCTGGGTCCACGTCGGCGAGGTCGACTCCTACCTCTCGGTCGCCCGGCGCGCGGGAGTGCGCCTGACCGACGAGGAGGCCGACAGGTTCGTCGCCGAGTGGCGTCGGGTGGCCGAGGTGGTCGGACTTCGTCCCGAGGACGTGCCCGGCTCGGTCGGTGAGATGGACGACTACATCCGGGCCAGCCGCCCCGGCCTCTACTTCGTCCCCGAGGTGGCCCACCCGCTCCTGCGGTCGCTCAACGCGCCGCTCCCGGCGCGCCTGACCGCTCTCAAGCCGATGTTCCCCCTCATCACCGGGCTCGCCTTCGCGACCCTGCCGCGCTGGGCCCGCAGGCTGTACGGCCTGCCCGCCACCCCTCTGGGCGATCTGTGGGCGACGGCCTCCCTGCGGGCCCTGCACGCCGGGATCGGCCTGGTGCCCGAGCAGGTGCGCTACTCCCCGGACGCGCTGAAGGCGCGGAAGGCGGTCGCCGAGCGCGCGGCGTAACTCGACCAAGTGCTCGCTTGTTCCACATGATGGAAGAGCGTGTCGTCCGGTTTTCCGGACATGGCACACTGGTAGAGGAGGGTGAGCCGTCCGCGGTGTGCCCTTCGATCGAACGAGAAAAGCAGAGCAGCGTGCTCCGGGGTCGGTGAAATTCCGAGCCGGCGGTTACAGTCCGCGACCCGGTCGAAGCCATCGACCGGTTGACCTGGTGAAACTCCAGGACCGACGGTTAAAGTCCGGATGGGAGGAAGCGCGCGGGTGAAGGAGTGTCTTCGGGCACCCTTCACCGATCGGGTGTACGCATCCGTTGATCCCCCGGGGCCCGCCGTGGCGAAAAGCTACTGGCGAGTAGGAGACCTCGGGTGACTGATCCGGCGCGGACGCGCCAGGCGGTCGGATGTGCCCCTCACGGGCGCGGCGCCGTCGGCCCCCACCATTTCCCGCATTCCCCGCATTTCCCGTATTCCCCGCCCGGCCGTTCACGGTCCGGGCACATCGGCATTTCCCCCTTCCTGAGCTTCCCGAGCGCGCCCCGCCTTCCTGGGACACGCTCTGTCGGTCTTCTGCCCCCCGGCCCGCGTCCCTGGGCGTCCCGGACGCCTCTCCCGAGCCCGGCCGTCCGGGCGGTCCCCCGCAAGGAGTTGTGAATGTTCACCGGAATCATCGAAGAACTGGGAGAGATCGCCGGAATCGAGCCGCTGACCGACGCGGCCAGGCTCTCGATCCGCGGTAAAACGGTCACCTCGGACGCCGGGCACGGTGACTCGATCGCCGTCAACGGCGTCTGCCTCACCGTGGTGGACGTGGAGGGCGAGGTGTTCACCGCCGACGTGATGAAGGAGACCCTCGACCGCAGCTCCCTCGGCGCGCTGAGACCCGGCTCCCCGGTCAACCTGGAGCGCGCCGTCCGCGCCGACCAGCGACTGGGCGGCCACATCGTCCAGGGCCACGTGGATGGGACGGGCGTCCTGCTGTCGCGGGAGCCCGCCGAGCACTGGGAGGTCGTCCACATCTCCCTGCCGCCCGAGCTCGACCGCTACGTGGTCGAGAAGGGCTCGATCGCCGTCGACGGCGTCAGCCTCACCGTGATGGGCGTCGGCTCCGGAGGCTTCGCCGTCAGCCTGATCCCCACCACCCTGAGCCTCACCACCCTGGGCGCGAAGCGGCCGGGAGACCCGGTGAACCTCGAGGTCGATGTGATCGCCAAGCACGTGGAGAAGCTCGTCGGGGCGTACGTCCCGGCCGGTGAATCCGTCCGGAGCGCCGTGCCCGCCCCCGAGGAGGCCTCGTGATCAAGCTGGATCCGATCGAGCGCGCGATCGCCGACATCCGCGAGGGCAAGGCCGTCGTGGTCGTCGACGACGAGAACCGCGAGAACGAGGGCGACATCATCTTCGCCGCCTCCAGGGCCACCCCGGCGCTGCTCGCCTTCACCATCCGGCACAGCAGCGGCGTGGTCTGCGTGCCGATGCGCGGCGAGGACCTCGACAGGCTCGGCCTGCCGCTGATGGTCTACGACAACAAGGAGCGCCTGCGCACCGCGTACACGATCAGCGTGGACGCCAGGGACGGGGTGAGCACCGGCATCTCCGCCGCCGACAGGGCCCGCACGATCCGCGCGCTGGCCGACTCGGCGACCGAGCCGGCCGAGCTGGTGCGGCCAGGACACGTCTTCCCGCTCCGCTACCGGGAAGGCGGCGTCCTGGCCAGGCGCGGCCACACCGAGGCGTCGGTGGACCTGGCCAGGCTCGCCGGGCTGAGCGAGGCGGGCGTGCTCGCCGAGGTCGTCAACGACGACGGCACCATGATGCGGCTGCCGCAGCTGCGCGACTTCTGCGACGAGCACGATCTGGCGCTCGTCTCGATCGAGCAGCTGGTGGAGTTCAGACGCCGCACCGAGCGGATGGTGACCAGGGTCGCCGAGACACGGCTGCCGAACAGGTACGGCGAGTGGCGGGCCTACGGCTTCGCGAGCTCGCTGGACGGCGGAGAGCACCTCGCCCTCGTCCTCGGCGACATCGAGGACGGCGAGAACGTCATGGTCAGGGCGCACTCCGAATGCCTGACCGGCGACGTGCTCGGGTCGCTGCGGTGCGACTGCGGGGTGCAGCTCGACCACGCCATGTCGCGGATCGCCGCCGAGGGCAGAGGGGTGGTCGTCTACCTGCGCGGGCACGAGGGGCGCGGTATCGGGCTGCTGGCCAAGCTCAGGGCGTACGGCCTCCAGGACGCCGGCAGCGACACCGTCGACGCCAACCTGGAGCTCGGTCTGCCCGTGGACGCGCGGGAGTTCTCCAACGCCGGGCAGATCCTCGCCGATCTCGGGGTGAAGTCGATCCGGCTGCTGACCAACAACCCGGCCAAGCTGCGCGGCATGGACGGCTACGGCATCAAGGTGCTCGGCCGCGAGCCCATGCCGGTGGCGATGAACCCGCACAACGAGAAATACCTGTCGGCCAAGCGCGACCGCCTCGGCCACGAGATTCCCAGGGAGGGCGCATGAGTGAGCGGGTGCACCGGGCGGAGCGGGGCAGCGGGCACGGAGTGATCGCGTGAGCGGGGTCGGACGGCCGGCGGCCGAGGCCGTGCGGGCGAAGGGGCTGACCGTCGGCGTCGTCGCCGCCCGGTGGCACGAGAAGATCACCGATCAGCTCGTGGCGCGGGCCGAGCAGGCGGGCAGGGACAGCGGCGCGGAGATGACCGTGGTGCGGGTGACCGGATCGCTGGAGATCCCGGTCGTGGCGCAGGTCCTGGCCAGGAAGTACGACGCGGTCGTCGCCCTCGGGGTCGTGATCCGCGGTGAGACCCCCCACTTCGACTACGTGTGCGACTCCGTCACCTCGGGCCTGACCCGGATCTCCCTGGACGAGGAGGTCCCGGTCGGCAACGGCGTGCTGACCTGCGAGTCCCTCGACCAGGCCCTCGACAGGTCGGGCCTGCCCGGCAGCCACGAGGACAAGGGCTACGAGGCCACCGTCGCCGCGCTGGAGACGGCGCTGCTGCTGCGGGAACTCCGTTCCTAGAGATCGCTCGCGGCCCCGCTCCACCGTGCCTCGTGGTCGGTGCGGCGGGGCCGTGCGGTAGGTTGCCAACGGCGTCGTGACCAGCTGTCACAGCCGTTCCTGCCGGTGGTTTTCCGAAGGATCGTGATCTGAGAGTGAGCCAGGAGAGCGTCTCCCCGCCCCCGCTGCCCGTCGTGTGGCGGCCCAAGAGGGGACGGATCGCCGCCTACGGCTTCGCCGGTCTGATCATGTTCGGCGCGGTGCTGATGGCGATCTTCCTGTCCGAGCAGTTCACCCTGGCCGACAGGATCGCGATGATCGCGCTGGGCGGGGTGGTCGCCGGGGTCCTGCACCTGCTGGGACGGGTCCGGGTGGAGGCCGACGAGCAGGGGGTCACCGTCGTCAACCCGCTGCGGGTGCACCGCTACGAGTGGCCCGAGGTGCTCGGGGTCACCCTGATCGAGCACGAGCCCTGGGCGAAGATCGATTTCACCGACGGGGCCACGGTCGGTGCGATGGGCCTGCAGGGCTCGGAGAAGGACCGTGCCGTCCGCCAGGTCCGCGAGCTCGCCGCCCTCATCAGGGAGCGCGGAGAGGCGTCCGAGACCGGCTGAGCCGCCCTGCGGGGGCTCAGGGGGCCCAATGGCCCGCTGAGCCCGCCGGGCCCGCCGGGCCTTCCCGGGGGTCCCGGAGCCGGTCGGCTTGGTGATGTGCGCGAGCGTGACCTCCCGGCGGGGACGCGGGGAGATGTGTGCGGGCCGTGGGAAAAGCGGTCACGCCCCGGTTCCGCGAATCGCTGGAACCCCATGAAAGTTACACGGTCATTCGCCGGAAACATCGCTGTGAGCTGCGTGAAGCGTTCTCTTCGATGGTGGTGACTGTCTTTTCCCGGTCTGAGGGTTCCAAGATGCGAAGCCCACGCAGTACAGGCCGAGAGGACTCCACGTGAACACGTCAGGCCGGATTCGGCTGTCGGCGGCGGCGCTGGCCGTAGCCCTGGCCGCGGCATCGATCACCGCGGCCGTCACCACAGGAACCGCCCATGCCGTCGTCCGACCGGCGCTCGGCCAGAACATCAAGGTCAACCAGGTCGCCTACGCGCCCGACGCGGCCAAGCAGGCGACCGTGATCAGCAACTCGGGATCACCGCTGACCTGGAGCCTGCTGAACGGTTCCGACCAGGTGGTGTCCAGTGGCACCACGACCGTCTTCGGCGCCGACTCCCCCTCCGGCGACTCCGTCCACAAGATCGACTTCTCGTCCTACACCGGGACCGGCACCAACTACGTGCTCACGGTGAACAACGAGTCCAGCCACCCCTTCGACATCGGCACCGCCGCCTGGAAGAAGCTGCCCTACGACGCGCTGGCGTTCTTCTACCACCAGCGCAGCGGCATCGCGATCACCTCCCAGTACGCCGGGGGAAGCCAGTACGCCCGCGCCGCCGGCCACCTGAACGTCTCTCCCAACCAGGGTGACAACAACGTGCCGTGCCGCAGCGACTGCGGCTACCGGCTGGACGTGCGCGGCGGCTGGTACGACGCCGGCGACCACGGCAAGTACGTGATCAACGGCGGCATGTCCGCCTGGCAGCTGGTCAACACCTACGAGCGGGCCAGGAACATCCCCGGCGCCGACACAGGCGCCTTCGCCGACGGCACCATGTCCATCCCCGAGCGCGGCAACGGCGTGCCCGACATCCTGGACGAGGCCCGCTGGGAGATCGACTTCCTGCTGAAGATGCAGGTCCCCGACGGCCGCCCGCTGGCCGGCATGGCCCACCACAAGATCCACGACGCCAACTGGACCGGGCTGCCGCTGCTGCCCGCCCAGGACCCCGAGGCCCGGGTGCTGTCGGCGCCCAGCACCGCCGCCACCCTGAACCTGGCCGCCGCGGCCGCCCAGTGCGCCCGGGTGTGGGCGTCCATCGACTCCGCGTTCTCCGCCCGCTGCCTGACCGCGGCGGAGAAGGCCTACGCCGCGGCCAAGGCCAACCCCTCGCGGTTCGCCCCGGCCTCCGACGGCACCGGCGGCGGCTCCTACGCCGACGGCAAGGTGACCGACGAGTTCTACTGGGCCGCCGCCGAGCTGTACACCACCACCGGCAAGCAGGCCTACCGCACCGACCTGACCTCCTCCTCGCTGTACTACGGACGCAGTTTCACGAACGAGGGCGCCCTGTGGGCGGAGGTCGGCAGCCTGGGCGACATCACCCTGGCGCTGGTGCCCAACGGCCTGACCTCCTCCATCGGCCAGCAGCTGCGGGCCTCCTTCGTCTCGGCCGCCGACGGCCTGCTGAACGTGATGCGCGGCCAGGGTTACCCGGTGCCCTTCCAGCCGCCCGGCGGCGGCTACATCTGGGGGTCCAACAACCTGATCCTCAACAACACCGTCGTGCTGGCCCTGGCCCACGACTTCTCCGGCGCCGAGCGGTTCCGCACCGGGGTGTTCGAGACGATGGCGTACCAGCTCGGCCGCAACCCGACGGGCTACTCCTACGTCACCGGCTACGGCGACAAGCCCTCCCGTAACGTTCACCACCGGTTCTGGGCCAACCAGATCAACTCCTCCCTGCCCATCGCGCCGCCCGGCGCCCTGGCCGGCGGTCCCAACAGCGGCCTGGAGGACCCGGTCGCCCAGCAGCGCCTCAGCGGCTGCCGGCCGCAGAAGTGCTACCTGGACGACATCGACGCCTGGTCGGTGAACGAGGTCGCCATCAACTGGAACGCGGTCCTGGCCTGGGTCGGCGCCTGGACGGCCGAAAAGGCCGGCACCAGCGGCCCGACGCCGACACCGACGCCCACCCCGACCCCAACCCCGACCCCAACCCCGACGCCCACTCCGACGCCCACTCCGACCCCGACGCCGACCCCGACACCGGCCGGAAAGGCCTGTGCCGCGACCTACACCGTCACCAACCAGTGGAACGGCGGCTTCGGAGCCAACGTCGAGGTGAAGAACACCGGCACCGCCGCGCTCACCGGCTGGACCGTCGCGTGGACCTTCCCCAGCGGCCAGACCATCACCCAGCTGTGGAGCGGCTCGCACACCGCGAGCGGCTCGGCCGTCACCGTGGTCAACCTGTCCTGGAACGGCGCGCTGTCTTCGGGCGGCAGCACCTCCTTCGGGTTCAACGGCGCCTGGTCCGGGGCCAACACCGCCCCCACCGGGGTGACCTGCACCGCCCGGTAGGCGGTGCGGCGGGAACCCGCCGGTGCGCGACGGGGCCGAGTTCCGGTC
The DNA here is from genome assembly GCF_040648855.1 of Streptosporangium sp. NPDC049078. Lineage (NCBI taxonomy): Bacteria > Bacillati > Actinomycetota > Actinomycetes > Streptosporangiales > Streptosporangiaceae > Streptosporangium > Streptosporangium sp. NPDC049078. The sequence goes on from NZ_JBEZEL010000006.1 coordinate 109,299, forward strand.
CGCACCGGCGCGTTCCCGCGCTCAGGTCTCCTCGGCGAACCGCTCGGCCTTGTCGGTGTCGCCCGCCACGAGCAGGGTGTCGCCGTTGTGGATCACCGTGTCGGAGGTGGCGTAGGTGAACCTGCCGCCGGGTTTCTTGATCCCGACCACGGTGACCCCGTACTCGCTGCGGATGCCCAGGCTGCTCAGACTCTTGCCGTCGGCCCACCGGGGCGCGAGGGTCTTGATCATGGCGTAGTCCTCGTCGACCTCGACGTAGTCGAGCATGCGCCCGGTGACGAGGTGCGCGACCCGCTCGCCCATGTCGTGCTCCGGCTGCACCACGTGGTGCGCGCCGACCCGCCGCAGGATCCGGCTGTGCTGCAGGCTGATCGACTTCGCCCAGATGTCGGCCACTCCCAGGTCGGTGAGGATCGAGGTGGTCAGGATGCTCGCCTCGATGTCGGTGCCGATGCCGACCACGGCCCTGCCGAACTCCCTGATGCCCAGCTGTTCGAGGGCGTCGGGGTCGGTGGAGTCGGCGCACACCACGTGGGTGAGCCGCCCGGAGAAGTGCTGCACGTTCTTGGGGTCGCTGTCGACGCCGAGCACCTCGACGTCGCGGCTCACGAGTTCCGCCGCCAGCGCGCCGCCGAACCGGCCGAGGCCGATCACCACGACCGCGTCGCTGCGGCCCTTCCTGTCAACCAACGAGGGGACGCTCCTCCGGGTATCGGAACCGACGGGTCTGTACGTGCAGTGCCAGCGCGGCGCCCAGGGTCACCGGACCGAGCCGTCCGACGAACATCAGGATGGTCAGGATGAGGTGTCCCACGGTGCCGACGTCGGCGGTGATCCCGGTCGAGAGCCCGACCGTGCCGAAGGCGGAGACCACCTCGAACAGTACGCGGTCGAGCTTGAACGGTGTCACCGTCATCAGGGCGAACGTGCCCATCGCGACCGACGCCACACTCAGCAGGGCGATCGTGAGCGCCTGCCGCTGCAGCTGCTCGGGAACGCGGCGGCGGCCCGCCGACACGTCGGGCTCGCCGCGCAACTCGGCGAGGATCACGAATCCGAGCAGCGCGAACGTCGTCACCTTGATGCCGCCCCCGGTGCTCGCGCTGCCCGCTCCGATGAACATCAGCACGTCGCTGATGAGCCAGGAGTTCTCGCTCATCTGGGAGGTGTCCACGGAGTTCAGGCCGCCGCTGCGGGTCATCGTGCTGTGGAACAACCCGGCCATGATCCGCAGGCCGGGGGAGAGGGGTCCCAGCGTTCCCGGGTTGTTCCACTCGGTGGCGGTGATGGCCACCGCCCCGCCGAACAGCAGGACGGCGGTCATCCCCAGTGTGATCTTGGCGTGCAGTGTCCAGCGCGCCGGGCGGCGCCAGTTCTGCCGCAGCACGGCGTAGACGGGGAAGCCGAGACCTCCGGCGACCACCGCGGTGATGAGCGGGAGGCAGATCCACGGATCGGTGACGAACCTCATCATGCTGTCCGGCCAGAGCGCGAATCCGGCGTTGGTGAACGCTGAGATCGCATGAAAAATCCCGTAATAGGCGGCGCGGCCGAACGGCTCCCCGTACCCGATCATGAAGCGGGCGGCGAGCACCGCGGCGGTGAGCGCCTCGGCGACCAGGGTGACCTTGGCGACCCCCACGATCACCTTTCGCACGTCGCCGGGACCGAGGGTCTTGGTCTCGGCCTGGGTGTTGAGACGGGCGCGCAGACCGAGCTTTCCCGAGACGATCACCGCGAGGATCGAGGAGAGCGTCATGATCCCGAAGCCGCCGATCTGCATCAGCACCATGAGCACGATCTCGCCGAAGAACGACCAGTGTGTCGCGGTGTCGTGCACGGCGAGCCCGGTCACGCACACCGCGGAGGTGGCGGTGAACAGGGCCGACGTCCACGAGACGCTCTCACCCGCCGCGACCGCGACCGGTAGCGAGAGGAGCCCCGTACCGGTGAGGACCACCGCGAGGAACGCCAGAACGACGGCCCTGGACGGGGTGTTGATCCGGTCGAGCAGGTTCTTCACTCAACACCTGCAGCGTGAAGGCCCGGTCCTTCTGGGCCGGGAGGAAACGCGGAACGGTCCTGCACGATGCGATCCTTCCACGACTACCGGGCGATATCGCCAATGAGGCGTTGGTGACGGAAATGTTGAAGCTCGTCCCGAGCACCGAGCACCGAGCAGGCCGGGGGCCCGCCGGCGACGATGCGGGCCTGCGACGCCGCCGCCGGGCGGGCAGACGCGGGAGCCGGGGCGCGGTGTGGTGCGGTGTGGTCACGCTGGGACCCCGCCGACGGGCGTAGCCTGAGGTGGTGGTGAGGCGGACAATCGAGACATCCAATGTGGAGTCGCCCGCGCAGTTGGCGGAGCTGCTCGACGAGCGGTCATACCTGGCAGACGAAGGGCTCGTCACGGCGACCTTCCTCGCGCTGCGGATGGGCCGCCCGCTGTTGCTCGAAGGCGAGGCGGGAGTCGGCAAGACCGAGCTGGCCAGGACCCTCGCCGAGGTGTTCGACGCGCCACTGATCCGCCTGCAGTGCTACGAAGGGCTCGACGCGTCCCAGGCGCTCTACGACTGGGACTTCGCCCGCCAGCTCCTGCACCTGAAGGCGGCCGAGGCGGCCAACGCAGGGGGCGTCACCGACGCGGCCCGGCTGGAGGGCGAGGTCTACGACCGAAGATTCCTGATCGCCAGGCCGCTGCTGAGGGCGATCGAGACCCAGCCCGCGGTGCTGCTCATCGACGAGGTCGACCGGGCCGACGTGGAGTTCGAGGCGATCCTGCTGGAGGTGCTCTCGGACTTCGCGATCTCCGTCCCCGAACTCGGTACGATCCGCGCCGCGCGGCCGCCGGTGGTCGTGCTCACCTCCAACCGCACCCGCGAGGTGCACGACGCGCTGAAACGACGCTGTCTCTACCACTGGCTGGACCACCCCTCCTTCGACAGGGAGGTGGCGATCCTGCGCAGGAGGCTTCCCGAGTGCTCGGAGATCCTGGCCGAGCAGGTGGCCACGGCGACGGGGCGGCTCCGCGAGGCCGACCTGATCAAGCCGCCGGGGATCGCCGAGACCCTGGACTGGACCGAGGCACTCCTCGCCCTCGGCGCCCGCGAGCTCGACCCCGACCTGGCGGCCGCCTCGCTGGGCGCCCTGCTCAAGCACAGGGAGGACCACGAGACGGTGCTCGGGAAGGGATTCCTCGGTGCGTCCCGGCGCTGACGGCGTTCCCCCGACCGGGTCTCCCGCGACCGGTGTTCCCGCCACCGATGTTCCCCCGGCCGGGTCTCCCGCGACCGGTGTTCCGCCGACAGGCTCTCCCCCGGTGGGAATCCCGCCGACCGGGACTGCCTCGACCGGACTCCCCTCGACCGGCGTTCCTCCCGTCACCCGGGCCGCTCCGGACGGTGGGGCCCCTCTCGCGGCGCTTCCCTCCGGACTCGGCGCGGGGGAGGACCTGGTCGCGGTCATGACCGGTTTCGCCAGGACGCTGCGCGCCGCGGGGGTGTCCGCCGACCACGAGCGGACCCAGGGCCTGCTGCGTGCCCTGTCCCACCTGGACGCTTCCAGGCCCGGCGACGTCTACTGGGCGGGCAGGGTCACGCTGTGCGCCTCGGCCGAGGACCTGCCCCGCTACGACCGGGTCTTCCGCGCCTACTTCGCAGGGCTGCGGGCGGGCCGTGCGAGAGCGGAGGCGGTCACCGTCACCCGGCACACCGCGGCGAGGCCCGAGGTACGCCCCGAGCACCGCCAGGGCGGCGAGCCTCCCGCCCTGGCGTCGACCGCGAGCGCGACGGAGGTGTTGCGCACCCGGGACGTGGCCCGGATGACGGCGGCGGAGCTCGCCGAGGCGCACCGGCTGCTCGCCCTGCTGCGGGTGGGCAGGGAGCGGCGCGCGTCACGGCGTTTCCGGCCCTCGCGCCGAGGGCGGCTGGACGGCCCGGCGACCGTCCGGGAGACCCTGCGCAGAGGAGGGGAGATCGCCGGGCTCCGCTACCGCGCGCACCGGACCAGGCCGCGCAGGGTCGTGCTGCTGGTCGACGTGAGCGGCTCCATGACCCCGTACGCGGACACGCTGCTCCGCCTCGCCCACGCGCTGGTCAGGTCGGAGCCGGGTGCCACCGAGGTGTTCAGCGTCGGCACCCGGCTGACCAGGCTCACCGCCGAGCTTCGCCACCGCGACCCGGAGACCGCGATGAACGCCGTCTCCCGCGCCGTTCCCGACTGGAGCGGCGGCACCCGTCTGGGGGAGGAGCTGCGGCGCCTCCTGGCGCTGAACGACGCGGCGGGGGCGGTGGTGGTGATCGCCTCCGACGGCTGGGAACGCGGCGACGTCTCGCTGCTGGGAGCGGAGATGGCCAGGCTGTCCCGTACGGCCCACCGGGTGATCTGGGTGAACCCGCACAAGGGCAGGGAGGGCTACCGGCCGCTCACCGCCGGGATGCGGGCCGCGCTTCCCCACATCGACGACTTCGTGGCCGGGCACAGCCTGGCCGCGTTCGAGGAACTGGCGACGCTGCTTGGAGGTACGCATGCGTGACGTTCTGTCACAGATCCTGCGATGGTGGGAGGCGGGAGAGACGTTCGGCCTGGCCACCGTGGTCAACACCTTCCGCAGCGCGCCCCGGCCACCTGGGGCGTCCATGGCGGTGCTCGGCGACGAGGCCGAGGGCAGCGTCTCCGGCGGCTGTGTCGAGGGCGCCGTCTACGAGCTGTCCAGGGAGGTGGTCTCCTCGGGCGCGCCCGTCCTGCAGCGGTACGGGGTGAGCGACGACGACGCCTTCTCCGTCGGCCTGACCTGCGGCGGCATCCTGGACATCTTCGTCGAGCCCGTCTCCAGGGAGACCTTCCCCGAGCTGGGGGAGGTCGCCGCCTCGGTACTGCGGCGTGAGCCGGTGGCGGTGGTGACCGTTCTGTCGGGGCCGGGCGCGATCGGCACCCGCCGGGTCATCTGGCCTGACCGCTCCTCAGGCTCCCTGGGGGTGACCCGGCTGGACGACGCGGTGGACGACGACGTCAGGGGGATGCTCGCGCAGGGACTGACGGGCATCCGCAGGTACGGGGCGAAGGGAGAGCGACGGCTCGACGAGCTGTCGGTCTTCGTCCAGTCCTTCGCGCCGCCGCCCAGGATGCTGGTCTTCGGCGCGATCGACTTCGCCGCCGCGGTCGCGAGGGTCGGCAAGTTCCTCGGCTACCACGTGGTCGTGTGCGACGCCCGGCCGGTGTTCGCCACGGCCAAGCGCTTCCCCGAGGCGGACGAGGTGGTCGTGAAGTGGCCGCACGACTATCTCACCTCGACCGTCGTGGACGAGCGGACCGCGATCTGCGTGCTCACCCACGATCCCAAGTTCGACGTTCCCCTGCTGGAGGTCGCGCTGCGCACCCCGGCGGGCTACGTCGGCGCGATGGGCTCGCGCCGTACGCACGAGGACCGGCTGGCCCGGCTGGCGCAGGCGGGGATGGGAGAGGCCGAGCTGAAGAGGCTCCGCTCGCCGATCGGGCTGGACCTGGGCGCGCGCACGCCGGAGGAGACGGCGATCTCGATCGCCGCGGAGCTGATCCAGCTGCGCTGGGGCGGCTCTGGCCGGCCGCTGACCGACGGTTCCGGCAGGATCCACGGCGAGGGACCCGGCGGATGAGCGCAGCGGAGCTCGGTGGGCGTGCGGCGAGCGCGGGACTGCTGCTCGCCGCCGGATCCGGCTCGCGGCTCGGCACTCCCAAGGCGCTGGTGGACTTCCACGGGGAGCGGCTGGTGGATCGCGGGGTGAGGGCCCTCCACGACGGCGGCTGCCGTCCCGTGGTCGTGGTGCTCGGCGCGGCCACCGTGCGGATAGGGGGAGTGGTGACCGTCCACAACCCGGAGTGGAGCTCGGGGATGGGCTCCTCGCTCAGGGCCGGACTGAACGCGATCCCGGACGTCGCCGAGCACGTGGTGATCGCCCTGGTGGACCAGCCGTTCGTCGGCCCGCGGGCGGTGGAGCGGCTCATCGAGGCCGCGCGGCGGGGCGCCTCGGTCGCCGTCGCCACCTACGGCGGCGCGCGGAGGAACCCGGTGTTGATCGCGAGGGAGCACTTCGAGGAGGTCGCCAGGCTCGCGACCGGGGACGCGGGCGCCCGCCCGTTCCTGAGGGCCCATCCGGAACTGGTCGTCGCGGTCCCCTGCGACGACGTCGCCGACCCCGCCGACATCGACACCCCGGCCGACCTGTCCGCCCTCCGTGCCCGCCCAAGGGCGCCGGGTCTTTAGGCGGCCAGGCGCAGGGAGGCGACGGCGGCGCGGTGGTCGCTGCCCGCGGCACGCTCGACGCCGGCGCTGGTGGCGATCATGCCGCGGTACAGGATGTGGTCGGGGCGGGTGACGGGGAAGGACGCGGGCCAGGTGAAGCCGAATCCGGTACCGGCCTCCTGCTGGGCGTCCGACAGCGGCGGCACCAGGCCGGAACGCTTGCGGTCGGTGGTGGCGGTGTTGAGGTCGCCGAGGAGCAGCAGGTGCTCGCTGTCGTCCCTGTCGATCATCCTGCGGGCGTGGGCGAGGGTCTCGTCGCGCTGGGCGGTCTGTCCCGGGCGGGCGGAGGCGAGGTGCATGACGTACACGGTCACCCTGCCCTTGGGAGTGACGACCACCGCGCGCAGTGCCCGCGCCCAGTCGAGGCCGATGTCGGCCTTGCGTGTCTCGGCGATCGGGAACCGGCTCCACAGGCCGACCGTGGCGATCCGGTAGCGGTGGGGGAAGTGGTCGTTGAGGAACTTCGCCGCGGGGCCGCCGGCGGTCAGTTCCTGCACCGCGACCAGGTCGCGGCCCTTGGAGACGGATCGCATGGCCTCGGCGGAGGCGGCGTTGGTCGCGCCGACGTTGAGGGTGGCGACCGAGAGGTCGCTGGGTCCGCCGGGCGGGCTGCGCAGCAGCGCCGGGCCGAACATGAGGCCCCACACGGTCGCCGGGACCAGTGCGGCGACGATCACCTGCCACGAACGGGTGGCCAGCGCGCAGATCAGCAGGATCGGCACGGCCACCCCGAGCCAGGGGAGCAGGCTCTCCAGCACGGGCGTGAAACCGCCCAGCTCCGGCAGGAGCCGGTGCCCTCCGAGCGTGAGGGCGAGCGCTGCCGCCGCCACGACGATCGACTGCCTCAGCACACCGCTCCTCGTCCGCTCTGTGGTGGTGACCCGCCCCCACCTCCGGGGTCCCCTACCCCGGAATGCGTAGGCTACCGGCCCGATGGCGGCGGCGCGGGGCTTGGTGCTTCGGCGGTGAGTCGATAGCCTTTGCCGACGAGGCGACGGAATAACATTCGGTTTTGTCGGCACCGCGGAAGGACGATCTCACGATGCGCATCGGTATGGCCCTGAACTACTCGGGGGGCTTCAAGGAGACGGTGGCCGAGCTGGCCGACTACGAGAAGGCCGGGCTCGACATCGTCTTCGTCGCCGAGGCGTACAGCTTCGACGCGGTCAGTCAGCTGGGCTACATCGCCGCCAGGACCGAGAGGCTGCAGATCGCCTCCGGCATCCTGCCCGTCTACTCCCGCACCCCCGCCCTGCTGGCCATGACCGCCGCGGGCCTGGACTACGTCTCCGACGGCCGCTTCACCCTCGGACTGGGAGCCTCGGGCCCCCAGGTCGTCGAGGGCTTCCACGGTGTTCCCTACACCGCGCCGCTCGGCCGTACCCGCGAGGTCGTCGAGATCTGCCGTCAGGTCTGGCGGCGCGAGCGCCTGACCTACGAGGGCAGGCACTACACCGTCCCGCTCCCCGCGGACCAGGGAACGGGGCTGGGCAAGCCGCTGAAGCTCATCAACCACCCGGTCCGCGAGCGCATCCCCGTCGTGATCGCCGCCATCGGTCCCAAGAACGTCGAGCTCGCCGCCGAGCTCGCCGAGGGCTGGGAGCCGATCTTCTACGTGCCGGAGAAGGCCGCCGACGTGTGGGGTGCCTCCCTGGCGGCGGGCGGGGCGAGGCGGGATCCGGCGCTGGGCGAGCTGGACGTGATCGCCCAGGCCCCGCTCGCCATCGGCGACGACGTCTCCGGCTGGCTGGAGCTGGGCCGCCCGATGGCCGCGCTCTACATCGGCGGTATGGGCGCCAAGGGCAGGAACTTCTACAACGACCTCGCCCGCAGGTACGGCTACGAGAAGGAGGCCGAGCAGATCCAGAACCTCTACCTGGAGGGCAGGAAGGACGAGGCCGCCGCGCTCGTACCGCACGAGCTGCTGGAGAGGACGTCCCTGATCGGCTCGGAGGGGCACGTCCGCGAGCGCCTGCAGGCGATGCGCGAGTCGGGTGTCACGACCGTCAACGTCGCCCCGCTCGCGGGCACCCACGAGGAGCGCGTCCGGCTCATCGAGAGGGTGAGGGAGCTCGCCTCCTGACCGCCGGTCCGGTGAGCGCAGGGTCGCAGGATTAAGGTGACGGCATCGGTTAAAATTGGTCAAATCGGTTAATAGCATGCCTACCATGACCGCCACCCACGCCCGGCGCCGCGCGAGCCTCGCGGCCCTGCTGCCCGCTCACCGAGCGGACGCGATCCTGGTCACCAGCGTCGTGAACGTGCGCTACCTGACCGGCCTGGCCAGCTCCAACGCGGCAGTCCTGGTCAGGGCCGACGCCGACGCCACCCTGGCCACCGACTCCCGCTACATCGAGGCCGCCCGGCGCGTCTGCGCCGACGTGGAGGTGATCGAGGCGTCCGACGTCGCCGGGGCCCTGCTGCCGGAGAACGGCCGGACCGGCATCGAGGCCGACCACATGTCCGTCGCCGACTACTTCCGGCTGGGCGGAGGACTGCCGCGTCTGTCCGGGCTCGTGGAGTCGGTGCGCACGGTCAAGGACGACGCCGAGATCGACCTCATCCGCACCGCGTGCGAGCTCACCGGCAGGGCCTTCGACGAGGTCGTGCCCGGCTTGCGTCCCGGACTGACCGAGAAGGAGGTCGCCAGGGCACTGGAGCGCCGGATGGTGGAACTGGGCGCGGACGGGCTCGCCTTCGACTCGATCGTCGCGAGCGGGCCCAACGGCGCGATCCCGCACCACTCGCCCTCGGACCGGCCGCTGGAGCGCGGCGACCTGGTCACCATGGACTTCGGGGCGCTGTACCGGGGCTACCACGCGGACATGACCAGGACCGTGGCGATCGGCGAGCCCGCGGGATGGCAGCGCGAGCTGTACGACCTGGTCCGCGCCGCCCAGCGGGCCGGGAGCCTGGCCGCGCGGGTCGGCGCGGCGCTCCACGAGGTGGACGCCGCGGCCCGCGACCTGATCGGGGAGGCGGGCTACGGGGAGTTCTTCAAGCACGGCCTCGGCCACGGCGTCGGGCTGCAGATCCACGAGGCCCCGTTCCTCTCGCCGGCGAGACCCGAGAACCCGCAGGACTCCCGGGGAGAGCGGGAAGGTTCTCCGAAGCCGGAACGATCTTCGAGAGCGCCGGAGCGCGACCATGAGCACGCTAGACTAGAGGATCGAGTTCCGGTGACCGTCGAGCCAGGGGTTTACCTTCCCGGCAGGGGCGGTGTCCGCATCGAGGACACGCTCGTGGTGCGCGATGGCGGACCGGAACTTCTCACACGGACGACCAAAGAGCTGCTCGTCCTTTAAGAGCGGCCGTACGCAGGAGAGACTAGTGGCGACGACGAACGACCTCAAGAACGGCCTGGTGCTCAAGCTCGACGGCGGTGAGCTCTGGGCCGTCGTGGAGTTCCAGCACGTCAAGCCCGGCAAGGGCGGCGCGTTCGTCCGCACCAAGCTCAAGAACGTGCTATCGGGCAAGGTCGTCGACAAGACCTTCAACGCGGGCGTGAAGGTCGAGGTGGCCAACGTCGACAAGCGCGAGATGCAGTTCTCCTACATGGACGGCGACGACTACGTCTTCATGGACACCGAGACCTACGACATGCTCCACGTCTCCAGGACGGCGGTCGGCGACTCGGCCAACTACCTGCTGGAGAACATGCTGGCCACCGTGGCGATCAACGAGGGCAACGTCCTCTACGTCGACCTGCCCGCGGCCGTCGAGCTGCTCGTCGCCGAGACCGAGCCCGGCCTCCAGGGCGACCGCTCCACCGGCGGCACCAAGCCCGCCACGCTGGAGACCGGCGCCGAGATCAAGGTGCCGCTCTTCATCACCACCGGTGAGAAGGTCAAGGTCGACACCCGCACCGGCGATTATCTCGGCCGCGCCTGATGTCGGCACGAGGTAAGGCGCGCAGGCGCGCGCTCGACATCCTCTTCGAGGCCGAGGCGCGTGGCCAGGACCCGCTGAGCGTCCTCGCCGAGCGCCTGGAGCGGGCCGAGCCGCCCGTGAACGAATACACCACGACGATCGTCGAGGGCGTGTGCAGGCACCGGTCGCGCATCGACGAGCTGATCACCACCTACTCCGAGGGCTGGACGCTCGACCGCATGCCCGCGGTCGACCGCAACCTCCTGCGCGGTGGCACCTACGAGCTGCTGTGGATGCCCGACGTTCCCGAGGGCGTCGTCATCAGCGAGTGGGTCAGCCTGGCCTCCGAGCTGTCGACCGACGAGTCGCCGCAGTTCGTCAACGGGCTGATGGCCCGTTTCAAGCAGCTCAAGCCGTCCCTGGCGCTCTAGCGGTCCCGCGCCGGACGTCGACCGGGAAAACCTCGGCGGGGAACAACCGTCCCGGCCGAGGGAAACCCGCTCAGGGGCAGCAGACACCTCGCCGGTCGCCCCTCGGGGGCCCGGATCTCCGGGTCTCCCCGCCCCGGCGTACCCCTGTCCAGGGTGTCCCCTTTTCTCCCGGCTTGCCCATGGGATCCGTCCGAGCCGGGAAAAAGACTCGATCAAGTACGAGTATGGATACTCCTTGGGCCGCACCGGGGGGCGCGCCGCGTAGGCTGGGCTCGTCACCGAACGAGGAGGCGATCTGAAGTTGCACGCCGTAGGCATCTCACGGCAGGCGGGCACCCCCGCGGTCCGCACAGCGGTCGTGTGGGACGTCCTGAGTGCCGTGCTGGCCGAGCGGGTGGCCGCGACAGGCCGTGAGCGGCTCGACATCGTCGACGCCGGGGGCGGAACGGGCGGTTTCGCCGTTCCCCTGGCCGCCCTGGGGCACGCCGTGACGGTCGTCGATCCCAGCCCCGACTCGCTCGCCGCGCTGGAGCGCCGCGCGGCGGAGGCGGGGGTGGAGGTGCGCGCCCTGCAGGGTGACGCCGCGGACCTGGGGGAGTTGCTCCCGGGTGGCGGGGCCGACCTGGTGCTCTGCCACAGCGTGCTGGAGTACGTGGAGGACCCGACCGGCGCGGTGCGGGCGATGGCCGGCCTGCTGCGCGAGAGCGGCGTGATCAGCGTGCTCGCCGCCAACCCGCTCGCCGCCGCACTCCACCGCTCCATCGCGGGCAGGTTCGACGAGGCACTCCAGGTCCTGGACGACCCCCAGGGCCGCTGGGGCGACCGCGACCCCACGCCCAGGCGCTTCACCCGAGAGGCGCTGGAGCGGCTTCTCGCCGCGGCGGGTTTCACGCCCGGCGAGGCGCACGGCGTGCGGATCTTCACCGACCTGGTGCCCAGCAGGCTGCTCGACGGCGAGCCCGGAGCCGCCCGCGCCCTGGTCGCCCTGGAGCAGGCGGCGGCGGCGCACCCGGTGCTCCGCGACATCGCCACCCAACTGCACATGCTTGGCCACCGGTGAACACCACATCGAACGCGTGTTCCCGTAGGATGGCGGGGTGTCGAGAAAGCAGCAGATGCCGCGTCCGGGTTCCGATCTGGGGACGGACGACAGCGGCTGCCCGATCCTCCACGTCGACATGGACGCCTTCTACGCGGGTGTCGAGCTGCGTGACCGTCCCGAGCTCCGGGGTTCTCCCGTCATCATCGGCGCGCCCGGGGCGCGCGGGGTGGTGCTCAGCGCCACCTACGAGGCCCGGAGATTCGGGGTGCACTCGGCCATGCCCATGACCCGGGCCCGACGGCTCTGCCCCCAAGCGGTGATCATCCCGCCGAGCCGGGGCAAATACGCGGAGGTCTCCCGGCGCGTCATGGAGATCTTCCACACCTACACCCCCGAGGTCGAGCCGATCGCCTCCGACGAGGCGTTCCTCGACGTCGGCGGGGCCCGCAAGCGTCTCGGCCCGCCGGCGGCGATCGCCGGGATGATCCGCGAGCAGGTCGTGCGAGAGCAGGGCGTCACCTGTTCCGTCGGGGTCGCCGGCAGCAAGTTCGTGGCGAAGCTCGCCTCGCGGCACTGCAAGCCCGACGGCCTGTTCGTGGTGCCCGCCGACAGGGTGGTCGACTTCCTGCACCCGCTGCCCGTGGCGGCGCTGTGGGGCGTCGGGGAGCGCACCGAGCGGTCACTGGCCCGCCTCGGCATCAAGACCGTCGGTGACCTCGCCAGGGTCCCTGTGGAGACGCTCCAGCGGGATCTGGGCCAGGCGGCCGGCGCGCACCTGGCGGCGCTCGCCTGGGGGCGCGACGAACGCCCGGTGACCCCGTACGTCCCCGACAAGAGCATCGGCGCGGAAGAGACCTTCGCCACAGACATCGCCGATCCCGTGGAGATCCGCAGGGAGCTGCTCCGGCTCTCCGAGCGGGTCGCCGCCAGGCTCAGGGAGGGCGGCAGCGTCGGCCGCACGATCAGCGTCAAGCTCCGCCGCGCCGACTTCACCACCCTTTCCCGGTCCAGGAGCCTGCGAGAGCCCACCGACGTCGCCAAGGTCCTGTACGAGGTCGCCTGCGCCCTCTACGCCGCCTCCGGCCTGGAGAACACCAGGCTGAGACTGGTCGGCGTGCGGGTGGAGAACCTCGGCCCGGCCGCCGGGGCGACCCGGCAGCTCGGGCTCGGAGAGCGCGAGACGGGCTGGCGGGAGGCCGAGCGGGCGATGGACAGGGCGGCCCGCAGATTCGGTCGCGATGCCGTCCTCCCGGCCTCCCTTGTTCGCCCGCCGTTTGATGGAATAGACCCATGACGCGGCCTCCGGTTTGGACTACGTTGGACGTTTTCTTTCGTCTACGTCTACAGCCTCGTATTCTGGGGATAACCGACCGCGAGGTTCGGACACCCCGTGTCGTCCGTCACCGTCTTCCCCGTCCTGGGGCTGTCCTTGGGAGGCGCCGTGCCGCTCTCTGAGCACGAGCAGCGCTTGCTCGACCAGATCGAGCAGGCCCTCTACGCCGAGGACCCGAAGTGGGCCAATACCGTCAGGATCAGTGATCCCCGCAGCCATTACAGGCGCCGCCTGGTGAAAGCCTCCATCGGCTTCATCCTGGGTGTCGTCCTGCTGATGGTCGGCGTTGTGATCATCAACATCCCGCTCGGCGTCGGCGGTTTCGTGGTCATGCTCGCCGCGTGTCTGTGGGGTCTGTCCAGCTGGAAGCGGATGAACGGGTTCGGTGAGGCCAACGCGGCCACGTCGCCCGATCAGCCGCGAGGCAAGGGGGGGCGCCGTCCCGGCGGCTCCCGCCAGAGCTTCATGGAACGTATGGAGGAGCGCTGGCGCCGTCGCAACGACGAGCGCTAGCCCGGCGGGGGGCGTCACCTTCCCCGGAGAATCCCCCCGACGATCTCTCCACGCCGACGAGGGTCACTCCCGCATGGGAGCGGCCCACGTCACCCCCTGTGTCGTTCAGCGCGTCGTCCATCGCCTCGTCCGCTGTGTCGCACGGTGTCGTCCCCCGGGTCCCTCTCGCGTGCCCCGGCGGCTCCTGCCTCGCCGTCCGTCGGCGACGAGGATCCCCGGGTAGCCCGGAGCGCCGATGATGAACGCCGGTCGGCCGACCGGCTCGACGATCACCGCGGCCGGGACCGTGAACAGTGCCGGCAGCGGCGGCCCGGTGATCGGGGCGCGATGTCGCGCCCCGATCACCGGAGGGCTCAGGCGCCCTTCCTGGCCGGTCGGCGCAGCCGGATGTTCTCCAGCCGGTCGAAACCGTCCAGCACCCGCCCGCCCATCGCCCGCGCCCGCAGGAGCGTGGAGGGCGGTAGCAGCACCGCCCTGATCCGCCTGCCACGGGTCACGGTGGCCGCCAGCGCCCGCCGCACGGTGCGCATGTCCTCGCGCAGGGTGCCGATCTCGCCCGGCGTTCTGGCGTAGAGCATCCGCTCCACCGCCGCGGCGATCCTCGCCAGCGCGGCGGCGGCCTCCGGCTCGAACACGTACTGCTCGGCCAGCCGCCTGGCCAGCGCGCGCGGACTCTCGCTCACCTGCCGCGACATCCCGTAGTCGCACAGGGCGTCGTCGAGTTCGGCCCACGCGGCCGTCACCGCCGGCTCCCAGCGGATCTCCCTGACCGCGGCGGGCGCGACGGCGGTGGGATCGGGGACGGCCGAACCCTCGCCCCCGGGACCCTTCACCGGCCGTGAGTAGGACCTGGCTCGGCGGGCCCGCAGCTGCCAGCGGATCAGCGCGGGGATCAGCGCGACCAGAAGCGCGATCGCGACCCCGATGCCGATCTTCGCAGCCGGCGGCATTCCCTCGTCCACCGGGATCAGCGCGCCGCCGGAGTCCCGGTCGAGTTGCTCGCGGCGGCGGTCGTCCGCCGCGCCGGTGGGCGAGTCGGAGTCGTCGGGGGCCGACGACGGTGCCGCGCTCGGCTCGTCGGAGGTGGCCGGCGCCACCTCGGGGCGGGTGTAGGACGGCACCGTCGCGCTGCCCTGACCCGCTCCGCCCGCCGGGGTGGGCTCGAAGCGGAGCCACCCGACGCCCTCGAAGTACAGCTCGGGCCAGGCGTGCGAGTCATGGGTGCGCACCTGCCACCCCTCGGAGGTGACGCTGCCCCCGGTGTAACCGATGGCGACCCTGGAGGGGATGCCCAGGACGCGCGCCAGCACCGCCATGGACGCGGCGAACTGCTCGCAGTAGCCGGTCCTGTTGCGGATCAGGAAGTCCGTCAGCGCCGGGCCGTCGTGCCCCTGGGTGGCCAGACTGTAGGTGAACCCGCCGGTCTTGGTGAAGAACTCCTGCAGCTGGATCGCCTGCTCGTACGGGCTTGCGTCCTGCTTGGTCTCGCTGAGGGCGAGCTGCCTGATCTCCTCGGGCAGGTTTTCCGGCAGCGTCAGGTATCGGTCCCTGATCGCCGTGGCGGGCGAGGGCGCCGCCTTGAGCCTGTCCGCCGTGGCCTCGGGCTCGGCGGTGAGGGCCTGGTAGGTGAGGCCCCCCGCGGTGTTCCGCGTGGAGAAGACCATGAGCGTGTCGCGGTCGGGACGCCAGTCGCCCGCCACCGTGACCCTGGACACCGGGTAGGGCAGGGGGAGGAAGCTCAGTCTCCTGACCTGCGGGCTCACCGTGACGGTGACGGTCGCGGGCGTGACGGGCACGTTCGCGCCCTGGCCGGGAGGCGGTGGCATCGGTGCCTCGGAGGTCCGGTCCTCGGGGCGGCCCCTGGGCTCCGACATCGTCCACTGCTCGCCGTCGAAGACGTCGAGGGAGTACATCCTCAGGTAGCGCGGCGTGCTGTCGCTGGCCTGGTAGGTCAGGACGGTGGAGTTCTCCGGCAGCGACAGCTGGCCGCGCAGGTTGACCATGGGGTTCGGGATGCTGATCGAGTTGCCGCCGCCGCCCCTGCCGTTGCCCACGCCGAAATTGAACAGCGGGTCGGGCTCAAGGGTGGGCAGCAGCGCTGGCAGCAGGACGGCGAGCGCGATCGCGGTGAAGCCGATGCGCCTGCCCGAGAGCCGCAGCGGCCCGGTGTCGGCGGGGTTCGGCCGGGTGGCGGTGAAGGACGACGTGCGGCGCACCAGCACCGCGCGGCCCCATTGGCCGACCCGTTCCCGCCCGTCGGCGACGAGGATCCCCAGGTAGCCCAGGGCGCCGATGATGAACGCCGGCCAGCTGATCGGCTCGACGATCACCGCGGCCGGGACCGTGAACAGCGCCAGCAGCGGCAGCCCGGTGAGCGCCGCCCTGCGCAGCCGCGCGGCGAGCAGGTCCACCAGGACGGCGATCAGGCCGACACCGCCGCAGGTGAGCAGGACGATGCCGGCGTTGTCGGGCACGGGGGCGGCGAACCGCTGGATGTCGGCGAAGCCCGTCGTCAGCAACTCGTCCAGCCTGTCGAGCGAGTCCCAGGTGGGAAACACCCTCGCCCACGCCTCGTCCCCGGCGAACACCGCCGTGAGATAGAGCAACACCGCGAGCACCTGCACGGGCGGCGCCAGCCAGCCGGGCAGCGTGTAGTGACCGGCCAGCATGCCGACCCCGGTCACGACCAGGATGGCGCCCAGGCTCGACCAGAACCAGGCACCGCCCTGGAAGAGCGGGTAGAGCGCGAGCGCGACCGCTCCCGTGGCCACGCCCGACGCGATGGAAAGTCTCATGAGCCACTCCTGCCGGCCGCGAATCGTCCGCGTTGCGCGACGTCCTGCCAGACGCTCGCGACGGAGGTGCCGGCGGGCAGCCCCACCACGCGCCAGCCCGTTCCCGTGAGCACCGAGCGCACCGCCCGGAACTCCTCGTCCTCGCCCAGTTCGGGATTCTCCCAGCCCTCGACGTCCAGCAGCACGGCCACGCCGGTCACGTTGCCGTGCCTGGCCCTGGCCAGCTCCTGGGCCTGGTCGAGGTCCATCTTGCCGAGCACGGCGACGATCAGGCCGTCGCCGCCCCCCTGCCGCAGCGCGCCGACGCCGTACTCCAGTGACCGTGCCGTGCTGGTCCGCACGACGGCCAGGGTGTCCAGCAGCGACAGGCTCAGCCCGCTGTCGGTGAGCTGCTCGGCCCCCTGGTCGGTGACCAGGCGCAGGCCGAGACCCTCGTGGGCGAGGTGCACGCCGATGGAGGCCGCGACCGAGACCGCCGCCTCGAACGACGAGCGCGGGCCCTCGCCCCGGTGGGCGTAGCGCCGGGTGTCCAGCAGCAGCGCCCCCCTGCTCTGCCACTGCTGCTCCTCGCGCCGCACCATCAGCTCGCCGTGCCTGGCGGTCGAGCGCCAGTGGACGCGACGCAGGTCGTCGCCCTGACGGTACTCACGTGGCGCGACGTCGTCGTCTCCCGCGGCCGCGACGCTTCTCGTACGGCTGTCGCCCCCGCCCGTCCACTCACCGGACAGGCGCACATGGGGCAACGCCACCACCTGGGGCGTCACCATGAGCGTGTCGGTGATGGTGAACGACCTGGTCAGCTCGACCAGGCCGAAGGGGTCGCTGATCCGGATGGAGAGCGGCCCGATGGTGAAGCGCCCGCGCAGGTCGGAGCGGACCCGGTAGTCGATCTCCCGGATGCCCTGCGCCTCCACCCGGTCCAGCACGAACCTGGGCCGGGCGCCGAGGGCGTAGGGAACGGTGTCCTCGATCATCAGCAGCCCGGTCGGCAGCCGGGTGATGTTCTCCAGCCGCAGCGTCACGGTGGCCTCGCTGCCCACCTCGGTCCTGGGCGGGTCCAGGCGCCGGGCGCAGCTCAGCCGGTAACGGGTGCGGGCGACCACCAGGGCCGCGAGCAGCGGCAGCGAGACGATCAGCACGCCGATCCTGAGCAGGTCGTGCTCGCCGAGGATGAAGGCGCACAACAGCGCCGCGACGCCGGACGCGAGGAAGGACCGGCCGCGGGCGGTGAGCGCCTTGAGGCCAGAGGTCACCGGGCCTGGGCCTCGGGCACGGGCACCCGGCGGACCAGGTCGGCGATCACCTGCTCGGGCGGGCGGCGCTGCCCCTGGGCCTCGATGCTGGGCAGCAGCCGGTGCGCGAGCACGGGGGCGCACAAATCCTGAAGGTCGTCGGGGATGACGTAGTCGCGGCCCGCGAGTGCGGCGTGCGCCCGCGCCGCCCTGACCAGCTGCAGGGTCGAGCGGGGGGAGGCGCCCAGCCTCAGGTCGGGGGACTGACGGGTGGCGGTCACCAGGTCGATCGCGTATTTCTTGATCGGCTGGGAGACGTAGACCCCGCGCACCGCCTCGATCAGGGCCTTCACCTGCTCGGTGGTGGCCACCGGCTCCAGCTTGTCCAGCGGGGAGGCCGCGCCGTGCACGTCGAGCATCTCCAGCTCCGCGGAGGGGGCGGGATAGCCCATCGCGATCCGGGCGGTGAACCGGTCGCGCTGTGCCTCGGGAAGGGGATAGGTGCCCTCCATCTCGATCGGGTTCTGTGTCGCGATCACCATGAAGGGGGAGTCCAGGCGGTAGGTCGCGCCGTCGACGGTGACCTGGTGCTCCTCCATGCACTCCAGCAGCGCCGACTGGGTCTTCGGCGAGGCCCGGTTGATCTCGTCACCGACCACGATGTTGGCGAAGACCGGGCCGGGCTTGAACTCGAACTCCCTGGTCTGCTGGTTGTAGGCGCTCACCCCGGTGATGTCGCTCGGTAGCAGGTCGGGGGTGAACTGCACGCGGCGCACCGGGCAGTCGATGGACCGCGCCAGCGCCTTGGCGAGCATGGTCTTGCCGACTCCGGGCACGTCCTCGATGAGGAGGTGTCCCTCGGCGAGTAGTACGGTCAAGGTCAGGCGGACGACGTCGCTCTTGCCCTCGATCACCGATTCGATCGACTCACGAATCCGGTGCGCGGTGACCACAAGATCATCGAGCTGTGGTGAGACGTCATGTGTTACTGCCACCAGGCCTCCATGAGGGTGCGGCGGTTGTGCGCCGAGGGGTTACCGTTGCGGAATCTTTGCGATCCCGTAACTCATTCTGCCTTCCGACACTACGGCGCCATACGTTCCCACGGCGACTTTATGCGGTCATCAGGGCTGATTCCGGGTAAACGGTCATAGCGGGCGACGCGGTGGTCGCGACCACGTGCCGGGGCGCGCCGATTCCGGAACGGTGCGGGGATCCCCGCCTTCCATCATTCTTCGCCGCGATCCGACTTATTTCATGATCCATAGCCTATTCGGCGGCCTTACCCGACACGCCCGTGGCGTACGAGGGGCCGCTTACCCCCTCCACTCCGCACCACCCCATTTGAACTGGGGAAATGTCGGCGAAACCCGTCGTGAAGAGGCGTGGAATCAGTTGACGGTGGAGAGAAGTGGAGTATGGTGGTGCGCAGTGGAGGGCAGGGCGGCGACGCCTGGCGCTCCGCTGGGCACGGGAGGTGAGGCCGGTGTTCCTCGGCACTCACCACCCACGTCTTGATGACAAGGGACGGCTGTTCCTGCCGGCGAAGTACCGCGAGGAGCTGGCGGAGGGTCTGGTGATCACCAAAGGCCAGGAGCGCTGCCTCTACGTCTTTCCCGTAGAGGAGTTCCAGCGCATAACCGAGGCTCTGCGCACCGCGCCGGTGACCGCCAAGGCGGTCCGCGACTACAGCCGCGTCCTCTTCGCCAGCGCATCCGACGAGGTCGCCGACAAGCAGGGCCGGATCACCGTTCCGCAACCTCTGCGCGAGTACGCCAGCCTGCGCCGCGACTGCGTGGTCATCGGAGCCAACACCCGGTTGGAGATCTGGGCCGCGGACGCCTGGAGCGCCTATCTGGCCGACCAAGAGCAGGCTTTCGCCGATCTGTCGGAGGAGGTGCTGCCAGGGATTCTGTGATTCCACGGTCGACTCATCGGTAAAACGTCGTTCGGCGAGGTCTCCACCCGCAACCACCTGTCCGTCAGCTGATGCACCTTCCCCGGTGTCAGGTGACGGGTGGACACGCGGGTGCGGATGGGGACCTGGCCGGACGGCCCCGGGGGTGGGGGCCTGTTTTCAAGACACCGGTGAGCGTCCGCCGCGCGTCCACGGGACGAGGCGGGAAAGAGGGGGGTTGCGCTTCATGCGCGCCGAGAACCAAAACCATGATCTCCAGACGGCCGGGGGTCACGTCCCCGTCATGCTCGACCGGGTGCTGGAGTTGCTCGCTCCGGCGCTGGCCCGCCCCGCCCCCGTGCTCGTCGACGCCAACCTCGGCCTCGGCGGTCACGCCGAGGCCCTGCTGGCCGCGCACCCCTCGCTCCACCTGATCGGGATCGACCGCGACCCCACCGCCATCGAGCGCTCCACCACCAGGCTCGCCCCGTACGCCGAGCGGATCACGCTGGTCCGCGCGGTCTCCGACGAGCTTCCCGAGGTGCTGGCCGAGCTGGGCCGTCCCCGCGTCGACGCCGCGCTGTTCGACCTGGGCGTCTCCTCCCCGCAGCTGGACGAGGCCGAACGCGGTTTCGCCTACTCCTACGACGCGCCGCTGGACATGCGGATGGACCGCGACGAGGAGCTGACGGCCGAGGTCGTGGTCAACACCTACCCGGCCGCCGAGCTGATCCGGATCCTGCGGGATTACGGAGAAGAACGATTCGCCCCGCGTGTCGCGCACTTAATCATCAAGGAAAGGGCCAGAGAGGCCATAACGTCTACCAAGCGGCTTGCGGAGATCGTCAGAACGGCGATCCCGGCCGCTACCCGCAGGACCGGGGGCAACCCCGCCAAAAGGACTTTCCAGGCGTTGCGGATCGAGGTGAACGCGGAGTTGACAGCACTGGAACGCGCGCTCCCGGCCGCGCTCGACGCATTGACGCTGGGCGGGCGCGTCGTCGTGCTCGCGTACCACTCCCTTGAGGACCGGTTGACGAAGCAGGTCATCACCGCGCGGACCAGGGACACCGGCCCTGTCGGCCTCCCCGTCCCGCTGCCGGCTCACCAGCCGCGGTTCGCGCTCCTGACAAGGGGAGCCGAGCTTCCGAGCGAAGAGGAGGTGGCCCGCAACCCGCGGGCGGCCTCCGCCCGGTGTCGGGCGGCAGAGAGGATCCGTGAGGCAGTTGACGAGGAGTGAGACAGACGTCCGACGCGCCGCGCCCAGCCGCGGCGCACGCCCCGTGCGCGTCCCCCGCGCGGTGCCGCAGGGGTACGGGACCAAGCCGGCCAGGCCTGCGCCCGCAACCGCTCCGGCCGCGCAGGGTAAGCAGGTCAAGGCTGTGGCTCTCGGGGCTACAGGTGCCTCAGGGCCCCCGGCGGCCCGTCGCGCCAGGCCGCCGAGGACTCCTTTCCTGCTGCTCGTGGTCGGCCTGCTCTGCGGCGGGCTGATCAGCCTGCTGCTGCTGAACGCCGTGCTCGCCCAGGACTCCTTCAGGGCCAACGGGCTGCGCAAGGAGATCAGTGACCTGCGCATCGCGAAGGAGAGCAAGCAGAGCGCGATCATGCGGCAGGAGATGCCGGAAGCGGTGGCGAGGAACAACGAACTCCAGGGTCTGGGTCCCGACTGGGACACCGCGCGCGTCATCGACCCCGACAAGCCCGCCGTCGGGGGCGCCGACGACGCCACCAAGCCCGCGGGGCAGGAGCGAGTGCCGGGCACGGGCCGGTGAGGGAGACCGGGGGGCCCGGTCCCGGGCAGGGCCGCGGGGGCTCCGGGGGAGGACCGGCGGGAGGGGCGGGCCGCCGTTCTCCCGGCGGTCCCGGCCGCGCGGCCAGACCTGGCGGTTCCCCGGACGCCTCCGGTAAGCCGCGCAGGCCGGGGTCCGGCGACGCCGGGCCGTCCGGTGCTCCCGGCGTTCCCGACAGCCCCCGGGAGCCGGCCCCCCCGCGCAGGCCTCCGGCCTCGGGCAGGCAGGGGGCAGGCGGTTCGGGCCGTACGGGTTCCTCCGGAAGTTCCGGCCGTGCGGGCTCCCCTTCGGGCCGTGCGGGTTCCTCCGGTGGCTCGGGGCGCGGGGGCTCCGCCGGGAGCTCCGGCCGTGCGGGCTCCTCCGGTGCCTCCGGCAGGGCAGGCTCGTCCGGCGGGTCACCGGCACCGGAAGGTTCCGGCAAATCCGGTAAACCGGCCAGGGGCGGCAGGCCGGGCTCCCCGGCGAGGCCGTCGGCCGCCGGCGCGTCCGGCAGGCCGGGAGCCCCGGGCAGGCCCGCTCCCACTGGCAGGACCGGTTCCGGCGCACGGCCGCCCGCTTCCGACGGCTCGGGCCGGCAAAGACGACCGGACGGCAAGGGCGGTGCCTCCGGTGCCCCCGGTGCCCCCGGCATCCGTGGTGTCCCCGGCGTTCCCGGTGTCTCCGGAGCCCCGAGGGCTTCCGGTGGATCCGGCCGCCCCGAGGCGCCGGGCAGGACCTCCGCCCCCCGCCCCGGCAGGCCGCCGGGGTCCGAGGCCCCACGCAGGTCCTCGGGGCCCGAGGCCCCGCGCAGGTCCTCGGGATCCGAGGCCCCGCGTGGGCCGGTGCGGTCCTCACGGGCGGAAGGACCGCCGGACCCGCTGGGCTGGGTGCGGTCCGCGCCGAGGCGCGGGGGCGAGCGACCGGGGGATCACGAGCACACCCGCATGACCACACGCGGCGGCGGTGGCAGGCCGCCGCGGCCGCCGGCGCGCCCGTCGGCGGTGCTGCGCCTGGGCAACCCCCGCAGGCGCATCGGTATCGGCCTGATGGCGATGACCTTCGTGCTGTCCATCTTCGCGGGGCGGCTCATCCAGCTCCAGGGCCTCGACTCGAAGGTCTACACCGCGGAGGCGGCCAAGCAGCGCGTCCAGGGTGAGAAGCTGCCCGCGAGGCGAGGGTCGATCACCGACGTGAACGGTCACGAGCTCGCGCTCACCCTGGAGGCTCGCGAGATCTTCGTGGACCCCTCCCAGGTCTCCGCCGGCCAGCGTGACCGGGTGGCCACGATCCTGGCCAAGGAGCTGGGCACGCCCAAGGAGTCGATCGCCGCCAAGCTGGCCCAGAGCACCAGCCACTACCAGCAGCTCGCCGCGGCCGTCGACCCGCCGCTCGCCCAGCGGATCATGGCGCAAGACCTCAAGGGCGTCGGCAGCAAGCACCGCTACCGGCGTGACTATCCCGGCGGCGACCTGGCGGGCACCCTGCTGGGCTTCGTCGGCACCGACGGCACCGGGCTGGCCGGGCTGGAGAGCACCTACGACAAGCTGCTCGCGGGCCGCGACGGCGAGCAGATCATCGAGACGGGTGCCAGGGGGCAGCGCATCCCGATGACCCGCAGCACCGTCCGGGCGCCCGTCGAGGGCAGGGACGTGCGTCTGACCATCGACCGCGACGTCCAGTGGGCCGCGCAGAAGGCGATCGCCGAGCAGGTCAAGGCGACCGGGGCGCGCACCGGCAGCGCGATCGTGCTGGACACGCGGACCGGCGAGGTGATCGCCATGGCCAACGCGCCCGAGCTCGACCTGAAGAACTGGATGAACTCTCCCGGCGCCGACCGGGTCAACCGGTCGGTCACGGACGTGTTCGAGCCGGGCAGCACCAACAAGGTCATCACCGCGGCGGCGGCCCTGGAGTCGGGTGCCGTGCGGCCGGAGACCCTGTTCACGGTCGCCGACCGGATCAGGTGCGCCGACCAGGTGCTGAAGGACTCCCACCCGCACCCCACCGAGCGCCTGACCTTCTCGGGCATCGTGGCGACCTCCAGCAACGTGGGCACGATCCTCGCCACCCAGAAGATCGGCGACGAGAAGCTCCACTCGATGCTCCAGCGCTTCGGGTTCGGCACGAAGCCGGGCTCGGAGTTGCCGGGGGAGGAGGCCGGGCTCCTGCCCGACTGGAAGAGCTGGTCGGGTAGCCAGCGCTGCACGATCGCGTACGGCCAGGGGGTCTCGGTGACGGCGCTGCAGACGGCGAGCGTGTACCAGACCATCGCCAACGGCGGGGTGCGTGTCACCCCGCGGATCGTGGCCGGCACCACCGGTGAGAACGGCGTGTTCACGCCGTCGCCGCCGGGCAAGCAGACCCGGGTGGTCGGCGAGCGTACGGCGCGGGAGATCGCGACCATGCTGGAGGCCGCCGTGAGCGAGGAGGGCACCGGCAACCTCGCCGCGATCGACGGTTACCGGGTGGCGGGCAAGACGGGGACCGCGATGCGCTACGACACCAGATGTCAGGGTTATTGCGGTTATACCGCGACTTTTGTTGGTTTCGCTCCCGCGGACAAGCCCCGCCTCGTCGTCCTGGCGGTCCTCCAGGACCCCAAGGAGGGCCATTACGGTGGGGAGATCGCCGCGCCGGTCTTCAAGAAGGTGATGACGTTCGCGTTGAAGAGCGGGAAGATCCCGCCGACCGGAACCAAGCCGTCCCCGGTGCGGATACGCGCCGGAGAGTGACGAGTGAAGGTACGCTCTCGCCGTGCGTCCCCCGTCGTCAATGCGACCCTCAACCAGTTCACCCCGTCCGCTCTCGGGGCTGGCGAGCCTCATCGGCGCGCCCTCGGGCACGTCGCGAGCCCCGCTTGCCGCGGTGTCCGGGATCACCATCGACTCGCGCCAGGTGTGCCGGGGAGATCTCTACGTCGCGCTCCCGGGGGCCTCGGTCCACGGGGCCGACTTCTCCGCCCAGGCCCTCGCCGCGGGTGCCAGCGCGATCCTGACCGACGAGGCGGGAAGGGAGGCCGCGGTCGCGACCGGCCTCCCGGTCCTCGTCGTGCCCGATCCGCGGGCCCTGCTCGGGCAGGTCTCCGCCTGGGTGTACGGCAATCCCGTGGCGGACGTCATGGTCGTCGGAGTCACCGGCACCAGCGGCAAGTCCACGGTCACCTTCATGCTGGAGGCCGGGCTGCGGGCCGCCGGGCACAGCCCCGGGCTCATCGGGGGGGTGGAGATCCACGCCGGTGAGCTGCGCTTCGCGCCGAAGCTCACCACGCCCGAGGCGAGCGACCTGCAGAGCCTGTTCGCCCTGATGCGCGAGCGGGGCGTCACCGCCGCGGCGATGGAGGTCTCCAGCCACGCGCTGGCGCTCGGCCGGGTCGACGGGGTGTTCTACGACGTGGCGCTGTTCACCAACCTGTCCCAGGACCACCTCGACTTCCACCGTGACCTCGACGACTACTTCGCGGCGAAGGCCAGGTTGTTCACCCCCGAGATGAGTCGCGTGGGGGTCGTCAACCTCGACGATCCGCACGGACGTGAACTCGCGGGCTTCGCGAAGATCCCGATGACCACCTTCTCCGCCGAGGGCGCCCTGGAGGCCGACTGGCGGGCCACCGGTGTGCGGCTGGGCCCCGAGGGCAGCACCTTCACGGTCGTGGGGCCGGGAGGCGTCGAGGAGGCCGCCTCGGTCGCCCTGCCGGGGCCCTTCAACGTGTCCAACGCCCTGGGCGCGATCGTCGCGCTGGTGGAGGCGGGTGTGCCGCTGCGGGCCGCGGTGGCGGGTGTCGGTACGCTGACGGGGGTTCCCGGCCGGATGGAGCGGGTTCCCGGCGGCGAGGACTTCCAGGCCATCGTCGACTACTCGCACAAGCCCGGCGCGGTCGAGTCGGTCCTGCGCTCGCTGCGCGAGGTCACCGAGGGCGAACTCATCGTCGTGCTCGGCTGCGGGGGTGACCGTGACCGCAGTAAACGCCCAATGATGGGAGAAGCCGCCGCAAGGTTGGCAGATGTGGCTATTCTCACCAGCGACAACCCCCGCTCCGAGGATCCCCTGCGGATCCTCGCGGAGATGATGGACGGAGTTCTCGGTGTGCCCCAGGACGGGCGCGCACATGTGATCATTGAGCCGGACCGCGCCGCGGCCATCGACCTGGCCATCGGCCGGGCGGGTCTCGGTGACGTCGTCGTCGTGGCCGGCAAGGGCCACGAGCAGGGCCAGTACGTCGGCGACCAGGTGCTTCCTTTCGACGACAGGCAGGTCGTGGCCGACGCGATCGTCAGGCGCAGGAACCGCACCGGGCGCCGAAGCACGTATGGAGAGTAGGGAAGACGCATCATGATCCCGTTGCCGCTGGCCAGGATCGCCGAGATCACCTCGGGGGCCCTCGCGGGCATGGCCGACCCACGCGCGGTGGTGCGCGGCCCGGTCGTCACCGACTCCCGCGCCGTCGAACCGGGGTCGCTGTTCGTCGCGATCAAGGGCGAACGGGTCGACGGGCACGACTTCGCGGCGCAGGCCGTCGCGGCCGGGGCGGTCGCCGTGCTCGCCGCCCGGCCGGTCGACGCCCCCGCCGTCATCGTCGGTGACACCGTGGCCGCCATGACGGGCCTGGCCACCGCCGTCTGCGCGGCACTGCCGGCGACCACGGTCATCGGCATCACCGGCTCCGCGGGCAAGACCACCACCAAGGACCTGCTCGCCAGGCTCACCGCGAGGATCGGCCCGACGGTCGCCACGGCCGGTTCGTTCAACAACGAGATCGGCCACCCGCTGACCGTGCTGAAGTCCTGCGAGGACACCCGCTACCTGGTGCTGGAACTCGGCGCGAGGAACGCGGGGCACATCGCCCACCTGACCCGCGTCGCCCCGCCGAGGATCGGCGTGGTCCTCAACGTCGGCACCGCCCACCTGGGCGTCTTCGGCGGCAAGGAGGAGATCGCGAGGGCGAAGGGCGAGCTGGTCGAGGCGCTGCCCGCCGACGGGGTGGCCGTGCTCAACGCCGACGACCCGCTGGTGGCCGCGATGGCCGGGCGCACCGGTGCCCGCGTCACCTGGTACGGCCGGGGCGAGGACGCGACCGTACGGGCCGAGAACGTGACCGTCGACGAGCGCGGCCGAGCCTCCTTCACGCTGCGTACCCCCTCGGGTGCCGCCCCCGTCGGCCTGCGCCTGTACGGCGAGCACGCGGTGGAGAACGCGCTCGCCGCCGCGGCGGCCGCCTACGAGCTGGGCCTGCCGGTCGCCACCATCGCCGAGGAGCTGTCCGAGGCCGAGCCCCGCAGCCGCTGGCGGATGGAGGTCACCGACCGCGCGGACGGCGTCACCGTGATCAACGACGCCTACAACGCCAACCCCGACTCCATGCGGGCCGCCTTCGGCACCCTGGACGTGCTCGCGGGCGGCCGCCGCCGCTTCGCGGTCATCGCCGCCCTGCGCGAGCTCGGTGACGAGAGTGCCGCGCTCAACGAGGGGCTGGGACGCCTGGCCGGGGGCGCGGGCCTGGCGGGCCTGTTCGTCGTCGGCCCCGACGCGGATCCGGTCCTGGCAGGGGCGGAGGCCGCCGTACGGGCCGCGCGGGAGAGCGGCGTCGTCGCGCACGCGGGAGCGGCGCCGCACGGGGCGGGGGGACCACCGGGCGACGGCGCGCTCTCGCCTCTCTCCGCGTTCGGCGAGACCGCCGAGCCCGATGCCGCCGCCGGCGCCATCCGGATCTCGCACGCCGCCGACGCGGCCCAGGCGGGCGCGGAGCTGTCGGCACTGCTCGCCCCCGGCGACGTCGTACTGATCAAGGGACCGCGCGCCGCGGGCCTCGAACGCGTGGCCGCGGCGCTGCTCGGGGGTGACCGCCGATGAGGGAGATCCTCGTCGCGGCGGCGGTCAGCCTGCTGCTGTCCATGCTGGGCACGCCGCTGGCGATCCGCCTGTTCTCCCGGCGCGGCTACGGGCAGAGCATCCGGGAGGAGGGACCCTCCGGCCACCACGACAAGCGCGGCACCCCCACCATGGGCGGCACCGTGATCGTGATCGCCGCGCTGGTCGGCTTCGCCTGCGCCCACCTGTACAGCTTCACGCCCCCCACGGTCTCCGCCGTCCTCGTGCTGTTCCTGATGACGGGACTGGGCGCGGTCGGCTTCCTCGACGACTTCATCAAGATCTACAAGCAGCGCAGCCTCGGTCTGCGAAGCGGTGCCAAGGCGCTGGGCCAGCTCATCGTGGGCGCGGTCTTCGCGGTCCTGGTGACCCGTTTCCCCAACTCCTACCAGATCACCCCGGCCGAGACGCGCCTGTCGTTCCTGAGGGACTTCGGCCCCTCCATCGGCCTCATCGGCTTCACCATCTGGGTGCTGATCATGATCGTCGGCTTCTCCAACGCGGTGAACCTCACCGACGGTCTCGACGGCCTCGCCAGCGGCGCCACCGGCGTGGTGCTCGCCTCGTACGTGCTGATCGGCAACTGGCAGCTGCGCAACAGCTGCACCAGCCAGCTCGGACCCAACTGCTACTGGGTCCGCGACCCGCTGGATTTGGCGGTGGTCGCCGCCGCGGTGCTCGGCGCGCTGGTCGGGTTCCTGTGGTGGAACGCGCCGCCCGCGAAGATCTTCATGGGTGACACCGGCTCGCTCGCCCTGGGCGGCGTGATCGCCGGTCTGGCCATCACCACCAGGACCCAGCTGCTGCTGATCATCCTCGCCGGGATGTGCGTGCTCATCACCATGTCGGTGATCATCCAGGTCGGCTTCTTCAAGATGACCGGGAAACGGGTCTTCAGGATGGCGCCGCTCCAGCACCACTTCGAGTTGAAGGGCTGGGCCGAGACGACCATCGTGGTCCGCTTCTGGCTGATCGCCGCCCTGTGCTCCGCCGCCGGACTGGGGATCTTCTACGTGGAATGGATGCCCAGGCTGTGAGCGTACGGACGAGCGTGGCCGGGGAGGGCGTGTGATCTGCGTCGCGGGGCTGGGGGTCTCCGGCACCGCCGTGGCCCGCGCGATGGCCGGTCGCGGCGAGAAGGTGGTCGTCCTGGAGGGCAGGGACGGCGAGCGGGCCAGGGCGGTCGCGGGGGAGCTGACCGCGCTCGGCGTCGAGGTGCGCTTCGGCGAACCCGCCGAGCCTCCCGAGGGCACCTCCCTCATCGTCACCACCGGCTGGCCGCCGCACCACCCGCTGCTCGCCGCCGCCGCGGCGGCCGGTATCGAGGTGATCGGCGAGGTCGAGCTGGCCTGGCGGCTCCGAGGCGAGGGCGCCGCCCCCTGGCTGGCGCTGACCGGCACCAACGGCAAGACCACCGCGGTGCGCATGCTCACCGCGATGCTCCTCGCCGCGGGCCACCGGGCGCTCGCCGTCGGCAACGTCGGCACCCCGGTGGTGGAGGCCGTCGCCGGTCCCGGCGACGTGCTGGCGGTGGAACTCTCCAGCTTCCAGCTGCACCGCTCGCCCAGCATCGCCCCGTACGCGGCCGCGGTGCTCAACGTGGCGCCCGACCACCTCGACTGGCACGGCTCCATGGAGGAGTACGCCCGCGTCAAGGGGGAGATCTTCGCCAGGGCCGGGACGGTCGTGTACAACGCCGACGACGAGTGGGCGGCCGGTCTCGCCGCGCCGTACGAGAGCGCGGCCGGGCACGGCGTCACGGCGCGGAGCGTGGGCTTCACCCTCAAGGTGCCCCGGCCCGGCCAGCTCGGCGTGGTCGAGGACCTGCTGGTGGACCGGGCGTTCGTGGCCGACCCGGCGAGCAGCGCCGAGGAGCTCGCCTCGTTCGCCGACATCCGCCCGTTCGCGCCGCACAACGTGGCGAACGCGCTCGCCGCCGCGGCCCTCGCCAGGGCCTACGGGGTGCCCGCCGCCGCCGTCCGCGAGGGACTGCTCGCCTTCGTTCCCGACCCCCACAGGATCGCGCACGTGGCCAGGGTCGCCGAGGTCGACTACGTGGACGACTCCAAGGCCACCAACCCGCACGCCGCCGCCGCCTCGCTGGCCGCCTACCCGTCGATCGTCTGGGTCGCCGGAGGGCAGCTGAAGGGGGCCGACGTCGGCGAGCTGGTACGCCGGGCCGCGCCCAGGCTGCGCGGCGCGGTGCTCCTGGGTGCCGACCGCGAGCGAATTCGCGAGGCTCTGGCGCGACACGCCGGGAATGTTCCCGTGGTGGAGGTGGCGGGGCAAGACACTGGGGTCATGGACCGTGTCGTCACCGAAGCCGCCAGGCTCGCCGCCCCCGGAGACACCGTGCTGCTGGCCCCGGCCGGCGCGTCTCTGGACATGTTCGCCGGTTACCCCGCCCGAGGGGAGGCGTTCGCCCGGGCCGTGCACCGTCTCGCCGAGGGGCACGACGGGGGAGCGGCGTGAGCGCGACCACCCAGGAGGGCGCGCCCGCCCGCCAGGGCGCCCCCGGGCGCCCCGAGGGGTTCCGCGAGCACCTGACCGCCTTCCGTGAGCTGCTCAACCGGCCGCTGACCTCGTACTACCTGATCCTGGGGTGCAGCGGCCTGCTGCTCGTCCTCGGCCTGATGATGGTGCTCTCGGCCTCCAGCATCGAGGCGCTGCAGAAGACGGGCGATCCCTTCTACTGGTTCTTCAAGCAGTCGATCTCGGTCGGGCTCGGCCTCCCGCTGATGTGGATCTGCGCGCAGCTGCCGCCGAGGTTCTTCAGGCTCGCCGGATACCCGCTGATGGCGCTGGCGATCCTCGGGCTGGTGCTCGTGCTGTTCGTCGGCACCTCCCAGCTCGGCGCCCAGCGCTGGATCGACCTCGGCCCCATCTACCTGCAGCCGTCCGAGCCCGCCAAGCTCGGGCTGATGCTCTGGGGGGCCGACCTGCTGGCCCGCAAGGCGCGCAACGGCATGATCGAGTGGCGCAGCCTGTTCATCCCGCTGATGCCGGGCACCGCCATCCTGGCCGTCCTGGTCATGCTGGGCAGCGACCTCGGCACCACGCTGGTGCTGATGCTCATCTTCCTGTCGCTGCTGTGGGTGGTGGGGGCGCCGCTGAAGCTGTTCGGCGGGATCCTCGGGGTGACGGCGCTCGCGACCATCGTCATGATCAGCACCGAGGGATACCGTTCGGCGCGGATCGCCGGGTGGCTCGACCCGTGGGGCAACGCCCAGGGGGCGGGCTTCCAGGCCGTACAGGGACAGATCGCCATCGGCAGCGGCGGCTGGTTCGGGCTGGGGCTGGGGTCCAGCAGGCAGAAGTGGAGCTGGATCCCGCACGCCGAGAGCGACTTCATCTTCTCCATCCTCGGCGAGGAACTCGGCCTGATGGGCACGCTCGTCGCGGTGGCCCTGTTCGGGCTGCTGGGCTACGCGGGGCTGCGGGTCGCCACCCGGGTCAAGGACCCGTTCATCAGGCTCGCCTCCTCCGCCGCGGTCGCCTGGATCGTGGGTCAGGCGCTCGTCAACATCGGCGCGGTCATCGGCGTGCTGCCCATCACCGGCATCCCGTTGCCGCTGGTCTCCTACGGTGGATCGGCCCTGTTGCCCACCCTCGCCGCCCTGGGCATGCTCCTGTCGTTCGCCAAGCAGGAACCCGGCGCCCGCGAGGCGCTGGCGGCCCATGGCCCCGGACCGGTGGCGCGGGGCCTAAGCTGGCTTGGCCTGGGTGGTCCGGCCAGGAAACGACGGCCGGGCCGCGGAAAACGATAAGCGAAAGGACCGAGATGAGGGTGGTCCTCGCCGGCGGCGGGACGGCCGGTCATATCGAACCGGCGCTCGCTCTGGCCGACGCGTTGCGCCGGCTCGACCCGAACATCGGGATCACCTGCCTCGGCACCGAGCGCGGCCTGGAGACCAGGCTGGTGCCCGCCCGGGGATACGAGCTGCAGCTGGTGCCCGCGGTGCCGCTGCCCCGGTCCCTGACGCCCCAGCTGCTGAGCGTGCCGGGCCGTCTGGCGGGCGCGGTCAACGCGGCCGCCGGCATCATGGACCGCGTGCAGGCCGACGTCCTGGTCGGCTTCGGCGGTTACGTGGCCACCCCCGCCTACCTGGCGGCGCGGCGGCGCAACGTGCCGATCGTGGTCCACGAGGCCAACCCGCGCCCCGGCCTGGCCAACCGGCTGGGCGCGCGCCTCACCGAGCACGTGTTCACCGGCCATCCGGACACCCCCCTGGGCCGCGCCGAGCACATCGGGATCCCGCTTCGCCGCGAGATCGTCAACCTGGACCGGTTGTCCATGGGCGACAAGGCCCGGTCCTGGTTCGGCCTGGAGGCCGACCTGCCCACGCTGCTGGTCACCGGAGGTTCCCAGGGGGCGCGCTCGCTCAACCGGGCGGCCCTGGCGGCCGCCCCCGCGCTGCGCAGGGCCGGGGTGCAGGTGCTGCACGTCATCGGCCCGAAGAACACGCTGGAGGAGGAGCCGCCGCCGGGCGACCCCCAGTACGTCGTGCTGCAGTACGTCGACCGGATGGACCTCGCCTACGCGGCGGCCGACTTCGCCCTGTGCCGCAGCGGCGCGATGACCTGCGCCGAACTGACGGCCGTGGGCCTGCCGGCCGCGTACATCCCGCTGCCGCACGGCAACGGCGAGCAGCGGCTCAACGCCACCCCGATCGTGCGGGGCGGCGGCGGTGTGATGATCGACGACGCCGAGCTGTCGGCGGAGTGGATCGTCCACAGCGTGCTGCCCATCCTGTCCGACCCCGAGCGCGTGGTCACCATGTCCGAGGCGGCCGCCAGGATGGGCAGGAAGGACGCCGACGTGACGCTGGCACGCGAGGTGCTGCGGATCGCGGCGCAGGGGAGAGGCTGAATGGGCGCGCAGGGGAGCCGGGGCGGCGGGCGCGGGACCGCCGGAGACGAACGACGGCCGGAGGGGCGCGGACGCGCCCGCGCGGCGAACGAGGAGGGGTGAGCGGCCGATGAGCCTGGTCAAGCTGGTGGATCCGGTCGCGGCCGGCGATCTGGGACGGGTCCACTTCATCGGGATCGGCGGTTCCGGGATGTCCGGGATCGCGCGCATCCTGCTCAAGCGGGGAGTGCCGGTCTCCGGCAGTGACGCGCGGGGCTCGGACCTGGTGACGGAGCTGCGCGATCTGGGGGCGAGGGTCCACATCGGCCACGCCGCCTCCCACATCAAGAACGTCGACACCGTCGTGGTCTCCACCGCGATCCGCGACTCCAACCCCGAGCTGGGCGAGGCGCTCCGCCAGGGCCTGCGGGTCATCCCCAGGGCCGCGGCGCTCGCCTCCGTGATGGCGGGCAAGACCGGTGTCGCGCTGGCCGGCACCCACGGCAAGACCACCACGACCTCGATGCTCACCGTGGCGCTGCAGAAGTGCGGCGCCGACCCCTCGTACTGCGTGGGCGGGCAGTTGGTGACGACGGGCCTGGGCGCCGACGAGGGTTCGGGCGGTACGTTCGTCGCCGAGGCCGACGAGAGCGACGGCTCCTTCCTGATGCTCGCCCCCGACATCGCCGTGGTGACCAACGTCGAGCCCGACCACCTGGACAACTACGGAGACCCGCGCGCGGTCCACGACAGCTTCGCCCGGTTCGTCGAGCGCGTCACCGCCACCATGGTCGTGTGCGCCGACGATCCCGGTTCCGCCGCGCTCATCCCGATCGCCCGCGCCCGCGGCCTGAAGGTGATCACTTACGGCGAGAGCGAGGACGCCGACCTGCGCGTGGACGGGATCGTCCCCGAAGGGCTGGGCATCACCTTCACGATCGTGGGGCACGGGGAGGTCAGGCTCGCGGTGCCGGGCCGCCACAACGCGCTCAACGCCGCCTCCGCGATCGCGGTGGCCAGAGAGCTGGGCGTCTCCTTCGACGAGATCCGTGACGGCCTGGCGGCCTTCACCGGCGCCAAGCGCCGTTTCGAGGCCAAGGGGGAGGCGGGCGGGGTCGCGGTCTTCGACAGCTACGCCCACCACCCGACCGAGCTCGCCGCCGACCTGCGCGCGGCGCGGGACGTGGTGGCGTCCTTCTCCGGCGACGGCAGGGTCATCGCGGTCTTCCAGCCGCACCTGTACTCGCGGACGAGGTTCTTCGCCGACGATTTCGGTACCGCGCTCGGGCTGGCCGACGAGGCCATCGTCCTGGACGTCTACGGGGCCCGCGAGGACCCCGAGCCGGGCGTGTCGGGGGCGCTGGTGGCGGGGAAGGTGCCGCTGCCCGCCGAGCGGGTGGCCTACGCCCCCCGCCGCGACAGCGTGCCCGCCCTGGTGGCGGAGCGGGCCAGGCCCGGTGACATCGTCCTGACCATGGGAGCGGGCGACGTCACCGAGCTCGGTCCCAGGATCGTTGCGGAGCTGGCCGCGCGGTGACTCACGCCAGCGGGCGCGGGTCGCCGGAGGGGGAGTGGCGATGAACGGGGTGTGGAGGTCGGCCTTCCTGGCCCTGCTCACCGTGGGGGTGGTGGGCATCGCCGCCTGGCTGGTGTTCTTCTCCCCGGTGCTCGGGGTGAGGGAGATCCAGGTGGTGGGCAACGCGGGCCTGTCCGCCGAGCAGATCCGCCAGGCGGCGCAGGTGGCCGAGGACATGCCACTCGCCACCGTCGACGTGGCCGAGGTCGAGGGCAGGATCGGCAGGATCCCGCAGGTGGAGTCGGTGACGGTGAGCCGTGGCTGGCCGGGCACCCTGCGCGTCGAGGTCGTGGAGCGCGAGCCGGTGGCGGTGGTGCCGGTCGGTGACAGGTCCGCGCTGATGGACCGCCACGGGATCGTCACCGAGCTCAGGAACGTCGCGCCCCCGGCACTGCCCGTGCTGAGGGTGTCCCGGCCGGGCCCGGCGGATCCCGCGACCGCGGCGGCGCTCAAGGTCATCACCGCGCTGCCGCAGAATCTCGCCCGCCGGGTCGCGGAGGTTCTCGCGCCGTCGGCGGAGACGGTCTCGCTGCGTCTCAAGGACGGCCGCGCGATCGTGTGGGGTGGCGGCGACCGCCCCGCAGACAAGGCGCGGATCCTTGTTACGCTGCTCAAGCGTCCCGCTGACACCTATGACGTCAGTTCGCCTGACGTGGTGACGGTTAAGTGATCTCATCGGATGGCGGGCGTTCCCGGAAAAGGACGGCCCGCGACACGCTGGACACGCTTGCGGCGCGGTTAGTTGACCCGCCAGGAGCGTAACTCCTACTGTCCGTATCACTCCTCAGGTTGACATAAAGCTAAATCTCAACTTGAGGGTGAGGGTTTTGGAAACGACGGCACGGGCCCCGTGCCGCATGAAATTGCAAGTCAACGAGCGGAAAGGCCCCTCGTCGTGGCAGCACCGCAGAACTACCTCGCGGTCATCAAGGTTGTAGGAATCGGCGGAGGCGGAGTCAACGCCGTCAACCGGATGATCGAGGAGGGACTCAAGGGCGTCGAGTTCATCGCCATCAATACCGACGCCCAGGCGCTGCTGATGAGTGACGCCGACGTCAAACTCGACGTCGGGCGCGAGCTCACCCGCGGCCTCGGCGCGGGGGCCAACCCCGAAGTCGGGCGCAAGGCGGCCGAGGACCACCGCGAGGAGATCGAGGAGGTCCTCAAGGGGGCCGACATGGTTTTCGTCACGGCGGGCGAGGGCGGTGGCACGGGCACCGGCGGCGCCCCGGTGGTGGCCAACATCGCCCGTACGCTGGGCGCGCTCACCATCGGTGTGGTGACCCGGCCGTTCAGCTTCGAGGGACGGCGCAGGGCGATGCAGGCCGACGCCGGCATCGAGACCCTCCGCGAGGAGGTCGACACCCTCATCGTGATCCCGAACGACCGGTTGCTGTCGATCTCCGACCGGCAGGTGAGCGTGCTCGACGCCTTCAAGGCGGCCGACCAGGTGCTGCTCTCCGGTGTCCAGGGCATCACCGACCTGATCACCACGCCCGGCCTGATCAACCTCGACTTCGCCGACGTGAAGTCGGTCATGTCCGGAGCCGGTTCGGCCCTGATGGGCATCGGCCACGCCCGCGGCGACGACCGCTCGGTCGCGGCGGCCGAGATGGCCGTCTCCAGCCCGCTGCTGGAGGCCAGCATCGACGGTGCGCACGGCGTGCTGCTCTCGATCGCCGGAGGCTCCGACCTCGGCCTTTTCGAGATCAACGAGGCGGCCCAGCTCGTCTCCACCGCCGCCGCGCCGGATGCCAACATCATCTTCGGTACGGTCATCGACGACGCCCTCGGCGACGAGGTGCGCGTCACGGTGATCGCGGCCGGTTTCGACGAGCCCGCTCCCGAGCCCAAGCAGGCCGCGCAGCCGGCCGCGCGCCCGCAGGCCGTCTCCCGCCCCGCCCCGCCCGCCGCGACGGCGCCGGTCCGCCCGCTGGCGCCCACGGTCAAGGCCGAGCCCCGCCCCGAGCCGAGGGTGGAGCACGCGCCGCCCCCTCCGGTGCGACCGGTCGCCACCCCGCAGCCGGCGCCGGCGGAGCCCACGCCCCAGCAGCAGATCTACCCGGTCCAGCAGGCGCAGCCCTCGGCGGAGCACGCCGAGCCGCACCGCGCGGAGGAGCCGCACTCCCCGCCGTTGTCGATCCCCCGCCCGGCTCCCGAACCCTCGCAGCCGACGCCGATCTCCGCCAGGGCCACCGACCCGGCCCGGCGCCGACCGGTGATCTTCGAGGAGCAGGAAGAGGAGCTGGACGTCCCCGACTTCCTGAAGTGAGATCTCTCACGGTGGGGGTGGCGACGACCTGCCCGGCCGTGCCGGGAAGAATGGGCTCCGCCGGTTTGCCGACGTCCGAGCGGCGGAGATGTGACGGAAACAACACGACGTGATGAGATCGCGGCCGGGCTGGCCCGGGTGGAGGCGGAGATCGCCCAAGCCTGCCGGGCCGCCGGCCGTCACCGCGAGGAGCTGACGCTCATCGCGGTGAGCAAGACCTATCCCGCCGCCGACGTGCGGATCCTGGCCGAGCTCGGGATCACCGACGTGGGGGAGAACCGCGACCAGGAGGCGTCCGCCAAGGCGCGCGAATGCGCCGACCTCGATCTCCGCTGGCACTTCGTCGGCCAGTTGCAGACCAACAAGGTCCGCTCGGTGGTCGGGTACGCGGACGTCGTCCACTCGGTCGACCGTCCGCGCCTGGTGGCCGCGCTCAGCCGGGAGGCGCTCGCGGCGGGACGCCCGGTCACCTGCCTGGTGCAGGTCGCGCTCGACGGCGACCCCGCGCGGGGCGGTGCGCGGCCCGAGGAGGTGGAGGCCCTGGCCGACGCCGTCGCCGGAGCCGAGGGGCTTGAGCTGGGCGGGGTGATGGCGGTCGCGCCACTGGGCGAGGAGCCGGGCAGGGCGTTCGCGAGGCTGAGGGAGATCGCGAGGTCCGTCCGGCGGGCTCACCCCGGCGCCGGTGTCGTCTCGGCGGGGATGAGTGGGGATATGTCCCAGGCTATCGCCAACGGCGCGACACACCTGCGTGTTGGTACGGCGTTGCTCGGTCGCAGGAAGCCCTTCGTCAGGTAATGTCCCTTCAAGTGGACCTTGGCGTCCACGTGTCCGGACAGCGGTCGAACGGTGGTGAGCTCAGGGCGGTCGGGCTGTCCCCCTGGGGCACATCTGAAGTAAGACGGAGGAAGAAGTAGCGATGGCCGGCGCGATGCGCAAGATGGCGGTCTACCTCGGTCTTGTTGAGGACGACCGCTACGAGAGATACGACAGCTACCCCGACGACGAGTACGAGGAGTTCGACGACGCGCGCCGCGAGGGCGACGAGCGGTCTGGCACGGTCCACGACCTCCAGGACGACACCGACTCCGGCGTCCCCGCCCCGAGGCCCGCGACGGCCCTTCTGGAGCGCCGTACGACCGATCTGGCGCGCATCACCACCCTGCATCCCCGCACGTACAACGAGGCGCGGACCATCGGCGAGCACTTCCGTGACGGCACCCCGGTCATCATGAATCTGACCGAGATGGTTGACAGTGACGCCAAGCGGCTCGTTGATTTCGCGGCAGGTCTCGTCTTTGGCCTACACGGCAGCATCGAACGTGTTACGAACAAGGTGTTCCTGTTGTCCCCAGCCAATGTCGAGGTGACCGCCGAGGACAAGGCTCGAATCGCGGAACGCGGATTCTTCAACCAGAGCTAGAGTTCCATCATGAACAGTGACCGGCCTGACAGGTCCCGACGGGCCAGAGGACGGCAGAGCGAAGTGGAGGCGGGCACGGACCGTGGGGATCGTTAGCGGGATCTTGGTCTTCGTCCTGTCCATCTACCTCGTCCTGCTGATCGGCAGAATGATCTTGGAGACGGTGCAGGCGTTCGCGCGCCAGTGGCGCCCCACCGGCATCGTTCTGGTGCTGGCGGAAGCCGTATACACGGTGACCGACCCACCTCTCAAGTTCCTCCGCCGTTTCATTCCACCACTCCGGTTGGGTACGGTGGCCTTTGACCTAAGCTTCACAGTGCTGTTCATTGTGGTCTTGGTCTTGATCCAACTCGTGTCCGCGCTTCGTTGATCGGGTACCGTCCCCCCGGACAGACTCCAAGCGCGCCAAGGAGACCGAAATGCCGCTGACACCCGCCGATGTGCGGAACAAGCAATTCAGTACGACCCGCCTTCGGCCGGGTTACGACGAGGAAGAGGTAGACGCCTTCCTCGATGAGGTCGAGTCCGAGTTGGACCGTCTCATTCAGGAGAACGAGGAGCTCCGCGCCAAGCTGGCGGAGTGCCTGCGGGGCAAGGTCCCCGGCGGTATGGGCATGGCCATGGCGCCGGCCCCCATCGCCGAGCCCAAGCCCGAGATGATGATGCAGCAGCAGCCGGAGCCCATGCGCGCTCCCGAGCCGGTGCAGCATCAGCAGCCTGTTCCCGTCGCGATGGGAATGCCTCCGGCCGAGGACAACATGGACACCGCGGCCCGCGTTCTCGCCCTCGCCCAGCAGACCGCCGACCAGGCCATCGCCGACGCCCGCCGTGAGGCGGACGAGACGGTGACCCGGGCGCGCCGCGAGGCCGACGACATCCTCGGCAAGGCACGTCGCCAGGCCGAGCAGGTCATCGGCGACGCGCGTGCCCGAGCCGAGACGCTGGAACGTGACGCGCAGGAGCGGCACCGCCAGGCCATGGGCTCTCTGGTGCAGACCCGCGACGAGCTTGAGCGCAAGGTCGAGGAGCTCCGCAGCTTCGAGCGCGAGTATCGCAGTCGCCTGAAGCTGTACCTGGAGAACCAGCTCGCAGAGCTGAACGTGGCTGCCGAGGGCAGCGGCGGGTTCCCGATCGTGAGCGGGCCTCCGGCGATGTCCCACGCGGTGGCTCAGGGCGGTCAGCCGACCCTCCAGAGCGCACCCAACCCGTTCGGCGGTGACCCCTCGCAGCACTCCGGTGCCTTCCAGGGCGTTGACGGTCCTCACAACGACCGCCGCTAAGGTGTCGGGTCATCCCCTTGACCCGCACCCGGGAGTCTCTCTGTGATCCTTATCAGCGCCGGTTTGGTACTCACGGCCATCGTCCTGCTCATCGCGGGGTTCGTGCTGGCCAAGCCATTTCTGGTCATGTGGTCGATCGCGGTCAGCGTGTTGTCGGCGGTCTTCCTGGTGATCGGGGCGTTGCTGCGCCGCCACGAGTTGTTCCCCGGCGGGGACGCCGGGGCATCTCAGCCCCTTCCCCAGAAGGGACCGATGCCGGCCGGGCCACTGCCCGCGCCGCACGGGGTGCCGAACCACCCTTCGGCGCCACAGCAGATGATGGTGCGGCACGGGATGCAGCAGGCGCCCGTGGCCCCGACCCAGCCGCGACGCGGCCCGGTGGCCGGACCCGCCACCGCCGCGGCGAGGCGGGGCGCCCTGGCCCCCGAGGCCATCGTGCTGGTCATCCCCGGCCGTAAGCGCTATCACGTCGCGGGGTGCCGCCAGCTGGCCGGCAGGGATCATGAGGAGCTCACCCACGAGGAGGCGCTGGAGGAGGGCTTCACGCCCTGCACCACGTGCCTGCCCGCAGACTCCGCCTCCGGGCCCCAGCCGCGGGAGACCTCGCCCGAGGCGCGGAAGCCCGACGAGCCTCTGACCGCCTCTCGGGAGTCCGGCCCCGTCGCCGGTGCTCGCGAGCCAGGTGCTCATGAGGCCACCGCCCGCTTCACCTCCCCGTACCGGCCCGTGCAGCCCACCGCTCCGTCCGGTGGGGTCTCGTCCGGCGGGCAGCAGACTCCCGGAGCGCGGCCCGAACCTCAGCGGCCCGAGTCCCAGCGCTCCGAGTCCCAGCGGCCCGAATCACAGCGCTCCGAATATCAGCGGCCCGGCGAACAGCAGGGGTCCGAGACTCAGCGGCCCGAATCGCAGCGGTCCGAGACAGCGGCATCGCAGGGCCGTTTCGAGGCTTCGCAGACCAGGGCTGAATCTCCGGCGTCTCCGGCGTTTCCGGTCGCGAGCCGCGACGCCGCGCCCGCCAGGCCGGAGAGCTCCGCAGGCGGTCGCGAGAGCACCGCGTCCCGCCAGGAGACCGGGCGTCCGGAAGCCGAGCCCTCCCAGCAGGACCCCGTCGTCCCGGTCGCCCGGCCCTACGTGCGGTCCTCCGAGCCCCAGCCTCGCTCCTCCGAGCCCAGGCCCCAGCCGCAGAAGCCCGCGAGCCCTCCGGCCCGCCCGGCGGAGCAGCCCACCCGACCGGCGATCCAGTTGCCGAAGATCCCCGAGATCCCGCACGCCGCGTCCGAGGCCACCAGCTGGTTCAGCCGTGACGTGGCCGCGCAGGCGGCAGGGGAGAGCCGGGAGGCCTCCGCCGGCTCCGTGGGCGCCTCGGCCAAGCCCGGTTCGCCGAAGCCGGAGCCTGACTCCGCGAAGGCCGGACCCGAGCCCGCCGCCTCAGGCGCCCCAGGATCTTCCGGTACGCCGGCCACGGACGCCTCGGCGAGCCGGGCCGGGGCGTCCGACCCCGATGAGCCGGACGCCGGCGGGGTCGCGTCCGCGAAGTCCGGGTCAACCGGATCCGATCAGGCCGAGGTCGAGCCCACCAGGCCCGCTCGGACCAAGCCCGCGAAGGACGAGCAGACCAGGAGCCGACCGGCCGAGGCCACGTCCGCCGACTCCGCGAAGGGCGGGTCCGGTGGCGGGGAGGCCCGCGCCGAAGCCGTCCCCGGCGAGAACGCCTCCTCCGCGGAGGCGGAAACCACGACCGCCGGTCGGGAGACCTCTCCGGAGCCCTCGGGTTCCTCCGGGCGAGAAGACTCCGCCACGGTCGGCACCCCCGAGCCGGTGGAGCCGGCCGAGACCGCACCCGGGCGCGCCGGGCGGCAGGTAGCGGCCGACTCCACCTCAGCCGAACCCGACCCGGCACCCGAGAACGCCTCGGCCGATGTGAGGTCCGAAGCAGGCGCGGGGGCCTCCTCCCGCGACGGCCGCGACGACGGCGACGCCCCCGATGATCGAGACGACGACACCTCTCCCGGCGGTATCCCCGCCATCAAGGACCGGCCGCGCCCCGCGACCGAGGAGCGGGAGACGGACGGCGAGACGGTCACGGTCATCGCCGGCACCCGCCGCTTCCACGATTCCGACTGCCCTCTCGTCAAGGGGGCCAGCGTGGGCGGCAGCGGCGTCGAGACCACGACCCGAGCCGAGGCCGAGCGGGCCGGTCTGAGCAACTGCCCGATCTGCCGGATCGACCGCCGGACGTGAGCTGACCGGGCAGGCCGGATGCCCGGCCCTTACCGGCCCCTCCGCACATCCGTACCGCTGTGAACCATGACGGCCGGGGTTTCCTGGAGGACATCCAGGAAACCCCGGCCGCGTCCGGTCTCGCCGACCTTCCCGGGCCGGTCCGACCGGTTGAGCCGATCGGACCGGCCGGACCGGTCAGCGGTCAGACCGTCGTCGTCGCGCGGCGGAGCTGGAAGGTCAGGCCCAGCTCCGCGTCGCCGTGGACGGGGAGGTCGTCGGCGCCGCCCTCGGTGAGGGAGACGGCGAGGACCTCGTCGGCCACCGCCTGTCCCTGGGTTCGCAGGGCTTCGGCCAGGTCGGCGTCGCCGGTGGACCACCACACGTCGATCCGGTCGGCGATCGACAGGCCGGTGGACTTGCGGGTGTCCTGGAGCAGGCGGATGACGTCGCGGATCAGGCCCGCGCGGCGCAGCTCGTCGGTGATGGTCAGGTCGAGGGCGACCGTCTCACCGGCCCCGGCCTCCACCGCCCAGCCCGACCTCGGCTGCTCGGTGACGATCACGTCGTCGGCGCCGAGCTCCACGGTGCCCAGCTCTCCCGCCTCCACCGGGACCGGTGAACCGGTACGGAGCGCGCGGGCGAGCTCGGCGGGATCCGCGGCGGTGACGGCCGAGGCGACCAGCTTGGTCCGCGAGCCGAACCGCTTGCCCAGCGCCCTGAAGTTGGGCTTGACCGTGAAGGACACCAGGTCCGCTCCGATCCCGGACAGGTCCTCCAGGTCCTTCACGTTGAGCTCGTCGGTGATCAGCTCGCGCAGTTCCGGGGGGAGCGTGGCCCAGCCGGGGGCGCCGACCAGGGCCCGGCCGAGCGGCTGGCGGGTCTTGACCCCGCTGGAGGCGCGGGCCGAGCGGCCCAGCTCCACCAGGCGACGGACCAGCGCCATCCGCTCGGACAGCTCCGGGTCCAGCAGTTCGCCGTTGACCTCGGGCCAGGAGGCGAGGTGGACCGAGGAGGGGGCGTCGGCGTCGGCGTCGCGGAGCACGTCCCACACGTAGTCGGTGGTGAACGGCACCACCGGCGCCATCAGCCGGGTGACCGTCTCCAGGCACTCGTACAGCGTGGCGAACGCCGCGGGGTCACCGCTCCAGAAGCGGCGCCGGGAACGCCGTACGTACCAGTTGGACAGGTCGTCGAGGAACTCGGCGAGGCGCCGCCCGACGCGGGCGGTGTCGAAGACGTCCATCGACGCGGTGACCTCGTCCACGGTCCT
This sequence comes from Streptosporangium sp. NPDC049078, assembly GCF_040648855.1. Classification (NCBI taxonomy): domain Bacteria; kingdom Bacillati; phylum Actinomycetota; class Actinomycetes; order Streptosporangiales; family Streptosporangiaceae; genus Streptosporangium; species Streptosporangium sp. NPDC049078. Next base: position 151,216 of record NZ_JBEZEL010000006.1, read on the forward strand.
GTGCAGCTCGGCGAGGGCCCAGCGGTCGATCAGCGGGCGCTCGTGGTACGCGGGCGCCGCCGACAGCTGGGACGGCGACCAGGACTCCGCGTTCGCGTACAGGGTGAAGAACGACGTGGTGTTCCAGTAGGTGAGCAGGACCTTGCGGACGATCTCCTCAAGGGCGCCGTGCCCCACCCTGCGGGCCGCCCACGGCGAGCCGGAGCAGGCCATGTACCAGCGCAGCGCGTCGGCGCCGTGCTGGTCCATCAGCGGCATCGGCTGCAGGACGTTGCCCAGGTGCTTGCTCATCTTGCGGCCGTCCTCGGCGAGGATCAGGCCGAGGCAGAGCACGTTCTCGTACGAGGACCTGCCGAAGACGAGCGTGCCCACCGCCATCAGCGAGTAGAACCAGCCGCGGGTCTGGTCGGTGGCCTCGCAGATGAACTGCGCGGGATACGCCTTGGCGAGCATCTCCTCGTTCTGGTACGGGGCGCCCCACTGGGCGAACGGCATCGAGCCCGAGTCGTACCAGGCGTCGATCACGTCGGGCACCCGGCGCGCCTCGTCGCCGCAGGTGGGGCAGGGCAGGGTGACGTCGTCCACGTAGGGGCGGTGCGGGTCGAGCGCGGAGACGTCCTGACCGGACAGGCGGCCCAGCTCGTCCAGCGAGCCGACGCAGGTGACGTGCGAGTCGTCGGTGGTGCAGACCCACAGGGGCAGCGGGGTGCCCCAGTAGCGTGAGCGCGACAGCGACCAGTCGACGTTGTTGCGCAGCCACTCGCCGAACCGGCCCCACTTGATCGTCTCGGGGTACCAGTTGGTCTTCTCGTTCTCGGCGAGGAGCTGGTCCTTGATCGAGGTGGTGCGGATGTACCAGGCGGGGAGGGCGTAGTAGAGCAGCGCGGTGTGGCAGCGCCAGCAGTGCGGGTAGCTGTGCTCGAAGTGGCCGCCCCGGTAGAGCAGGCCGCGCGTCCGCAGGTCGGCGGTGAGCCCTTCGTCGGCGTCCTTGAAGAACGTGCCGCCGACCTGGGGAACGTTGTCGAGGAAGCGGCCGTCGGGGCCGATCGGGTTGACCACGGGCAGCCCGTAGCGCTTGCAGGTCGTCATGTCGTCGGCGCCGAAGGCGGGCGCCTGGTGGACCAGGCCGGTGCCGTTGTCGGTGGTGACGTAGTAGCCGAGCACCACGTAGTGCGCACCGGGGATGTCGACCAGCTCGAAGGGGCGCGTGTAGGTGGTGTGCTCCAGGTCGGCCCCCTGGAAGGAGGCGAGGACCTCGGCGCCCTCGCCCAGCGCGGCGGCGAGCAGCGGCTCGGCCACGACGAGGACCTCGTCGGATCCGGCGGGACGGGCCGCGACGTAGGTCACGTCCGGGTGCACGGCCACGGCGGTGTTGGAGACCAGGGTCCACGGCGTGGTGGTCCAGATCAGCAGCGAGGCGCCGAGGTCGGCGAGCGGCCCCGAGGTCGCGGGCATGCGGACGTAGACCGACGGGCTGTTCACGGTCTCGTAGCCGCCCGGCTGGCCCAGCTCGTGGTCGGACAGGCCGGTGCCGCAGCGGGGGCAGTACGGGGTGATGCGGAAGTCGCGGGTGAGGAGGTCCTTGTCGAAGATGACCTTGAGCGACCACCAGACGGACTCCACGTAGGCGGGGTCCATCGTGCGGTACGCCTGGGACAGGTCGATCCAGTAGCCCATCCGCTCGGTCATTTCCTCGAAGGCGTCCACGTGCTTCAGCACGGACTCGCGGCACCTGTCGTTGAACTCGGCGATGCCGTACGCCTCGATCTCCTTCTTGCCGGAGAGGCCGAGGGACTTCTCGACGGCGACCTCGACAGGCAGTCCGTGGCAGTCCCAGCCCGCCTTGCGGGGGACGTTGTAGCCACGCATCGACTTGTAGCGGGGGAAGACGTCCTTGAAGACACGCGCCTCGACGTGGTGGACGCCGGGCATGCCGTTGGCGGTGGGCGGACCCTCGTAGAAGACCCAGTTGGGACCGCCGGCGTTCTGCTCGACCGAGCGCTCGAAGATCTTGCCGTCCCGCCAGCGGTCGAGCACCTCGTGCTCAAGCGCGGGAAGATCGACCTGCGCGGGAAGAGAGCGGAAATAGGCGGACATGATGGGCTGGACCTCCACGCTGGAACCGGCTGTGGCGTGGAGGGACGAGGCCGTCGGGCCCCGCGGTACCACCCTCCTTGACCTCGCGTGCGAGGCCCTCTTCCTTCGGTCTGCTGCCGGGTCTACTGGGCCGCCGCGGATCTTCTCCGGGACGTCGCGGCCGTTCTTCCGGCGGCTCCGGGGTGATCGTGCCTTCGCGCCTCGCCCCGGGCTCGCACCGTCCCCGGGTCGCTCGTGCGAGGGGATGCGGAGGTTGCTGTCCCCATCAACGCCTTGCAGGCTCACACGATAACGCACCCGCCCCCCTGGAAGCTTCCCGTTATCGAGGCAGGCTGAGCGGAATCAGGGGGAAGCGACCGGATGCTACGGGAGTGGTAAACAATGCGGCGGGTCGTTTGCCGTTCTGTTATAGAAGACCTAAGCTGCCCGCACCGCTTACCACATTGGAAACGGTCATCGAGCAAGGAGGCCGCCATGGCCGCGACCGTGCGCGCACACAACAGCGCGGTGGCGCCGTCCCAGGACGGCGCCGTCGTCACCTGGTCGGCCGAGGAACTCAAGGTGGTCCGTGAGCAACTGGCCACGGAGATCCGAGAGCTCACCGAGGAGATCGCCAAGGCCGAGACGGAGATCGCGTCGAGCGACGTCACCGACGGCGCGGGCGACGATCAGGCCGACGCCGGAGCCCGGACGTATGAACGCGAGCGCGAAATCGCCCTTACCCTGAACTCGCGCGACCTGGTCGCGCAGAACGAGCGAGCGATCGCCCGGATCGACGCGGGGACCTACGGAGTGTGCGAATCGTGCCATCAGCCGATCGGAAAGGAGCGCCTTCAGGCGTTTCCGAGGGCGACGCTGTGCGTGGCCTGCAAGCAGCGGGAGGAGCGCCGCTGACCGGTGACAGCGAGGACGGGGCGGTTTCCGCCGCCCCGCTCCCGAGGCGGCGGATCGCCGTACTCGCGACGATCGTCCCCGTCATCTACGCCCTCGACCTGGCCACGAAGACCCTCGTGCTTCGGACCCTGGAGGGCAGGGAACCGCTCGTGGTCGTCCCGGATCTCCTCCAGTTCCGGGTGATCTTCAACTCGGGGGCCGCCTTCAGTCTCGGCACCGGGATGACGATCATCTTCACCTGTGTCGCGACCGCCGTCGTGGTGGCGATCCTGCGCACCGCGCGCAACCTGCGCAGCCTGCCCTGGGCGATCACGCTGAGCCTGCTGCTCGGCGGGGCACTCGGCAACCTCACCGACCGGATCTTCCGCTGGCCCTCGGGCTTCGGGCCCGGCAGGCCCTCGCCCTTCCAGGGGCACGTGGTCGACTTCATCGAGACCTTCCCCGGCCACTTCCCGGTCTGGAACGTCGCCGACTCGGCGATCGTCTGCGGGGGCATCCTGGCGGTCGTTCTCGCCTGGCGGGGCTACCAGCTCGACGGCACGCGCGACATGGGAGCCGAGAAGACCACGAAGGAAACGAAGGAGAACAGCGATGGCTGACCGGCGAAGCCTGCCCGTCCCCGACGGGCTGGAGGGCGAGCGCCTCGACGCCGCCCTGTCACGCCTGTTCGGCCTCTCCCGCACCCGCGCGGCCGAGCTGATCGTCGCCGGTGACGTGCTGGTGGACGGCGCGACCGCGATCAAGTCCGACCGGGTCCACGGCGGCGCGTGGCTGGAGGTCACCCTTCCGCCGCCGCCCACCACGCCGATGCCGGTGGCCGAGCCCGTGCCCGGAATGCACATCGTGTACGAGGACGACGACATCGTCGTCGTCAACAAGCCCATCGGCGTGGCCGCCCACCCGACCACCGGATGGACCGGTCCCACCGTGATCGGCGGTCTGCTGGGCACCGGCCACCGGGTGGCCACCAGCGGCGCGGCCGAACGCCAGGGCATCGTGCACCGGCTGGACGCCAACACCACCGGCGCGATGGTCGTCGCCAAGAGCGAGCACGCCTACTCCCACCTGAAGAGGGCTTTCAAGGAGCGTACGGTCGACAAGCGCTACCACGCGCTGGTCCAGGGCCACCCCGACCCGCACCGAGGCACGGTGGACGCGCCGATCGACCGCCATCCCGTCGGGGACGGCCGCTGGGCGGTGGTGGCCGGGGGCAAGGACTCGGTCACCCACTACGACACGATCGAGGCGTTCCGCGCGGCGTCGCTGCTGGACATCAAGCTGGAGACGGGCCGCACCCACCAGATCAGGGTCCACATGTCGGCGCTGCGCCACCCGTGCGTCGGCGACATGCTGTACGGGGCCGACCCCACCCTGGCCGCGCGCCTGGGGGTGAGCAGGCAGTGGCTGCACGCGGTCTCCCTCGCCTTCGAGCACCCTTCCACCGGCGAGTGGGTCTCCTTCAGCACCGCCTACCCCGAAGATCTGGCCCAGGCTCTCAGGATCGTCGCCGCCGAGTCCTAGCGCCGCACACCGATCAGCCGTTCCTGATCTCGCCTCCGGTGTCCGTGTCCTGGCCCGGCTCGTTGATCACTCCGGCGTTCGCGACCTTGCTCTCGGAGGCCGTCCCGGCGTTGGGGTCGACCTGGTCGGGTGAGTCGCCCTGCTGCCCCTCGCCCGGCGCGGTGTCCTGCCCCGAGCCCTCGCCGGTCCCCTCACTCTGGTCCTGCTCCTCGTTCTGCCCCTGGCCGGCGGGGTCCTCCTCAGGCTTGTCGGGTTTGTCGGGCTTGTTTTGAGGGTCCTGTGACGGCTTGGGCGACGGCTTCTCCGACGGTTCGCCCGACGGCCTGTCCCGTGGCGCGGGGTCGTCGTTCCTCGCCCTTTCCGGGGCGGGGCGACCCGAGGTCCCGCCACCGTTGTCTCGCGCGGGTACCTTCGCCTGCTCGGGCTTGTTCGAGGGCTTCTTCTCGTCGGGCCCCACGCTCGCCGACGTCGGCTGATCCCGGGGGATCGGGGGCGAGGAGTTGACGGCGACCCACGCCGCACCTCCCGCGGTCGCGGCGATGGCGAGCGTCGCCGCGACCAGGGCGGCCATCGCCGGGCGTCGCCTCCTCCGGGGGACGAAGCCCGGCCCCTGCTCCGGGCCGGATCCGGCGGGCACGGGAGGCGGCGGCGGTGTGGCCTCGGCCGGAGCGGTGGGTGCGCCGTCCGGACCCGGGACCGCGGCCACCAGGGGAACCGCCAAGGAAGATCCGGTCGACGGTCCGGTGGCGGCCCCGGCGGGCGGTGCGGTGGGCGGTGCGGTGGGCAGTTCGATGGGCAGTTCGATGGGCATGGTCGGTTCCGGTGCGGTGCCGTTCACCAGGGAGGTGAGGTGGACCTGCACATCGCGGGCCGACATGCGTCGCGCGGAATCCTTGTGGAGCAGGCCGAAGATCACCGGGGCGAGCGGCCCGGCGAACCGCATCGGCGACGGCTCCTGGTGCATGACGGCGCTGAGCGTCGCGAGCGGGTGGGCACGCTCGAAGGGGGAGCGTCCCTCGACCGCCACGTAAAGCGTCACGCCGAGCGACCACAGGTCGGAGGCGAACTCGGCCGGCCCGCCGCTCGCCCGCTCCGGCGCGATGAACGCCGGGGTGCCGATGAGCGAGCCGGTCCTGGTGATCGAGGAGTCGCCCTCCAGGACGGCGATGCCGAAGTCGGTGAGCACCGCCCGTCCGTCCCTGGCGATCAGCACGTTGTCCGGCTTCACGTCGCGGTGCAGGACACCGGCGTGGTGGGCGGCGAGCAGCGCGCCCAGCACCTCCAGCCCGATCCGCGCCACCCGCATCGGCGGCAGCGGCCCGTCCTCCCTGACCACCGCTCCGAGCGTGCGGGAGTCGATGAGCTGCATGATGATCCAGGGGCGCCCGTTCTCCTCGATCACGTCGTAGACCGTCGCCACCCCCGGGTGGCCGCCGATCCGCCCGGCGGTACGGGCCTCCCTGAGGGTCCGGACGGTGAAGACCTCCCGCTCGGGACCGGTGAGGTCGGGGGAGGGGACGACCTCCTTGACCGCCACCTCCCGGCCCAGGACCTCGTCCCGCGCTCGCCAGACCGTTCCCATGCCTCCTCGGCCGATGCGTTCGAGCAGGCGGTAGCGGGCTCCGATGATCCCCTGAGAATCGGTCATGGGGTGGCGAGTACCCAGGATTTACGTCGGCATTCAGGAAAGTTTACGCAGACCAGAGCATGTGCCCTTCTTCGCGCATGAACGTGTCCACGAATCCGGTGCCGTGCTCACCCGCCGCGAACCGCGGTTGCGCGAGCAGGGCGCGCAGCAACGGGATGGTGGTGGCCACCCCCGGTCCCTCCACGGCGAACTCGGCGAGCGCGCGGTCCGCCCTGGCGATCGCCTCCTTTCTGGTGGGCGCCCAGACGACCAGTTTCGCGATCATCGAGTCGTAGTCGGGGGGAATCGTGTCGCCCTGGGCGAACCCGGAGTCGACCCGCACCCCGGGTCCGCCGGGCGGACGAAAGACCGTCAGGCGGCCAGGAGTGGGGCGGAACCCCGCGCCCGGGTCCTCGGCGTTCACCCGGCACTCGACGGCCGCGCCGGTGAAGCGGATCTGCTCCTGGGTGAACGGCAGGAGCTCGCCCGCCGCCACCCGGATCTGCTCCCTGACCAGGTCGACGCCGGTGAGCATCTCGGTCACCGGGTGCTCGACCTGGATACGGGCGTTGATCTCCATGAAGGTCGCCTCGCCGGTCGGGCCGACCAGGAACTCCATCGTCCCCGCTCCGGTGTAGCCCACGTGCCGCGCTCCCGCCACGGCGTACTCGCCGAGCCGCCCGCGCGCCTCCTCGGACAGGGCGGGGGAGGGCGCCTCCTCGACGAGCTTCTGGTTGCGCCGCTGCAACGAGCAGTCGCGCTCCCCCAGGTGCACGACGGTCCCGGCGGAATCTCCCAGCAGCTGCACCTCCACGTGGCGGGCCACGGGCACGAACCGCTCGATGTAGACGTCGCCGTCACCGAACATCCGCCGGGCGAGCGCGGTGGTGCGCCGGTAGACGTCACGCAGCTCCGCCCGGTCGCGCGCCACCTCGATGCCCCGCCCGCCGCCGCCCGCGACGGCCTTCACGATGACCGGATAGCCGATCTCGGAGCCGATCCGCTCGGCCTCGGCCGCGGAGGAGACGGCGCCGTCGCTGCCGGGCAGGACGGGCAGCCCGGCCTCGGCCATCAGGGAGCGCGCCCGCGCCTTGTCGCCGACGCGCTCCATGACCTCGGGACGGGGACCGATGAAGGTGATCCCGCTGTCCGCGCAGATCCTCGCGAAGTCGGCGTCCTCCGACAGGAAACCGTAGCCGGGGTGGATCGCCTCCGCCCCGGTCTGCAGGGCCGCCTCGATGACGGCGGGCACCGAGAGGTAGCTGCGCCGCGCCGGGGCCGGGCCGATGTGGACGGCTCTGTCGGCGTAGGCCACGAACCGGGCGTCCCGGTCGGCCGTGGAGTACACGGCGACGGTCTCGATGCCCATCTCGCGGCAGGTCCTGGCCACGCGCAGCGCGATCTCGCCCCGGTTGGCGATGAGTATCCTTCCGAAGCTCATGGCTCGTCCGTCCGTAGCCGCACCAGGACCTGCCCGTACTCCACAGGCTCGCCGTTTCCCACGACCACCTCGACGACCTCGCCCGCCTGGCCGGCGGCCACCGGGTTCATGAGTTTCATCGCCTCGACGAGGCCGACCGTCTGTCCCGCGTCCACCCGGTCGCCGGGTCGTACGAACGGCGGGGCTCCCGGCTCGGCGGCGACGTAGAAGGTGCCCACCAGGGGAGAGGTCACCGCGTACGAGGCGGGGTCCTCCCGCTCGGGCGACCCGGCCGCCTGCTCCGTGGTCACGGCCGCGGGCTGCTGGACCGGCGCGGCGGGCTGGGAGGCGGGCCGCAGGACCGGGGGAGGGGCCTGGGGAAAGGCCCAGGTCACCTCAAGGGCGCACTCGCCCAGGCGCAGGGAGATGCCGGCCACCGGTCCCGGGACGGCCTTGACGAGGTTGGCGACCTCCTCGCGCAGCAGCCGCATCGCCGCGTGGGTCTCCTCCCCCTCACTCCGCCTCTCGGTGTCTCGGACCACCGCGTGGGTGTCCTCTCCCCGGCCCTGCCTTCCGGTGGCCCGCTCACTCATCCTCGACCACCCCCAGCACGCGGAACCTCTCGTGGCGGTGCTTGCGCAGCTCGTCGCCGTCGAGCCCGGACAGCTCGCGCAGTGATTCCAGTACGGCCGACCTGAGCGCGTCCATCGCCGCTCGCGGATCCTCCTGGGCACCGCCCGCGGGCTCCGGCACGACCCCGTCCACGACACCGAGCCGCAGCAACTCGGGCGCGGTGATCCGCAGGGAACCGGCCAGCTCGGTGGCGTGTGAGGGATCGCCGTACAGGATCGCCGAGCAGCTCTCCGGGCTGATCACCGAGTAGACGGCGTGGCGCAGCATCAGGACCCGGTTGGCCAGCGCGAGGGCCAGCGCCCCGCCGCTGCCTCCCTCGCCGACCACGGTGGCGACCACCGGCACGGACAGCTCCGACATGCCGGCGAGGCACTCGGCGATCGCCCAGGACTGCCCGCGATCCTCGGCTCCGACGCCCGGGGCCGCGCCCTGGGTGTCGACGAGCGTCACCACCGGCAGGCCGAGCCGGTCGGCGAGCCGCATCAGCCGCAGTGCCTTGCGGTAGCCCTCGGGATGGGCGAGACCGAAGTTTCTGGCGACGAGTTCCCCGGTGTCGTGCCCCTTCTGATGACCAATGATCATCACGGGTGTCCCGTCGAGCAGGCCGGTGCCGCCGACGATCGCCGGGTCGTCGCCGTGCGTGCGGTCTCCGTGAAGCTCCACGAAGTCCGAGCACAGGTGCCAGATGTAGTCGAGGGCGGTCGGACGCCGGGTGTCGCGGGCCAGCCGCAGGGTCTCCCGGGCGGCCGGCGCGCCGGACAGCTCGCCCGGATCGCGGATCACCGCCGCGGACCGGGCGGGGAGCGGCGTCCCCTGCGCGGATCCGTTCCCGTTTCGCACGTCTCGGTGTGGTGCGTTCCCGGTCTGTTCGTTTCCGGGGCGGCCGGTCGTGGACAGCAGCCGGACGAGCAGGGGACGCAGCCCTTCGCGGGGCTCGACCCGGTCGAGCATGCCGCGTTCGGCGAGGTATTCGGCGCTCTGGAACCCGGGCGGGAGCTTCTCGCGGGTGGCGGAGGCGATGACGCGCGGCCCCGCGAAGCCGACGAGCGCACCGCGCTCGGCGATCAGCACGTCCCCGAGAGTGGCGAAGGAGGCGGTCACCCCGCCGAAGGTGGGATCGGTCAGCACGCAGACGCTGAGCACGCCCGCCCGCCGCAGTCGTCGCATCGCCTGGGCGGTCTTGCCCATCTGCATCAGTGACAGGCAGCCCTCCTGCATGCGGGCGCCTCCCGAGGCGACGGCCAGGACCAGCGGCACGCGCTCGCTCAGCGCCCGCTCGCAGGAGCGGGTGACGGCCTCGCCGACCGCCGAACCCATGCTGCCGCCGAGGAAGGAGAAATCCATGACGGCGACGACCACGCGGTGGCCGCCGATCGTGGCGGTGCCGTGCAGGACGGCGTCGTCCAGGCCGGTGCGCTCGCGTGCCCGCGCCAGGCGCTCGCCGTAGGGCAGGGAGTCGGTGAATCCCAGCGGGTCGCCACCGCGCACCCGGGGGGCGGCGACGAAGGAACCGTCGTCCACCAGTGTGCGCAGCCGCTCGTCGGCGCACAGCCGGTGGTGGTGGTCGCACTCGGGGCAGACGCCCCGCGTACGGGCCAGGCGGGGGACGTACACGATGGACGCGCAGCCGGGGCAGCGAGACCACAGGGCGGGGGCGGGGGCGGTGGCCGGTGCGGCGGGGGAGATCGTCACAGGGCACGCTCCTGGGGGGTCCAGTGGTAGAACCGCTGTGCCATCGCGTCGGCGGGGCCGCGCCAGGTGTCCGGGTCGTACGGTCTGACGTGCGGGGCGAGCTCCCGGCTCAGCCGCAGGAAGTCCTCGCGTCCGCCGGCCGTGGCCATCGCCTCGGCTGCGGATCCCCCGAACTCGACGTGGTGGAAGTAGAGGTCTCGGTAGCGGAACAGGTCGCGGCGCGTCACCCCGAGCGCGCGGGGCAGCTCGCCGGCGTCGGACTCGCCGAAGAGGCGGGAGACCTCGCCGGAGCCGCCGGGGGTGAGGCGGGCGACGATCAGAATCCGGTCGGGCACGGGAACTCCTCGGTGTCCGGTCGATCGGGTCCGTCCCACCGTAGGAACCGGGCCGGGCCGCTGTCGCCCGCCGCCGGCGTGAACCCGGGACTCCTCCGGGGAGGGGACCCCCTCCTTCCCCGAGGGGAGCCGTCCTCTTTCCCGGGCCCCCTTCGGGACCTTCCTTCCGGCCCTCTTCCTGGCGCCTTTTCGGGTTTCTGGTGCTTTTGCGGGATCGAGCGGAAGGTGGTCTCGCGGTACGGGCGGACGCGAATGGGCCGCCCCCCGTGGGGGAGACGGCCGCCTTCGCGCGCCTGAGCCGTGTCAGCCCCGAGGGGTGGCCGCCACCAGGCCGTTCTCGTACGCGAAGATCACTATCTGGACCCGGTCGCGGACCCCGAGCTTCTGGTAGAGGTGCTGGACGTGCGACTTGATCGTGCTGTCGCCGAGCACGAGCGCGCGTGCGATCTCGTCGTTGCCGTAGCCACGTACGAGCAGGCGGAACACCTCCCGCTCCCGCTCGGTGAGCTGGTCGAGCACGGCGGTCGGCGCGGCCGAGAGCACCGGGCGCCTGGCGAACTCGTCGATGAGCTTTCGCGTCACCGAGGGCGAGAGCAGGGCGTCGCCCTCGGCGACCTCGCGCACGGCCTCCACCAGCCGGTCGGTGGGTGTGTGCTTGAGGATGAAGCCGCTGGCCCCGCTGCGCAGCGCCTCGAAGACGTGCTCGTCCTGGTCGTAGATGGTGAGGATCACGACCTTCGCGGGGTAGGCGGCACCCAGCTTGCAGATCTCCCTGGTGGCGGTGATGCCGTCCATGCGCGGCATGTTGATGTCCATCAGCACCACGTCCGGGCGGAGTGACTTGACCGACTGCACCGCCTGTAGCCCGTGCGGTGCCTCTCCGACCACGACGATGTCGGGCACCCCGTCGAAGACGGCGTGCAGGCCGCTGCGGATCAGCGGCTGGTCGTCGGCGATCAGGACGCGGATCTTCCGCATGGCTCGTCCTCTCTGGAGACGGCGGAGGTGACGGGGATGACGGCCCGGGTGGCGAACCCGCCCCCGGGCAGTGGCCCCGACTCCAGGTGGCCCCCCTGCTCCGCGACCCGCTCGGACAGGCCGGACAGTCCTGTGCCGCCCCGTTCGCCGGGAACCCGCCTGCCGGGAAAGGGCACGGGAGCGGCCACGGTCATCACACCGGGGCGTGTCTCGTTGACCACCGAGACGCTCAGCTCGTCACCGAAGCAGACGTCCAGGTGGACCGGGCCGGCGTTGTGCTTGAGCGCGTTCGTCAGTGCCTCCTGGGCGACGCGGAACGCGGTCTTGGCGACCTCGGGTGGCACGTGGCGCTCGTCGGCGATGTTGCGCAGCCGTACGGCCAGGTCGGGGAGAGGAAAGCGCCCGGCGAGCTCGGTCAGCCTGGTCGAGAGCGGCACCCCGTCGTCACCGCGTCGAGGCTCCTGCCGGATGAGCCCGCCTGAAGGCTCCTCCAGGGGGAGGCCACGCGACGGTTTCCTCCGGGAGAGGCGGAGTGGCGGCTCTCTTCGAGACGGACCACGCGGAGGCCGCTCCCATGCGGGATCTCCCAGCGGGTCCTTCCAGGGCGCCAGGTCGAGCCTCCCCCGTGGGAGAGACGGCTCGTGCCGCAGGGCGGCCAGTGTTTCCCGCAGGTCCTCCAGGGTCGCCTGGGCCGTCTCCTCGATGATCCGGGCCACCTGGTGTCCCGTCGTCGACGAGCCGGACAGCCGTCTGGCCTGGAGCGCGATGACGGTCAGGCCGTGACCCACGCCGTCGTGCAGGTTGCGGGCGATCCAGCGCCGCTCGCGGAGCATCGCGCCGGTCTCGCTCCCGGTCGGGATGGTCTGGGCCGAGGTGGTCTGGGTCGGTGTGATCCGGGCCTGGCGAGGATCGGTCGTCGCCGACACGGTGGCCAGGATCACGGCCGCCGTGGAGCACAACAGGTCGGTCCAGCTCAGCTCGGAGAGGAGATAGCCGAAGAAGTCGCTCACCGGACCCACCCCGTTGGGGTCCGTTGAGATCTCCGCTGGGATCGGCTGATCAGTGGATGTGAGAGGTGCTTGCATTTCTGGGTTGTTTTGCCCCGTCGTTCCCCCATGAAAGGTGAGCGTAGTCAGAAAAGGGAGCTATATCAAGCAAATTATATGGGCCGTCACAGGCTTCGTTAAGATTCTGTTCTCCGGGTAAGTGAAACGCCGATCGCGCGTCTGGAAATGTTCTCGGGCGGTCGTCGGGGAATTCGAGGCGCTCCTGTCGGCGGATACCGGCGACGGGCTCCGCATTCAAGCGATCTATGGGTTCTCACAGAGAGGTCTCGGAGGTTCTTAAGGTGCGCGGACCGAATCGCATTATGTGCGGTGACTTGATATGCGGGTAAAGTGGCGTGAATCGTGACAACGAGGCATTGTGGTGATGATGTTTTGAATTAAAAGGCGAGGCGGTTTAAGTGCTGGGCGCAATGGCACCATCGCCTCCGCGCCTCTCGCCTCCGCGCCCCTCACCCCTCGATCCCCACGCCCGTGTCCTGGACCTCGGTGTCTCCGTCTCCTCGCTCCGACCTCTGTCGATGCCCTGGCCCTCCCGGTCTCCCGCGCCTTCATGCTCCCGTGCGCCTGCCCTGTGCCTTCGGCCCCGTGTCCCCGATTCCGTGGCCAGGGTGCCCGTGCTCCGGGGTGTTCCGCGGGGCAGGGGGCGGCGGGCTCCCGCACCGGAGGCCGGAAAACACCGCGGTGAGGGGACGCCTGCTCCCACCCATGGCGGAGAGGACCCCACCGAGGGGGGAACGACGGGTTCGGTCACGCGGTGGAAGACAGCCGGGCCCGCCGCGAACAGGCTGGTTCCAGAAGGCGGCGGACGGCTGCCACCGGCCAAGGGAGACCGATGCGGCGCTACGCGATCACTTTCCAGATCAGGCCCGGCACGGAGGCGGCGGTGCGGAAACTCCTGTCGGAGTACGCTCCCCCGGATTGGGAGACCTCCGACGGGACGCGTCTGCTCAGTACGTCGATCTTCATGCACGGCACCACGGTCGTCCGTGTCATCGAGATCGACGGCGATCTGCCGAGTGTGATGGCCCACCTGTCCAGGCAGCCGGGCATTCAGCGACTGGAACGCGAGCTGGACGCCTACCTCGCGGTCCCGCGCGACATGAGTGACCCGGAGGGAGTGCGCGCCTTCTTCGCGTCGGCGCTCATGGACCACGTGACCACCCGCGTCGCCGGGCCGGCCAGGAGCGAGCCTGTCCAGGCAGAGCCCGTACAGGCAGAGGCCGTCCAGGTTGAGGCGGTACGAGGGGAATCGGGCAGAGCTGAGCCGGCTGAGCCCTTCCGAGCTGAGCCCTTCCGAGCTGATCCGGTTCGAGGGGAGCCGGTTCGAGTGGAGCCGGTTCGATGAGCGCCCCGGCCTTCCTGATCACCGGGGCGACCGGGCAGCTCGCCGAGTCCGTGATCGAGCTGCTCGGCGGCCGGGGCGACCGGCTGCTGCTCACCGGCCGCGACAAGGACCGCCTCGACGGGCTGCGGCGACGGCACGGGGTCGTCGGACGGATCGAGACGCTGGCCACGGACGTCTTCGATCCCGAAGGCGCCCGTCTCGCCGCCGAGGAGGCGATCAGGCGTTTCGGCCGCCTCGACGGGCTGGTCCACCTGGTCGGCGGCTTCCGGGCGGGACCGCTCTTCCTGACGGACATCGGGGTCTACGAGCGGATGCTGCGCGACAACTTCCTGTCGGCGGTGATCGCCACTCAGGCGGTCCTGCCGTACCTGGGCGAGGGGGCGCGGCTGGTCTACTTCAGCACCCCGCTCGCCGGTGAGCCGCTGCCCGCGCTGTCGGCCTACACCGCCGCGAAGGCTGCCCTGGTCGCCTGGGTCCGTTCCATCGCGCACGAGGTGAAGCGGAGCGGCATCCATGCCAACACGGTCGTCATGACCGTGGCGGACACACCGGACAAGCGCCGGGAACGGCCCGGGATGAACTTCGACCACACCGTCACCCCCGAGCTGGTCGCCAGGGTCGTGGGGTTCCTCACCTGCGAGGAGTCGGACGGCCTGTACGGCAGCTGCGTCCCGGTGCTGGGCCGGTTCGAGTTCACCTCCGAGCTGGGCGGACCGCCGCCCGGTGCGGGAGGTCCCCGATGAGGGCCAGGATCGTCTTCCTGATCAGGGTGCCCGACGAGCGGCGAGAGGACTTCCTGGCCGCCTACGAGAAGATCCGCTACCAGGTGTCCGCAGGTGTCCCCGGCCACCTGAGGGACCAGGTCTGCCAGTCGGCCACCGACCCCGAGCAGTGGCTCATCACCAGTGAGTGGCGCGAACTGGCCGACTTCCTCACCTGGGAGGCGACCGAGGAACACCGCGAACTCGTCGGGCCCATGCGCGAGTGCATGACCGAGGCCCGTTCCCTGCGCTTTCTGATCCGCGAGGAGACGGGGGCGGCCTTAACGTCCCCCGAGGGGACGGCGGCCGTACCGCTTCCCGAGGGGACGGCGGCGGCCGTACCGCTCCCGGAGGGGACGGAGGACGGCCATGCCGTCCCCGGAGGAGCGCCGCCCGCCGGGGGGACGGCGGTGGTCGTGTCACTCCCTGAGGAGGCGGCCGTGCCGTCCGCGGGGAAGGCGAAGGCCGTCGTGGCCGCCGCCGTCGCGCGGGAGCCGTCGTGAGGGTGGCCGTCGTCGGGGGCGGCATCGGCGGGCTGAGCGCGGCGCTGGCGCTGCGGGCCGCGGGAGCCGAGGTCACCGTGTACGAACGCGTCACCGAACCGCGTGCCGCGCGGGCGGGACACGGCCTGGTGCTCTGGCACAACGCCGTACTGGCACTGCGCGCGCTCGGTGTGGGGCCCGAGGTCGAGAAGATCGGTCACGAGCTTCACCGGCATCGCTTTCTGGACGCGCGTGGCAGAAGGATCGCGGAGTGGTCGATGGCGCGCATGGCGGGGCGTCTCGGCGCCCCCGTCTACGGCGTCGGCCGCCCCCACCTGCACGCGCTCCTCGCCGACCGGGTGGGGGACGACCTCGTGACCGGCTTCCGGTTCACCGGTTTCACCGCGACCGGGGACGGCGTCGTCGTCCGGTTCGGCGAGGGCCGCGAGGAGCGGGCGGACCTGCTCGTCGGCGCGGACGGGCTGCGCTCGGCCGTACGCGCCGCACTGCTCCCCGGCGACCCTCCGCCCCGATACGCCGGGTTCACCGCCTTCCAGGGGGTGATCAGGCTGCCCGGCTCCGGGATGCCCGAGCACACCTTCCTCAGCACGTGGGGCCGAGGCCGGTGGTTCGTCTGCTACCGGCTCTCCGACGACCACGTCTACTGGGACGGGGTGCTGGGCGACCGGGTCGCGCCGCGGCTCGGCGAGAGCCCTCTCGGCCTGCTGGCCGCGGAGTTCGACGGCTGGCCCGACCCGATTCCCGGCCTGATCGCCGCCACCGGGGCCGACGACGTCACCCCGGTGCACGTCTTCGACCGTCCTCCGCTGCGGCGCTGGAGCCACGGCCGGGTGACGCTGCTGGGGGACGCGGCTCATCCGATGACGTTCAACCTCGGCCAGGGGGCCGGACAGGCGATCGAGGACGCGCTCGTCCTGGGCGAGGAGCTCGCGGGCGGCGACGTTCCGGCGGCACTCGCCGCCTACGAGGCCCGCAGGGTGGAACGCACCACCCGGATGGTCCGGCGGTCGCGGGCCAACGGCGAGCTCACCCGCTGGCGGCACCCGATCGCCTGCGCGGCACGCGACGCGTTCATGCGCCTGACGTTCGACCGGCTGGTGTACCGCGAGACGTACCGGCTCACCATGGCCGTCGACTTCACCGGAGACGCGGACGCCATCGGAGCCGGGAGGTCCGCCGGCGACGGGGACCTCACGGCGGAGGGGAGTGAGACGTGACCAGACTCGCGGGGAAGCCCGGGCCGCCCACGGGCGTGAGCCGCACCGCGGTGGTGATCACCCAGGCGCGGGAGGCGGAGAGCGCGCGGCCCGACCGGCTCTTCGACGATCCGCTCGCGGGCCCGCTCGCCGACGCGGCCGGGCGGATCACCGGGATCAGCGAGGCGGGCCGGCACGCGGCCGAGCACTTCGTCCTGCGCACCCGCTTCTTCGACGACCGGCTGCGCGAGGCCGCGGAGGCGGGCCTGCGGCAGGTGGCCCTGCTCGCCGCCGGCCTGGACACCCGTGCCTTCCGGCTGAAATGGCCAGAAGGCACCCGCCTGTTCGAGGTCGACCTGCCGGACCTGATCTCCTTCAAGGAGAAGGCGCTCGCCGACCAGGGGGCCCGGCCCGCCTGCGATCGCGCGGTCGTCCCCGCCGACCTGCGCGAGGACTGGCCGTCGGCGCTGCTGTCCGCGGGCCTCGATCCGGACGCGCCGACCGCCTGGCTGATCGAGGGCGTGCTGATGTACCTCACGCCTGCCGAGGCGGGGCGTGTGGTCGGCCGGGTCTCCGAGCTGTCGCCCCCCGGGAGCAGGCTCGCCGTCGAGCACGTCAACAAGGCGTACGCCGAACTGCCGCAGATGCGGCCCGCGATGGGCAGGCTCGCCTCCACCCGGGCCGCCTGGCGGTCGGCCGTCGAAGACCCGACCGCATGGCTGGCCCGGTACGGGTGGCGTGCCACGGTGACCCACCAGGCCGACCTCGCCCGGGCGATGGGCCGTCCCGTCCCGGTGATGGCGGATCCCCGGACGGTCGGCTCGGCCCGGATCTGGCTGGTGGACGCCCTGCGAGACGAAGAAGGACACCGACCGACGACAGGAGCCGATGACGATGCCGTTCACCGATGAGAACGTACGCGAACTGCTGCTCTGTGTGGGCCTGGACCCCGCGGCCGGGGACGAGGCCCTGGAACTCACCTTCGACGCGCTGGACCTCGACTCCCTGGCCAGGGTGGAGATCGCCACCCGCATCCAGGACCGGTTCGGCGTGGACGTGGAGGAGGAGCTGACGGCCCAGACCACGCCGTCCCTGATGAGAGAACTCGTGACCGAGCGGCTGGCGGCGACGGGCGCCTGACCGGTGTCTTCTGAGGAGGCGAACGCACATCATGATCGGACACACCGACAAAACGATCGAGATCGACGCTCCCATCGGATTCGTCTGGGACCTGACGAACGACGTCCGGGCCTGGCCGGAGCTCTTCTCCGAGTACGCCAAGGTGGAGGTCCTCACCGAGTCGGACGACTCGGTGACCTTCCGGCTCACCATGCACCCCGACGAGCTGGACCGCGTCTGGTCCTGGGTGTCGGAGCGCTCCTGGGACCGCGACACCTGGACGGTGAGGGCGCGCCGGGTGGAGACCGGGCCGTTCGAGTTCATGAACATCACCTGGGTCTACGAGGAGCTCGGCCCCGACCGTACCCGCATGCGCTGGGTGCAGGACTTCCACATGAGGCCCGAGGCGCCGGTCGACACCCGGGAGATGACCGGCCGCATCAACGCCGGCTCCGCGGTCCAGATGTCGTTGATCAAGGAGAAGGTGGAGAGACGCCGCCGGCGCGTCGTGGGGTTTCACGACGTGCCGTCCAACACCAGGCGCGGCGGCGACCTGCGCACCCTGGTCTCCCCGGCGACCTGCGGTTCCTCGTCGGGCTTCTGCGGGGCCGTGCGCCTGGCGCCCGGCGAGGGCGTCTGTGAGCACTACCATCCCTACTCCGAGGAGTACGTGTTCGTCGCGACCGGGACGCTCAGGGTGGACCTCGACGGTGAGCCGCTCACCGTCGGCGCCGAGCAGGCGCTGCTCATCCCCCGCGAGGTGAGGCACCGCCTCACCAACGTCGGCGACGACGACGCGCTCGTGGTCTTCCAGCTCAGCCCGCTCGCCCCGAGGCCCGAACTCGGGCACGTGGACACCGAGCCCTGTCCGGAGGCGGTGGGAAGGTGAGACGGGTCGTCGTCACCGGCATCGGGGTGATCGCCCCGGGCGGGGTGGGCCGGGAGCGGTTCTGGAACCGGATCGTGGACGGCAGACCGGCCGTCCGCCGGGTCACCGCCTTCGACCCGTCCCCGTTCCGCTCCCAGATCGCGGCCGAGGTCGACTTCGACCCGGCCGCCCACGGTCTCACCGCGCGTGAGGTCCGGCGCATGGATCGCTTCGTCCAGCTCGCCGTCGCCTGCGCCGACGAGGCGGTGACCGACTCCGGCCTCGACCTCGGCGCGGCCGATCCCGAGCGGGCCGGGGTGAGCCTCGGCTCGGCGGTCGGGGCCACCATCACCCTGGAGGAGGAGTACGTGGTCGCGAGCGACCGCGGCAAGGACTGGGAGGTGGATCACCGCCACCTGAAGCCGTTCGTTCACCAGGCGCTGGTGCCCTCCAGCGCGGCGGCCGAGCTGGCGGTCCGGTTCGGCCTGAACGGCCCGGCCGCCGTCGTCTCGACCGGCTGCACCTCCGGCATCGACGCCATCGGCCGGGCGTACCGGCTCGTCCAGGACGGTGAGGCGGACATGATGCTCGCGGGGGCGTCGGACGCGCCGATCTCCCCGATCACCGTGGCGTGCTTCGACGCCATCCGCGCGACCAGCCCGGACAACGCCGAACCGGAGACGGCCTCGCGGCCATTCGACGCCGGGCGCAAGGGCTTCGTCCTCGGTGAGGGCGCGGCGGTGCTGGTGGTGGAGGAGTTGGAGCACGCCCGGCGGCGCGGTGCCCGGGTGTACTGCGAGATCACCGGCTACGCCGCGCGGGCCAACGGCTTCCACATGACCGGGCTGCGGCCCGACGGCCTGGAACTGGGCAGGGCGATCGGCCACGCGCTCGACCAGGCGAGACTCAACCCCGAGGACATCGGCTATGTCAACGCCCACGGGTCGGGGACCAGGCAGAACGACCGGCACGAGACGGCCGCCTACAAACGGAGTCTCGGCGAGCACGCCCGGCGGGTGCCGATCAGCTCGATCAAGTCGGTGATCGGCCACTCGCTCGGTGCGATCGGCTCGATCGAGATGGCGGCCTGCGCCCTGGTCCTGCAGCGGGGCGTGATCCCGCCCACGGCCAACCTGACCGTCCCCGACCCCGAGTGCGACCTGGACTACACGCCCCTGGTCGCGCGGGAGGTGACCGCCGGGCACGCGCTCTCCGCGGGCAGCGGCTTCGGCGGGTTCCAGTCCGCGATGATCTTCTCTGAGCCGGGGGCGGCCCGATGAGCGACCGCAGGGCGGTGATCACCGGGCTCGGCGTGGTCGCCCCGACGGGTGTCGGCGCGGCCGGGCACTGGAAGGGGTCCCTGTCCGGGCGGAGCCGGATCGGCCCGGTGACGTCGTTCGACGCCTCGGGGTCACCGGTCAGGCTGGCGGGGGAGGTCACCGGTTTCGACGAGCGCGAGTTCGTCGACAGCAAGCTGCTGGTGCAGACCGACCGGTGGACCTGGTTCGCCCTCGCCGCCACCCGGCTCGCCCTGGCCGACGCCGCCCTCGACCCCGCCAAAGAGGATCCGTTCGACCTGTCGGTGGTGACCGCCGCCGCCTCGGGAGGAAACGCCTTCGGTCAGCGGGAGATCCAGGCGCTGTGGCGGAAGGGGCCACGAGCGGTGAGCGCCTACCAGTCCATCGGCTGGTTCTACGCCGCGAGCACCGGCCAGCTGTCCATCGCTCACCGGCTCAAGGGCGCCTGCGGGGTGCTGGTCGCGGACGCGGCGGGGGCGATCGACGCGCTCGCCGAGGCGGCACGGCTGATCCGCGCGGGTACCGAGGTCGTCGTGACCGGGGGCACCGAGGCGCCGCTGTCGCCGTACGCGCTCGCCTGCCAGGCCGGTGAGGCGACGGTGAACCGCTCGGCCGACCCCGACGCGGCCTACCGGCCCTTCGCGCCCGACGCGGCCGGGCATGTTCCCGGTGAGGGAGGCGCGATCCTCGTCGTGGAGGACCGGCACAGCGCCTTCGGCCGGGGCGCCCCGACCGTCTACGCCGAGATCGCCGGGACCGCCTCCACCCACGACGCCCACCACGTGAGCGACCCGGCCCCCGACCACCGTCAGTACGCCAGGGCGATGCGCGAGGCGATCGCCCGCGCCGGGCTCGGCGTGGACGACGTCGGCGTGGTCTTCGCGGACGGGGCGGGAGACGTGGTCAGGGACTCCCTTGAGGTGGCGGCGCTGCGGGAGGTGTTCGGGGATCGTCGCGTGCCGGTGACGGTGCCCAAGACGATGACCGGCCGCCTGTGCTCAGGCGGTGCGGCCCTCGACCTCGCCTGGGCGGCTATGACGCTGACCGAAGGGGTGATCCCGCCGACCGTCGGCACCGTCGCTCCCGAGGGCGTGGACCTGGTCACCGAGCCCAGGGAGGTGGAAGGGCTCTCGTCCGCGCTGGTCGTGGCCCGAGGCTCGGGCGGCTTCAACTCCGCGGCGGTGCTGACCGCCGTCTGACGGCCCGAAAAAGGGAAAACGTGAACGGCCACCGTCTTCGCAGACGGTGGCCGTTGCGTTGTCCGGCCGCTCCTAGACAGGTTCCGGGATTCGGGTGGGCTCGGGGTTCTCCCACCTCAACGGCGAGGGCTCCACCCGCAGGATCCGGGCGGCCCAGACGGGCAGCCACCAGTTCCACCGGCCCATCATCGCGACCACGGCCGGGACCAGGACGCCGCGGATGAGGGTGGCGTCCAGGAAGACGCCGAGGGCCAGACCGCTCGCGAACACCTTCACGTCCAGCTCGGGGGTCATGGCGAGCGCCGCGAAGGAGACGAACAGGATCAGCGCCGCCGAGGTGACCAGCCGGCCGGTGCGGCCCACCCCCTCGATCACCGCCTGCTCCGTGCTGCCGGACCTGTCGTACTCCTCGCGCATCCTGGCCAGGATGAACACCTCGTAGTCCATGCTCAGGCCGTACAGGAAGGCGAAGATGACGAGCGGCACGAACTCGCCGATCGAGCCGGTCGGCTGGATGTCCAGCAGCTCCCTGGTTCCCCAGCCGAACTGCCACAGCACCACCATCGCGCCGATCACCGCGCCCAGCGAGAGCAGGTTGAGCGCGATCGCCTTCAGCGGCAGCAGCAGCGAGCGGAACGCCCGCGCCAGCATGACGAAGGTGACCAGCGCGATCAGGCCGAGCATCCAGGGGAACGCCCCGTAGGCGTGCTCCTGGAAGTCCATGCTCTGCGCCGCGTTGCCGCCGACGCGCGCGGTGACCGGCACCGCCTCGCGCACCCGGGTGATGGTCGCCTCGCCGGCCTCGGTGCCGTTCTCCGAGATCGGAAGCACGGTGATGACGGCGGTGCCCTCGCGGCGCCAGGACGGGTCGTCGGGGGCGAGCACCGTGGACACGCCCTCCACGTTCCTGATCCGTTCGGCGGCCTGGGCGGGGTCGCCGCTCACCAGGACGTCGAACGGGGTGATCGAGCCCGCGGGGACGCCCGCCTGGCGCAGCGCGGACAGTCCCTCGGCACCGGGGCCGGTGGTCAGCAGGTTCCCGCTCGCGGGCAGGCCGAGGTTGACGCTCAGCGCGGTCACCGTCAGCGCCGTCAGCAGCCCGCCGGTGAGCAGGGCGGCGAGCAGGCGCATCCGCACCACGCCGCGGGCCCACGCCGACCAGGCCCGTCCGGCTCGCGCCTCGCGCCGGAAGGGAGCCCCGTCCCGGCCCGCGCGGGTGCGCCTGCGGTCGAGTCGCCGGCCGGTCAGGGCGAGCAGCACCGGCAGCACGGTGAGTGTGGTGGCCACGCTCGTCGCCGCGATGATCATCCCGGCGAGGCCGAGGCTGCGCAGGAACGGCACCGGCAGCACCACCATGGTCACCAGGCCGACCGCGACCGCCGCGCCGCTGAACAGCACCGCCCGTCCCGCGCCCGCCATGGCCCGGTGCACGGCCTCGTCGCCGCAGTGCCCGTTCGCCCGCTCCTCCCGCCAGCGGGCCACCAGCAGCAGCGAGTAGTCGATCGCGATGCCCAGGCCGAGCAGGGGCATCGTGGTGAGGGCCACGTCGTGCACGGTCATCACCAGCGTGAGCAGCAGGATCACGACGAACGACAGGAAGATGGACAGGACCGAGATGAGGAGCGGTACGAAGGCGAGTGCCGAGCGGAACACCAGCAGCAGGACCACCACCGCGGCGAGCACGCCGACACCGATCTTGGTGGGCACGTCCACCCCGCCCGCGTCCACGCTCGGCGCGAGGGCGTCCAGGCCCGTCACGTGCACGCTCGTGCCCGCCGGCAGCACCGGGGTCATCGCCCTGACGATGACCGGGCTCTCGTCCGGTGTCTCCCCGAGGCCCCCGCCCGGAGGGCTGCCGTCGGAGTAGGTGCCGGGGAAGACGAGTCCGAACGTGGTCCGGCCGTCGGTGCCGATCAGCCGGGGATCGCCGGTGCTCGCGTAGGAGACCACGCGGGCCTTGGGCAGTTCGGCGGAGACGGCGGCGAAGGCGCGGCCGAGGATCTCCCTGTTGTCTTCGGCCCGCATTCCCTCAGGAAGCACGACAACTGGAACAAATGGCCGCTGATAGCCACCATTCCCATAGATTCTGACTATTTCCTGGTTGGCCTCGAAGGCGGGCATTCCGGGATGCGAATATTCCTCGGAGAGCCGCTGGATCGCGATCGGCGTCGCGCCCAGGCCCACCAGGAATCCCAGCACGGTCAGCAGGGCGACCAGTCCCTTGCGCCGCAGTACGAAAACCGAGATTCTCTCCATGGCCTCCAGTGCAACAAAATGATCTTCAATGGTTGTGTGCCCGCCCTTAGAGCGGCATGTGAATCACTCTTCACAGAGTTTTCTATGGTCTTTTCAAGATCTTCCGAGTGAAACTTGTCGGGTGAACCGAATACTGGTCGTAGACGACGAGCCCTACCTCGCCGACCTCGTCGCAACCGCGCTCCGCTACGAGGGGTTCGAGACGGCGATCGCGGGGACGGGGGCCGCGGCGGTGTCGCTCGCCGAGACCTTCGGTCCCGACCTGATCGTGCTGGACGTGATGCTGCCCGACGTGCTCGGCACCGAGGTCTGCCACCGGATCAGGTCGAAGGGCTCCGAGGTGCCCGTGGTCTTCCTCACCGCCCTCGACGCCACGGAGGACAAGATCGGCGGGCTCACCGTGGGAGGTGACGACTACGTCACCAAACCGTTCAGCCTGGAGGAGCTGATCGCGAGGATCCGCGCCGTGCTGCGCAGGACCAGGCGGGCCGGCGCCGAGGAGGGCAGGGTGACCTTCGCCGACCTCGTCATCGAGGAGGACGCCCACGAGGTGTGGCGCGACGGCCGGCGCGTCGACCTCACCCCGACGGAGTTCAAGCTGCTGCGCTTCCTGGCGGCCAACGCCGGCAAGGTCGTCTCCAAACGGCAGATCCTCGACCACGTGTGGGAGTACGACTTCGGCGGCAACGACGGAGTCGTGCAGACCTACATCAGCTACCTGCGCCGCAAGGTCGACGCGTCGCATCCCCCGCTCATCCACACCGTGCCCAGGGTGGGATACGTCCTGCGCCTGCCGAGGGAGGACTGATGTCGCTGCGGACCCGCCTCGTGCTCACCGTCGTGGGCCTGGTCGCGCTCGCGCTCGGGATGGCGGCGGGGGCGACGTTCGGCGCGCTGCAGGACTGGCGTGGTCACGGCGGCGCCAGGCTGCTCGTCCTGCCCACCCCCGAGGCGCTCATGGCCGCCTCCGACGAGCTGGTCAAACGCGTCGCCCTCGTCATGATCGGCTCCTCGGCGTTCGCGCTCGTCTGCCTGACCCTGCTCGCCACCCACCTGATCCGCCGAGGACTGCGCCCGCTGGACCGCATCGTCGAGACCGCGGCGGCGATCGGCGAAGGCAACCTGGATCGCCGCATCGAGGCGGCGCCCATCACCGGGGAGGTGGGCCGCCTCGGCCACGCGCTCAACCAGATGCTCGCCCAGATCGAGGAGGCGTTCCGCGAGAGGGAGGCGTCGGAGGACCGGCTGCGCCGCTTCGTCGCCGACGCCTCCCACGAGCTGCGCACCCCGATCGCCTCCATCCGCGGTTACGCCGAGCTGTTCCGGCGCGGCGCGGACACCCGGCCGGAGGACCTGGCCAAGGCGATGCGCAGGATCGAGGCCGAGGCCACCCGGATGGGCTCCCTGGTCGACGAGATGCTGCTGCTGGCCCGCCTCGATCAAGGCCGCCCTCTGGAGCGCGCCCCGGTGGAGCTCACCGAGCTCGCCGCCGACGCGGTCGCCGACACCCTCGCCATCGAACCGCTCAGGCCGCTCTCACTGGAGTGCGAGGGCCGTGTCGAGGTGCCGGGCGACGCCGCCAGGATCCGCCAGATCGTCGGCAACCTACTGGCCAACGTGCTCAACCACACCCCCGAGGGGACGGCGGCGGTCGTCAGGATCCGGACGGACGACGAGTACGCCGTGGTCGAGGTGGCCGACGACGGACCCGGCCTCGCCGAGGAGCAGGGCGCCCTGGTCTTCGAGCGCTTCCACCGGGCCGGTCATCCCCGCGACGGCGCCCGCCAGGGGGGCGCGGGCCTCGGGCTCTCCATCGTCGCCGCCGTCGCCGCCGCGCACGGCGGCGACGTCACGGTGACCTCCCGCCCCGGCGCCGGCGCCACCTTCCGGGTACGGTTCCCGCGCGGCACGGACGACCTCGACCTCAGCTCAGGACGTGGCGCAGCGCGGCGGTGACGAGGGCGGCCGCGGCGAGGACCACCAGGAACGGGGCGCGCAGCAGCAGCGCCACGACGGCGGCACCCATCCCCGCGGTGCGCGGCCAGTCGAGGTGCAGCGCCTGCCCCTCGCCGAAGGTCTGCACCGCGATCAACGCCGCCAGCAGGGCCACCGGGACGAGCGTCGCGAAACGCTGCACCCCCGGGTGGTCGAGGACGCGGCGCGGCGCCGACAGCCCGGCGAGCTTGAGCGCGTAACAGGCGGCGCAGGTGATGACGACGGCCCACCAGATGGTCACTTGGGTCTCCTCAGGATCACCGCGAGCACGGCCACGGACGCGAGCAGCACGGGCACGCCCGGCGGGGTGAAAGGGGTCGCGGCCAGCGCGACCGCCGCGCCGCCGCACGCGATCAGGCGCAGCGCGCGGGCCTCGGCGCCGCTCCCGGTGAGCCGGGGCCACAGGATGGCGAGGAAGGCCGCGGGACCGACGACGTCCAGGCCGAACGCCGAGGGGTCGGCCACCCACGAGGTGCCCAGCGCGCCGAGGAGGGTGGTGGCGTTCCAGGTCAGGTAGAGGCTGACGAAGGTGACGAAGAACGCCGTCCTGGCCGACTCCTCGTCCGGCTGGGCGAGGGCGACCGCCGTCGTCTCGTCGATCACTCCCTGGGCCGTCAGCGGCCTGCGCCATCCCCGGACGCCGAGCACCCCGGCCATGCGCAGGCCGTACAGGCTGTTGCGGGCGCCGAGCAGCATCGCACCGGCCGTGCCCGCGACCAGGTTGCCGCCGCCCGCGACGACGCCGACCAGGGCGAACTGCGAGGCGCCGGTGAAGGCGAACAGGCTCAGCACGCACGCCTGCGCGACGCTGAGCCCCGCGGTGACCGCCGCGGCGCCGAAGGCCACCCCTGACAGTCCGACGGCGATCCCCACGCCCAGTCCGTCCCTGATCGCGGAGGAACGAGTGGTTGTTTCCATGGGAGGCGAGCCTAGGTTCGGGTCACGTTCCGGTCTTGTACGTTCCTGCGCGCTGGTACGCGGCCGGTGGCACGCCCACCGTCCGCTTGAAATGCCTGCTCAGATGGGCCTGATCGGTGAATCCCACATCCCCGGCGACCTGGGCGGGAGGTGTGCCCGCCTGGAGCAGCCGCCGGGCCCGGATGATCCTCAGCGTGTTCAGATAGGCGTGCGGAGGCAGTCCCGTCGCGGCCTTGAAAGCCCGGATCAGGACGAAGGGCCCGGTGCCCACCGCCCGCGCCAGGTCCTCGATCGTGGGCGGATCGACGAGCCGCTCGTGCAGGATCTCCCGGGCCCGGCGCACCGCCGGGTCGTCGTTCCAGCGCGGCGCCTCCGGAGGGCGGCGGGCGGCGTGGTGGCTGAGCAGGGCGGCGAAGGCCGTGCGGGCCAGCGTCGAGGAGGCGAGATCGTCACCACCCTCCGCGGCGTCGTGCGCGGCCCGCAGCAGCGCGACGGTGGGCCGGTGGTAGGTGACGGTCTCGGGGAAGCAGGGGGTGCCGTGCCCGGCCATCAGCTCGGCGGCGATCCCGGAGACGAACTCGACCGGGGGATACAGCACCCGGTAGGACCAGCCGCCGGGGACGCCCGCGTGGCCGTCATGCACCTCATCGGGGTTGAGCATGCTCAGGCTGCCCGGCCCCACGCGGTGGACGGTGCCCCGGTAGGCGAACTCCTCCACTCCGGACAGCACCAGCGCGATCGCGTAACTCTCGTGCGCGTGCGGCGGGAAGCGGTGGGTCACGTACCTGGCCTTGAGGAGGTCCACCCCGGGCAGGGCCGGGGTGCGCCAGAAACGCGCGCTCTCCGGGCCGCTCATGGCCGGAAGGTTCTGGTGAACACGGCGAAGTACGAACCGGACCGCGCGGTGTCCGGCCTCTCCCAGTAGATCGCGTACGGTTTGTCGTCGCGGGTGCGAAATCCCCGGTCCAGGACGCGGGTGCGGACCCCGTTCTTGAGGTAGGTGAACTCCCAGTCGGCGGCCGGCACGCCCTGGTACGTCAGCGCGGTGATGCCGACCCGCCGGTAGCCCGGCCAGACGTTCTCGGCGACCGCGGCCCGCTCCACCTTCTCCCAGTGCCTTACCGGGTCCTTCTCCGGATCCTCGGTCGACTCGATCCACAGGAGGCCACCGCTCGCGCCGGGGGCGCGGAACTCCACCCGGTCACGGCCGGAGAACCGCTTGACCTGCCAGTTTCCGGGCACCGCGATGGAGAAGCCCATCGGGTCGAGGTGCAGCCGCCAGCCCGAGGGGATGATCCTGGACGGACGCGGCGTCGCCGTCGGGGTCGCATCCCGGGTGGGGGTCGCCTCGGGCGACGCGGCGGGGGTGGGATCGGTGATCGGGGCCGTGACGCCGGCCCGGCCGCCCGTGTCGACCGGGGTACCGGGATTCCTCAGGACCAGCCACGTGCCGACCCCGACCGTCACCGCGAGCGCGGGCACCCCGGCCAGGAGGGCCAGGCGTCGCGCCCCGGTCCGCCGCGCGGGCGCGGCCCCCGTGTCGGTGGGCTGCTCCCGCCTCGTCCAGGGCTCCGCGAGGGAGGGTTCCGAGCCGTACGCCCGCTGCCCGGGATGCGCCTGCTGAGACTGCTCCCGGTGCGCGTACACGTGCTGCTCGGGGTGCGTGTACGGCTCGGAAGGCGCGTACGAGGAGTGGTCGGGATGTGTGTGGGGCTGCGCGTACGGCGGCTGCTCGGGCCGGGTGTGAGCCACCGGGGGGCGGGACTGTTCGGGCTGAGGGCCCCCCGTCGGGTAGGGGGAGTGCTCGGGGTGGGTGCGGGCCACCGGGGGGAAGTGCTCGGGGGGCGGGGGTGCGGACGGGTGGCGAGGCTGCCCGGAACCGCCAGGGGAATTCCCGTACGTCGGCCGCCACGCGTCCTGAAGCGGTGACGGGCCGGTGCGCGGCGGGTCGGTCTGGAAGCCGGGCGAGCCGTACGCCCGCTGCCCCGAGTGCGGCGCCTGCCCGGAGAGCGGCCCGGGGGAGACCGGGGAGCCGGGGGAGCCAGGGGAGCCGGGGGAGGCGGCGCGGCCGAGCAGAGCCTCGGCCTGGTCGGGGACCATCCGGGCGGCGGGATCCCTGGCCATGAGGCCGAGGATCGCCGTCGACAGAGGGCCGGAATGGCTCATGGGACTCGGCTCGCCGTGCAGGACCGCCATCATGGTGGCGGCGGCCGTGGCCCGCTCGAACGGTGGGCGGCCCTCCAGCGCGGCGTACAACGTCGCCCCCAGCGACCACAGGTCCGACTCGGGGGTGGCGGGCATCCCGTGCAGCCGCTCGGGAGGCAGGAAGGCGGGGGTGCCGACCATCGCGCCCGTACGGGTGATACCGGTCTCCTGCGTCATGGAGGCGATGCCGAAGTCGGTCAGCACCACCCGGCCGTCGTCGGCGAGCAGCACGTTCTCCGGCTTGACGTCGCGGTGCAGCACCCCCGCGGCGTGCGCGGCCCGCAGCGCGCCCAGCACGTGCAGCCCGACCGAGGCGACCCGCTCCGGCGGGAGCGGTCCGCCCGAACGGACGATCTCACCCAGCGACCGGGACCGGACCAGCTGCATGACGATCCAGGGCCGCCCGTCCTCCTCGACCACGTCGTGCACGATGATCACGGAGGGATGGTCGAGGCGCCCCGCGGTCCTCGCCTCGCGGATGGTCCGCCGGTTCAGGTCGGTACGCGCGGCCTCGTCGACCCCCCGGTAGCGGACCTCCTTGACGGCCACCACCCGGTCGAGGAGCTCGTCGTGGGCACGCCAGACGATGCCCATGCCGCCCTCGCCGATGTGTTCGAGCAGCCTGTAGCGGCCCGCCACCCTGCTTTCCGCCATCCCCCGCCCTCCCAGAATCACTCACCGCAGGCGGTGGGGCTCCCGCTCACTTTTTGGAGGAGAAGGTCGCGGTGAACCCCTCGAAGAGGTGGAAGTTCTTCTTCCAGTCCTTGGCCAGGGTATGCCAGTAAATGGCGTACCCCCGGCCGCCCTTGGTGACGAACCCCCTGTTGATCACGCGGGCCTTGCCCGAGTTGGTGTTCCAGGTGAACTCCCAGTCGGAGGCCTTCACCATGTACTTGACGTTCTCGATCCGGATCCGGTCGTAGCCGTTGAACGTGCTTCTGACGTTCGGTTCGTAGTTGAGCCAGTCCTGCTTGGGGTCGGGATTCGCCTTGTCGACGTACTCGACCATCACGTAGCTCACCCGATCGGGCCCGCGGAACCACACCTGCTGGCCGGGCCGCTTGTCCACGCCCCACCCCTTGGGCAGGCCGATCGAGAAGCCGTTGCTGTCCTTGTGCATCCGCCAGCCGGAGGGAAGGGAGGACTTCTTCTCCGTCTTGGTGGGACTCGGGCTGGAGGAGGGGGACTCGGAAGGATCCTCGGACGGCGACGTCTCAGGACTCGGCGAGCCCTCGGAGGTCGCCTCGGCGCCGCCACTCGGAGCCTCAGACGCGCTGGACGCGCTCGGATCACCCGGCCTGGCCTGGGGGGTCTCGTCGCCGCCACTGCGCATGCCGAGCCAGCCGGCGATCCCGCCGACGATCAGCAGCGCGGGCACGAGCACGAGCAGCCCTCGCTTCACCGGAGAGACGCCCGAACTCCGGGAGATGAGTGTGTCGCCCCCGTCGTCGTGGCTCCCGTTGTCGTGGCCCCCGTAGGCGGGGGGCTCCTCCCTCGGAGCGGGCTCGGACCTGGACGCGGAGGCGGGCTCCTGCTCCGGGACCGGCCCTCGCCCCACAGGTGGGAAGGGGTTGGGCCGCGAGACGGGTTTGCGCCCCGCCGATCCCGGCTTCGCGACCGGCGGGGCGTCCTCGCGGTCCGTCTCGGGGCCGGTGGACCTGCTCCCGGCGGGGAGGTCGGGCTCGGAGGGGGCCGCGTCAGGCTTCGTCTCGCGTACCCGCGTGACATCGGCCTCGGGCTTGGGGGTGGGTTCGGTCTTCTGGCCGATGGTGGGTCTCGGCTTGGGAGCGAACCTGGCCAGGATCGGAGGCGCGGCCTCGGCGGCCGCCGAGGGCGCCGGGGTGGGTTCGGTCTTCCGCGTCGGTTCGGGCCCGGGGGTGGGTTCGGTCTTCGCGCCGACGGTGGGCTTCGGCTTGGGGGCGAACCTGGCCAGGATCGGAGGCGCGGCCTCGTCGGCGGGTGTGGCCCCGGTGACAGGCGCGGAGGGCGGGGTGGGTTCGGGCCCGGGGGTGGGTTCGGTCTTCGCGCCGACGGCGGGCTTCGGTTTCGGGGCGAACCTGGCCAGGATCGGGGGCGCACCCTCGGACGCGGCCTCGGCGGCGGAGGACAGCGGGGGAGCGGGGGTGGCCTTGCCGGTTGGACGCTTCGCCTTCGAGTCCGCTCCCGCCTCGGGAGCCCGCGCACCCGCTCCGGCGTCCGGGCCGGGGGAGTCCGCCGCGGCCTCGGGAGCCTGCCCGCCCTGCGCGGTCTTCTTCGGCGCCGCCTTCGCCTTCTCCGCGGAACCGGCCGCCGGAGCGGACGGGGGAACGTCGGGGGCGGGGGTGGGCGTCGGCCGTACGGCTTCTGCGGGCGTCCTGGCTGGGTTCTTGGCTGGGTTCTTGGACGGAGGCTTCCGCGGCTCCTCGCCGCGCGCGGGCGGGGCGGACGCCTCCTCCTTGGCACCCGAGGGTTCCGAGGGTACGGAGTCCAGCTTGGCGCCCGTCTCGGGGACGGCACCCGGCTGGAAGCGGGCCCCGGGATCGGTGTCGTCCCCCGCGTTCACGGCCGGCATGACGGCGGTCCTGGGAGGCCGGACCCGGTCGCCCTCGGCCACCCGGCGCAGCAGCCGCTCGGCCTCCTTGTAGGGCATGCGCAGCGCCGGATCCTTGCGGAGCAGCCCTTCCAGGACGGGGGCGAGCGGCCCGGCGTGCACCGGAGGCTCGGGCTCGTCGTTCAGGATCGCGTGCATGGTCGGCAGCGCCCCGCCCCTGTCGTGCGGGGGCTTGCCCTCGACGGCGGCGTACAGGGTCGCGCCGAGCGACCACAGGTCGGACTCGCGCTGCGCGGCGCCGCCCTTGATGCGCTCCGGCGGGATGAACGCGGGCGTGCCCGCGATGCCGGTCATGGTGAGGGCGGTCTCGGCCTCGAGCGTGGCGATGCCGAAGTCGGTCAGCACCACCCGGCCGTCGTCGGCGAGCAGTACGTTCTCCGGCTTGACGTCGCGGTGCAGCACTCCCTGGGCGTGGGCGGCGCGCAACGCCTCGAGCAGCTTGAGACCGATCTCCGCGACCCGTCGAGGCGGCAGCGGCCCGTCCTGGCGCATCACCTTGCCGAGGGAACGCGACTCCACCAGCTGCATGACGATCCAGGGACGCCCGTCCTCCTCGACGACGTCGTGGACGACGACCACGTTCGGGTGCGTCAGACGCCCTGCGGCGCGAGCCTCGCGCTTGGTGCGCCGGTTGAAGTCCTCCTGGTTGTCCTCGCCGAGCATGTCGGCGTAGCGGACCTCCTTGATCGCGACCTCACGGTCGAGGAGCTCGTCGTGGGCCCGCCACACGATGCCCATGCCACCTCGGCCGATGGCTTCGAGCAGCTGGTATCGGGAGGCGACTCGCCGTCCCGCGGGCTGTGCTTCGGCCATCAACCGGCTACCTCCTTCTGAACCCCCGAATACTCTCATAGCCCAGTAAAGTGATCGACTCACACGCCGCAGAAAAGTCCACGCCTTGAGATGCGCTGTCCAGTACGTGGCGGATGCCGGGAAGATGACCTAAGGTTGAGCCCATGACCTGCCACTTCGCGTTCATCGTGCCGGCTCAGGAGAGCCGGCCGTGACAGTCGGGAACTAGCGACCGGCCGGAGCCGGCACGAGGCGGGGACATGAGGTCTCTGCCTCTTTCTCTGTCCGAAGTCCCTTCTCGAACGGCCGCCGGCTCGCGGGACGCGCGTCGGCCGAACCAGGGGAGCCTCATGTCGTCCACCGCACAGCGCACGGCACACATGGAACGCGCCACGGTACGGCTGGGCACGCTCACGGTGGGCGCGGGGCCGGCCGTGGTGATCGGCGGGCCGGGCGCGGACGCCCGCTGGATCAGCCTGCGGGACCACCGAGGGGGAGTCGCCGTCCACGGGGCGGAGGAGTCCGTGGCCCGCGTCCAGGGGGCGGGGCCCGTCCTGGTGGAGCCCTCCTGTGAGGGAGATCTTCCGCTGATCGCCGAGAGGGCCGACGGCACGGTGGTCGGCGCGGTCTGGATGCGGGACTCCGGGCTGGTGCGCGCCACCGCCGGGCTCGGCCTGCCGATGCTTCTCCAGCGCGACCCCTCCGCGACGTTGGAGGAGTGGCTGGAGGTCGCCGGTCACTGCGCGGCCGAGGGCAACGAAGGGATCGTGCTCTGCGAGGGCGGCCGTGGCCCCCTGGGCGTCGCCGCTCCCGACCTGGCCCTGATGAGCGCCGCGCGTGAGAGGTCGGGGCGTCCCGTCCTGGCCGGTCTCGGCACCGACCCCGCGCTGGCCGCCGCCGCGATCGCCGCGGGTGCCGACGGCCTCCTTCTGGACCCCTCCGCGAGCGATCGGGACGCGCTGGCGGCGCACGAGGCCGTGAAGATCGTCGGAGCCCTCATCCGCAGGGAGAGCCCCGACTCGGTGCCCGCCGCCCGCGAGGCCATCGACCGTGTCGACGCCGCCCTCGCCGTCCTCCTGGAGCGCCGCGCCGAACTGGCCGGGACCATCCAGCGCCTCAAGCCCGTCGGAGGTTTCGCCGGTCGCGACCCCGACCGCGAGCGCCGCCTGGTCGCCGAGATGGCCCGCCGTGCCCCCGTACTGGGCGAGACCAGGCTCGCCCCCATCATGAACGCCGTGATCGAGGCGGGCCTCCACCTCGCCGAGGAGCGCCGGGCCGCGCCTCGCGACCGAAGGTGAGAAGAACGCCGACGACCCGGGCGCCTCGGCCGCTCCGAGGCGCGGTGAAAGACTGAGGCGCGGTGAAGGACTGAGGCGCCGCGAAAGACCGGGGCGCCGCGAAGGATCGGGGTGCCCCGGGAGGGCCGGGGCGTCCGGAGGAGAGACGACTCAAAGCGCATGAGTCACTTCCGGAACTCGGATTTGGATACGCTTTCCCCGCCGACGGTGCGACTAGGGGGAGGACGGGGCCGCATGTCAGACTCGTTTGTGCATCTGCACGTTCACACGGAATACTCCATGCTGGATGGGGCCGCCCGTTTGAAGCAGATGTTCAAACAGGTCGGCGATCTGGGCATGCCCGCCATCGCGATCACCGACCACGGCAACATGCACGGGGCCTACGACTTCTACAAGCAGGCGACCGGGGCCGGGATCAAGCCGATCATCGGCATCGAGGCCTACGTCGCCCCCGCCTCCCGGCACCAGAAGAAGCCGGTGCTGTGGGGCGAGCCGCACCAGAAGCGCGACGACGTCTCCGCGGGTGGTTACTACACCCACATGACCATCTGGGCGAAGAACGCCAGGGGCCTGAGCAACCTGATGAAGCTCTCCTCGCGCGCCTACACCGAGGGATTCGTCCGTAAGTGGGCCCGGATGGACGCCGAGATCCTCGCCGAGCACGCCGAGGGCCTGATGGCCACCACCGGCTGCCCGTCGGGCGAGGTGCAGACCCGCCTGCGCCTGGGCCAGTACGACGAGGCGGTCGCGGCGGCGGCGAGGTTCCAGGACCTGTTCGGCAAGGACAACTACTACCTGGAGATCATGGACCACGGGCTCGACATCGAGCGCCGGGTCCGCGACGGCCTGACCCGCATCTCGCGTGAGCTGGACATCCCGCCGCTGGTCACCAACGACTCCCACTACACCTACGAGTCCGACGCGACCTCGCACGACGCGCTCCTGTGCATCCAGACCGGCAAGCAGCTGTCCGACCCCGACCGCTTCCGCTTCGACGGCAGCGGTTACTACATCAAGAACGCCGACGAGATGCGCGCCGTCGACTCCTCGGACCTGTGGGCCGAGGGCTGCCGCAACACCCTGCTGGTCGCCGAGAAGGTCGACCCGAGCGGCATGTTCGGTTTCAAGAACCTGATGCCCACCTTCCCGCTGCCCGAGGGGGAGACCGAGGAGAGCTGGTTCCGCAAGGAGATCTGGTCGGGCATGGAGCGGCGCTTCCCCGAGGGCGTCGACGAGGAGCACCGCGCGCAGATCGAGTTCGAGATGAACGTCATCCTGCAGATGGGGTTCCCCTCCTACTTCCTCGTGGTCGCCGACTTCATCATGTGGGCCAAGAACAACGGCATCCGCGTCGGCCCCGGGCGAGGCTCGGCCGCGGGTTCGCTGGCCGCGTACGCGCTGGGCATCACCGACCTCGACCCGCTGCCGCACGGGCTGATCTTCGAGCGGTTCCTCAACCCCGACCGTGTCTCCATGCCCGATGTCGACATCGACTTCGACGAGCGCAGGCGCGGCGACGTGATCCGCTACGTGACGGAGAAGTACGGTGCCGACAAGGTCGCCATGATCGCCACCTTCGGCACCATCAAGGCGAAGGCCGCCATCAAGGACGCGGCCCGCGTCCTCGGGCATCCGTACGCGCTGGGCGACAAGGTCTCCAAGGCGTTCCCGCCCGCGGTGATGGGCAAGGACATCCCGCTGTCGGGCATCTTCGACTCCAGCCACCCGCGCTACAACGAGGCCGGTGAGCTGCGCAGGCTGTACGAGGAGGACGTCGACGTCAAGTCGGCGATGGACCTGGGCAGGGGCCTGGAGGGCCTGATCCGGCAGACCGGCGTGCACGCCGCCGGGGTCATCATGTCGGCGGAGGTGCTGACCGACTACATCCCGATCATGCGCCGCGACTCCGACGGTGTGATCATCACGCAGTTCGACTACCCGACCTGCGAGACGCTCGGCCTGCTGAAGATGGACTTCCTGGGCCTGCGCAACCTCACGATCATCGACGACTGCCTGAAGATGATCGAGGCCAACACCGGCGAGGCCATCGACCTGCTCAAGCTGCCGCTGGACGACCGCAAGACGTACGAGCTGCTCGGCAGGGGCGACACCCTGGGGGTGTTCCAGCTGGACGGCGGCGGCATGCGGTCGCTGCTGCGGCTGATGAAGCCCGACAACTTCGAGGACATCTCCGCCGTCGGCGCCCTGTACCGGCCGGGTCCGATGGGCGCCAACTCCCACACCAACTACGCGCTGCGCAAGAACGGCCAGCAGGACATCGTCCCGATCCACCCGGAGTTCGAGGAGTCGCTGCAGGAGATCCTCGGCACGACGTACGGCCTGATCGTCTACCAGGAGCAGGTCATGGCCATCGCGCAGAAGGTCGCCGGGTTCTCGCTCGGCAAGGCCGACCTGCTGCGCCGGGCGATGGGCAAGAAGAAGAAGGCCGAGCTGGACAAGCAGTTCGAGTCGTTCGAACAGGGCATGAAGGACAACGGCTACTCCGCGGCCGCGATCAAGACGCTCTGGGACATCCTGCTGCCCTTCTCCGACTACGCCTTCAACAAGGCGCACAGCGCCGCCTACGGCCTGGTCTCCTACTGGACCGCCTACCTCAAGGCCAACTACCCGGCCGAGTACATGGCGGGGCTGCTCACCTCGGTCAAGGACGACAAGGACAAGTCGGCCCTCTACCTCAACGAGTGCCGCCGCATGGGCATCAAGGTGCTGCCGCCGGACGTCAACGACTCCGACTTCGACTTCACCCCGCGTGGCACCGACGTCCGGTTCGGCCTGTCGGCGATCCGTAACGTCGGAGGCAACGTGGTCGACGGGATCATCGCCGCACGCCGGGAGAAGAGCCGTTTCGCCGACTTCAAGGACTTCCTGCGCAAGGTCCCCATGGTGGTCTGCAACAAGCGGGTCATCGAGTCGCTGATCAAGGCCGGCGCCTTCGACTCCTTCGGGCACGTGCGCAAGGGCCTGGTGATGGTCCACGAGCAGGCCGTCGACAGCATCATCGGGATCAAGAAGAACGAGGCGCAGGGGCAGGACTCCCTGTTCGGCGCCATCGAGGGCGCCGAGGACCAGACCTTCGACGTGCAGATCCCGCTGGGGGAGTGGGACAAGAACACCCTGCTGCAGTTCGAGCGGGAGATGCTCGGCCTGTACGTCTCCGACCACCCGCTCTTCGGCGTGGAGCACATCCTCGCCTCCGGGGCCGACTGCTCGATCGCCTCGCTGCAGGACGAGCACCGGCCGGACGGTCAGGTCGTCACCGTCGGCGGCATCCTGAGCGGCCTGCAGCGCAAGGTCACCAAGAAGGGCGACACCTGGGTCCTCACCCAGCTGGAGGACCTGGAGGGCGCCATCGAGGTGATGATCTTCCCTTCGGCGTACCAGCTCTGCGCGACGGTGCTCGCCGAGGACGCGATCGTGTTCGTCAAGGGGCGCCTGGACAAGCGTGAGGACGTCGGGAAGATCATCGCCATGGAGGTGACGGCTCCCGACCTGACCCGCGAGGCCGGTGGCCCGCTGGCCGTCAGTCTCGCCCTGGCCCGCTGCACCCCGCCGGTGGTCGGCCGCCTCAAGGAGGTGCTGACCGCGCACCCCGGCACCACCGAGGTGCATCTGCAGGTCCACAACGGTCCGAAGACCACCATCGTGCGCCTCGACGACCGCCTCCGGGTGTCGCCGTCCCCGGCCCTGATGGGCGACCTGAAGCAACTGCTCGGCCCCGCCTGCCTGGGGGCCTGAGAACGGGACCCATCCGAGGTGATCCCGGTGGCGCGGCAGGAAGGCGGGGCGGCGAACGGCCGTCACGCCTGATCGGATGGGCGCCGGTGACGGTGGGCCCGACGGAGCGCCTCGGCCGGGGGGAGGGCCCGCGAGGGCGGGCACGTCCGAGCACGGTGGAAGATCGTCGCCATTGATGAACGTTTCATCACAGAGCCGATCTCGCGCGGTGCGATCGGATGCCCGTAAGGGCAGATGAAGGCCCACGGGGGCGGGAGTACCGGGGGAACGGGCGAGGGGCAGTGCCTTGACGCGGATCGGCCGCATCGTATTGGCTCCGCGCACCACCCCTCTCGCCGGAGAAACGAGTAGTCCGCCAGCGGACGTCTTGTTAACGCTAACAAAAACCGTGACCCCGCATACGTCCGGGCCGACCCCCGGGTGCGCCCACACCAGTCCCTGACAGCGGCTGGACGAGAAGATGAGGAGCACGCACATGCGCCTGCCCTGGCGAACGCGGACACCGCGCCGCTCCGCCGTCACACCGACGGCACCGTCCCGATCGGCCATGCGCCGAGGCCTGGCGATCGTCACGATCCCGATCCTGATGGCGGCCGCCGGTCTGATGGCCACGCAGCCCGCGCAGGCGGCCGTCGCCTGCCGGGTCGACTACACCGTCAGCTCGTCGTGGCCGGGGGGCTTCGGCGCCAACGTCACGATCAACAACCTGGGCGATCCGGTCAACGGCTGGCGGCTGACCTGGTCCTTCGGGGGCGGCCAGCAGGTCACCCAGATGTGGAACGCCACGTCCGCCCAGTCCGGTTCCGCGGTGACCGCGACCAATGCCGCCTACAACGCCGCCATCCCCACGGGAGGCAGCACCTCCTTCGGGTTCAACGGCTCGTACAGCGGCAGCAACCCGTCGCCCACCTCGTTCTCCCTGAACGGCGTGGCCTGCACCGGGAACCCCGGAAACCCCGACCCCACCCCCACACCCACACCCACACCCACGGTCACGCCGACTCCCACGCCGACGCCGACTCCGACGCCCGGTAACTGCACCCTTCCCTCGACGTACCGCTGGACCTCCTCGGGCGTGCTCGCGACCCCGAAGGCGGGCTGGGTCTCGCTGAAGGACTTCACCGTCGCCCCCTACAACGGCAAGCAGCTCGTCTACGCCACCACCCACAACACCGGCACCAGCTGGGGTTCGATGAACTTCAGCCTGTTCACCAACTACTCGGAGATGGCCTCGGCCAGCCAGAACACGATGAACAACGCCACCGTGGCGCCGTCGCTGTTCTACTTCGCGCCGAAGAACA
This sequence comes from Streptosporangium sp. NPDC049078, assembly GCF_040648855.1. NCBI lineage: Bacteria > Bacillati > Actinomycetota > Actinomycetes > Streptosporangiales > Streptosporangiaceae > Streptosporangium > Streptosporangium sp. NPDC049078. Next base: position 188,880 of record NZ_JBEZEL010000006.1, read on the forward strand.
TCTGGGTGCTCGCCTACCAGTGGGGCGGACCGGCGTTCTCCTACCGCACCTCGACCGATCCCACCAACCCCAACGGCTGGTCGGCACCCCAGACGCTGTTCTCCGGCAGCATCTCCAACTCCGGCACCGGCCCGATCGACCAGGCGCTCATCGGTGACGGCCAGAACATGTACCTGTTCTTCGCCGGCGACAACGGCAGGATCTACCGGGCCAGCATGCCCATCGGCAACTTCCCCGGCAGCTTCGGCTCGAACTACACGACCATCATGACCGACACCACGAACAACCTGTTCGAGGCCGTCCAGGTTTACAAGATCCAGAACGAGAACCGGTACCTCATGATCGTCGAGGCGATCGGTTCGCAGGGCCGCTACTTCCGGTCCTTCACCGCCACCAGCCTCGGCGGCAACTGGACCCCGCAGGCCGCGACCGAGAGCAACCCCTTCGCGGGCAAGGCCAACAGCGGCGCCACCTGGACCAACGACATCAGCCACGGCGAGCTGCTGCGCACCAGCGCCGACCAGACCATGACCATCGACCCCTGCAACCTGCAGCTGCTCTACCAGGGCCGCAGCCCCAGCTCCGGCGGCGACTACGGCCTGCTGCCCTACCGCCCCGGCCTGCTCACCCTGCGGCGCTGACGGACATGACACCGATCCGGACCGGGTGTACCTGACACTCACGGGGAAGGCGCACACCCTCGTCGGGTGAGCGTGATCAGGACCGGCCGGCGACGGAGGGGCGGGCTCGGCGTTACGCCGAGCCCGCCCCGTGTCATGTGGAGAGCCAATGGTCCGCTGTCCGGGCGAGAAGTTCACCTCGGGGCGGCGGGGGTGGCCACCGACGCGCCGTCAGCCTTCGAAAGTCCTCGAAAGGCGAGCTCATGCCGGGCGGGCACGGTGCCCCGACGCCTCCGGCATGACATTTTGCATCGACGCGCCTCCTGGCCGTCGTCCTGGTGGACGAAAGACAGGTCGTCCCTGAAGAGGAGGGAGGATCGGGCGGGAATTGCGATGATCGACATGTCGTATGTTTCGGATCTGAGGAGCTGACAGCCGATGACTCTCGTGCGACCTGCTCACCCTGGACGGGCGATCGCCGGCCTCGGGTTGAGCGCGATACTCATGACCTGGGCCGTCGCGCCTCCGGCATCCGCCGAACCGGCCCCCGCGCCCTCGGTGACGGCCGGTCGGGAGGCCGGGCTCGACAGGGAGGCGCTCCGGCGGAGCCTCGGCGCGATCCACGAGGCCGGCATGTACGGTGTCTACTCCGCCGTCCGCGACGGCGGGGCGAGGTGGCTCGGGGCGGCGGGGGTCGCCGACGTGCGGACCCGGCGGCCCGTCGACTCCCGGATGGTCCACCGGGTGGGCAGCATCACCAAGACCTTCACGGCCGTGGCGATCCTCCAGCAGGTCGAGCGGGGCCGCGTGGAGTTGGACGCCCCCGTCGCCCGCTACCTGCCCGGCCTGCTGCCGGACGAGCTGGGCCGCAGGACCACGGTCCGGATGCTGCTCAACCACACCAGCGGCATCGGCGACTACATCGCGGGCGCCTTTCCCTCCCTCGTCCAGGGGTCGCCGCAGAGCCTCGACGAGCACCGGTTCCGCAGAATCCGTCCGCTGGATCTGGTGAGATTCGGGCTGGAGGCGCCGCGCACGGGCGAGCCGGGGCAGGCGTGGTCGTACTCCAACACCAACTACGTGATCGCCGGTCTGCTCCTGGAGAAGGTGACCGGCAGCGGCGCGGAGGCGTACATCACCCGCCACGTGATCCAGGCGGCCGGGCTGCGCGACACGTCCTTCCCGCGCACGCCGGTCATCCCCGGGCCGCACTCCAAGGCGTACGAGGCGTTGTACGGCTACATCGACCCGCCGCGCGACTACAGCGTCTACGACATGTCGTGGGCGGGCACGGCGGGCGCCGTCGTCTCGACCATGGAGGACCTCAACAGGTTCTACCGGGAACTACTGGGTGGCAGGCTCCTCGCCTCCGCGCAGCTCGCCCAGATGCGGACGACGGTGCCGGTCACCAACGCCCAGGGCAACGTCGTGATGAACTACGGCCTCGGCATCTACGCCCAGGACCTGCCCTGTGGCCGGTTCTGGGGCCACGACGGCGGCGTGTTCGGCATGGGCACGTTCTCCCTGTCCGGTGAGGACGGCCGCCGCCAGCTCTCCCTGGGGATCAACCTCATGAAGTACCAGCCGCTCGACGCGAACGGTTACCCGCAGCCGCACGCGATCGACCACGCGCTGAACGAATACGTCCTCCGGGCGCTGTGCGGGTCCGCGCCGACGGCGAAGAGCGCCGGATCTGTGACGCTCTTCCCGACGCAGCAGGTGCTGGTCAAGCGCTGACCGGCCGGCATGTCCGCGGCCCGAAGCCGAGGCGGTCGGCTTCGGGCACGCCATGATGTCCCGCAGTCCAGGGGGCAGGTATGAACGGGTCCGTGCGGTCCACGCCTCCCTGGGGCGTGCCGAGCCTCTTACCGGCTACCTCGGCGCGGCCGGCCGGGGGCGCCGCCGTCCGGCCGAACAACGCGTCCGGCTTCTTCGGCCGGACGGTGACCTCACCGTTCCGGCGGCGCCCTGTGAAGGGGTCAGCGGTGGCGCGGGCGGTCGAGCCGGTAGGGGGTGCGGTACCGGCGGTGCGCGTCGTTCTCGCGGTACCGCCGCTCCTGACGATACCCGCGCTCCCGCCGGTAACGGCCCTCCTCGCGGAAGCGGCGTCCACCCTCTCCCCGGGCGTCGCGCCCCCCTCTGGCGCCGCGACGGCCCTCGCCGTCAGCGCCGTCAACGCCCTCCTCCTCGCGCTCCCTGGCGAGGGCCTCCTCCATGCCGGGGGTGAACCCACCGCCGAAACGGCTCATGTCGGGACGGCGGAAGTGGGTCTCGCGCGTACCGTCGAGGGCCGCCGACATCGACGAGACCCAGATCGGCCCCGGCAGTGAGGCGCCCTGGACCGAGCCGAAGTACTCGCCGCCGATCTCGACGTCGGTGAGCGGGTAGCGGTAGGAACCCCGGATGTCGCCCACGCTGACCGCCGCGGCCAGGTCGGGGGTGTAGCCGGCGAACCAGGCCGACGTGTACCCGTTGTTGGTGCCTGTCTTGCCCGCGGCGGGACGGCCGATGCTCTGACCGGTCATCGTCCCCTTGGTGAACACCCCGGACAGCAGGTGGTTGACCGCGTCGGCGACGGCGGGCTCGATCGCCCGCGCGCAGCTGGGCGGGATCTTGAAACGCCTGCCGTCCCGCTCGGCGATCTCGACGATCGCCGTCGGGCGGCAGTAGCGGCCCCGAGCCCCGAACGCGGCGAACGCGGCGGCCACGGTCACCGGGTCCATCTCGTTCACGCCGAGGGTGAAGGTCGGCACCTCCCGCAGCGGGGCGCCGTCGGCGCGGACGATGCCCAGGGCCTTGGCCGTCGTGACGACCGGGCACAGGCCCACCCGCTGCTCCAGCATCATGTAGAAGATGTTCACCGACTTCCAGGTGCCGGTGGACAGGCTCTGCGGGCCTCCCTTGCCCTCGCCGCTCGCGTTGAAGATCTCCGCGCCGGGATCGTTGACCTCGCGTCCCCGGCAGTCGGTGAAACCGCTGTCGGGGACGAAACTGCCGGGCGTCATGAAACCCTGGTCGAACCGCCAGCCCTGGGTGAGCGCGGTCGCGAGGGTGAACACCTTGAACGTCGAGCCCGCCTGGAAGCCCTGGCCGCCGCCGTGCGCCGTGTCGGCGGGCAGGTTGTAGGTGGTGTTGGGGCCGTTCTTGGAGTTGGCGGCGTTGCCGGGGTTGCTGCCGTACCTCTTGCTCGCCGCCATGGCCCGGATCCGCCCGGTGCCCGGCTGGACCATCGCCTCGGCCGCGACCTCGGTGTCCTTCCTGTCGACCCGCGCGGTGATGGCGCGCTCCGCGGCCCGCTGCGCCTTCGGCGACAGGGTGGTGCGCAGCACGAGGCCACCCTTGGCCAGGCGGCGTTCCCGCTCGGCGCGCGTGTGGCCGAAGGCCGGGTTGGTGAGCAGTTCCCGGTGCACGTAGAGACAGAAGTAGGGATAGGCGCTCCCGTCGCAGCCGCCGGGCTCGGGTTTGAGCCGGATGGCGAGCGGGCGCCTCTTGGCGGCCTCGGCCCGCGCCGGGGTGACGTACGACAGCTGGGCCATCCGGTCCAGGACGAGGTCCCTGCGCTCGCGCAGCCGCTGCCTGCGCCCGGCGTCCAGCGAGGGGTCGGTGGTGTACGGCGCGCGGACCGCCCCGGCCAGCGCCGCGGCCTGGGGCAGGGTGAGCCGGGCGGCCGGGACGGAGAAGAACCGCTGGGCGGCGGCCTCCACCCCGAAGGCGCCCGCGCCGAAGTAGGCGATGTTGAGGTAGCGCTCCAGGATCTCGGCCTTGCTGTACTTCTTCTCCATCGCCAGCGCGTACCGCAGCTCGGTGATCTTGCGCTGGATGCTGGGCGCGCGGGCACGGGCGCGTTCGGTGTCGCTCTCGGCGTTCTCGACCAGGATGTTCTTCACGAGCTGCTGGGTGAGCGAGGACCCGCCCTGCCGCACCCCGCCCGCCCTGGTGTTGGTGATCAGGGCGCGCAGGGTGCCCTTGACGTCCAGGCCCGCGTGCTCGTAGAAGCGCGCGTCCTCGATCGCCACGATCGCGTCACGCATCACGGGGGCGACCTGGGCGAGCGTCACCACCGTCCGGTTCTCCGTGTAGAACTGGGCGAACCGCTTGCCGTTCTTGTCCAGCAGCACGGTGCGCTGGGAGAGCGGGTTCTCCCGGGGGCTCGGAGGCAGGTCGGTGAGGGTCCTCGCGACGCCGTTGGCGGTGAGTCCGGCCGTGCCGACCAGTGGCAGCGCGGCCATGGCGGCGAGCAGCCCGCCGAACACCCCGCAGACCACCAGTCCGAGCAGGCACGCGCCGGGCCCGCGTCTCACCTCTGGGCGCGATGTCACGCATAGTAACGTGCGACCAGGTGATCACCTATAAACGCCCGATTGCCAATCCTTACCCGTCCTGCACCTTTTCTCGACTGATCTTCAGCCCGAGCGAGGCGAACTGCTCGAACGGCCGGTGGTAGCCCCGCTCGATATGGTGCACCCCGCGCAGGGTGGAGGTGCCCTCGGCGGCCGCGGCGGCGAGCACCGCCGAGAACCCGGCCCGGATGTCGGGCAGTGTCACGTCGGCGCCGCTCAGCCTGGAGACGCCGCGCACGACCGCCGAGTGCTTGGCGTTGGTGTCGTGGTAGCGGCAGGCGGGACCACCGAGGCAGACGTCGAACACCTCGATCTCGCAGCCCATCTTCTGCAGGGCGGGCACGTAGACCAGGCGGTTCTCGAACACCGTCTCGTGCAGCACCGACATGCCCTGGGCCTGGGTGAACAGCACCATCAGAGGCGTCTGCCAGTCGGTCATGAACCCCGGATGCGTGTCGGTCTGCACCGCCGCGGCCCGCAGCCCGTTCGGCGCGGACGCCGACAGGTAGTCGTCGGTGATGTCGACCTCGGCCCCCATCCTGGCCAGGGTGGTGATCGCGGTGACCAGCCGGTCCTGCGGGCAGCCGTGCACCCGCACCTGCCCGCCCGTGATCAGACCGGCGGCCAGGTAGGAGAACGCCTCGATGCGGTCGCCGTTGAGCCAGGTGGAGGCGCCATGCAGGCTCTCCACACCCTCGATCACGATGCGCCGGTCGGGACTGAGTTCGATGCGCGCGCCCATGCGCTGCAGGAACAGGGCGAGCTCCACCACCTCGGGCTCCATCGCCGCGCCCTTCAGCACGGTCTTGCCCTCGGCGAGCACCGCGGACATCAGGATCGTCTCGGTGGCTCCGACGCTGGGGTAGGGCAGTTCGATCCGGGTGCCGCGCAACCTCTTGGCCTTGGCGTAGACCCCGGTGTCGCTCACCTCGACCTCGGCGCCCATCGCCCGCAGCGCCTCGACGTGGAAGTCGACGGGCCGGCGGCCGATCGGGTCGCCGCCGACCAGCGGCACGAACGCCTCGCCCGCCAGGTGCAGCAGGGGGCCGAGCATCAGGATCGGGATCCTGTTGAGGCCGGTGAACGCCGCGGGAACGTGCGGGTTGATCTGCTTGCCGGGAGCGACGGAGATCTCGCCGGCGCTGATCTCCACGTCGATGCCGAGCGCCCTCAGCATCTGCGCGGTGATCCCCACCTCGCCCACGTCCGGGGCGTTCTGGATCGTGCTCTCACCGCTCCCCAGCATCGCGGCGACCATGTGCTTGGAGACGCCGTTCTTGGAACCGCGGACCTCGACGTCACCGCGCAGCGGCCCGGAGGGTTCGATCAGCCATACCTCTTCGTTCACTCCGCCAGAGTAACGGGATTCGGTCGAAGCCTCGGATGGCACCGGGCCGATAGGTATGTAACATCGGGCACATCTGCACAGAGGGTGAGGGAACCATGGTGCGAGGCGTGCGTGATTTCGCGATCACAGTGCTGGTGCTCGCGCTGATCGGGGTCGTCGCCGGGGTCCTGTGGTCGCTGGCCGCGCCGCGCCCTCCGTACGTCGTGACGGGCAGGGGGCCGCTGCTCGCCGATCCCTCCACGCAGGCGCTGATCGCCGCGGACGGCTGGTTCGCGGTGATCACCGGTGCGTTCGGCCTCGCCTGCGGGGCGATCGGCTACAGCGTGTCGCGCGGGGGCCGCCCGCTGCCGGTGGTGGTGGGCCTGGCGGCCGGCGGCCTGCTCGGCGCGCACCTGGCGCTGGTGGTGGGGGAGGCGGCCAACCTCGGCGCCGTGAGCGTGACCGCCTCGGGGGTGTCCGCGTCGCTGGTCGCGGGGCCGCTGAAGCTGACCGCCAGGGGGGTGCTGTTCGCGTGGCCGACGCTGGCCGCCGGTCTCTTCTTCGCGCTGGAGGGCATCGCGGGCTACCGCGACTCCCCGCTGCGCCGGCCTTTCGGCGGGGACGACCCCTACGGGCCGCTGTCGTCGTACGACATCAGCGGCCGGTAAGGCCCGGTAAGGCCCGGTAAGGCACGGTGAGAGGCGTCAGAGCGGCGGCCGGTGCGAGCCGTGGCCGGTGGCGCGCTCGAACGCGTGGGCGAGCCGCAGCACCGCCATGTCGGCGAACGGGCGCCCGACGATCTGCACGCCCACCGGCAGCCCGCCGGAGGTGAACCCGCACGGCACCGACGCCGCGGGGGCGTGCAGCACGCTGATCCAGTAGGCCGAGCGCATCCACGCCAGATAGTCGGGCAGCGCCTCCCCGTTGATCTCCGAGACGTGGGGGGCGTCCACCGGGAACGGCGGTACCTGGCTCACCGGCGCGATCAGGAAGTCGTAGGTGTCGAAGAAGGAGTTCATCCGCCGGTAGAGCCCGCTGCGCAGCCGCTCGGCGCGGGCCAGGTCGGCGCCGGTCACCTCCCGGCCCCGCTCCACGTTCCAGCGCGTGTTCGCCCCCAGGCTCTCCTGCGGCAGGTTTCCGAAGGAGAGCGCGTAGTACCACGCCCGGTAGATCCGGAAGGCGTCCTCGGCGGCCGACAGGTTCAGATCCACCCGTTCCACCCGCGCGCCCAGCTCCGCGAGCGCGGCCGGGGCGTCCGCTGTGACCTTCGCCGTCTCCGCGTCGACCGGCAGCCCGCCCAGGTCGGGGCTCCAGGCGATGCGCACCCCTGTCAGGTCGAGGTCCAGCGGCCCGGCGAAGACGGAGCCGCTCTCGGTGATCGAGAAGGGGGAGGCGGCGTCGAACCCCGCCACCGCGCTCATCAGCAGCGCCAGGTCCTGCGCGGTGCGGGCCATCGGTCCCGGCACGCCGAGGGTGAACCAGGCCGCGACGGGTGACGGGGAGGGGACCCGCCCGGGGGTGGGCCGCAGCCCGGCCACGTTGCAGAAGGAGGCCGGGTTGCGCAGCGAACCGCCCATGTCGGAGCCGTCGGCGAGCGCAACCATGCCGGTCGCCAGCGCCGCCGCGGCCCCGCCGCTGCTGCCCCCGGCCGACCTCGACAGGTCGTACGGGTTGCGGGTGGCGCCGAAGATCTCGTTCACGGTGTGCGAGCCGGTGCCGAACTCCGGGGTGTTGGTCTTGCCGATCGTGATCGCCCCGGCCTCGCGCATCCGCCGCACGATCGGCGCGTCGGCGACGGGGACGTGGTCGGCGAAGATCGGCGAGCCGTAGGTGGTGCGGATCCCCGCGGTGTCGGCGAGGTCCTTGTGCGCGACCGGCAGGCCGTGCAGCGGCCCCCGCCACCGGCCGCGGGCCAGGTCCCTGTCGGCCTCCTCGGCCTCCCGCCTGGCACGCTCGGCCACCAGCGTGACGATCGCGTTGACCTTCGGGTTGACCTCCTCGATCCGCCGCAGGTGCGCGTCGAGCAGTTCGACCGCGCTGATCTGCCCGGTGCGCAGCAGCTCGATCATCTCGGTAGCGGTCAGGTAGTGCATCGTGCCCCCGATGTCCCCGGTCAGGTGTCTGTCTTCCCACCCGAGTCTGGCCGAACGTCGCCGCGTGTCGCGTCGGCAACCTTCGACAGGACCCGCCAGGGGGAGCGGGCCCGTCTTACAGGCCCGTCTTTTGGGCCCGTTCCGCGCGACCTCGGGAGAGCCACCAGGGCGACGGCGCCGAACCGTCTCCCGCACGCCTGTCCCGCGCGACCCCGGGAGAGCCTCAGTCGGCCTTGCCGATGGGGGCGGTGACGGCCTGGGTGAGCCGTACCAGCTCCGAGGGGTCGGTCTCGATCTGCAGCCCGCGCCGCCCGGCGGAGAAGTAGATCGTCGCGAAGCCGAGCGCGGAGGCGTCGACCACCGTGGGCAGGCGTTTGCGCTGCCCGAGGGGGCTGATGCCGCCGACCACGTAGCCGGTGACCCGCTCGACCTTCGCCGCGTCGGCCATCGTCGCCCGCTTGCTCTTCATCGCCGCCGCGAACGCCTTGAGGTCGAGTTTGCCCGCCACCGGCACCACCGCGACGGCGAGCCCGCTCTCCACCTCGGCCACCAGGGTTTTGAAGATCCGCTCGTACGGCACCCCGAGGGCGTCGGCCGCCTCCTCGCCGTAGGTCTGCGCGCCGGCGTCGTGCTCGTAGGGGTGCAGGGTGAAATCGACCTTGGCCTGGGTGAGTGCCACCGTCGCGGGGGTTCCCTGGCCGCCCTTGTTCTTGCTCTTGCTCACGGGGGAAGCGTAGCGGCTGGTTAAAATCTACATAGTAAAGGCGCCGTCCGGATAATGGACAGGACGATATCGGGTGGCGGACCTCCGTAGACTGAACGGGTGATTTCGCGTACCGACCTGCGAGGCCCTCTGCCGGAGGACCTTCGCGACGTGCTGCCCCGCGCCGACCTCGACGTCGAAGCCGCCCTGGAGAAGGTGCGGCCCATCTGCGAGGACGTACGCCATCGCGGGGCGGTCGCCGTGCGCGAGCTGACCGCCAGGTTCGACGGCGTCGAGATGGAGTCCACCCGGGTGCCCGCCGAGGCGATCGCCGGGGCACTGGAAGGGCTCGACCCGAAGGTGCGGGCGGCGCTGGAGGAGTCGATCCGCCGCGCCCGCCTCGTCCACCGCGACCAGCGGCGCGCCGACGTCACCACCCAGGTCGTGCCCGGCGGCACCGTCACGGAGCGCTGGGTGCCCGTCGACCGCGTGGGGCTGTACGTCCCCGGCGGCCGGGCGGTCTATCCCTCCAGCGTGGTGATGAACGTCGTTCCCGCCCAGGAGGCGGGGGTGCCCTCCCTCGCGGTCTCCTCGCCCGCGCAGCGCGAGTTCGGCGGGCTGCCGCACCCGGCCATCCTGGCGGCGTGCGCGCTGCTCGGCGTGGACGAGGTCTACGCGGCCGGCGGCGCCTCGGCGGTGGCGATGTTCGCGTACGGCACCGAGGAGTGCCCGCCGGTCACCATGGTCACCGGCCCCGGCAACATCTGGGTGGCCGCCGCCAAACGCCTGCTCAAGGGGCGCATCGGCATCGACTCCGAGGCAGGTCCCACCGAGATCGCGATCCTCGCCGACTCCACGGCCGACCCGGTGCACGTCGCCGCCGACCTGATCAGCCAGGCCGAGCACGACACGATCGCCGCCGCCGTGCTCGTCACCGACTCGACGGAGCTGGCCGAGAGGGTCGAGCGGGAGCTGCCCCGCCAGGTCGCCGCGACCAAGCACGCCGAGCGGATCACCGAGGCCCTGTCGGGACGTCAGTCGGGCATCCTGCTCGTCGACGACATGGAGGCCGGGCTGCGCGTCGTCGACGCCTACGCCGCCGAGCACCTGGAGATCCACGCCGCCGGGGCGCACGAGCTCGCCGCCCGGGTGCGCAACGCGGGGGCGATCTTCGTCGGCTCCTACGCGCCGGTCTCGCTCGGCGACTACATGGCCGGTTCCAACCACGTGCTGCCCACCGGGGGCTGTGCCTGCCACTCCTCGGGGTTGTCGGTGCAGACGTTCCTGCGCGGCATCCACGTCGTGGACTACAGCCGCGAGGCCCTCGCCGGTGCCGCCGCCCACGTGTGCGTGCTGGCCGACACCGAGGACCTCCCGGCGCACGGCGCGGCGAT
>NZ_JBEZEL010000006.1:199453-396429 GCF_040648855.1 Streptosporangium sp. NPDC049078
GATCCGCGCACGATTCGACTGGGAGGTGCCCTCGTGAGGACCTCCCGGCCCGTGCTCACCGGGCGCGCGGCGATCCGCGCACGATTCGACTGGGAGGTGCCCTCGTGAGGACCTCCCGGCCCGTGCTCACCGGGCGCGCGGCGATCCGCGCACGATTCGACTGGGAGATCCCGGCGTGAGGCTTGAAGACCTGCCGATCCGCGACGACCTTCGGGGGCGCACGCCGTACGGTGCCCCCCAGATCGACGTCCCGGTCAGGCTCAACACCAACGAGAACCCGTACGGGCCCTCCGCGTCCCTCGTCGCCGACCTGGCCGAGGCCGTACGCGCCCAGGCGGGCGAGCTCAACCGCTACCCCGACCGTGACGCGCTCGCCCTGCGCGGGGATCTGGCCTCGTACCTGGGGCACGGCCTGGCCGTGGAGCAGGTCTGGGCGGCCAACGGCTCCAACGAGGTGCTCCAGCAGATCCTGCAGGCCTTCGGCGGCCACGGCCGGGTCGCGATGGGCTTCGAGCCCTCCTACTCGATGCACCCGATCATCACCACCGGGGCCTCCACCGAGTGGATCTCCGGGGCGCGTGAGGACGACTTCGGGATCGACCCGGGCAAGGCCGTGGCCGCGATCGAGGAGCACCGGCCGGACGTCGTCTTCCTGACCTCGCCCAACAACCCGACCGGCACCGCCCTGGACCCGGCGGTGATCGCCGCGATCGTGGCGGCGGCGCCGGGGATGGTGGTGGTGGACGAGGCATACTTCGAGTTCGCCCGCGGTGGCACCCCGTCGGCGCTGACGCTGCTGCCGGACAATCCCCGGCTGATCGTCACGCGGACGATGTCCAAGGCGTTCGCGATGGCCGGGACCCGGCTCGGCTACCTGGCGGCCCACCCGGCGGTGATCGAGGCGTTGCTGCTGGTCCGGCTGCCGTACCACCTGTCCACGCTCACCCAGACGGCGGCGCGGGTCGCGCTCGCCCACAGCGCCGAGCTGCTCGGCGCGGTCGACGCGCTGCGGGCCGAGCGGGACGCGACGGTGGAGTGGTTGCGCGGCCGGGGGCTGACGGTCGCCGACTCGGACGCCAACTTCGTGCTGTTCGGGCTCTTCGAGGACCGGCACGCGGTGTGGCGGGGCATGCTGGAGCGCGGCGTGCTGATCCGTGAGGTGGGCCCGCCCGGGTGGCTGAGAGTTTCGATCGGTACCCCTGAGGAGATGGCGGCGTTCCGCGCCGCCCTGGAGGAGATCCTGTGAGCAGCATCACTGACGGTGTCGTGGTCGCACCGCGTCGCGGTCGCGTCGAGCGCGTCACCAAGGAGACCTCGGTGCTGGTCGAGGTCGACCTCGACGGCACCGGGAACGTCGAGGTGTCCACCGGTGTCGGGTTCTTCGACCACATGCTGAACCAGCTCGGCAAGCACGGGCTGTTCGACCTGACCGTGAAGACCGAGGGCGACCTGCACATCGACGCCCACCACACGATCGAGGACACCTCGCTCGCGCTGGGGGCGGCGTTCCGCGAGGCGCTGGGCGACAAGTCGGGCCTGCGGAGGTTCGGCAACGCCTCCTGCCCGCTGGACGAGTCGCTCGCGGAGGTCACGGTCGACCTGTCGGGACGCCCCTACCTCGTGCACAGCGAGCCCGAGGGCATGGCGCCCATGATCGGTGCGGAGTACGACACGACGATGACCAGGCACATCCTGGAGTCGTTCGTCGCCCAGGCCGCGATCTGCCTGCACGTGCGCGTCCCGTACGGCCGCAACGCCCACCACATCGTGGAGGCGCAGTTCAAGGCGCTGGCCAGGGCGTTGCGGGCGGCCTCCGAGCGCGACCCGCGCGCCACCGGGGTGCCCAGTACGAAGGGCGTGCTGTGACCTTCTCTCGCGGAAGTTCTCGCGGGGTTTCTCGCGAGGGGAGGGGGAGGCGCCGGTGAGTGACAACTGGACGGCCGTCGCGATGGCCTTCGTGGCCCTCTTCCTCGTCGGCGGGATCGTCTCATTCCTCAAACAGGGTCTGAAGAAGGGCGCGGTGCTGCTCGCCGCCCTCGCGGCCCTGGCGACCACGGCGGCGGTGCTCTGGTGGTGAAGAAGAAGGTGACCGTTCTCGACTACGGCTCGGGCAACCTCCGTTCCGCGGAGCGCGCGCTGGCCAGGGTCGGGGCGGAGGTCACGGTGACGGCCGACTACGAGGCGGCGCTGGAGGCCGACGGCCTCGTCGTGCCGGGGGTGGGGGCGTTCGCCGCGTGCATGACGGGGCTGCGCGCCGTGCGGGGTGAGCGGATCATCGGCCGGCGCCTGTCGGCGGGGCGGCCGGTCCTCGGCATCTGCGTCGGCATGCAGATCCTCTTCGAGACGGGCGTCGAGCACGGCGTCACCTCCGAGGGGTGCGGGGAGTGGCCGGGCACGGTGGAGCGTCTGGACGCTCCGGTGTTGCCGCACATGGGCTGGAACACGGTCAAGGCGCCCGCCGAGACCGCGCTGTTCGCCGGGCTCGACGCCGAGACGCGCTTCTACTTCGTGCACTCCTACGGCGTGCGCTCCTGGGAGCTGGAGGCGGGACCGGGTTTCCCCGATCCGCTGGTCACCTGGGCCGAGCACGGTGTGCCGTTCGTCGCGGCGGTGGAGAACGGCCCGCTCGCGGCCACCCAGTTCCACCCGGAGAAGTCGGGCGACGCCGGTGCTCAGCTGCTCACGAACTGGCTCGGGACCCTCGCGTGAGCGTCCGGTGAGTTCTCGATGAGCAAGGAGCGGGCCAGGCGCAGAGCCGAGCGGGAGGCCGAGCAGGCACGCCAGGCGGCTCTGCGCGCCGAGCGGGAGGCCCGCCTGGCGCGGCGGCGCGAGCGGGTCGGCAGGGTGGTCGCGCTGCTGCCGGGCAGGCCGGTGCGCATCGTGTCCCAGGGCGGCATCATGGCCCGCCGCCGCCGGACGCAGAACGGTGTCGCGGCGGTGCTGTTCCTGATCGTCCAGGTGATCGTCTGGTTGTTGTGGTCCTCGTGGGCGGCCCGGTTCGGGGCGCTTGTCCTCTCTTTGTTGTTGCTACCGCTTCTCATCACCCTTGTCTTCGACCGGAGGTCTTGAACAGATGACGCTTGAGCTGCTCCCCGCCGTGGACGTCGCCGACGGTCAGGCGGTCCGCCTGGTCCAGGGCGCGGCCGGCACCGAGACGTCGTACGGCGATCCCCTGTCCGCGGCGCTCGCCTGGCAGGAGGCCGGTGCCGAGTGGATCCATCTGGTCGACCTGGACGCGGCGTTCGGCCGGGGCAGCAACCGCGAGTTGCTCGCCACCGTGGTCGGCGCGCTCGACGTGAAGGTGGAGATGTCCGGCGGCATTCGCGACGACGCCTCGCTGGAGCTCGCGCTGGCCACCGGCTGCCGCCGGGTGAACATCGGCACCGCGGCGCTGGAGAACCCCGCCTGGTGTTCCAAGATCATTTCTGAGTACGGTGACCGGGTCGCGATCGGTCTTGACGTGCGGGGGACCACGCTGGCCGCCCGGGGCTGGACCCAGGAGGGCGGCGACCTGTGGGAGGTGCTGGCCCGGCTGGAGAAGGACGGCTGCTCCCGCTACGTCGTCACCGACGTCACCAAGGACGGCACGCTGCGCGGCCCCAACCTCGACCTGCTTCGTGAGGTCTGCTCCCGCACCGACGCGCCGGTGGTCGCGAGCGGCGGCGTCTCGTCCCTGGACGACCTGCGCGCGCTGGCCTCGCTCGTCCCGATCGGCGTCGAGGGGGTCATCGTGGGCAAGGCGCTGTACGCGCAGCAGTTCACCCTCGAAGACGCCCTCGCCGTCGTCGCCGCCGCGAGTTCGTGAGGGGTCTTCGGATGACTTCCTTCCCATACTTGAAAGCGGGGCCTTCGCGATGACTGTCGCGGTACGAGTGATCCCCTGCCTGGACGTGGACGCCGGGCGGGTGGTCAAGGGCGTCAACTTCGAGAACCTGCGCGACGCGGGCGACCCGGTGGAGCTGGCCCGTCGCTACGACGCGGAGGGGGCCGACGAGCTGACGTTCCTGGACATCACGGCCTCCAGTTCCGACCGGTCGACGATGTACGACGTGGTCAGCCGGACGGCCGAGCAGGTGTTCATCCCGCTCACCGTGGGCGGAGGGGTGCGCGCGGTCGAGGACGTCGACAGGCTGCTGCGGGCCGGCGCCGACAAGGTGAGCCTGAACACGGCGGCCCTCGCGAGGCCCGAGCTGCTGACCGAGGCGTCGCGGCGCTACGGGGCGCAGTGCATCGTGCTGTCGGTGGACGCCCGCAGGATCGTCGACGGCCCGCCGACGCCGTCCGGCTTCGAGGTGACCACGCACGGCGGACGCCGGGGCACCGGCATCGACGCGGTGGAGTGGGCCCGGCGGGGCGAGGAGCTCGGGGTGGGGGAGATCCTGCTCAACTCCATGGACGGTGACGGTACGCGTCACGGCTACGACCTGGAGCTGATCCGGGCCGTACGGGCCGAGGTGTCGGTTCCGATCATCGCGAGCGGCGGGGCCGGTGCCGTCGAGGACTTCCCGCCCGCGGTCGAGGCGGGGGCGGACGCGGTGCTGGCGGCGTCGGTGTTCCACTTCGGGCAGCTCAAGATCGGCGATGTCAAGGAGACGCTGAGGGTGGCGGGGCATCCGGTCCGCTGACCTTGTTTGTTTCGCTGTACGGCGAAGTGGTCGTGGCGGGGTGGGTGAGGTTCTTGGCGTGTGGGCGTTGTCGGGTTTCCGGGGGATGTGCCGGTCGGTTCCGGGGTGGTGGGACGTGCCGGTCGTTCCGGGGGACGTGCGGGTCGGTTCCGGGGTGGTCGGGCGGGGTTCGCGCTGCGGCGGGCCGGTGCTCCGGGCGGCCGTCGTGGTGAGGGTCTGGTGGTTCAGGCCTCCGGCCTGCTCGAGCGCTTGGGGTTGCGCTTTTTTATAAGCCGCCCGGAACACCGGCCCGCCTCCGCGCACGGCGGCTCCGTCGCGTGAGGGTGCGGGCCGTAGTCGCTCCGTTTCCGGCCGCCCAGGGTGCTTTCCCACGCTGAAGCCTTCGTGCGGGGAGGGTTGTTGGATGATCGCCGTAGCTGAAGCGCCACTGCGGAAAGGAGCTCAGGGTTGAGCTCTTTGGTGTACAAAATGCCGGTGTGCGCGGATTTGACAGCATAGGGTGACTCCGGTGAACATGATCGGCGGCTACGTGCTCAGACGTGAGCTGGGCCGGGGTGGCATGGGCGTGGTGCACCTCGCCGCGACCCCCGCAGGGAGCCTGGCCGCGGTGAAGGTGATCCATCCGCACCTGGCCCGCGACCCCGCCTTCCGGCGGCGCTTCGACCGCGAGGTGGCGGCGGCGCGCAGGGTGGCGAGGTTCTGCACCGCCCCGGTGCTCGACGCCGGGGTCGAGGACGGCGTCGCCTACCTCGTCACCGAGTACGTCAGGGGACCCGACCTGGCGCAGGCCGTACGCGAGCAGGGGCCGCTGACCGGCGCCAACCTGGAGGCGCTCGCGGTCGGAATCGCGACAGCGCTGCACGCGATCCACGGGGCCGGGGTGATCCACCGCGACCTGAAACCGTCGAACGTGCTGCTCTCGCCCCTCGGCCCGCGCGTGATCGACTTCGGCATCGCGCAACTCGTCGACACCGAGAGCCTGGCCAGCCAGGCGATCCTGGGCACCCCCGCGTTCATGGCGCCCGAGCAGGTGCGCGGTGAGCCGCTCACGCCGGCGGCCGACGTGTACGCGTGGGGCGGGGTGATCGCGTTCGCCGGCACGGGACGGTTGCCGTTCGGCGGTGGCTCGCCGTCCGAGGTCCTCTACCGGATCGTCAACGACGGGCCGAACCTCGAAGGTCTCGACGAGAGCGTGCGCGCCGTCGTCGAGAGGGCGATGGCGAAGGACCCCGCGCGGCGGCCGAGCGCCCAGCGTCTGCTGGACGAGCTGGTCGGCGGCCGGCCGACCCCGGCGACGGCGAGTCAGGTCGTCGAGCGCGCCTGGGCGGGCGGGGGGCCGGTCGCGCCCGGGGGAGCGGGCCTGCGGGAGGGCTCGGCGGTGGCCGCAGGACCGGGCGTGGCCGGAGGGCCGGGTGTGCCGGGGGGATCGGGTGTGTCCGGGGAACCGGTCGTGATCGGGGGACCGGTGCTGTCCGGGGAGCAGGCTGCGGTGGGGGGATCGGTCGTGGTCGGGGCACCGCCTGTGGTCGGAGAGCCCGGACGGTCCGGTGTCGCGGTCGTTGAAAGGCGGCGGTGGCCCTGGGCGGCGGGTGTCGCCGTGCTCGTGGCGGTCCTGGTGAGCGGGGTGACGCTGTACGCCGGTTCAGGCGCGCCCACGTCGCCGTACCATGCCGATTTCGCCGAGTCGTGGGCCGTCGGCGCGTCCGACGGCGGCAGCACCGAGCTGGACGGCGGGGTCTACCTGCTGACCGCCAATCCCGGATGGCGGCTGTGGAAGTCCGCCCCCTTCTCCGAGGGTTCCGCCGGGGGTGTCGTGGTCAGCTCCAGGATGCGGCTACGGGAAGGCTCGGGGGAGTTCGGCGTGTGGTGTCGCGGCGACGCCGATACCGGAGACCGCTACGAGTTCACGGTCACCGCCTCGGGCGAGGCATCGATCACCAAGCGGCACGACGGGCGGGGTGTCGTCCTGCACGGACCCGTACGGATGAGGAAATCCGCTGACAACCGGGTCGTCGCCCGATGCGCGCAGCAGGGCGAGCGGGTCGTCCTCGGCATGTGGCTCAACGAGGAGCCGGTCGGGGAGACCGAGGACGCTCAGGACCCCTACGGCCCCGGAGCCGTCGGCGTCCACGCGGCACCGGACACGGCCACACCCGTCCGGGTCGGGTTCCAGTCGTTCGAGGTACGCCCGGCGGAGGGGTGAGCGTGCGGTTCGGGGTGCTGGGAGCACTGCGGGTCGTCGAGGGCGAGCGTGACCTGACGCCCGGCCCCGCCAAGCACCGCGCGCTTCTGGCCGCCCTGCTGCTGAGGCCGGGACGGACGCTGACCGTCGGGCGGCTGATCGCCGAGGTGTGGGGAGAGGAGCCGCCCGCCTCGGCGGAACCGGTGCTGCGGGTGTACGTGAGCGCGCTGCGCAAGCTCGTCGACGGGATCCGCACCGTGCCCGGCGGCTACCTCCTCGACGTCGACCCCGAGCAGGTGGACGCGCACAGGTTCGAGCGCCTGGTGGCCGCGGGCAGGCGGGCCAGGGACGCGGGCATGAGCGCGGAGGCGGCCCGCGAGCTGCGTGCCGCCCTGGCCCTGTGGCGGGGACCCGCGCTGGCCGACGTCGACTCCGCCGAACTGCGGCGGGCGTACGCCCTACCGCTGGAGGAACTGCGGCTCACCGCGCTCGAAGAGCGCGTCGAACTGGACGTGGCGCTCGGACGTGGCGCGGAGGTGACGGGGGAACTGCGCGCGCTCGTGACCTCGCATCCCCTGCGGGAGCGGGCGTGGGCACAGCTCGTCCTCGCGCTCGGCCAGGCGGGGCGCCGGTCGGAGGCGCTGAGCGCCTACCGGGAGGCGCGGCGGCTGCTCGTCGAAGAGCTCGGCCTTGAGCCGGGTCCCGAACTGAACCGGGCACACGAGCGCGTGCTGAGGGGGGACGCCCTCGCGCGGATCGTGCCTGGCGAGTCGGCGGGGGGTGTTCCTGTGCGGGTCGTGCCCAACGAGATCGTGCCTGACAAGGCGGCGGGGGGTGTTCCTGTGCGGGTCGTACCCAACGAGATCGTGCCTGACAAGGCGGCGCGGGGTGTCTCCGTGCGGGTCGTACCCAACGAGACGCCGCCGGACATCGCCGACTTCACCGGGCGTCAGCGCGTCCTGGATCGGATCCGCCGGTCCGTGCCCGCCGCGGGGAGCGCGCCCGTCCACCTGGTGCTGCACGGGCCCGCGGGGGCGGGCAAGTCCGCGGTGGCGGTCCACGCGGCCGGCGGGCTCGACTTCCCCGGCGGACGGTTGTACGCCTCGCTCGGTGCCAGGACGCCGGGCGCGGTGCTGGAGGACCTGCTGCGCTCACTCGGCTGCCCCGAGGGTGCGGTTCCCGCTCACCTGGCCGAGCGGACGCGCCTGTACCGCAGCCTGGTGAGCGGGCGGCGGCTGCTGGTGGTGCTGGACGACGCGGCCGACGCCGCTCAGGTGCGCCCGCTGCTGCCCTCGGGGCCCGGTTGCCTGACGCTGGTGACCAGCCGCTCGCCGCTGTCCGGCCTGGAGGCGGCGCGCGCCTTCGAACTCGGCGTGTTCGACACCGACGAGTCCGTGGAGATGCTCGCGCGGGTGGTGGGGGAACGACGGGTGCGGGCCGAGCCACGGGCGGCCGCGCGGATCGCGGTGTTGTGCGGCGGACTGCCGCTGGCGCTCAGGATCGCCGGGGCCAGGCTCGCACGGCGGCCCGGCTGGACGCTGGAGCACCTGGCCGGACGCCTTGAGGACGAGCGCGGCCGCCTCGACGAACTCAGCGCGGGAGATCTGGCCGTACGCGGCAGTCTGGCGTTCGGCTACCGCGCGCTCTCGGATCGCGAACGCCTGCTGCTGCGCCGCCTCGGCGCGTTGTCCGCGCCCCACGTCGCCCCGTGGGCGGCCACCGCCGTTCTCGGGGCGCCCGCCGAGCGGCTGCTGGAGGCATTGGCCGAGGCGGGCCTGCTGCGCTCGCGCGGACTCGACGCGAGCGGTCAGGAGAGGTACGACTGCCACGACCTGACCAGGCTTTACGCCGCCGAGCGCCTGGAGGCCGAGGAGGGACCGCCCGCCCGGGTCCTCGCCGCCGCCACCGGGGAGATCCTCGACCGCGCCCGGCGGGCGAGGACGCTGCTGCTGCCCGCCGAGCCGGGGTCCGGCCAGACCGTCGCCCGTACGGCGGAGCAGGCCGCGGACCTGGACACCGCGCGGTTGCGGGAGTCGGCCCGCTGGCTGGCCGCCGAGCGTGGTTTTCTGGTCGCGGCCGTCGCCGACCTCCAGCGGGCCGGCCTGGACGAGGCGACCTGGCGGCTCGCCTTCTACCTGACCCCGTTCTTCGAGCTGGGCGCGTACCGCGAGGACTGGAACACGGTCGTGGAACTCGGCCTGCGGGCCGCCCGGCGCACAGGCCGTCGCCACGGTGAGGCGCTGCTGCTGCGATCCCTGGCCGACCTTCGCCGTACGGAGGGCCGTCTGGAGGAGGCGGCCGACGCCCTCGGGCGGGCGCTTCCGCTCACCGAGGCGCACGAGGTGGCCCGCACCCGCCACCGGCTCGGTCTGGTGCGTCTCGCCCAGGGGCGGCGTTCGGAGGCGGAGGCCTGCTTTGTCGCCTGCCTGGCCGCGTTCTCGGCGGCGGGGGATCGGCGCGGCAGGGCCGATGCGCTGCGTGCCCTCGGTGGGGCGCGGCAGGCAGGCGGCGGGGCGCGGCAGGCCCTCGGTGGGGCGCGGCAGGCCGAGGACCTGCTGCGCGAGAGTCTCGCCGTCTACCGGGAGCTGGGCGATCCGCGCGGTGAGGCGGCCGTCTCGCTCGATCTCGCGGGGCTTCATCTGGAGCGGCGGCGTGTGGCCGAGGCGCGCGAGCGGGCCGAACGTGGCCTCGGTCTGGTCAGGCGTCTGGGGGACCGGCTCCCCGAGGCCGCGGGGCTGGTGCTTCTGGCGAGGGTGGCCCTGGCGGAGGGGCGGCCCGACATCGCCCGCGGGGGCGTGGAGGAGGCGCTGGGGACGTTCCGCGAATACAGGGACCGCCGGGGTGCCGGGCGGGCGCTGCTCACTCTGGCGGCGGCACTTTTAGATCTTGATGAGGTGAATGGGGCGGTTGGTGCTGTATCGGATGCTGTGGGAGAGTTTGACGCTCTCGGCGACAAGGACGGCCTCGCCGAGGCCGAAGAGCTCGCCCGTGAGGTGTCGCGGCGCCGTGGCCTGCGCGTATAGCGCGCTATACGGTTTCTGAAGGCGGATCTCCTACGGTCGGGCTCGATGTGATCCACAACGGGCGGAGGCGGTACGGGATGCGAAGAGGGACCACGCCGGTGGCGGTCGTGGCGGTGACGGCCGCGATGCTGAGCGGCTGCGGGATGCTTCCTGGGCAGCAGGGGGGCGGTGGCGAGGAGAGGCAGCCGGTCTCGCAGAAATCGCAGGAATCGCAGGGCTCACCGGAGGAGCGGGCGACCAGTACGGCGGATGTCACGGAGGCCACGGCGACCGGCGATCCCGGTGAGCCCGCGCCCGCGGAGCAGGAGAGGGTGATCGCCCGCAGGGAGGTCAAGGCGAGCGGCGCGGACCTGACCGTGGAGATCACCGGTCTCAAGCGCCAGGGCCGGCTGTCCACGCTGACCTGGAAGGTCACCAACAACAGCGACGACCGGTGGCAGATGAACAGCGACATGGGCGACACCCCGGGCGGCCTCGGTCTGACCGTGGCCGGGATCAGCCTGGTCGACCCGGTCAACGGCAAGCGGTACGTCGTCGCGCGCACCGGGAAGTATCCCCGGGCCAAGTGCCTGTGCTCCGATTACGACGTGTTCACCGAGGCCGGCGAGGTGCTGCCCCTGCACGCCACGTTCGCCGCCCCGCCGCCGGACGTCACGAAGATCAATGTGGACCTCAAGGTGCTGGGTGTGTTCACCGATGTCCCGATCTCCTGAGCGCCTCACGATCCTGTTCCTCGGACTCGCCCTGGTCGTCACGGGGTTCGTGCCGGCCGCGTGGGCGGATCCGGGCGACGACGCCGTGGCCGAGGTGGAGGACGTCATCGCGCTCGTCGAGGACGTCGTCGCCGAGGTGGAGTCCCTCGACGGCGCCGAGAGCGAGTCGCGGCAGGGCGAGAAGGTCACCGTGGCGCTCACCAGCGACGTGCTGTTCGCGCTCGACAAGGCCGTGCTGACTTCCAGGGCGAAGCAGCGGCTGGTGCGGGTCGCCGCGAAGGTCCGGGCCGACTCCGCGGGCGGGACGGTCGGGATCGAGGGACACACCGACGACCAGGGCGACGACGCCTACAACGCCGCGCTCTCGCTTCGGCGGGCGCAGGCCGTAAGGCAGGCACTCCAGGGGACGCTGACGGGTGTGACCTTCCGGGTCGAGGGCTTCGGCGAGAGGCGGCCCCGGGTGCCCAACGTCGTCCAGGGGCGGGCGCTGGAGGAGAACCGGGCGAAGAACCGGAGAGTGGAGATCGTGTTCACCGCCAGAGAGTGAGGCTCGGGGGCTTCTGTGATGCTTCGAGGTTGGGCGTGTGTTGCCTGTTTCGCGGTTGAGCGTGTCTTGCGGTGTGGGGCCGGGCAGGGTGGCGGCGGTACCGGGGGGCGGCTACCTGCCTGTAGAGGTCGCCGTCGAGTTGATAGACATCGATGAACAGGGTGTTCTGATCGATGATCCAATACCACTCGCACTTGGTCCGGGCGTAGCGGTTCATCTTGGTGAGGCGGTCGCGGTTGGAGTTGGTGGACGTGACCTCCGCGAGGATCTCGATCTCGTGGGGTTCCACGTAGAGGTCGCTGTCGGTGCCGCGCTGGAAGACGGCGACGTCGGGGGCGAACACGGTGTCGGAGTTGAGGCGGTAGTTGACCGGCCCCTCCACGTCCAGGTCCAGATCAAGATCCAGAAGGCACGCCTCGATGGCGTTGATGAGACGGCGGGCGATGCGCTGGTGCCGTATGGAGGGCGCGGGGGTCATCACCAGAACCTCCTGAGGATGTTCCGGCCTTCAGGCTGGGGAGGAGTCGGGGGCGGGAGGGCCGCCGAGGCCCGAGCGTGTCCTGATCGGTCGGTCATTGAGATCGGCTTCTTTCTGTGTCGTGTAGCCGTAGCCGTCCGCGCGTTGAAGATGGCGGACATGGCGGTGGTTGATCCCGGTGATGCGGCCGTGCCGGGTGGTGATGTCGAACGAGCCGGAAGAGCGGACCAGGACTCGCCCGGTGTGGACTCCGGCCTTCTTGCCCGCCGGGACGGCCGCGCGGACCAGGTCGCCGGTTTGGAAGCCGTGGTGGCGTTTGATCCGTGGCCGCACCAGGCGGGGGAAGCCGTGGCGGTCGGGGGTGGTGCGGGCGTAGGTGCCGCGCCCGGTCGCCGCGACCAGCAGGATCGTGGACGGCCAGGCGGTCACGGTCTCCAGGTGGCCGACGTGCAGGGCGTCCAACGTGTGCGACTTGGCGGCGCCGGTACGCGACCGGTTCCACCTGGTGCGCCCGCCCGAGGCCGTCGCGACCGGCAGGCCGGTGGCCTGCAGTGCCCGCCACAGTGCCCAGCGGGTGGCGTTGACGGCGGCGGCGTCGCGCAGCGGCGCTTTCGCCTGCTTGAGGATCTTCGCCAGGAGTGCGGGCTTGGCCTTCAGGAACTCTTCGATCGGGGTGGCGTTCTTGGCCTGGTTACACGGGATGCAGGCCAGGGTGAGGTTGCTGACGCGGTCGGAGCCGCCCCGGCTGCGGGGATGGATGTGGTCGAGGTTCAGCGGCACACCGCTCGCGCCGCAGTAGGCGCAGATGCGCCCCCACGTGGCGAGCAGATATTCGCGGACCTCGTACCCGGCGAGGGTGCCCCGCTGGTATTCGCCTCCTTCGAGCGGCTTGCCCGCGACGAGGGCGTGGGTGTCGAAGGAGACCTTCTCCACGTGGACGGCGGTGATGGGCGCCCACCGGGCCAGCCGCGTCACCTGCGACATCGTCGTGTCCACGCGGTGGCGCAGCGACGGCGCCAGCCACCCTTGAGGTTTCGTGCGGTTGTTGAAGCGGGGGACGCGGTAGCGCAGGTTCCGCGACCTGCGGCCACGGCGCAACGCGGCCCGCGCGCTGAGCCTGTCGCGGATCCGCCCGCCCCGATGGTCGAGCTGAATGCCGAACAGGCCGGTGCGGCTCCCGTCACGGTCGGCGAACACACTGATGCCGGTGTGCTGGGAGCCGGGGTCGATACCGACGTGCACGCCTTTGACGGCGGAGTCGGCCACCAGCCGGTCTTTGAGCCGGATCACGAACGGGGTGCGGCGCACCACCACCGCCCGGCCGGCCGCCAGCAGGCGGCGGGCACGGGCGGGATGGCACGGGTCGAGCGGGTGGCCGTGGACGTCGAGGACGAACACGGCCGGGTGAACCTCACGGTTGGCTCCCTCGGACACCTCGGTGCCCTGGGGGTGACGCCGAACGGCCGGTGCGTGCCGTACGGTCTCCCCTCGCCCATGTCCACCGCCAGGTGCGGCGAAGCCGCGTCCGTGAGCCGTTTCGTCCCGACCCGGGTTGTCTGCTCCCACGGATTCCAGAGCAGCCCGCTGAGGAAGCACGGGCTGGTGGGTCTGCTGTCTTACGGTGAACGTAGCCATCGAGGATGCACCTCCTGTTCGTGATGGCTGGGGCTGGTCAATACGGGCTCAAGGCACCAGGCGGCACCTCAAGCCCCCTCCTTCAGGCATTCAGGAGGGGGTCGTCGACGTCCGTCTCCTCGGCGCGCAGGGCGCGTAGAAGTTCGGTGCAGTGGGCGGGGGTGGGGGGCTGGATCCCTGAGAAGTGCCGTTCAATGCTGTCATGGGGGCCTGGGGTGGGCGCCAGAGTCCAGGTGGGTAGCCCTTCGTGACGGGGGGCCTGGGCGGTCGGTCGGCCCTTCGGCAGGATCGCGTCGCTCGGGGTGGGCGGGGGTGGGGTGAGCTGCTGATGGGGGTCGAGGTGGCGGTAGTCGGCCTGGTCGAGGAGGTCGCGGTGAGCGGCGTTGTAGCGGGCGTAGATCTCGTCGGTGAGCAGGCTGCGGGCGGGGACGCGGCGGCCGGTGGCGGGCCAGGCCTCGTAGTCGTAGAGGCGGGCCTCGCGGAGGGAGGCGGTGCCCGCGGGGTCGAGATCGTTGTGGGCGGCGACGACGTCGCCGGCGGTGCGGCCGTGGGCGTAGCGGTACAGGCGCAGGGGGCTGACGTCGTGATCGAGGGCGAGGATGTGGGCGATCTGGTCGAAGGTGACCGAGCGGGCGCGCAGCGCCCTGCTGCGGCGACGGCAGTCGAGCAGGGTGCGGTATCCCTCGCCTGGCATGGCTCCTCCTTGAATCGAACGTGAGCGAATAGTATCCGACTGATTACGCAGAGCGATAGTCGTGAGGTGGAAGGGGATGCCGGAGGAGTGGGGTTGGTATTTCCGCAGGTCAGTGGGGCGAAGGGTGGGGTGGTGCGGTGTTTTGAGTGCGGGGGTTACCGGGTGGGGCGGGGTGGGTCACCCTGCTGGAGGTGAATTTCCCGACGTCCCGCAGGAGATGACATGGTCGTTGTCTGGAACGATGTGGCCCCCGCGCTGATCGAGGCGATGGTGGGGCTGCGGCCCGGTGGGATGACCTACCGGCGGGTCTTTCCTGGCCGGATGGATCAGGTTCCGGTCGCTCGACGGTTCATCCGGTTCCTGCTGGAGGACTCGCCGTGCCGGAACGACGCCGAGCAGATCGTCGCCGAGCTCGCGGCGAACGCCATCGCGCACACGAGCAGCGGGAGCCCTGAGGGGACGTTCATCGTCGAGCTGACCCGCAGGACGACGGTCGTCCGGATCACCGTCTATGACTGCGGCCGAGGCGCCACCCCCCGGTTCGGCCCGCGCCGCGACGCCGACCCGCTCGCCGAGGGCGGCCGGGGGCTGGCCGTGGTCGCCGCCCTGGCCTCCAGGGTCGGCTTCCGTGGCACCCAGTCGAAGGGCCACGCGGTCTGGGCCGAGATCCTTACGGTCTGATGGCCTCAGGTCTCGGTGCCTCGCGGTGATGTCTTTCGCGCCCTTCCTGGCATGAAGATGATCTGTGTGATGCGGCGCCGCATCTCGCTCGCTGGCATCATCGGAGGCGGGCGAGGCGGGGAGGAATCGAGATGTCAGATAGTTCGAGGGCCTTCAGCGAGCTCCTCGCGCTGGCGGCGGAGCGGGAGGGGTACAAGGTCGAGTGGTATGCCGGGAAGATCGTGATGCAGGCGTCCGCATCCGCCTTCCATAATCTGATCGTCAGCGAGACGATCCGTCAGATTCCCTCTGATGCGTGGTGGGCTCTGCCCGACATGAGGGTCGGGACTCCGGGTGATCATCGGGGGCCGCAGCCCGACATTGTGATCATTCCTGCCGGAAGTCTCAGCGACGACGAGAACCCGGTTCGTAAGGAGATCGTGGCGGCGGTCATCGAGGTGGTGTCGAAGAACACCCGTTCCGAGGACTACGGCGACAAGCCGGAGGCGTACGCCTCGACGGGGATTCCCGTCTACGTGATCATCGACCGGAAGTGCGAGACCATCAGGGTGTTCAGCGAGCCCGATGTCAACCGCTACACCCGCGAGAACGTGAGCTCCTTCGGCAAGCCGTTCACGCTGCCGGAGCCGGTGCTGCTGACGATCGGCACGGAGGGTTATCCGGCCGCCCTGTAGCGGCGGTGGTGCGGCGGGCCCGGTGACCTTCCCTACCAGTCACCGGTGCCGAAGGTGTTCTCGTCGCGGTCGCCGTCCGTCACCCACCACAGGGACGGCGCCGAGCCCCATTCCGGTAGGTGATTGACGGGGGGCCAGGTCAGCAGCAGTTCGTCCCGGCCGTCGCCGTCGTAGTCGGCCGACGTTCGGGGAAACGCCGGGCGTTCGTCGGGGCGCAGCTTCCGGCCGGTCGGGTCCGTGGCCGGTCCGAGCCGGCGGATCGTCCTCCCGCCGCGTCGTAGCCCGTTTCCCCCGCCGTGGAGGAGTTCGACGCCGTCGGGGCGGCGGGCGATCGCGAGGTCGTCGGTCCCGTCGCCGTCGTAATCTCCTGCCACCATCGTCCGCGCGGCTTTGACGTTCCTGAACACCTGTGGCACGCGCCGGGCCCCGCCGAAGTAGACGGTCATCACGCCGTCGACGTGGGGTGGCTCGGTCTCGTACCCCGGCTCGTTGTTGCGGCCGCCGCTGTCGGCGACCACGACGTCGCCCCTGCCGTCCCCGTCGAAGTCCCCCAACGCGACGGCGTTGCCCTCGTTCAGCCGCCGGCTCCGGTGGGGCAGCCCGCCGGGGCCGCCCCTGAGGAGCCACGACGCCGACTGCCCGCCGTCGTTCGACTCGCGCACGAGCAGGTCGGTGGCGCGCCTTCCGCCGATCCTGCCCGCGACCAGGCCGCCGGAGTCCAGGGTGACCTCCGACGGATGGACGACGCGACGGTGGGGGACGCCCTCCCGGGTGAACGGCCCGTACAGCACGGCCAGGCTCTTCATGGTCGAGTCGTTCCCGCTCGCTCCCTCCGTTGTCGGCGTCCACAGCGCCAGATCGGCCGCGCCGTCGCCGTCGAAGTCGCCCGGCACCGTTTCCGCGCGGAAGTTGTCGGGGGGTACCGGGGTTCGGACGGCGGTCGGTGGCGCCTCCGGATCCACCCCCTCCGGGCCGCCCCACAGGATGTACGGGATGTCCGGGGGGCTGCCCGCCCTCGCCGCGTGGCCGTGGACGAGGACGTCGGCGAAGCCGTCGCCGTCGAGGTCGGCCGTGCTCGTGGACCCGCCGAACTCAAGACGGATGCCGGGCACCACCGTTCTGGTCCGGGGGTTCAGGCCGCCCTTCGAGCCGTACACGATCACGAGGTCGGGTGACCAGGAGTCGTGGGACATGACGAGGGTCAGGTCCGCGAAGCCGTCGCCGTTGACGTCGCCGGGCTCTCGGCCGCCCTTTCCCTCGGGGGGCGGTGAGGCCTGCGACCGTGGCGACGCGGGCCGGGGGGACGGCGACGGTGGTGGCGGTGGCGGTTCGGGGAGCAGCGCCGACGGTGTCACGTACGGGGCCGGAGACGCGTCCCGCCCGTCTCCGAGGCTGCATCCGCCGAGCAGGAGGACGAGTGCCAGGGCCGTTCCGGTTCTGGTTTTTATCGCGCCCTCCCACATGTATGGGGATATTAGGACCTAGAAGACCCGGAAGTGGTGGAACATCTCGTAGGCGGCGTCCTGGGCGGAGAAGGACCTCGCCTCGGAGCGTTTGACGGCGAGGTAGGCGGAGGCGCGCAGGGGGCCGAGGGCGTTCATGAGGACGTCGTCGGACTCCAGGGCGTCCAGGGCCTCGTCCAGGGAGGCGGGGAGGCGGGGGACGCGTCCTGGGGGGAGGGTCGCGGGGTCGACGTTGACGGGGTCGCCGGGGTCGAGGCCGCGGCGGATGCCGTCCAGGCCGGCGTGGATGACGGCGCCCAGCGACAGGTAGGGGTTGGCCGAGGAGTCGGAGGGCTTGAGCTCCAGGTTGGCGGACGCCGAGGTGTCGCGGCCCGTGGGGGAACAGATCCGTACCGCCGCCTCGCGGTTGTCCATGCCGTAGCAGGCGTACGCGCTCGACCACGATCTCGGTGTCAGGCGCCGGAAGCTGTTCACCGAGCCGCAGGTGAGGGCGGTGAGTGCGGGGAGGTGGGCGATGAGGCCGCCGATGAAGTGATAGGCGGTGGCCGACATGCCGTAGCGGTCGGAGGGGTCGGCGAAGGTGTTGGCGCGCAGTGCGGTGTCCCAGAGGGAGAGGTGGAGGTGGGCGCCGTTGCCGGGCTGGTCGGCGAGGGGTTTGGGGGCGAGGGAGGCCCACATCGACATGCGGGTGGCGACGCCTCTCACCGTCTCCCGGTAGATGACGTGGTTGTCGGCGGTCTGGAGGGCGGGGGCGTGACGGATCGACAGTTCGTGCTGGCCGTGGCCGAGTTCGGGATGGTAGTGCTCGGGCCGCAGCCCTTGTCTTTCCAGGGCGTGGACCAGGGCCATCGTGTAGTCGTGGAGCTGGTTGAAGCCGACGGTGGAGTAGCACAGGCTGTCGTCGGCGGGGATGAGGCGATCCGGGCCGCCCTCTGGGTCGGGTGCGCGGCGGCCGAGGGTGAACTCGGGTTCGTAGGCGGCGACGAGGGTGTGGCCCTCGGCGGCCAGGGCGGCGACGGCCTCGCGCAGGAAGGTGCGCGGGCAGACGGGCCAGGAGGAGCCGTCGACCTGGCGCAGGTCCGCCAGCATGGCCGCGCTGCCGGGAGCGTAGGGCAGGTGGACGAACGTGGCCGGGTCGGGGACGAGGCGGACCTCCCCGACGGGGCCGAGGCCCTCGACGTCCTGGAGTTCGTCGAGCATGTTCATCGCCATCATTCCCACGGTGTGGCCGATGCCGGTGTGGAGCCGCTCGGCGAGCCGGGAGTGGGAGGTGGCCTTGCCCCTGATCACGCCGCCGTGGTCGGCGTACAGGAAGCGGATGAGTTCGACGCCCTCGGTGTCGGCGCGTTCGATGGCGCGAAGGGCCGCGGCGTCGAGTGTGTGAGGAGCGGTCATCGCCTGGTGATCTCCTATGCCTCCTGCGTGATACGTCCTCTGGGATGCTCCGGGGAGGTCGTGGGGTTACGGTCCGCGGTTATGTGGTGAGTACGTCGGCGTTGCCGTTGTCGGAGCAGGGGGAGCTCGACGGGGGGAGGGGTGCGGGGGGTGAGTCGGCGCAGCGGCAGGTGATGGTGATCGTCACCGTGCCGGCGGTGCACCCGCCGGAGGGAACGCAGGCCTCGACCGGGACCGTCCAGGTGCCCGGTATCCGGGAGGTGCCGCCGAGCAGGCCGTCGGCGTCGAGCGTGATCCCGGCGGGAAGCAGGGTGGGGCTGGTCACCTTGAAGGAGAGCCTCTCGCCGGTCGGGTTGGTCGGCGTGATCCTTCCTGTCAGCGGCCGGTCGACGGCGGTGCCGAAGTGGCCGAGGAGGGGGTGGGCCGAGAGGGAGGAGGGACCTTTCGTGCTCCCTGAGCTCTCCGACGCCTCTATGCCTGCCGGGCTTTCCTGCGCTTCCGTGCCGCTCGGAGCTTCGGTGGCGGGGGCCCGGACGGTGATCCGGGGGGAGGGGGGTGCCGGTATGGGGTCCGGTGTCGGGGTCGCGAAGGCGACTCCCGGGGTCGCCAGCACGCCGCACGTGACGGCTCCCGCGATGATCGCCCCGAGCCCGGGGAACCTCTGCCTGCCGTGCATGAAACGATCCCCCGTACGAGAAACGGATTTCCCACCCAGGATGCAGGAAAGATCATCAAGGGAGTGCCGTGATGTCTTCCGTGGTCACCCATGATCGGGTCAGGACGTTCGCCGTAGGGTTACCACCCTGGTTCCGTACCACTCTGTACGGTGGGGCCGCGCGGCTTCGGGCGGCGGGGTGCGAGGGGACCTCGTGGGGGCGGGCGGTTTCCGGCGACCGTCGCGATACGTTTCCGGGATCGGCGGGGCCGACGGCATGACTTTCGAGGCGAGGGGTGTGCGCTCCCCTGTGGATCAGACGGGAACGCGGGTGACGCGGTTAGGGGCGGGAGGGGACCCGCCGGGTGGTTAGGTGAGCACGCGGGTGAAGAACAGAGCCAATTGGTCTGCTCCCCTGATGATCCCGTCGAAGACTCCGTTGACCGCGCTCGCCGCCTCGGCGGGCTTGGTGAACAGATAGAAGACCACGAAAGCTACCGCGAGGTAGGTGAGGATCTTCTTTACCTGCATGGGGGCCTCCTGGCAGTTCCAATCCCAGCCGTATATACCCGAATTTTATCGATCATTGGCATCTGCGGCCCGGGTGGCTCCCGGATTTTCGATGATCATACCCGTCCCGCGGAAGCAAACCGTGGTCTGGTCGGGAGTTTGGCATAGGTCACACTCGCCATCGTGGGGTCGCGAGGCGCTCCTGTCCAATCTTCACTGCCAGGTATACCGGTAGGGCTAGATCGGCGCCGCTCGTACGCCGATCCCGGGGGAGCTTCTTTGCCGGGCCGATCACCGGCCCGGTGATCGGCTCTGTGTTTCCCCGGCAGGGACGGTCGGTTTCGCTAGACGCCCAGGGAGGCGTCCATCAGCCTGGCCACGGCCTCGTCGTCACCGTTCACGGTCACCTTGGCGTGGGACTGGCGCCCGAAGCAGAACAGCAGCAGCTCTCCGGCCGTGCCCGTCACCTCGACCTGGGGACCCTCCTTGGCGCCGCCGACGGCCGTGCCGCCGCCGACGCGGTGCAGGACGACTTTGACGGGGGCGCGGCGCAGGAACAACCGGGCTCCGCGGTGGATCTGCTTCCAGAACCTCTCCTCCAGCTCGGCCGGCAGCTCCCGCGGCTCCCAGACCCGCTGTGCCCGCCGTACGTCCTCGTGGTGGACGAAGAACTCCGTCGTGTTGGCCGCCTCGTCCAGGCCGGGCAGGCGGTAGGGTCCCCCGGGGCCGGAGCGTACGAGCTCGACGAGGCCCGCGTACCCCTTCCTGGTCTTCGTGGACTCCTGCACCCTGGCGGTGTGCCCGGCCAGCGGCTTGAGGAGGATGCCTGCGGCGGCGTCGGGGCGGCGTTCGCGGACGACGAGGTGGGCGGCGAGGTCGAAGGTGGTCCAGCCCTCACAGAGGGTGGGAGCGTCCGGGCCGAGCCGGGTGAACAGATCGCTGAGCTCGGCTCGTTCGGTGCGGGCGTAGTTCATCTGTGATCCTGACAACGTTGTCGAACGGGCGATGAGTGGGGTGGGCGCGACATCGCCGAAGGTGGTTCGGGAATAACCGCTTGATCCACAGTGATAGGGACTTAGGTAGCAACGTTCCCCCGTCGAAAGGACATCCCCCGCGTGGCGAGCAAGATGACCGGCGCAGTCATGCGTAAGGGACTCGGGGTCCTGGGGGTGGCCGTTCGGGCGGAGAAGCCGATCTTCTCCGCCGCGGTGCTGTCCAGTGCCCTGTACGGCGTGATGACCGTAGCCTCGGCGTGGGCGCTGGGCTGGGCCACCGACCACGTCGTGCTCCCCGCCTTCAGGGACGGGCAGATCACGACGGGCACCCTCGCCGTCGGCGCGCTCCTGATCATGGGGGCGTCCCTGATCAAGGCGCTGGGTGTGGCGGGACGGCGGTATTTCGCCGGGGTCATGCAGTATCGGATGCAGGCCCGCTCCCGCCGGGATGTCACCCGCCAGTATCTGAGGCTTCCCCTGGCCTGGCACCACAGGCACCCGACCGGGCAACTGCTGTCCAACGCCGGGTCCGATGTGGAGGCCGCCTGGGCGCCGCTCGCCCCGCTGCCGATGGCGGTCGGCGTGGTCGTGATGCTGGTCACCGCCGCCGTCGCTATGGTGATCACCGATCCGATCCTCGCCCTCGTCGGTTTCCTGGTCTTTCCCGCGATCGCCGTGCTCAACCTGATCTACCAGCGCAGACTGAACCCGCTCGCCACCCGCGCGCAGCAGTTGCGCGCCGAGGTCAGCGAGATCGCCCACGAGAGCTTCGACGGCGCCCTGGTCGTCAAGACCCTCGGCCGCGAGGACGAGGAGACCGCGAGGTTCCTGGCCAAGGCCGAGGAGCTGCGCGACGCCAACATCGCCGTGGGCCGGGTCCGCGGCCTGTTCGACCCGCTGCTTGAGGCGCTGCCCACCCTCGGCGTGCTCGCCGTGCTGCTGATCGGCGCGATGCGGCTGGAGAGCGGCGCGATCGGCTCCGGGGTGCTCGTCCAGGTCGCCTACCTGTTCACCCTGCTGGCCTTCCCGATCCGCGCGCTGGGCTGGGTGCTCGCCGAGCTGCCCCGCGCCGTCGTCGGCTACGAGCGGATCCAGGCCGTGCTGGAGGCCACCGGTTCCATGGAGCACGGCGCCGTCGAGCTGCCCGGCAAGGAACCGGCCAGGCTGGAGGTCCGCGGCCTCGGCTACGCCTACGGCGACGGGGAGTTCCCCGTCCTGCGCGACGTGAGCCTGGAGGTCGCCTCCGGCCGCACCGTCGCCCTGGTCGGCCCCACCGGGTCCGGCAAGTCGACACTCGCCCAGACCCTCGTCCGCCTGGTCGACCCGGCGGAGGGCGTGGTGCTCGTGGACGGCACGGATCTGCGCGACGTCGCCAGGAACGGGGTGAGCGACGCGGTGGCGCTGGTGCCGCAGCAGACGTTCCTGTTCGACGACACCGTACGCGGCAACGTCACCCTCGGCCTGGAGGTCGGCGACGAGGAGGTCTGGGCGGCGCTGCGCCTGGCGCAGGCCGAGGGGTTCGTCAGCGCGCTGCCCTCGGGGCTGGACACCCGGGTCGGCGAGCGCGGCACCAGCCTGTCGGGCGGCCAGCGCCAGCGGATCGCCCTGGCCCGCGCGCTGGTGCGCCGCCCGCGGCTGCTCGTGCTCGACGACGCCACCTCCAGCGTCGACCCGCAGGTCGAGGCGAGGATCCTGTACGGGCTGCGGGACGCGGCCCAGGTCTCCACCGTGGTCGTCATCGCCTACCGGATGGCGACCATCGCCCTGGCCGACGAGGTCGTCTACCTCGACCACGGCCGGGTCGTCGACCGGGGCGGCCACGCGGAGCTGCTCGCCCGCTGCGAGGGCTACCGCAACCTGGTCACCGCCTACGAACGCCAGGGTGCCGAGCGGGAGGCGCTCGACGCCGAGCGAGAGGAAGAGGTCAGCGCGTGAGGAAGCAGTCGTGGGTCCGCCTGCTGAAAGGACGGTGCCGGTGAGCTCGTTCCAGGAGGTCGAGCGCTCGGGGCTGGCCACCGTCAGGCACGGCCTGTCGCTCACGCCGGAGTTCCGCAAGGGGCTGGCCGGGACGCTCGCGCTCGCCGTGGTCGCCACGGCCGGCAAGATCATCGTGCCGATCGCCGTCCAGCAGACCATCGACACCGGGCTCGGGGGAGGGGCCCCGGACGTGGCCTACATCCGCACCGCCGTGCTGTTGTGCGCCGCGGCCGTGGCGTTCACCGCGCTGTGCGCGTACCTGATGAACGTCCGCCTCTACAAGGCCACCGAGTCCTCTCTCGCCACGCTCAGGGTGCGCGGCTTCCGGCACGTGCACGACCTGTCGGTGCTCACCCAGAACACCGAGCGCCGCGGCGCCCTCGTCTCGCGGGTCACCGGCGACGTCGACCAGATCAGCGTGTTCATGCAGTGGGGCGGGCTGATGATCATCATCGCCCTGGGGCAGCTCCTGGTCGCCACTGGGCTGATGTTCGTCTACTCCTGGCAGCTCGCCCTGGTGGTGTGGGCGTGCTTCCTGCCGCTCATGGTCGTCCTGCCGCGCTTCCAGCGCTGGCTCTCCGGCGCCTACACGCGGGTCCGCGAGCGCACCGGCGACATGCTCTCGGCCGTGAGCGAGTCGGTCGTGGGCGCGGCCGTGATCAGGGCACACGGATCGGAGGCCCGTACGGCGGAGCGGCTCGACGTCGCGATCGACGCCAACAAGGCGGCGCAGGCGCGCACCCAGCGGATCGTCGCGACCGTGTTCCCGCTGACCGAGATCGTCGCCGCCGTCGCGCTGGCCGCGGTGGTGCTGGTCGGGGTGCGGCTCGGGCTGGCGGGCGACATCACCGAGGGGCGCCTGGTCGCCTTCCTGTTCCTCATCACGCTGTTCGTCTCGCCGATGCAGGTCGCCACCGAGGTGCTCAACGAGGCGCAGAACGCCGTGGCCGGATGGCGGCGCGTCCTCGGCGTGCTCGACACCCCCGCCGACGTCGCGGACCCGGGCCCGGACGGTGTCGAGCTGCCGCGTGGTCCCATCTCGGTCTCCTTCGAGGACGTGGGGTTCTCCTATCCCGGAGGGGCGCCGGTGCTGCACGGGGTCTCGGCGCGGATCCCGCCGCGCTCGCGGATCGCGGTGGTGGGGGAGACCGGCTCCGGCAAGACGACCTTCGCCAAGCTGCTCACCCGCCTGATGGACCCGGTCTCCGGGCGCATCACGATCGACGGCCACGACCTGCGCGACGTCCGCTTCTCCTCGCTGCGCAGCCGCATCGTGATGGTGCCGCAGGACGGGTTCCTGTTCGACGGCACCCTGGGGGAGAACATCGGTTTCGGCCGCCCCTCGGCGACCGAGGAGGAGATCCGGCTCGCCATGACCGAGCTGGGGCTCGCCGATTGGCTGGAGGGGTTGCCCGCAGGCCTGTCGACCAGGGTCGGCCAGCGCGGCGAGTCGCTGTCGGCGGGCGAACGCCAGCTCGTCGCGCTCGCCCGCGCCTACCTGGCCGACCCCGACCTGCTGCTGCTCGACGAGGCCACCTCCGCGGTTGACCCGGCGACGGAGGTGCGGCTGGCCCGCGCCCTGGAGGGCGCCACGCGGGGCCGCACCGCCGTCTCCATCGCCCATCGGCTCTCCACCGCCGAGGCGGCGGACGAGGTGTTCGTCTTCGACAAGGGGCGGATCGTGCAACGCGGCCCGCACGCCGAGCTGGTCCGCGAGCCCGGTGTCTACGCCGACCTGCACGCCTCCTGGGTCTCCTCGGCCCGCTCCTAGCCCTGCTTCCGCACGCGACCCGATCACAGCGGGTGATCACCGGCCGCGCCGGACCGGGGATGGTCCAGCCCCCGCGCCGACGCGGCACGTGCGGCAGGAAGGAAGAATGGGAAAAGGGGGTGGTTCGGGAAGGACTATCCGGCCCGTGCCGAGGTAGGGACAGGGCGGAGGCGGGCCCCACGTCCGCCCGAGGGAAGGGACCGATGGCGGAGTTGGTTGGCGGGGAGCTGCCGGACGGCCGGTTCCCCGTGGTGAACATTCACGCGGCCCTGGAGCGCAGCGACCTGCTCGACGAGCTGGCGGACCTGCGGGTCGACGACGATGACGACGACGACCCCGTCCTGGTCCGCCAGGACGGCAGTCCGGTCGACACCTGGCGGGAGAAGTATCCCTACGACAGGCGGATGGAGCGGGCGGAGTACGACCGGATCAAGCGGCTGCTCCAGATCGAGCTGCTCAAGCTCCAGTACTGGATCAAGGACACCGGAGGGCGTCTGGTCGTCCTCTTCGAGGGGCGTGACGCCGCGGGCAAGGGCGGCACGATCAAGCGGTTCATGGAGCACCTCAACCCCCGGGGCGCGAACGTGGTGGCGCTGGAGAAGCCGAGCGAACGCGAGAGCACCCAGTGGTACTTCCAGCGCTACATCTCCCACCTGCCCGCCGCCGGAGAGATGGTCTTCTTCGACCGTTCCTGGTACAACCGCGCCGGGGTCGAGCGGGTGATGCGCTTCTGCACCCCCGAGGAGTATCTGGAGTTCCTGGAACAGGCCCCGGAGTTCGAGAGGATGCTCGTCCGCGACGGCATCCACCTGGTGAAGTTCTGGTTCTCGGTCTCGCGCTCCGAGCAGCGCACCCGGTTCGTGATCCGCCAGGTCGACCCGGTGCGGCAGTGGAAGCTGTCGCCGATGGACCTGGAGTCGCTCGACAAGTGGGAGGACTACACCGCCGCCAAGGAGGACATGTTCGTCAACACCGACACGGAGGAGGCCCCGTGGACGGTGATCAAGAGCAATGACAAGAAGCGGGCCAGGATCGAGGCGATGCGCCACCTGCTGAGCCTGTTCGAGTACGAGAACAAGGACCACGAGGTCGTCGGCGTCCCCGACCCCAAGATCGTCGTCCATGCCGCCGACGTCCTCGACGACGACCGCGGCCACTGAGACGACGACCGCCCCTGTTTCCATGTCGGTGCCGCCCGGACGTCTTCGCCCGCGGCTCGGCCCTCCGGCGCCGGCGGTGCCGTGCTCGTCCTGCCCGCTCACGTGGCCGGGCCGGAGGCCACCCCTCCCCCCTGTTGCGGCACAATTGCCGCATGTCCCTTGACCCCGCCATCGCGGCCCGGCTGAAGCGCACCGCCGACGGGCTGGTTCCCGCCGTCGTCCAGCAGTACGACACCGGCGAGGTGCTCATGCTCGCCTGGATGGACGACGAGGCGCTGCATCGCACGCTCACCACGGGCAGGGCCACCTACTGGTCGCGCAGCCGGGGAGCCTACTGGGTGAAGGGCGACACCTCCGGCCACGTCCAGCACGTCAAGTCCGCCGCGCTCGACTGCGACGGCGACACCGTCCTGCTCAAGGTCGACCAGGTGGGCGCCGCCTGCCACACCGGCGACCGGACCTGCTTCGACGCCGACGAGCTGACGGTGACCCGGGCGTGACGGCGAGGCGGGAGCTGTGGACCTGGCTCGCGGTGTGCGTGGCCGGTGCCGCGCTCGTGCTCCTCGCCGCGGGACGCGACTGGTTCACCGTGACGTACGGCACCCGCGAGGTCGCGGTCTCCGCCGCCGAACTGGTCCCCGCCCTCGGCCCCGGCGCCTGGGCGGCGCTCGCCGCGGTGGTCGCCGTCCTCGCGACGAAAGGGGTGTGGCGCGGGCTCGTCGGAGCGGTGATGGCGCTCGGCGGGGCCGGGATGATCGCCGGTTCCTGGTGGGGAGGCGGCGCGAGCGCCGCGCTGCGGATCTCCGCCGAGCAGGCGCCGCTCTCCGTCGGCTCCACCCCGCAGGTCGCCTCGGCCGTCGTCTGGCCGATCCTCGCCTCCGTGGGAGGGTTTCTGCTGGCCGCCGGGGGAGTGGCGGCGATCGTGCGCGGCGGGCGCTGGCCGGGCATGTCCGGCCGGTACGACCGGCAGGGGGCCGGCCCCGCGGGCGGTACTGCCGCCGCACGCGGTGGTGCCCCCAGCGAGCGGGAGTTGTGGGACGCCCTCGACGAGGGCGTCGATCCGACGACCGGTCCCGACCCCCGCGAACACTGACCTTCGCGAGCCCCTGGGCGGACGGCGGGTTCCGCTCGTTCGCACGACGTCCGCGGTTCCCGCCGTGTTCCCGGTTTTCCCGGCGCGGGGATCTTCTCATGTCGTTTTGGTGCCCTCCCGCCGTCCGGGGCGGGTGTGCCCTCGGCCACGACTTGCTCACAACGCGCTCGCGAGCGTGAACGGATCGTCTCCTCCTGGGAGTGTTTTCGCTAAGATTTCGCCTGTAACTCGGATAATGGGGAGTCATTCATGAGCTACGGCGATCAGGGTGGCTATGGCCCGCCCCCGAAGAGCGGCGGCTACGGCTCCTCGGGTGGTTATGGCTCTTCGGGCGGTTACGGTTCCGGAGGGTACGGTGCGCCCGGTGGCGGTTACGGGGGGTACGGCCCGCCGCCGCGGGGCAACAACGGCATGGCCATCGCCGCGCTGATCATGGGCATCGCCGGGCTGTTCATCTGCGGACTCCCCTCGATCGTGGGCGCGGTGCTGGGGCACATCTCGCTGGGGCAGATCAGGCGGACGGGCGAGGAAGGGCGGGGCATGGCCGTCGCGGGCCTGGTCCTGTCCTATTTCGGCATCCTGTCCTGGCTGGCGGCGCTGGTGTTCATCTGGGTGATCGGAGCCGGTGCCCTGATCCTCGGTGGCGCCACGGGCTACTGACGCCGACGCTCGCGCCGCCGGTGAGGGGCGCGTGAGTGAGTAAGTAGGGTGGCCGGTGGGGGTGATCACCGGTGAAGGGTGCTGAAGGACCGTGGTGACGGGGAGGATCGCGGGTTCGCGTGCCGTGGCCGTGCTGGCGCCGCTCGGCACCGCGCTGGCCGCCGGCGCGGCGGTCGCGTTCGTGGGCGCGGTGGACCCCAACGAGCCGGGCCACTACCCGCCCTGCCCGTTCCTGCTGCTCACCGGCCTCTACTGCCCCGGTTGCGGAGGCCTGCGAACGGTGTACGCGCTCGCCCACGGAGACCCCGTGGCGGCCCTGGGGCTCAACCCGCTCGTCGTGCTCATGGTCCCGGTGCTGGTCCTGCTCTGGGGCCGGTGGGCGCTGCGTGCCTGGTCGGTGGGCGGACCGGCCGGAAAATCCGGTGGCGGGCCCGGATGGAAATCCATACGCCCGGTCTACGTGTGGTTATTGCTCGCTTTGATGGTCGTGTTTTGGATAGTGCGAAATCTTCCTTTTGGGGAATTCCTGGCCCCATAGTCACCGATAGGTCTCACCCCGTGGCGGGGCGACCCCGGCCGGGCCGATAGCATCGGCGGAACAAGGGCAGTCGACCGGGAGGGGCCTTACTCGTGAGCGAGCGGAGCGAACGAACCACGGATACGGCGGCGTTCGCGAACCCGGCCCCTGAGCTTCGCGAGGAGGGCAAGTGAGCGTGCTTGAGGAAATCCTCGAAGGAGTCCGCGCCGATCTGGCCGAGCGCCAGGAAAGGGTGACGCTGGCCGAGCTCAAGGAGCGGGCCGGGCGGGCACCGGCCCCCCGTGACGCGTACGCGGCACTGGGCGGCGACCAGGTGGCGGTGATCGCCGAGGTGAAGCGTTCCAGCCCGTCCAAGGGCGCGCTGGCCGCGATCGCCGACCCCGCCGCGCTGGCCGGTGACTACGAGTCGGGTGGCGCCCACGTCATCAGCGTGCTCACCGAGCGGCACCGCTTCGGCGGCAGCCTCGACGACCTGGCCGCCGTGCGCGCCGTCGTCGACATCCCGGTGCTGCGCAAGGACTTCATCGTCACCTCGTACCAGCTCTGGGAGGCCCGCGCCTACGGCGCCGACCTGGCGCTGCTGATCGTCGCGGCGCTCGACCAGAACGCGCTGGTCTCGCTCATCGAGCGGGCCGAGTCGATCGGGCTCGCCCCGCTGGTCGAGGTGCACACCGAGGAGGAGCTCGACCGGGCGCTCGTCGCCGGAGCCAAGATCATCGGTATCAACGCGCGGAACCTCAAGACCCTTGAGGTCGACCGAGAGGTGTTCGTCAAGCTGGCTCCCAAGATCCCCGAGGGCGTCATCAAGATCGCCGAGTCGGGTGTGCGCGGCCCCCACGACCTGCTCGCCTACGCCAGGGCGGGAGCCGACGCCGTCCTGGTCGGCGAGAGCCTGGTGACCGGCAAGGACCCGCGCGCCGCCGTGGTCGACCTGGTCACCGCCGGTGCCCATCCCGCATCCCGACCCGAGGGGCAGTAAGCCAGTGACAACGCACGAGGGAACCGTCATCACCACCGCCGACCTCGCCGGTAACGCCGCTCACGGGAACGACCCGGACATCCACGGCAAGTTCGGGATCTTCGGCGGGCGCTACGTGCCCGAGGCGCTCATCCCCGCGCTGGACGAGGTCGCGGCGGAGTACGACAAGGCGAAGAACGACGTGGCGTTCCTGCGGGAGTTCGACCACCTGCTGCGCACCTACGCCGGGCGGCCGACCACGCTGACCGAGGTCCCCCGCTTCGCGGAGCAGGCGGGTGGCGCCCGGATCATCCTCAAGCGCGAGGACCTGACCCACACCGGCGCCCACAAGATCAACAACGTGCTCGGCCAGGCCCTGCTGACCAAGCGCCTGGGCAAGACGCGGGTGATCGCCGAGACCGGTGCCGGACAGCACGGCGTCGCCACCGCGACCGCCGCCGCCCTGATGGGCCTGGAGTGCGTGATCTACATGGGGGCCGTCGACTGCGAGCGCCAGGCGCTCAACGTCGCCCGCATGAAGCTGCTCGGCGCCACCGTCGTCCCGGTCACCAACGGCAGCCAGACCCTCAAGGACGCCATCAACGAGGCGTTCCGCGACTGGGTCGCCAACGTCGACCGCACCCACTACCTCTTCGGCACCATCGCGGGCCCGCACCCGTTCCCGGAGATCGTCCGCGACTTCGCGCGCATCATCGGCGTCGAGGCCCGCCGCCAGACGCTGGAGCTCACCGGCAGGCTGCCCGACGCGGTCGCCGCGGCCGTCGGCGGGGGATCGAACGCCATCGGCATCTTCCACGCCTTCCTCGACGACCAGGACGTCCGGCTGCACGGTTACGAGGCGGGCGGCCGGGGCCTGGAGAGCGGCGAGCACGCCCTCACCCTCACCGCGGGCTCCGTCGGCGTGCTGCACGGCTCGCGCACCTACGTGCTGCAGGACGAGGAGGGCCAGACGGTCGAGTCGCACTCGATCTCGGCCGGGCTCGACTATCCGGGCGTCGGCCCCGAGCACGCCTGGCTCAAGGACAGCGGCCGCGCCACCTACCACGGCATCACCGACGCCGAGGCGATGGACGCCTTCTCCCTGCTCGCCCGCACCGAGGGCATCATCCCCGCCATCGAGTCCTCGCACGCGCTCGCCGGAGCGCTCAAGCTGGGGCGCGAGATGGGACCCGGGGCGACGATCCTGGTCAACCTCTCCGGCAGGGGCGACAAGGACATGAGCACCGCGATGAAGTACTTCAACCTCTGACACTCCTCTCACGGCCGACTTGCCTCCCCTCTGGCGGGCCGAAGGGGACGAACCGCAACGGAAGCAACGATGACGACTCTTCAGACGGTGTTCGCCAAGGCTAAGGCGGACGACCGCGCCGCCCTCATCGGATACCTGCCCGCCGGGTTCCCCAGCAAGGACGGTGCGATCGCCGTCGCCACCGCCATGGTGGAGGCGGGCTGCGACGTGATCGAGATCGGTCTGCCCTACTCGGACCCCCTGATGGACGGTCCGACGATCCAGGACGCCGTCCACCGGGCGCTGACCAACGGCACCCGTATCGCCGACGTGCTCCGCACGGTCGAAGGCGTGGCCGCCACCGGTGCCGCCACCCTGGTCATGACGTACTGGAACCCGATCGACCGCTACGGTGCCGACCGCTTCGCCAGGGACCTGGCGAACGCGGGCGGGGTGGGCACCATCACGCCCGACCTCACCCCCGAGGAGGCCGGCCCCTGGCGCGAGGCCAGCGCGGGGGCCGGGATCGACACGGTCTTCCTGGTCGCGCCCAGCTCCACCGAGGCCCGCATCAAGGCCGTCGTCGACAGCTGCACCGGTTTCGTCTACGCGGCGTCGCTGATGGGCGTCACCGGCGCCCGCGACTCGGTCGGTGAGGCCGCGCAGGGCCTGGTCGAGCGCACCCGCCCGCACACCTCCCTGCCGGTCTGCGTCGGCCTGGGCGTCGGCACCGGACGGCAGGCCGCGGAGGTCGCGGGCTACGCCGACGGCGTCATCGTGGGCTCGGCGTTCATCCGCCGCGTCCTGGACGCCCCCGACGAGAACTCGGCTCTCGCGTCCGTCCGCGAGCTGGGCGCCGAGCTGGCGGCGGGCGTCCGGGGCTGAGGTCCCTTCCACAGGGGGGCGGTCCCCCTTCCATCGGGACCGCGCCCTGGGGCATGCCTTTCGAACACGCTTATTCGACACTTATCCAGCTCGTGGTGAGCTTTCCTTCGGATACCTTGCGTTCGCCGGAGACATCCGTGCCTAGGGCGTGGGAGTAGGAGAATGATGCTCGTGACCTCTGAGAAGCCCGCGCCCAATAGGTCGCGTATCGTGATTTCGGCGCTACCCTGGGTAACGACCGTCTCGCGGCTGGTGCTCGCGGGTGTGCTGATCGTCGCGGGTTGGGGCAAGATCGGCACCCCGGTGCTCTCGGTTCAGGCGGTCGAGGCATACGAACTGCTCCCAAAATCGCTCGCCACGGTGGTCGGCTACGGCCTGCCGATCCTGGAGATCGTCGTGGGGGTGTTGCTGGTCGTCGGGCTGCTCACCCGGGCGGCGGGTGTCATCTCGGCACTGCTCATGCTGGCGTTCGTCATCGGGATCGCCTCGGCGTGGGCGCGCGGGCTGCGCATCGACTGCGGCTGCTTCGGCGGCGGCGGTCAGCTGGCGGCCGGGGTGGAGCCCGACTACCTCATCGACATCCTGCGCGACTTCGGTCTCTTCGGACTCGGTGTGATCGTCGCCTGGTTCCCTCCGGGTCGCTTCGCGCTGGACTCCGCCCTGGGGCTCACCCCCGGGCGGGAGCCGTACGACGACCTCGAAAGCGACGACGAGGAGGAGCACCAGGAAAAGGAGACTGACTGATGGGCAAGGCCGCGCGGGACCAGTCGGCGCGTGATCGGATCAAGGCACAGCGCCAGGAGCAGATGCTGAAGGAGAGGCGCAAGCGCATAACGACCATCACGACGGCCGCCGTGCTCGCGGTCGCCGCCGTCGGGGCGGGCTGGTGGTTCGCCGCGCAGAGCAGCAGGTCCGAGCAGGTCGGCGCCAACCTCGCGCCGATCACCGTCGCCTCCGACGGCTCGGTGGTCATGGCCAAGGCGGGAGTGGAGTCGCCGGTCCTGGACGTCTTCGAGGACTTCCAGTGCCCCGCCTGCAGGGCGCTGGAGGAGACCAGCGGTCCCACGATCAAGAACCTGGCGGCCGAGGGCAAGGCGAAGGTGGTCTACCACCCGATCACGATCTTCCAGGAGCAGACCAACAAGGGCATCACCCGGGGTAACTCCGTGCGGGCCGGGGCGGCCTCCCGCTGCATTCCCGGAGGCGTCGCCTGGAGCAGGTTCCACGACAAGCTGTTCGACGCACAGCCCTCGGAGACCGTGGAAGGCTTCAAGATCCCTGACCTGATCGACTGGGGCAAGGACGCCGGGGTGACCGATCCCGGCTTCGACAAGTGCGTGACCAGCCAGGAGAAGGCTCCCGAACACCTCGCCTACAGCACCAAGGTCCTGGAGACCCAGAAGCTCACGGGCACCCCGACGCTGAAGCTCAACGGCACCGAGATGGACACCGGCGTGGCTTTCAAACCGGCCGAGCTGCGTCAGGCCGTCCTTGATGCCGCCAAGTAGCCCGGGACACGGTAACGTCACCTGACATGCCCCTCGCCTCGATTCCCAGCCCCTCCCAGGGGGTCTGGCATCTCTTCGGCGTGGTCCCCATCCGGGCCTACGCACTGTGCATCGTGCTCGGCGTCATCGTCGCGGTCGTCATCGGCGAGCGCCGCTGGCGCGCCCGCGGCGGTGTCCCTGGAACCATCGTGGATCTCGCCGTCTGGGCCGTGCCGTTCGGCCTGGTCGGTGGACGCCTCTACCACGTCATCACCGACTGGCAGCTCTATTTCGGGCCGGACGCGCCCAATGAGCCGATCGAGGCGCTGTACATCTGGAACGGCGGCCTGGGCATCTGGGGCGCCGTCGCGCTCGGTGGCGTGGGCGTCTGGCTGGGCTGCCGCGGCAGGGGCATCTCCCTGACCGCGGTGGCCGACACCGTCGCCCCCGGCATCGCGGTGGCCCAGGCCATCGGCCGCTGGGGCAACTACTTCAACCAGGAGCTGTTCGGCGGCCCCACCGACCTGCCGTGGGGTCTGGAGATCGACCCCGACCGTCCGGGCACGGTGCCGGGCGTGGACACCTACCACCCCGCGTTCCTGTACGAGTCGATCTGGGACCTGGGTCTCGCGCTGGTCCTCATCTGGATCGGCCGCAAGTACGTGATCCGCCACGGCCGCCTGTTCGCTCTCTACGTCGCCGGCTACACCGTGGGCCGCTTCTGGATCGAGGGCCTGCGGGTCGACGCCGCCCACCACATCCTCGGCCTGCGGCTCAACCAGTGGACCTCGATCATCCTGTTCATCGGGGCGATGGCCTACTTCTGGTACACCAGGAACAAGACCGACGAGGAGCGGGTGAGGTCGGCGACCGACCCCGACACCGACCTTGAGGGCGGCGCCGCCACGCCGGGCGAGGGCGAGAGCCCAGGCGCCCCCGACGGCACGGACTCGGCGAAGGCCGAGGCCGTCACCCTGGTCGCGTCGGACGCGGGGGGCGGCGCGGCGGATCCCGTCGATCCGGCCCACCCCTCCGACCAGGCCGACGAGGCCGAGAACGACCAGGCGGCCCGGCGGGACGACGAGGCGCGTCCGGCCTCGGCGACGTTGGTGGCCGAGGGCTTGAGCGAGGACGGGGGAGCGGTCGATCCGGCTCACCCGTCGGACCAGGCCGATCCCGAGGAGAGCGGCCGGGGCGGAGACGCCGCGGTCGAGGCAGAGCCGGCTTCGGCGGTTTCCTCTGATGCCTCGGACGCCGCCGGGGGCGTGCCCGCCTCTGACGGCACCGCTTCGGAGAGCGCGGACTCGGAGAGCGCCGTCGGCACGGCCTCGGGCGCGAGCGTTCCCGAGGAGCTCGTTTCCGGTGCGAAGAAAGGCGAGCTCCAGGAGGAGGCCGTGACGAAGGCCGCTCCCGAGGGCGAGAAAGAACGACGTTGACGCCTCTCCCACGGTCGAGGTCCCGGGATCTCGGACGCGCCGCCGGATCGTCCGGCGCACCGGCGCGTTCCGATTCCGGGTCCGAGACCGGTGGCCCGCGCCCTCCCTTCGGTGCCGGGCCCTGGGGGCCGCCGCCCGGGGGATCGCGATGAGTCCGGACGCCTCGGGGAGGCGTGCCGAGATGCACCACCGGCATCGCGACGTCAACGGCGGCTGGCTGAGGCCGTCGGTGTTCGGCGCGATGGACGGCCTTGTCTCCAACTTCGCGCTGATCGCCGGTGTCGCCGGTGGCGCCGCGGGAACCAAGGTCATCCTGCTGGCGGGCATCGCGGGGCTGGCCGCCGGCGCGTTCTCCATGGCCGGTGGCGAGTACGTCTCGGTGGCGAGCCAGCGGGAGCTCGCCCTGGCCGAGATCGCCGTCGAGCGCCGAGAGCTCGAACGCAACCCCGAGGCCGAGCTGGAGGAGCTCGCCAAGCTCTACGAGGAGCGGGGCGTCGATCCCGCCGTGGCCGCAGAGGTGGCGCGGCAGATCTCGGCGGACCCGGAAAGGGCGCTCGAGGTGCACACCGAGGCCGAACTGGGCGTCACCGTCCACGACCTTCCCTCGCCCAGGATCGCCGCGCTCTCCTCGTTCCTGTCGTTCGCGGTGGGGGCGCTCCTGCCCCTTCTGCCGTACCTGCTCGGCGTCACCAGCCTGGTGACGTCGGCGGTGGTCTCCTGCCTGGCACTGTTCGGCGCGGGCGCGCTGGTCTCCCGGGTCACCGCGCGCAGCTGGTGGTACAGCGGGCTGCGCCAGCTCTTCGTCGGCGCGGTCGCCGCCGGCCTGACCTTCGCCCTGGGCACCCTCCTGGGAGGAACCGGACTGTGACCGCCCCGACCTCGCCCCCACCCCCTGCCCCGGGAGGGCGCAAGCGCCGCCGCACTCCCAGCAAGGCGCAGACCTGGAGCATCCCCCAGCTGGAGGAGTGGGGGCTGACCCCGACCCAGCAGCGGTTGCTGGTGGTGTTCGGATCCATCGCGGGCGTGCTGG
Organism: Streptosporangium sp. NPDC049078; assembly: GCF_040648855.1. Lineage (NCBI taxonomy): Bacteria > Bacillati > Actinomycetota > Actinomycetes > Streptosporangiales > Streptosporangiaceae > Streptosporangium > Streptosporangium sp. NPDC049078. The sequence continues at coordinate 233,968 of NZ_JBEZEL010000006.1, forward strand.
TCGCCGCGGTCGTCCTCACCCTCGCGATCTCCGCGATCGGCAACGACTTCGAGCCAGAACGGGCCACCGCCTCGGTCATCGGGACCGAACCCCGCCCCGACGTCTACCGGGGATGGCCCTCCTCCAAGGTGTTCGCGCCGATCGCGGAGAGCAAGGCGGACCCCAAACCGCTCACGGCCAAGGACCTCTTCCCCAAGACCCTCAGCGAGGGCAGGACCACGCTGAGGCTGGCGGGCAGCCCTCTGCTGGAGAGCGCCTGCGCGGCGGCGGTCTGGGGCCAGGAGCTCACCGACCTGCTCGCCCAGGGCGGATGCACCCAGGTGGCCAGGGGCCTGTACACCAGCGCCGACAACCGCTACGTCGCCCAGTACACCCTGTTCAACCTCCGCGACACCGCCTCCTCCGACACCTTGGTGAACACGCTGACCACCCTGCACCGGGGCGGCTGGGTCCGGCCGGTCCAGGCGCCCAGGGCCGCCTTTCCCGCCGACGGCCACACCGAGGCGAGCGGCCACGCGATGGGGCACTACGCGGGCCTGGTCTGGATCGGCAGGGCCGACGGAGCGGAGCCCGGCGCGAGGGACGACTTCGTCTCGCTCTCCCTCGCGGTCCGCGCCACGGAAAAGGCGATCTTCCGCCGCATCGTCGCCGTCTCCCCGGCGCCCGCCCCGAGCAAGTAGTTTCCGGGTTCGTTCTCCGGATCTTCCGCCGCCCGAGGGCTCGCCGGCTTCGCCGGGACGGTAGCGGTCGAGCCGGCGGAGTGCCCGGCCGTCCGGAGACCAGGAGATATCGGGCCGTTGGCGGGGATCGCGAATCGTGACCCTCCGATTTCGGGCGGGAATCCGGGTTCTTCGAGGGCGGGGAGGATGTCGAAGTAAGCTTTTTCCTCATGCGCAAGTGGATCATCATCGTCGTGCTGGCCGGGGTCGCCGGGGTGGGGGCCTTCCTGTGGCTGGGCGACGAGCCCGCCCCGCGCGCCGCCGTCCTGCGCGCGGAGCCGGGTACGGCCCACTACGCGCCCATCGCGACCCGCGACCTCGACCCCCAGCCGCTCACCGTCGCCGAGATGTTCCCCGCCCCCTCGGTGTCGGCGGGCACGACCAAGCTCGCCCTCAAGGCCACCGAGACCCTCGCCGACTGCGCGGAGGCGGTCTGGGGGAGCGCGCAGGACGCGCTCGGCGGGTGCACGCAGGTGCTGCGCGCCCGCTACGAGACCGAGGACGGCGCGGTCTCCGGCCAGTTCCTGATTTTCAACCTCGCCGACTCCGCCGCCGCCGACAGGCTCGTGGCGGCGCTCAAGGGCGACGGCGGCGACGGCTTCGTCAGGCCCGCTCCCGACACGCCCGACGGTTTCGACGGCTCGCGCAGCTGGGCCCAGGTCCGCGGCCTCGGGCACTACGTCACGGTGAGCTGGGTCGCCCCCGTCGCCGGCGGGAGCACCGCCCGGGCAGGCGCAGGGGAGAGCGGCGAGGGCGGCGAGGGCGGCGAGGGCAGGGTGGATCTCACCTATCCGCAGGTCGCGATGGACGGCCTCGGCCTGGTCATCCAGCGTCGGCTGGTGCGCTGAGGGAGCTCTCCACCGCGGCCCTGAGCTCCAGCAGCCGGTGGGCGGGCAGTTCGAGGACGGTGACGTCGCCCGCCCACGGGGCCACGGCGGCGACGATCGCCCTCGCCTGCCTCTTCGTCAGGTCGCCCCTGACCTTGATCAGGGCCTCGCGCCAGGTGTTGGCGAGCCTGCCGTGCGCGTTGTCCAGGACGCGGCGCAGGATCCGGGCCGTGTCGTTCTCGTCCGCGCTGTTCGCGTTTGTGGCGCTCTTGCTGTCTCCGGCGGGCGGTGCCACCCGTACGGCGCGCACGGACGCTCCCTCGGCGGTGAGGTCGTAGACGGGGGCGAGAAGGTCGTGGGGGAGATCCTTCGGGGCCGTCGCCAGGGTGACCCGGACCTCCCTGGCGCGGGTGGCCAGCAGCAGCCGGGGCAGCGCGGCCTCCAGACCGGCGGGTACGGAGATCGCCACCCTGGCCGGGTCGCTGGCGTAGGGCTTGGCCAGCCAGGTCGTCAGGCGCGCCCTGGGGGCCTTGGGCAGCACGTCGCGGGGCCACTCGCCCACCAGCACCTCCGGGACGAACCCCTCACCGAAACCGGCGGCCGAGGCGGCGGGGGAGCTCGCCGACTCCACCGACTGGGGCCCCTGCGTGTAGATGGCGGTGCCGGACGTCTCGGTGCGGGCGGCCGCGGCGGGCCAGGTCTTCGTGGTGGGGCGCAGGACGTACAGGTCGGCGGCCGAACCGATGGCCTCGGCGCCGAAGTAGCGGTTGAAGTCGGGGTAGATCGCCTCGTTGACGAGGTTGAGCTGCGACAGGGCCTGCTGAACCTTGAGGGCGAGCGCGGGGGTGCGCTCGCTGGCGCCGTACGCCAGCATGATCCGGCCCTGCTCGCGGTCGCGCAGCCCTTCCGCGCTACGGGCGACGAACAGCCCGACGCCCTCGGGGGTGTAGGGAGGGTCGGTGATCGCCAGGTCGGCCCAGGACCGCGCGGAGGCGGGCAGCCCCAGGCGCAGGTCGGCCCAGCGGGTCCGTACGGCCAGACCGAGCCGGTCGGCCTCACCGGCGATGTAGGCGAGGATGCGCTCGTCGACGTCGACGACGGTCACCTCGACGCCCGGGTGCAGCATCGCCGTGGCCAGCGAGGTCAGATCGTGGTCGCCCACGCATAGCAGCCGGGCGCCGTCCAGCCAGAAGCGGGCGTCCAGCAGCAGCGCCCGCCTGACCACGGTCTCGCCGGTCGCGGCGACGTGGTCCAGCGTGTGGCGGCCCCGGGGAGCCTTGGCGATCAACTCGTCCATGCGCGCGACCAGGTCGGCGCGGTCGGGGAGCAGGTGGGCGACCGGGTCCGCCGGTGCGAGGGTGCTCGCCCGCGGCCCGGCCGGTGCGGTACCGCCCGCTCGTGGTGCGGCCGGTGTGACGTTGCTTACGCGCGATCCGGTCGGTGCGGGGCCGTCCGCTCCTGATCCGGCCCGGGTGGGGCCGCTCGCCCGCGGTCCGTCCGGTGAGGGGGCGCCCTCCTCCCGTGCCGGGGCCGACCAGGCGGGAGGGGCCGGGAGCCTGAAGCGGTCGCCCGATCGCTCCAGTTCGCCGTCCACCTCGCGCAGCAGCGCCTCGATGGTCCGCCGCGACGTCGCGGTCTCCCTGACCAGATCGGCGAGTGTCCACCAGCGACCGCCGCCCAGGGCGGTCAGCGCGTTCCTCAGCCGCCTGCCGTCGACACCCGCCCGTGCGACGAAAGCCTCGACTCCACCGCCGTTCTCGTCCTCGGCCTCTCCTTCGGTGCCGGCTCCACGCCCGGCCCCGGCCCCGGTTCCGGCCCCGGTTCCGGCCCCGGCTCCCGTCCGGGACCCACGCCCGGCCCCGCTCTCGGTTCCGGCTCCCGTCCCGGCCGGCGTTCGGCCGCCGGGCCCGGCGGAGGCGCCGGGGGTGCCGGAAACGCCGGAGACATCTGAAGTGCCGCTGCCTGTCAGAGCGGTGGAGGCGCCCAGGCCGGTGGGATCGGTCGGTTCCATTGGGCCACCCTAGGGCCAGGACCTGGAATGTTGTGCCATCGCGGTGTGTTTAATGAACCGGGCGAACCTGCACTAATTCGGCGGGATCTCACCGGGTAGGCAGGTATCCGGCAGGGTACGGTAATCTCTACCCACCACGCAGCAGGGCCAACGTCGTCCCTTGCTTGTTCGAGAGAAGCAAGACGACGGGAGGGATTCAATGCCTGCTGCCCACCTCGGCTTTCCCGAGCCTCAGGGCCTGTACCACCCCTCGCACGAGCACGACGCCTGTGGTGTCGCCATGGTCGCGGACGTTGCCGGTCGCCGTAGCCACGGCATCGTCGCGAAGGCCTTGACCGCGCTGTGCAACCTTGATCACCGGGGGGCCCAGGGTAGCGAACCGGACACCGGCGACGGGGCCGGGATCCTGACGCAGATCCCCGACGTCTTCTTCCGCGTGGTGGCGGACTTCCCCCTGCCCACGGCCGGCTCCTACGCCGCCGGTATGGCCTTCCTGCCCGCCGAGGAGCGGGCCCGTGAGGCCGCCGTGCGACTGATCGAGGAGATCGCCGCGGAGGAGGGCCTCACGGTCCTCGGCTGGCGCGACGTTCCCACCACCCCCGACCTTCCCGGGCCGAGCGCCCGCGCGGTGATGCCGTTCTTCGGCCAGCTGTTCGTGGCGTCCCCCGACGGTGAGAGCGGTCTTGAGCTGGACCGGCTCGCCTTCTGCCTGCGCAAGCGGGCCGAGCACGAGGCGAAGGTCTACTTCCCCTCGCTGAGCTCCCGGACGATCGTCTACAAGGGCATGCTCACCCCGCTGCAGGTCGAGCAGTTCTTCCCCGACCTGAGCGACGAGCGCTACGAGACCGCGATCGCGCTGGTCCACTCGCGTTTCTCCACCAACACCTTCCCCTCCTGGCCGCTCGCGCACCCGTACCGCTACGTCGCCCACAACGGTGAGATCAACACGGTCAAGGGCAACCGCAACTGGATGCGCGCCCGCGAGGCCATGCTGGAGACGGCGAACCTGCCGGGCGACCTGTCGCGGCTCTTCCCGATCTGCGACCCGGCCGGTTCCGACACCGCCTCCTTCGACGAGACGCTGGAGCTCATCCACCTCGCGGGACGCAGCCTGCCGCACGCGGTGCTGATGATGATCCCCGAGGCGTGGGAGAGCCACACCGAGATGGACCCCGCGCGGCGGGCGTTCTACGAGTTCCACTCCACGATGATGGAGGCCTGGGACGGCCCGGCCTCGATCACCTTCTCCGACGGAACCCTGGTCGGCGCGGTGCTCGACCGCAACGGCCTGCGCCCCGGACGGTTCTGGGTCACCGCGGACGGCCTGGTCGTGCTCGCCTCCGAGGCGGGTGTGCTGGACATCGCCCCCGAGGACGTGGTCCGCAAGGGCCGCCTGCAGCCCGGCAAGATGTTCCTGGTCGACACCGCGCTCGGCAAGATCATCGAAGACGACGAGATCAAGGCCGAGCTGGCGGCGGAGCTGCCGTACGCCGACTGGCTGCACGCCGGTCTGGTCCGCTTCGAGGAGCTGCCCGCCCGCTCGCCCGAGGGCCTGTCGCACGAGACGCTGATCAAGCGGCAGCAGACCTTCGGCTACACCGAGGAGGAGCTGCGGATCATCCTGGGGCCGATGGCGAGGACGGGCATCGAGCCGATCGGCTCGATGGGCACCGACACCCCGGTCGCCGTGCTCAGCGAGAAGCCCCGGTTGCTGTTCGACTACTTCAGCCAGCTGTTCGCGCAGGTCACCAACCCGCCGCTGGACGCGATCCGCGAGGAGCTCGTCACCTCCCTGGCCAGCACCATCGGCCCCGAGGGCAACCTGCTCGCCCCGGGTCCCGCCTCCTGTCGCCAGCTCGTGCTGCCCTACCCGGTGCTCGACAACGACGAGCTCGCGAAGATCATCCACATCAACGACGAGGGCGCGCTGCCGGGCTTCCACCCGCACGTGGTCTCCGGCCTGTACGAGGTCGCGGGTGGCGGCGAGGCGCTGCTGCACCGCATCGAGGAGATCCGCGCCGAGGTCTCCTCGGTGATCGAGGGCGGGGCGCGGATCATCGTGCTGTCCGACCGCGGCTCCTCCGACGTCCTGGCGCCGATCCCCTCGCTGCTGCTCACCGGTGCCGTCCACCACCACCTGATCGCCGAGAAGACCCGCACCAAGATCGGTCTGGTCATCGAGACCGGCGAGGCGCGCGAGGCGCACCACATGGCGCTGCTCGTCGGCTACGGGGCGGGCGCGGTCAACCCGTACCTCGCCATCGAGACCGTCGAGGACATGGTCGACTCCGGCGTCCTGAAGATCGACAAGCACAAGGCCGTGCGCAACCTCATCAAGGCGTACGGCAAGGGCGTGCTGAAGGTCATGTCCAAGATGGGGGTCTCCACGGTCGCCTCCTACACCGGGGCGCAGATCTTCGAGGCGCTCGGGCTGAGCCAGGAGGTCGTGGACGTCTGCTTCACCGGGACCACGTCCCGGCTGGGCGGCGTCGGCTTCGACGTCCTGGCCGAGGAGGCCGCGCAGCGTCACCTGCGTGCCTACCCCCGGGCCGAGAACGCCCACCGCCGCCTGGAGGTCGGCGGCGAGTACCAGTGGCGTCGCGAGGGCGAGCCGCACCTGTTCAACCCCGAGACCGTCTTCAAGCTGCAGCACGCCACCCGCTCGCGCCGCTACGAGATCTTCAAGGAGTACACCGGCCTGGTGGACTCCCAGGCGGAGAGGCTGATGACGCTGCGCGGCATGTTCAAGCTGCGGGAGGGCGTCCGCGAGCCGGTGCCGATCGACGAGGTCGAGCCGGTCAGCGAGATCGTCAAGCGGTTCTCCACCGGCGCGATGTCGTACGGCTCCATCTCGATGGAGGCGCACGAGACGCTCGCCATCGCGATGAACCGGCTGGGCGGCAAGTCCAACACCGGTGAGGGCGGCGAGGACCCCGAGCGGCTGCACGACCCGGTGCGCCGTTCGGCCATCAAGCAGGTGGCCTCGGGCCGGTTCGGTGTGACCTCCGAGTATCTGGTCAACGCCGACGACGTGCAGATCAAGATGGCCCAGGGCGCCAAGCCCGGTGAGGGCGGCCAGCTGCCCGGCCACAAGGTCTACCCGTGGGTGGCCAAGACCCGGCACTCCACCCCGGGCGTCGGCCTCATCTCGCCGCCTCCGCACCACGACATCTACTCGATCGAGGACCTCGCCCAGCTCATCCACGACCTGAAGAACGCGAACCCGGCCGCCCGCGTGCACGTCAAGCTCGTGGCCGAGGTCGGGGTCGGAACGGTCGCGGCGGGCGTGTCCAAGGCCCACGCGGACGTCGTGCTCATCTCCGGTCACGACGGCGGCACCGGCGCCTCCCCGCTCACCTCGCTCAAGCACGCGGGCTCCCCCTGGGAGCTGGGCCTGGCCGAGACCCAGCAGACGCTGCTGCTCAACGGCCTGCGCGACCGCATCGTCGTGCAGGTGGACGGCCAGCTCAAGACCGGCCGCGACGTGATCATCGCCATGCTGCTCGGCGCCGAGGAGTTCGGCTTCGCCACCGCGCCGCTGGTCGTCTCCGGCTGCGTGATGATGCGCGTCTGCCACCTGGACACCTGCCCGGTCGGCGTGGCCACCCAGAACCCCGAGCTGCGCAAGCGGTTCACCGGCAAGCCCGAGTTCGTGGTCAACTTCTTCGAGTTCGTCGCCGAGGAGATCCGCGAGTATCTCGCCGCGCTGGGTTTCCGCAGCATCGACGAGGCCGTCGGCCACGCCGAGCTGCTGGACACCACCCCGGCCGAGAACCACTGGAAGGCCTCGGGACTGGACCTGGCGCCGATCCTGCACCAGCCGGAGCTGCCCGAGGGCGCCTCGCTGCGCCGTACCGTGGAGCAGGACCACGGGCTCGCCAAGGCGCTGGACAACACGCTGATCCAGCTCGCCGAGGGTGCGCTCAAGGGTGGTTCCAGGGTCACGCTCGACCTGCCCATCCGCAACGTCAACCGTACGGTCGGCACCATGCTCGGCCACGAGGTGACCAAGCGGTACGGCGGAGCGGGCCTTCCCGACAACACCATCGACGTGCGCTTCACCGGCTCCGCGGGCAACTCCTTCGGCGCCTTCCTGCCCAGGGGCATCACGCTGAGGCTGACCGGCGACGCCAACGACTACGTGGGCAAGGGCCTGTCCGGCGGCCGGATCTCGGTCCAGCCGTACGACGCGGCCCCGCTCGACGGGCACATCATCGCCGGAAACGTCGGCCTGTACGGCGCGACCTCCGGCGAGGCCTTCATCCGCGGCGTCGTGGGGGAGCGGTTCTGTGTCCGCAACTCCGGTGCCACCGCGGTGGTCGAGGGGGTCGGCGACCACGGCTGCGAGTACATGACCGGCGGCAAGGTGGTCGTCCTCGGCCCGACCGGCCGCAACTTCGCGGCGGGCATGTCGGGCGGCGTCGCCTACCTGCTCGACCTCGACGCCGAACGGGTCAACCGGGAGATGGTCGAGATCGAGGAGCTGGGGGAGGCCGAGTCCGAGGCGCTGCGCGAGATCGTCGAGGCGCACCTCGCCGAGACGGGCTCCACGGTGGCGAAGGCACTCCTCGCCGACTGGGACCCGTCCCGTTTCAGCAAGATCATGCCGACGGACTACAAGCGGGTCCTGCTGGCCGCCGAGTCCGCCCGGCTGGAGGGCCGCGACATCGACGAGGCCGTCATGACCGCCGCGGTCCAGGGGTGACGCCGATGTTTGCGATCACTCATCCCGTCCGGTTTTTCCAGTCATTTCAGGCTTTTCAGGGATAAGGGAGGTACGACCGATGGCTGACCCCAAGGGTTTCCTCGCTCACGGACGCGAGCTGCCGGCGCGCCGCCCGGTGGACGTGCGCATCCGCGACTGGCGCGAGGTCTACGAGGACTTCCCCAAGCCCGCGCTGACCAGGCAGGCCGCGCGCTGCATGGACTGCGGCATCCCGTTCTGCCACAACGGCTGCCCGCTGGGCAACCTGATCCCCGAGTGGAACGACCTGGTCTACCGGGACGACTGGCAGGAGGCGATCGAGCGCCTGCACGCCACGAACAACTTCCCCGAGTTCACCGGACGCCTGTGCCCGGCTCCGTGTGAGGCGGCGTGCGTGCTCGGCATCAACTCCGACCCGGTCGCGATCAAGCGGGTCGAGGTCGAGATCATCGACCGTGCCTTCGACGAGGGCTGGGTCACCCCCCAGCCCGCCGCCACCAAGACCGGCAAGCGCGTCGCGGTCGTCGGCTCGGGCCCCGCGGGCCTGGCCGCAGCCCAGCAGCTCACCAGGGCCGGGCACGACGTGGTCGTGTTCGAGCGGGCCGACCGGATCGGTGGCCTGCTCCGCTACGGCATCCCCGAGTTCAAGATGGAGAAGCGGCACATCGACCGCCGTCTCGCCCAGATGCGGGCCGAGGGGACCGAGTTCCGTACCGGCGTCAACGTCGGCGTGGACATCACGGCGGCGCAGCTGCGCGAGGAGTTCGACGCGATCGTCCTGGCCGGTGGCGCGACCCAGTGGCGGGACCTGCCCGTCGCCGGGCGCGACCTGAAGGGCGTCTACCAGGCGATGGAGTACCTGCCGCCCTCCAACAAGGTCCAGGAGGGCGACTTCCCGGTCTCGCCGATCAGCGCCGAGGGCAAGCACGTCGTCGTGATCGGCGGCGGCGACACCGGTGCCGACTGCATCGGCACCGCGATCCGGCAGGGGGCCGCCTCGGTCACCCAGCTGGAGATCATGCCCCAGCCTCCGGCGAGCCGTCCGGGCAGCCAGCCGTGGCCCACGTTCCCCATCCTGTTCAAGATGGAGAGCGCCCACGAGGAGCTGGCCGACGGTGACGGCGCCCGGGTCTACGCGGTCTCCACCACCGAGTTCGTCGGCGACGCCGAGGGCAACGTCAGGGCGCTGCGCCTGGTCGAGGTGGAGGGGCCCGCTGCCGGGTTCAAGCCGGTGCCCGGCTCCGAGCGGGAGATCCCGGCCGAGCTGGTCACGCTGTCGATGGGCTTCGTCGGCCCGGAGAAGAAGGGCCTGCTCGAAGAGCTCGCCGAGGTCGCCGGCGGCGAGTTCTACGACGCCAGGGGCAACGTCGCGAGGGACAAGGGCTACATGTCGTCGGTCGACGGCGTCTTCGTCGCCGGGGACATGGGCCGCGGACAGTCGCTGATCGTGTGGGCGATCGCCGAGGGCCGCTCCGCGGCCTCGGCCGCCGACCGCTACCTCACGGGCCGGACGGCCCTTCCGGTGGCGATCCCGCCGACGGCGCGGCCGCTGGTCTGAGTGGAAGCTGGTCTGATATGTCATGACCGGTCTGGGTATGTCATGGTTGATCCATGCGTACCCGGGCCGGTTCATGCATGTCAGAGCCGGTTCATGTGCTCCATCGCTGGTTTGGTCAGGCCACGGTTGGTCTTCGGCACCCCCCGACAGTTCGGCATTCCGGATGTCTTACCGACTGCTTCAGGGAAAAATGCGCAGAGCGGGGTTTCGAATTGCTTTGGCGTACATATGCCTGAAAGATAAATTTCTTGATCGGGTCAGGTGCGGAGGATCGATGAATCGCGGGACCAGAAGCCTGACGGGCGCGGCGACGGCGCTCGCCCTGGCGGCGACCCTCACGGCGGGAGCCCTGGGCGGCGAGGCCACGACCGGCGCGGGCCAGACCCGCGAGTACCTGGTCTTCTACGCGGACGGCGCCCGCGACCGGGCGATCGACGCGATCGACGCGAGCGGCGGCACCGTCCTGTCGACCGACACCAGGATCGGCTACGTCCTCGCGGACGGTCCCGGCGCCGGATTCGTGGAAAGCCTGGCCGACGACAGCGCCATCGAGGGAGTCTCCTCCGACCGGAGGATCGGCTTCGCCAGTGCGATCCGCGCCGCCGCACCCGCGACCGGGACCTCCGCGGGCGGGTCCGCCTCAGAAGCCGGGATCTCCGGCACCGGGGCCACCTCCGGGACCTCCAGCGCCGGGACCGTCTCCGGCGTGGGAACCCCGCTCGCATTCCCCTCCGCAGAAGCCCTCGGGCAGGCGGGCACCCGCCGCTCCGCCGACACACCGGAGCCGCTCGCCGGGCGGCAGTGGGACATGAAGATGATCGGCGCCACCGTGGAGGGCTCCTACGCCACCGAACCCGGTGACAAGCGGGTGCTGGTCGGCGTCATCGACACCGGCATCGACGGCAAGCACCCCGACATCGCCCCCAACTTCAACCGCGCCCTGAGCCGCAACTTCGTGACCGACCGGCCCAAGGACCCCAACGGCAACGTCCTCGACGGCCCCTGCGAGTTCAAGGACTGCAAGGACCCGGTGGACTGGGACGACGACGGCCACGGCACCCACGTGGCCAGCACCATCGCCTCACCGATCAACGGCCTGGGCATCGCCGGGGTGGCCCCCCAGGTGTCCCTGGTGAACCTGCGCGCCGGTCGCGACTCGGGCCTGTTCTTCCTCAAGCCCAGCGTCGAGGCGCTCACCTACGCCGCCGACGCCGGGATCGACGTGGTCAACATGAGCTTCTACGTCGACCCGTGGCTGTTCAACTGCAAGGCCAACCCGGCCGACTCCAAGGCGGAGCAGCTGGAGCAGCGCGGCATCATCACCGGCATGCAGCGCGCCCTCGACTACGCGCGCAAGCGCGGGGTCACCCTCATCAGCGCCATCGGCAACGGCGCCACCGACCTCGGCAAGCCGAGTAAGGACGAGAGCAGCCCCAACTATCCCAAGGGCAGCGAGCACACCCGCAAGGTCGACAACTCCTGCCTCAACGTTCCCGCCGAGTCCAAGGGTGTGATCTCGGTCACCTCGGTGGGGCCGACCGGGCGCAAGGCGTACTACTCCGACTACGGCGTCGAGCAGGCCGACCTCGCGGCCCCCGGCGGGGACGAGTTCGACGGCGGCAGCACGTACGACCCCACCAAGGGCATTCTGGCCGCCGCGCCGGAGAACGCGCTCAAGGCCAAGGGACAACTCACCGCCGACGGCGCGCCGAAGTCCGACTCGATCATCCGGGAGTGCGAGGGCGGCACCTGCGCCTACTACCAGTACCTCGTCGGCACCTCCATGGCCGCACCGCACGCCACCGGTGTCGCCGCCATCCTGATCAGCCGGTTCGGCAAACCCGGCAAGGGCGGCCTCACGATGCCCCCCGCGGACGTCCAGCGCCAGCTGTACTCCACGGCCACCAAGAAGGCCTGCCCCTCACCGCGCGGGTACGCCTACAAGATCGACCTCGCGTTCGTGGACGAGGTCCACAAGTGCGAGGGTCCCAAGAAGCGCAACGGCTTCTACGGCCGCGGCCTCATCAGCGCCGAGAACGCCGCCAAGGCCGAGCCGCTCGCTCCCTGACGGCCTCCCTGACGGTGCGGGGGCGCCCAAGGCGTCCTCACCCCGTCTCGGCCCCTCACCCAGGGGCCGAGACGGGGTGAGGGCGGTCGCCTCGCGGTTCGGCCTCGGCGGAAGCGTCATCCCGGGCACAGGCCGGATCTCCCCAAGAGACGATCAACAGACGGGTGAAGGGGGCGAAAGGGGGAAGAAGAACGACTCCGGTTCCATCCCGTCGCTCTTGTCACCGTGAGGATCATCGGCTTCCTCCTCGCGCCTGAAGGCGGGTTCTCCACGCAGAAAGGACTCATATGAGGTTCCTGTCGCGTCCGCACCAGCTTCCGCCCCGGATCGCCGCCGGTTTGATCATTCTGAATTCGGGACTGACCAAGAGAACCGCGGGGGAGGAGAGCGCGAAGGGATTGCACGGGATGGCCTCCGGGACCTACCCGTTCCTCAAGGACATGGACTCGGTGAAGTTCACGAGACTGCTCTCCACGGCGGAGATCACCCTCGGTACCGCCCTGCTGGTCCCCGTGGTGCCGCCGCTGCTGGCGGGCGCCGCGCTGACCGCCTTCGCCGGAGGGCTGCTCGGCCTCTACCTCAAGACGCCGGGACTGCGGGAGGAAGGCAGCCTGCGTCCCTCACAGCAGGGCATCGCCGTCGCCAAGGACGTCTGGCTGCTGGGCATCGGCGCCGGGCTGGTCGCGGAGGAGATCGTCCGCGACTGACCCGGGAATCCGTCGGCCGGTCCGGGGTTCCGGCGCTCGGCCCGAAGCCGCCGTTGCCGAGGCGGAGGCGGAGGCGCGGTGACCGTCTCGAAACTCCGGGCGGCCGACACGGAGGCGCGGTGACCGCTCGGAAGTCGTGATCGGTCCGGTGTCCCGATGACCGACCAGGCTCGTGGCACGCTCGCGGGTGCCCGTACTCCTGGGACGGCTGACCCCAGGAGTGAGCGCGAGGGACGATTCGTAACCTGCCGTTCATGCTGGGTGGCTTTGTGTCACCGAATTTTTCATCGGCGCTACGGCTAACGTCGCGACCAAGTGGTCTGTACCAATTAGGGTGGGATCCGTGACTCGTCGCGCGAAAATCGTCTGCACTCTCGGCCCCGCCACCTCATCTCCCGAACGCCTCCGCGAACTCATCGCGGCCGGGATGGACGTGGCCCGTTTCAACCTCAGCCACGGCAGCCACGAGCTGCACAGGGAGGTTTACGACAGGTTGAGGGAGGCGGCCGCCGAGCTCGGGCGTGGCGTAGGTCTGCTGGCCGACCTCCAAGGCCCCAAGATCCGGGTCGGTAAGTTCGAGGAAGGTCCCGTCCGTCTCGGCTTCGGTGACGTCTTCACGATCACCACCGAGGAGGTCCCCGGCGACCGTGACCAGGTCTCCACGTCCTATCTGGGGCTTCCCAAGGACGTCAGCCCCGGCGACAGCATCCTGGTCGACGACGGCCGCGTCCGGCTGGAGGTGACCCGGGTCGACGGCCAGCGCGTCACGACCCGCGTGGTCGTCGGTGGCATGATCTCCGACAACAAGGGCCTCAACCTCCCCGGCGTGAACGTCAGCGCCCCCGTCCTGACCGACAAGGACGAGACCGACCTGCGCTGGGCGCTGCGCGCCGGCTTCGACCTGGTCGCCCTCTCCTTCGTCAGGCGTCCCTCCGACGCCGACGTGGTGCGCAACATCATGGAGCAGGAGGGCATCCGCCTCCCGCTGCTCGCCAAGATCGAGAAGCCGCAGGCCGTGGAGCGGCTCCCGGAGATCATCGAGGCCTTCGACGGCATCATGGTCGCCCGCGGTGACCTCGGTGTCGAGCTGCCGCTGGAGGAGGTGCCCATCGTCCAGAGGCGCGCCATCGAGCTCTGCCGCGAGAAGGCCCGCCCGGTCATCGTCGCCACCCAGATGCTGGACTCGATGATCACCTCTCCGCGTCCCACCCGCGCCGAGGCCTCCGACGTCGCCTACGCCGTCATGGACGGCGCCGACGCGGTCATGCTCTCCGGGGAGACCTCGGTCGGCAACTACCCCATCGAGGTCGTCGAGACGATGAGCCGCATCGCCACGACCGCGGAGAAGAGCTCCCTGCAGGCCACGCACAGCCTCGACCGGCTGCCCGAGACCACCGGTGGCGCGATCGCCCGTGCCGCGGCGGAGGTCGGGGCGATCGTCGGCGCCAAGGCGCTGGTGGCGTTCACCATGTCCGGTGAGACGGCCCGCCGTCTGGCCCGCTACCGCTCGCCGATCCCGCTGCTCGCGTTCACCTCCGCCCGCCACGTCCGCAACCAGCTCGCGCTGACCTGGGGTGTGGAGACCTTCGAGGTGCCGTTCGTCCACCACACCGACGACATGGTCCGTCAGGTGGAGGCCTCGCTGCTCGCCAACTCCCGCCTGGAGAAGGGTGACAAGGTCGTCATCGTCGCCGGTTCGCCTCCCGGCACCGCCGGCTCCACCAACGCCCTGCGCGTGCACACCATCGGGGCGGCGGTCTCCAACCCCGCCTGATCCTCACCCGATCCGCGAAAACGCGTACGGCCACCGCTTCGGCGGTGGCCGCACGCGTTTCCGGGGTCTTCCCCGCGCTCGGTGATCCAAAAAAGCCGAAAAATACGCCCTTGTCGTGTCCGAATAGGTGTCAGAAGATCGGTGCACGGCATGCCCGAAAAGGGGGTGCCCGGTGAACCAGACAAATTTCACGAAAGGCGCCGGATGATCCAGGGCAGTCGGCCGGTGGGAGCGGAGCGGCAACACGAGGAGGACGAGGGGCGGCCTCCAGGCCAATCGGGTCGCCCGGGGCAGCGGGTGTCGGCCGCCGACACGGTGGCGGGAATGATCGAGGCCCGCCTGGGCCGGACGGTCGACCCCGACGAGAACTTCTTCGAAGCCGGGCTCAACTCGATGGCGCTGGTCGAGCTGCACGCGGACATCACCGGGGCGCTCGGTATCGACATCCCGGTCACCGCGATGTTCGCCCGGCCGAACGTACGGGCGCTCAGCCGCCTCGTCGCGGGCGCGCAGGAACCCGTCAGGAGCGAACCCGCGCGCCCGCGCCCCACGGGAGGCAGCCGCAGGGATGTGCGCGCCCGTATCCGCAGGGACGGCGGGTCGTCTCGGTGACGAGGACCGCGCCGATCGCGGTGATCGGTATGGGCCCGCGTGCCCCGCTCTCTCCCGGTCCCGTCCCGATCGAGGTCGTCGAGGCCACGATGGAGAACGCCGGACACGACCCCGCGCGCCCACCGGGCGCGCTCGCCGTCCACGACACGGCCGAGGCCGCCTGCCTCGCCCTCGCCCTGGGGATCTGCGACCTCGCGATCACCGTCTCGGGGCCGAGCCTCGGCGCCGTCGCGGAACGGGGAACCGCGATCGCGCTCAGGCGCCTGGACGACGCCCTCCTCGACGGCGACCTCGTACGCGCCGTGATCGAGACGACGACCGACCCGGCAGCCGACCCGGCAGCCGACCCGGCTACCGACACGGTCGCCGACGCGACGACCGCCCCGGTGACCGACCGGGTCGCCGACACAGCGACCGTCTCGGTGACCGACCGGGGTGCCGGTACGGCGACCGGCCCGCTGACCGCTTCCCGGCCCGGCACCGGTCCCGCCCGCAGCGGGCCCGGCCGATCGCCGACAGGCGGACCGACCGCGCGTCCGCGTGATCCGTTGACGGTGAAGGACGGCTTCCCGCCGGTCCACCTCCCCGCGGACCGCCGGCCTCGCGTCGTCGCCTGGTCGGGACGGCACCGACAGGAGGCCGACGCCGTACGGGAAGGCCTGGCGGGATTCTTCGCCACCCTCGCCCCCGACCGGTTCGCCGACGCCGTGGCCGTCCTCCAGCGGGGCCGCACCCCGCATCCCGTACGGGGTGCGATCGTCGCGACCACCCCCGCCGAGGCGTCCGCCGCCCTCGCCGCCGCGCGGACGGCCTCGGCCGAGGAAACGGCCGGGCATGAGCCGCCTTCCCGCGACGCGGCCTGGACGGGTGTGCGGTTCGTCTTCCCCGCCGGCGGCGCCGGTCGGCTGGGGGCCTCGCTGTACGGGGTCGAGCGGCTGTTCAGCGAGACGATGGACGTCTGCCTGGAGGCTTTCGAGCGGCACGGCGTCGACTTCTGCGACGCCTGGCTCGCCGGGGAACGCGACGACGACCCGGTGACGTTCGCGGTCACCTACTCCCTGGCGGCCACCCTGACCGGCTGGGGTGTCACCCCCGGAGGGTGCACGGGGGAGGGGGTCGGAGAACTCACCGCCGCCGCCTTCTCGGGAATGCTCGGACTGGACGAGGCGATCGCCCGGGTGGCCGCCTCCGGTGCGGCGCCGGAGCGGGTGTCGGGACATGCCTTCCACGAACCGGAGGCCCGTCCTGGGACGTTCGCGGGGCCGGAGCCCTCGTCCGAGGCGGCAGCGGGACCGAAGGCCGGTGGCGCACGAGGCGCGCCGTCCCTCCTGCTCGGTGCGGCGGGGACGGCGGGGACGGCGGGGACGGCAGGGACGGCAGGGACGGCAGGGACGGCGGGAATATCGCCGGGAGAGGAGACGATCCGCTGCGGGGACGACCGCCGGGGTCTGCTCACGGCGCTCGCCCGGCTGTGGACGCTCGGCTGTCCGGTGGACTGGGTCGCGCTCGACCCCGACCACCCTCTGCAGCGACTGCCCGTCCCCGGCGGGCATCGCCCCGCCGAGGTGACGCCCGTTCCCGTACCGGCACCCGAAGTGCGGGAACGTGGGAATGCGTCGCCGGCTCCCGAGGCGCGGGAACGCGAGAACGCGTCACGGCTCCCCGAGGGCCTGCCGGAGCCCGCGGAGCCACTGCGCAGGCCCGAGGCGGTCCCGTACTCGTTCTGGGTGCTGGAGCAGCTCGCCGGGTCGAGCGGGGTGTCCAACCTGGCGGTGGCGTTCAGGACCCGGCAGCCGCTGCGCAGGCTCCCGCTGCAGATCGCGGTGAACCGCCTGCTCAAGCGGCACCCGGCGCTGCGCCTGCGGTTTCCCGAGGTGGACGGCGCACCCGTACGGCACCTCACCGCCCCGAAGGACGCGCAGATCAAGCTGGTGAACGGCGAGACCACGCCGGAGACGCTCGTCGCCGACCTGCAGAGTTTCCTGGACGAACCCTTCGACCTGGGCCGTGACCTGCTCTTTCGGGCCGGGCACTTCACGCTGCCCGACGGCGGCGGGAGCGTGGTCTGCCTGGTCGCGCACCACATCGTGATCGACGCCACCTCGATGCAGTTCCTCGTCGAGGAACTGGGCGGTTTCTACGACGCGCAGACGAGCCAGGAGCCGCTCCCCGCCGCGCTCGCGGGCACCGCGCCCATGCTGGAGCCCAAAGCGGCGTCCCGGGAGTCGCTGGACTACTGGCTCGACAGGCTCAGGGACGTCGACCCGGCCGCGATGGTGCTCCCCGGCAGCAGGCCGTCGCCCGCCCGGCCCACCTTCGCCGGGCACACCTGCTCCTGGGAGGTGGACGCGGACACGCGCCGGGCGCTCGACACGCTGCGGACCGGCCTGCGCACCACCGACAACATCGTGCTCGCCGCCGCGTTCATGCTCACCCTGCGCGCGCACGGCGCCGGTCCCGATCTGGTGGCCGCGATGCCGGTCACCACCAGGACGGCCGCGATGCGCGGCCATGTCGGCTACGGCGTCAGCACCCTGCCGATCCGGGTGCGCGCCGATCCGCAGGAGGGTTTCGCGGCCCTGGTCAGACGGGTCGAGGACGTCTTCTTCGAGGGCGTAGAGCACGCGGACGCCTCGGTGGAGGCGGTGCTGGTCGAGCGCGGGCACGGCACCGGCGACTGGAGGGTGCCGCTGTTCCGGCACATGTTCAACTACCGGCCGTGGACCGACGACCAGGTGAGCATCCTGGGCTCCGTCCCCGAGTACGTCGAGGACCTGTTCGACCGCAGCCGCCTGGACCTGCAGTGCATCGCGGTGCAGGAGCCCGGCAGGCTCACGCTCAGGGTCTGGCACAGCACGGAGGTCCACGACGAGGCCGAGATCGCCGCGTTCGTCGCGCGGATGACCGCGCTGCTGCGGCGGGCCGCGAAGGACGCGCACCGGCCCCAGCGGGAGCTGGACTCCCTCTCGGCGGGCGACCGGAGGCTGCTCGACCGGCTCAACGACACCGCGCGGACCTGGGAAGGACCGGCCACGCTGCTGGAGCGGATCGTCACCCGCACCGGGGGCTTCGAAACCGGCGACGGGCAGGTCGGCCGCGAGCGCGGTGTCGGGGCGGTGATCCGTGACGGTCTGCCCGGGGTCGTTCGCGAGAGCGGTGCCGGGGCGGTGATCCGTGACGGCCTCCCGGAGGTCGTGCACGGGAGCGATGCCCAGGCGGTCATCGCTGACGGCGATCCGGAGGCCGCCCGCGAGCCTCGCACCGTGACGGCGATCCGTGACGGCGACCGGGAGGTCACCTACGGCGAGCTGCTCGACTGGGCGGCCTCCGTGCGGGACACCCTCGTCGCGCACGGCGCGGGCCCCGGCGACATCGTGGCGCTCGGCCTGAGCCGTTCGGCGGAGATGGTCGCCGCCGTGCTCGGCGTCTGGGCGGCCGGAGCCGCCTACCTGCCGCTGGACCCGCGCCAGCCCGAGCTGCGCCTCGCCTACCAGGTGGAGGACTGCGGTGCCCGCCTGGTCGTCGCCGACTCCGAGGCTCCCTGGGCGGGGGAGACGCCCGTACTCCCCATGCCGCAGGCCTCCGCGTCCGGCGCCGAGGCGGATCAGGGGGCGCGAAGACCGCTGGATCCGGCCGAGGTCTCCGCGACGATATCCGGGGAGTCGATCGCCTACGTGATCTACACCTCGGGGTCCACCGGCAGGCCCAAGGGAGTGGCCGTCACCCACGGCAACCTGGCCAACCTCGTCCTCGACTTCGCCGGCCGGCTGGGGGCGGGCGCGGCCGACGCGGTGCTGTGGTCCACCACGACCTCCTTCGACATCTCGGCCCTGGAGCTGATGCTCCCGCTCACCGTCGGCGGCACCCTGGTCGTCGCCTCCGACGACGACCAGCTGCAGCCGCGCAGGTTCCTGGAACTCATCGCGGCACGGGACGTACGCGTCGTGCAGGCCACCCCGACGGCGTGGCGGCTCATCGCCCCCGAGGCGCGCGACGAGCTGGCCGGGCGCGTAGTGCTCTGTGGCGGAGAGCCCATGCCGGCCGCGCTCGCCACTGACCTGCTGGGCCTGGGCTGCCGGTTGTTCAACGTCTACGGGCCGACCGAGACGACCATCTGGTCCACCGCCGCCGAGATCCTCGGCCCCCCGGCCGATCCGGTGCCGATCGGGGTGCCGCTCGCCAACACCCGGATCTTCGTCAGGGACGCCGACGGGCGCGAGGCCCCGCCGGGCGTGCCCGGTGAGCTGTGCGTGGCGGGCGACGGGGTGGGCGCAGGGTACGTCAACCGCCCTGAGCTGACCGCCGAGCGGTTCGGCGAACATCCCCGCCACGGGCGCTTCTACCGGACAGGGGACATGGCCAGGCTCAGGCACGACGCGACCCTGGAACTCCTCGGCCGCGACGACCGCCAGATCAAGCTGCGCGGACACCGCATCGAGCTGGGCGAGATCGAGGCGGTGCTGCACCACCACGACGCCGTCAAGGTCGCGGCCGTCATCGTCCACGACGACCGGCTGGTGGCGTTCGTGCAGCCCACGGACCCGCCCGACGGGGAGACCGAGGCCGCGCTGCGGGAGGAGCTGTGGAGGTACGCGGGGACGCGGCTGCCGGACTACGCGGTCCCCTCGGGGATCGTCCTGGCCGGCGAGTTCCCGACGACCGCCAACGGCAAGATCGACTATCGGGGGCTCACCGTCCCCGAGGACGCCTCCCCGTCCGGCCCCCGTGCCCCGGCGAGCTCGGAACTCGCCGAGGGGGTGCTGCGGCTCTGGCGGGAGGCACTGCGCCGCCCGGGACTCGGCGAGCACGACAACTTCTTCCTCAACGGGGGGCACTCGGTGCTCGCCGTACGGCTGATCGCACCGCTGGAGGAGCTCGCGGGCCGGGCGATCAACGTCCGCGCGGTCTTCGACCATCCCACCCCGGCCGAGCTGGCCGCGTTCATCCAGGAAGGGGCGGGTTCGTGACGTCCATCCCCGTCGTACGGCTCCCGGCCTCCTTCGCGGGACCGGGCTCCCCGGAGTCCGGCGTCTCGGCACCGGAAGGAACGCGATGACCGCGCCGTGGTTCGTGCCGGTGGGGGAGCGGCAGGGGGGCCGGATCCGCCTGTACGTCTTCCCCAACGCGGGCAGCGGTCCCGCCTCGCTCACCGACCTGGCCGGGCGGTTCCCCGACGAGGTCGACGTGTGGTCGGTGAACCTCCCCGGCCGCCAGGCCAGGCTGGCGGAGCCGCCCGTCGAGGACCTGGACGCGCTCGTCGACGTCCTGGCCCGCGACCTGCTGGCGAACGCCCGCGAGCCGTACGCGCTGTTCGGCTACTGCAGCGGCGCGCTGCTGGCCTACCTGGTCTGCCGCCGCCTCACCGAACTCGCCCCCGCCTCCGGGCCGTCCGGGACCGTACCCCCGGGGCCGTCCGGGACCGTACCCCCGGGGTCATCCGGGACCGTACCCCCGGGGGCGTCCGGACCCGTACCCCCGGACTCGTCCGGGCCCGCCGTACGCGCAGAAGACCCGCCACCGGAGTCCGCCGGATCGGATCCCTCGGCCGGGCCGGGAGGGCGATGGCCCCAGCGGCTGCTCGTGGGGTCCTTCGCCGCGCCGGACGTCACGCTCCTGCTGCGCAGGCTGCCCTCCCTGCCGTCGTGGCTGTTCTGGGACCAGCTGATCGAGCTGGGCGGGGTTCCGGCGGAGGTGGCCGAGCGCGAGGTGCTCAGGCCGATCCTCGAACCCGCACTCCGCGCCGACTTCGGGATGCTCGCCCGGTACCGGCACCGGCAGGGGCCGCCGCTGCCCGTACCCGTCACCGTCCTGTACGGCAGCCGCGACGGCTCCATGTCGCGCGGCGGGCTGCTCGGCTGGCGCAGGCAGAGCGTCTTTCGGCCGTCGATGCGCGAGCTCGACGCCTCACACTGGCTGGCGGAGGAGACCCCCGACCTGCTCGCCACCGTCATCGCAGAGGAGATCGGATGCGTCTCGGTTACAGCATGAGCTACTGGGGCGGTGCCGGGCTCGGTCCCGCCGACCACCTCACCCTGGTCCGCGAGGCCGAGAGGCTGGGCTACGAGTCGGTGTGGGCCGCCGAGACCTACGGCACCGACCCCGCGAGCCTGATGGCGTGGATCGCGGGACAGACCGAGCGGATCGCGCTGGGCACCGGCGTGCTGCAGATGTCGGGCCGCAAGCCCGTGGTGGCGGCGATGACGGCCGCCACCGTCGACCAGATCTCCGGCGGCCGGGCCCGGCTGGGTGTGGGCGTGTCGGGGCCGCAGGTCGTGGAGGGCTGGCACGGGGAGCGTTTCGACCGGCCGGTGGCCCGCGCCCGCGACTACCTGTCGGTGCTGCGTCTCGCCCTGGCCGGGCGCCCGGTGAGCTACTCGGGCGAGACCGTGACGCTGCCGCTCCCCGGCGGGCAGGGCAAGGAGCTGTCCCTGGGCGTCTCCCCGGTCCAGAAGCACCTCCCCGTCTATCTCGGCGCGATGGGCCCGCAGACGACCGCGCTCGCCGGGGAGCTGGCCGACGGCTGGCTCGCGATCCACTTCCCGCCCGAGCACCTCGCCGAGCGCACGGCCCAGCTGCGCGCCGGCGCGGCACGGGCGGGCCGTACCCTGGACGGCTTCGACGTCGCCCCGATGATCCTCACCCTCGTCGACGACGACGAGGAACTCGCCTTCGACATGATGCGGCCGATGCTCGCCCTCTATCTGGGCGGCATGGGCTCGCGCCGTACCAACTTCTACAACCGTCTGGCCCGCTCCCTCGGCTTCGAGAAGGAGGCCGAGGCGGTCCAGGAGGCGTTCCTGGGCGGGCGTCAGGGCGAGGCGATGTCGCTGCTCCCCGACGGCCTGGTCGACGCGATGACGATGTGCGGGCCGCCCGGCAAGCTCCGCGAACGGGTCGCCGCCTACCGCGAGGCGGGCGCCACCTCCCTCGTCGTCGGCCTGGTCACCCCGACCCTCCGCCTCCGCCTGGAACAACTGGAACTGGTGGCGGACCTGGTCGCCTGACGTTCCATCGGATCCGCCGGGATCGTACGGCCCACGGCAAGGGATGCGACTGCCTCAGGTGGCCCTCCAAGCAGGGTGCCGTCGCTGATGTAATCGGCCATTCTTTCGGCTATTTACTCATTTAGGATGTTAGATATATCTCTTGGGTAATCTGTGTTTTTTCGTGGCGACTCTTGTGGGTTGCGTCGCCCGTTTGGATCGACAAAAATAATTATCTAACGTGCTGAATCAGTAAAAACACGGATCGACTGAGATGTGGTTCACTCTCGCCTGCGGTTAATTTGAAAAGGTGAGACCATTGGATTCTTGTATGGCAAAATCGGGTGACGGGTCACCGCTGCTGTTCTATGGTTACGGCAGGCGAAGCCCTTCGGATCGATTAAGAAAAGGGCGGCCGTGTTGGTTGGGCTGGAAGACTGGGCTGGGCTGGTCGGCAGTCGAGATGACAGCTTCAACGATTTGATTATGACCATGCCCTTAACCCCCGGTGGGAACACTTTCGCGAGCCCGTTTCTGGCCGTTGCCAGTGATGATCGCCGTTATTGGGTCAAATGCGTTGACGCCTGCGAAGATCACACCAAGATGTCGGTGGCTATCGAGTATGTGGTGTCGGGCGTTGGTCGACTGATCGGTGCGCCCGTGTGTAACGGCAGCCTCATCCGCATTCCTGAGGAATTCGTCGGCTGGCCGGTAGGTCGAGGACACCTTGAAGCAGGGCTCGCACACGCCAGCCTCGCCATCCCCAATGCGATCGAACGCCGTCCCGTCCTGGCCTCCCGATCGCGAGACGACAACCAGAGGCGACAGGTGGCTGTGTATGCGTTATGGGACTGGTGCTTCGGCTGCGACCCGCAGTGGCTGTACGACCTCGAAAACGACGAAAGCATCTACAGCCATGATCATGGCCTGTACTTTCCGGCGAACGATGGACAGTGGAAGAAGCCCTACCTGATCCAGTGTGCCGACGAACCCAACGAGCTCCCCGACGCCTCGGATGGTCTCAGCGAGGAGGCGGTCGAGCAAGTGGCAGCAGCACTTGAGAAAATCAACCGTGATGCTCTCGTCAACGTCCTGCGTGGCGTGCCAGCATCGTGGCCAGTTAGTGACGACGATCTGGAGGCACTCGGCTGGTTCCTTGAGTACAGGGCACCTGCTGTTGCCGATCGCGTTCGAGCACTGATGGGAAGGGAGGCCGAGTCAAGATGAGCCGTTACCTATATTCGATCATCAGATGTCTTCCCGATCCACGCACGGGCGAGTTCGTCAACTACGGGGCGATAGCCGGAGATCCCGTCACGGGGGACTGGGAGATCCGTCAACTCAGCAAGACTGACCGGATACGCAAGTTCGCGCCTGTCGCGGTGCTGGAGATCGCCGGTAGCTTCATGCTGCAACTTGGTGCGGACATCGACGCGCATCGCGCGCTCATGGAAGAGGGTGGCGAACCTCTGGGCGAGGAGTGGTTGCAGAGGCTGCACCACGACCATCGCAACGTTGTTCAGCTCAGCCCGCCGACGCCGATCCTGGCTGACAACGCCCGCGAGGCGCTGGAACGCGTGTTCCAACACGTGATCATTGATCCTGTCACCCAACCCCGCCTGGGAGTGACAAAGGACGTCCTCACTCGTCGGTTGCGTGATGTCTACCATCGTGCGGACATCGACGAGTCGTTGATACACCACCGTCCCCATGTGTTCGTCGGCGCTCATGTCAACTACACGATGGACTTTGCGATCGCGAACGGTCGCGCGGTGCAGTTGACGCAGGCATGGTCGTTCAGGCGATCGAGCTTGGATGGTGTGTCCATGCAGGTCAAGGCGTGGGGATACGCCATAGACAGACTCCGTCAGGGCGATGAGGCCCGGGTGATCGACTCGAACAATCAGCGAGTCAGCACAATCGACAGGAACGTGGACCTGCAGGTGGTCATCGCCCCCCCTGAGACATCGGCGCAGGAACATGTCTTTGAGGAAGCTCAGGAAATTTTCGCCAGCCTGTCCGCCCAGGTTCACTCACTCGAGGACGTCGAAGCTGTGGGCGCTCGCGCCGAGATGCTTTTGAGGCGTTTGTAACCGATGCCCTTCTCGCCCCGACCTGGTCACCTGACGGTCTTTGTTGGGATCGTGCGGCCCATGGCCCGTACGATCCCAACGCCGGGTGCCCAAAACTCACCGCCCGTCGAGGCGAGCGGCCGTCTCCCCTCCGGCTCCGGTCCCGGTCCCGGGGAGTTACACGTCGTTCTTCAGCTGCGTGACGAAGGCCGACCAGGTGCCACGGGTGAAGACGAGCCTGGGGCCGCCGGGGTTCTTGGAGTCGCGGACGGCCACGACGTCGCCCAGGTTCGCGACCTCCACACAGTCGCCGTTGGCTCCGCTGAGCGAACTCTTGTGCCACGCTGCGGTGGTCAGGTCTACCGGATCGGACATCGCTCGCCCCTTCGGTCGGACACTCACGCCGGGTTGTTCAGCGCGTTTGTCAGCATAGTCGCCGTGTCGGCAGGACTGAGGGCCGCTGCCCGAAGGTAATCGAACACCGAGACGTACCGCCGCGCACCGACAACCGCGATCGGGTCTACCCGGGCACCGTCGATGTCGCCTCGATCAGGAAGCCGGCTGCGTGACCCGGTTCAGTGATCCGTCATGCTGGACGTCTCGGTGAAACGGCGAGTGGCCACGAGCGCGGCCAGATCCGGCGCGAGCCGAAGTTCCGCCGCATCCAGCCCGGGGTGATCAAGCCAGTGCATCCGCGCCTGGTCGACAGCGCCGTCGAATCGCGGTGGCCAGTGCCGGGCCGGGGTCAGGTCGTCAATGACCAGAGTGCCTCCTGGCCTGAGTAACCTGTGCGGATCAGCGGGCTTCTCACCGCCCTTGCCTTGGCCGCCTCCATCGAGCACGAGCAGGTCATAGGGGCCGTCTCGATAGATCTCCCGCCAGTCGCCACGGATCACCAAGACCTGTGGATGATCGAGGAAGACCTGGGCAGCCAGGGACGCTCGATGTGCGTCCCGTTCAACGCTGACCAGGCGTGCCTCCGGTCGGGCGCCTGAGGCCAGCCATGCCAGGCCCACTCCGCACCCGGTGCCGGTCTCTCCGATCACGTCGGCGCCGGCCGCCAGGGCGTACAGCAGTCGCCCCTGCTCAGGACGGCAGGAAGGAGCGAAGCCCGCCCCCTGTGCTGTTTGGAGCGCACGCCTGACCAGTGGAGGTAATCCCGCGAGATCGACATACGCCGCCGTACCGCCAACCGACATCGCCCCAGGTTAAGGCGATTGACGTCACAGATCCATGGGCCGGTCTCCAATGCGTGCGAATTGCTGAAGTCGCGATGTGGTCGATCCTGCCTTTCCGGGAGGTGCTCACCGCCCAACACGGGGATGCCCATGCCGAGAGGCTCATGAAGCACCTGGAGTTAGGGGAGTACGTTCCGCTTCGGTATGGCGTGGGGCGTTTTCGGGTGTTCGAGGCCAGGAGAGTCTCGGAGAGAGTCGCGCGTGGCCGGGGGAGATCGGCGGTGATGTGGATGTAACAGGCGGACGCGGACAGATGTGACATCTACGTAACGCCTGTTTCTTATGTTTCCGTCGTTGGATCCGCCCGATGCGGCTTTGGTGTCCCCGCTGTTCGGCGGAGGGCGTCACGGGCCCCTGCTCAGGGAGAAGGGACCTATGGCGGCGTCAGAGAAAGTGAAGACGGTCTGCTCGTACTGCGGTGTCGGCTGCGGGATCGTCCTGGAGGTGGACGGGCGGCGCCGGGTCGTCAAGGCATCCGGTGACAAGAGCCACCCGGCCAACGCCGGTCGGCTGTGCACCAAGGGGGCGACCACCGCGGACATGCTCGCCGCCCCCGGCCGCCTGGAAAGCGGGCTGGTCAGGCCGGACCGGGGCGCCGAGCCCAGGCCGACGAGTGTGGACGCGGCGATCGGCGAGACCGCTCGCGGGCTGCGGCGGATCCTGGACGAGCACGGGCCGGACGCCCTGTCGTTCTACGTGTCCGGCCAGATGACGCTGGAGGCGCAGTATCTGGTCAACAAGCTCGCCAAGGGCTTCGTCGGCACCAACCAGATCGAGTCGAACTCCCGGCTGTGCATGGCCAGCGCGGGCAGCGGCTACAAGCTGTCGCTGGGGTCGGACGGCCCGCCGGGCTCCTACGAGGACTTCGACCGCGCCGACCTGTTCTTCGTGATCGGCGCGAACATGGCCGACTGCCATCCGATCCTGTTCCTGCGGATGATGGAGCGGGTCAAGGCCGGTGCCAAGCTCATCGTGGTCGATCCCCGCCGTACCGCCACCGCCGACAAGGCCGACCTGTTCCTGCGGATCAGGCCGGGCACCGACCTCGCCCTGCTCAACGGGCTGCTCCATCTGCTGGTCGAGGGCGGCCATGTCGACCACGAGTTCGTCGAGCGGCACACCGAGGGATGGGAGGCGATGCCGGACTTCCTGCGGGACTATCCCCCCGAGACGGTCGCCGGCCTCACCGGTATCCCCGAGGACGACCTGCGCCGGGCGGCCGAGTGGATCGGCGCGGCGGGGGAGTGGATGAGCTGCTGGACGATGGGGCTCAACCAGAGCACGCACGGCACCTGGAACACCAACGCGCTGTGCAACCTGCACCTCGCCACCGGCGCGATCTGCCGCCCCGGCAGCGGCCCGTTCTCCCTGACCGGTCAGCCCAACGCGATGGGCGGACGCGAGATGGGCTACATGGGGCCGGGCCTGCCGGGCCAGCGCTCGGTGCTGGTGGAGGAGGACCGCCGTTTCACCGAGGAGCTGTGGAACCTGCCGTCCGGCACGCTGCGCACCGAGGTCGGCCAGGGGACCGTGGAGATGTTCTCCCGCATGGCCGAGGGCGAGATCAAGGCGTGCTGGATCATCTGCACCAACCCGGTCGCCAGCGTCGCCAACCGCAGGACCGTCATCGCGGGCCTGGAGGCCGCCGAGTTCGTCGTCACCCAGGACGTCTTCGCCGCCACCGAGACCAACGCCTACGCCGACGTGGTCCTGCCCGCGGCCATGTGGGCCGAGACCGAAGGCGTGATGGTCAACTCCGAGCGGAACCTCACCCTGCTGCGGCAGGCCGTGGAACCGCCGGGACAGGCGCTGCCCGACTGGCAGATCATCGCCCGCGTCGCCTGCGAGATGGGCTTCGAGGACGCCTTCTCCTACACCTGCGCGGAGGAGGTGTTCGAGGAGATCAAGCGGGCGTGGAATCCCAAGACCGGCTACGACCTGCGGGGCGTCACCTACGAGCGGCTGCGCGAGACCCCCGTCCAGTGGCCGAGCGCGCCCGACGGCGGTGAACGCAACCCCGTCCGCTACCTCAACGACGGCACCAGCCAGGCGACGCTGACCCGGCCCGACGGCAGCCGTCCGCGTCTCGCCTTCGCCACCCCGAGCGGCAGGGCCGCCTTCCTGCCCCGCCCGCACCTGCCCGCCGCCGAGCTGCCCGACGACGCCTACCCGTTCCTCCTCAACACCGGCAGGCTGCAGCACCAGTGGCACACCCTGACCAAGACGGGAAGGGTCGCCAAGCTCAACAAGCTCAACCCCGGGCCCTTCGTCGAGATCAACCCGCGCGACGCCGCCGAGCAGGGGATCGGCGAGGGCGACCTGGTGGAGATCGCCTCCCGGCGCGGCAGGGCCGTGCTGCCCGCCCTCCTGACCGACCGGGTCATGCCGGGCGACTGCTTCGCGCCGTTCCACTGGAACGACCTGTTCGGCGAGTATCTCAGCGTCAACGCGGTCACCAGCGACGCCGTCGATCCCATCTCGTTCCAGCCCGAGCTCAAGGTGTGCGCGGTCTCCCTCACCAGGGTCGCCTCCGAGGCGTCCCCCGCGGCTCCCGAACACGGGGCCTCCTCGGTTTCCGGGCACACAGGGAAGGCGGGAGCCCTCGCGGTACCCGAGCAGGCCGGGGCGTCCGCGTTCCCCACGGTTCCCGGGTACGCGGGGGCGTCGGCCTTCCCGGCGTCCTCAGCGGCCCCGGGATACACGGGAACCGCCCCGGAGAGTTCCCGGCCCGCCCGGATCGCCGCGCTGGCCGGTCTGCTCGGGGTGGCCGACCTGACGCCGCCGGTGCTCGCCGACCACGAGCGCCGCTACATGGCCGGTTTCCTGTCGGCGCTCGACGGCGCGGCGTTCGCCATGGAGGGAGCGGGGTCCGCTCACGACGGTTCGGCGTCCGCGGGTACGCTCGTGCCGGTCCTGCCGGACCACGCCCCCGTCGATCCCGCCCACGCCCTGTGGATCAACGGGGTGCTGGCCGGGATGTTCTCCCGGACGCTCGCCCCGCCACCCGGGCGAGCGAGCGGCGATCCGGTGCCGCCGACGCGCGACATCGTCGTCCTGTGGGCCTCCCAGACCGGGAACGCCGAGGAGTTCGCCGTCGCCAGCGCCGACAGGCTGACCGGCGCGGGGCGCGCCCCCCGGCTGATCAGCATGGCCGACTGCGCTCCGGACAGCATCCCCCGTGGCGCGGACCTGCTCGTCATCTCCAGCACCTTCGGTGACGGCGAGGCCCCCGACAACGGCGTCGGGTTCTGGGAGGCCCTCATCGGGTCCGGCGCGCCCCGGCTCGACGGCGTGCGCTACGCCGTACTCGCCTTCGGCGACTCCAGCTACGACGACTTCTGCGGTCACGGCCGGCGGCTCGACCAGCGCCTTGAGGAGCTGGGCGCCCAGCGCCTGGCACCCCGGGTGGACTGCGAGCCCGACGACCACTCGCGGGCCCTCGGCTGGCTTGAGCGGCTGCTCACCGCCCTCGCCGAACCTTCAGTCCCCTCCCCGACGACACCTTCCGCCTCCTCCCCGGCGAGTTCGGCGCCCGAGCCCACGCGCGCGGGGGTGGAGGCGACGCTCTCACCTTCCGATCCGGCCCTCTCGGGCCACGGATCGACACCTCCGGGACTCGATCCGTCTCCCTCGGCCTCCGGCCCGACGCCGGACTCCGGTCCGATGTCAGGTCCGGGACGCACGTCGAGTCCCGGTCCGATGTCAGCTCCGGGACGCACGTCAGGTCCCGGTCCGATGTCAGCCCCCGGTTCGACGTCGTCCGGGCCTGAGCCGACGCCTTCGGGTCTCGGGGCGACGCCCGCGGTGCCCTCGGGCACCGAATCGCCGGCGGGGTCCGGCAGGGCCGCGCCGTTCGGCGCGCCCCTGGCCGGTAACCGGCTGCTCAGCCTGCCGGGGTCCGCCAAGGAGGTGCGGCGGTTCACCTTCGACACCGGGGGCGAGCTGACCTACCAGGCCGGCGACGCGCTCGGGGTGCTGCCGGTCAACGGCGCCGACCTGGTCGCGGAATGGCTCGCCGTGACCGGCCTCGATCCCACGGACACCGTCGAGATCCCCGACGTCGGCCCCCTCCCGTTCGGTGAGGCCCTGCGGAGCCGGCTGGAGATCACCAGGATCACCCCCGGCCTGCTCAGGTTCGTCGCCGACCGTACCCGCGACCGCGACCTCACCCGGTTCCTGCGCCCGGGCAACGGGGGCGAGCTGGCGAAGTGGACGTGGGGCCGCCAGGCCGTCGACGTGGTCGGTGAGCTTCCCGTCCGGGCCACCGCCCAGGAGTGGGCGGACGTACTCAAACGCCTGAAGCCGCGCCTGTACTCCATCTCCTCCAGCCCGCTCGTCGCCCCCGACCGGGTGAGCCTGACGGTCTCGGTCGTCCGGTTCGAGAACCCACGGGGTACGGAGCGCAGAGGGGTGTGCTCGTCCTTCCTCGCGGACAGCCCTGAGCACACCCCGGTGTCCGTCTTCGTCCAGCGCAACAGGCACTTCCGTCCTCCCGCGGATCCGGCCGCGTCGATGATAATGATCGGCCCGGGTACGGGTGTCGCGCCCTTTCTCGGTTTCCTGGACGAGCGCCGGGCACTGGGGCACTCCGGCCGCAACTGGCTCTTCTTCGGCGAGCAACGCCGCTCCACCGACTTCTACTACCGGGACGAACTCGACGCCTCGTACCGCGGCGGGCTGCTCACCCGGCTGGATCTCGCCTTCTCCCGCGACCAGCGCGCGAAGGTCTACGTCCAGGACCGCATGCGCGAGCACGGCGGCCGGCTCTGGTCCTGGCTTCAGGACGGCGCCCACCTGTACGTCTGCGGCGACGCCAGCCGGATGGCCAAGGACGTCGACCGGACCCTGCGCGAGATCGCCGTCACCCACGGCGGCCTCGGCGACGACGAGGCCACCCTCTACGTCAAACAGCTCGCCGCGAGCAGACGCTACGTGCGCGACGTGTACTGAGGCCGCGCCGCCCTAGTGTTCGCGAGGGCCGATGCCCGGACCACCGGGGGAAGCGGGACATCCGAGATGCGCGCCGACCGGTGCGGATCGACCGGTCGGCGCGCTCGTCGGTATGGGCACGCCGATGTCGTGGACGGCGGACTCGGGTTCGAAGCGGGCGGGAACCACGTTCGCTCCCGCCCGGAACCCGGAGGAGGACGGGAAGACGTCCTCCTCTATTCGGTCATCCCGCCCCTCCCGCGTTCATCGCCTCGCGCAGGCTGCGCGGACGCATGTCGGTCCAGACCTGCTCGATGTGGGCCAGGCACTCGTCCTTGGTGCCGGTGAAGCCCGCGTCGTGCCAGCCGTCCGGATTGTCGCGGCCCGAGGGCCAGATGGAGTACTGCTCCTCGTCGTTGAGGACGACCTTGGTGTCGGGAAGGGATTCGGTCACTGCTGCTCACTCCTGCGGGGGAGACGGGGGATCGTGGACTGGGTGGACTGGTTCGCGGCCGGGGCGGTCTCCGCCGCCGGCGTGGTGGCACGGGCCTGCTCGATCAGCGAGGTGACCCCGGCCACCGTGGGCTCCTCGAAGAGGCTGCGCATCGGCAGCCGCACGCCGAGTTCCTTGCGGATGAGGGCGATGAGCTGCACGGCGATGAGCGAGTTGCCGCCGAGTTCGAAGAAGTCGTCGTCGACGCCGATGCGCTCGCCGCCGAGCACCTCGCTCCACAGCCGGGCGATGGCGGCCTCGACCTCACCGCGCGGCGCCACGTAGTCGTCGGTCGCCGCGCCGGTACGGGGACGGTCCGACACGGCGGCCGGGTCCAGCTCCGTCTCGACCGTCTCCTGGGTGACCGACCCGACACCGGCCAGGTAGGCGGCGATCGGGGTCGCGGCGATCACCACCTGCGCGCCGAGCGGGGTGGCGAGCAGCCGGTGGAACGCCTCGGCGCCCTCGGCGGGGCGGATGCCGACCGCGTCGGGTCCTCCGGCGGCCGTCGTGACCTGGCCGCCGGAGTCGGGGGCGGCGACGGTGCCGGTGCCGGCCCGCTGGGCTCCGGCGTCGGCCGTCACCCCGGCCACCACGGCGTCGGTGTTGATGCGGCGCAGCACGTAGTCGGAGATCTCGGTGACGATCGCGCCCTCTGCGTCGATGAGCGTCACGTCGACCGCGAGCACCTCGTCGGTGCCGCTGTCGCGGAAGCGCATGTGGCTCCAGAACCTGCCGGGCAGCCGGTCCCTGACGGTGATGCGGCCGTAGCCGAGCGGCAGGTAGTGGCCGACGACGTCGACCCAGGTGAAGGAGGTGGCGCTGTCGAGCAGTGCCGGGTGCAGGCCCCAGCCGTCCAGGTCCTCGGACAGCTCCTCGGGCAGATCGAACAGTCCCAGGGCCTCGTTCTGGCCGATGTACCACTTCTGCATGTGACCCCAGTGGGGGCCGAGCGTGAGCAGCCCGGACAGCGGCACCCCGCCCTGCTCGTCGGACGCGAGGGTGCAGCGGTCGATGATCGCCGCCACGTCGGCGTGCCCGGCGGATCCGGCGTCGACCTTGGCCGCGGTGCCGCGCGCGTGGGTGCGCTGCTCGCCGCCGATGACGCTGCGCACCTGGAAGTCGGCGCCGTCCGTCTCGGTGCTGAACGTCACGCGTATCTCGGCGGAGGCGCCGTCGGCCACCGAGAGCGGTTCGACGAACACCACGTCGCGCAACTCGATGGCGCCGGTGCCGGGCAGCACCACCTCTCCGGCGCAGCGGGCCAGCTCCAGATGCCCGGTGCCGGGCAGCACCGGCACCCCGGAGATGCGGTGCCCGTCGAGCGCCCAGTGGGTGTCGGGGGAGAGGCTGCCCCCGGCCCAGCCGAGCCCTTCGCCGTCGGCCTCGTGCCAGGCGGACAGCACCGGGTGGTCCACGGCTCTGATCCGGTCGCCGCGCTGCAGCGCCACGAACCCGGCGGGCGCGGCGACCTCGGCCGCCATGCCGACCTCGAGCCACTTGCCCCAGTTGGCGGAGACGACCGTGGCCGCGCCCCAGCCGTGCTCGCCCCTGGCGTGCGCGTCGAGGAAGTTGTTGGCCGCGCAGTAGTCGACCTGGCCGAATCCGCCCGCGACCGCGGTGATCGACGAGCAGAGCACGACGGCCTCCAGGTCGAGGTCGCCGAAGGCCTCGCGCAGCGCGAGCGTGCCGACCACCTTGGGCGCGAGCACCTCTTCGGCGGCGGCCCGCTCCTTGATCTCGGCCATGCCGCCGCCGGGCAGTCCCGCGGCGTGCACGATCACGTCCACCCGGCCGAACCCGGCGATCGTCTCCTCCCGCACCCTGCGCATGTCGGCGGGGGAGGTGACGTCGGCGGCGAGCACCAGGACCTCGGCCCCGGCCTCCTCCATCCTGCGGATCGCGGCGATCGCCCGGCCCGCGCGGCCGGTCTCGTGCGCGTCCCACTCCGCCCGGTCGGGCAGCCCGGTCCTGGACAGCAGGACCAGCCGTACCCGGGCCCGCGCGGCGAGGTCCTCGGCGAGCGAGACACCGATGCCGCCCAGGCCGCCGGTGATCAGGTAGACCTGCCCGTCCCGGGGGCCCGCCTGCCCGCCGACCTCCGGTGAGGATGTCCCGGCCGCGGGCACCTCCAGCTGCTCGTAGTGCTGCAGCCAGCGGCGGCCGCCCCTGATGCTCACGGTGGGCAGCAGTCCCGCCTCGTCCGGTTCCGGCCTCCTGCCCAGCTCCGCGGCGGCGTGCCTGATCCAGTCGCGTCCCTCGACGTCGATGTGGCGCACCCGCAGCCACGGCGTCTCCAGCGGCACCACCCGGGGGAAACCGGCGAGGGTCGCGTGCTCGGGGCGGAGCAGGTCGCCGCCGGTGACGTCCTGTGCCCCCGAGGTGAGCAGGGTCAGCTCCACCCCGCCGGTGGAGTCGGCGGGCTGCGCCGAGGTCAGCGCCTGCACCAGCGCGAGCACGCTGAAGAAGCCGCGGTCCTGCGCCCGCCAGGTCCCCTCGGGGCCGGCGGCCGGCTCGTCGCCGACGGTCCACGCGTGGACCACCCGCCCCGGCACCTCGCCCACGGCCGCCAGCAGCGCGTCGTAGTCGGCGCGCTCGGCGGGACGGACGGTGTGGACGCCGTCGGAGCGCTCCGCGGAGAACCCGTCGCCCGGCCTCACCTCGACCACCTCGGCCCCCGTCGCGCGCAGCGCGTCCACCAGGGCGGCCGAGCCGTCGTCGGCGAAGACCAGGGCGCGGGTGACCGGCGACAGGGGCGCCGGCCCCGGCGGGACCTGCCGCCACACCGGCACGCTGAACCAGCGGTCCAGCGGCAGGTCCTCCTCGACCGGCGCGTGGTTGGCCACGCCGCCGACGAACGCCCCGTGCGGGTCGGGGTCGATCCAGGCGCGCCGGCGCTCCCACGGGTAGGTCGGCAGCGAGACCCGGTGCCCCTCCTTGCCGAACGCCTCCAGCGCGACACCGTTCACCCACAGGGTGCCGTACGCGGCCGACAGCACGCCCACGTCGCCGGCGGCGTCCTTGGGGCCGGGCAGGGAGGGCAGCGGCGCGACCGCGCCCGGCGGGGTCTGTGCCCTGGCGAGCCCCGCCAGCTGCTTGCCGGGGCCGCACTCGATCATGATCCAGTCGCCCTCGGCGAGCAGGGCCGTCACGCAGTCGCCGAACAGCACCGGCTCGCGCATGTGCCGCGCCCAGTACGACGGGTCCGTCGCCTCGGCCGCGGTGATCCAGGTGCCGGTCACGTTCGACAGGAACGGCAGGCTCGGCGCCGACCGTTCGACACCGGCGACCAGCGCGCGGAACTCACCCAGGATCGGGTCCATCATCGAGGAGTGGAAGGCGTGCGAGGTACGCAGCTCCATCCGGCCGATGCCCTCCTCCTCCAGCATGTCCGCCAGCTCGGCGATCGAGGCACCGGGACCGGCCACCACACACGTCCCGGGGCCGTTGACGGTCGCCACCGACACGTCGTCGGGCAGCAGCGGCCCGATCTCGTCCGGTGCGAGCTGCACGGCGAGCATCGCTCCGGCGGGCATGCTCTGCACCAGGCGTCCCCTCGCGGCCACCAGCCGCAACGCGTCCGGCAGGCTGAAGACCCCGGCCACGGTCGCCGCGACGTACTCGCCGATGCTGTGGCCGATCATCCCGGCGGGCTCGACGCCCAGCGAGCGCCAGAGCGCGGCCAGGGCGTACTCCACGGTGAACAGGGCGGGCTGGGTCAGCGCCGTCTGCCGCAGCCGCTCACCGGCCTCCTCGCCGGTGGCGAAGATCAGCTCACGCAGGTCCTCGCCCAGCACGGGCCGCAGGATCTCGGCGCACTCGTCGACCGCATCCTTGAAGACCTCCTCGGTGCGGTACAGCTCGGCGCCCATGCCCGCGTACTGCGACCCCTGCCCCGAGAACAGGAACGCGATGCTCGAGGTGCGCCGGGAGGCGGCACCGGAGATCGTCCGCTTGGGGTCGCGGAGCGCGGCGATCGCGTCGGCGACGTCGGAGGCGACCACCGCGCTCCTGCGCGACAGTTCCCTGCGCCCCACCCGCAGGGTGTGGGCGACGTCGGCCAGGTCGACGCCGGGGTGGGCCTCCAGGTGCGCGGCGAGGCGCTCGGCGGCGGCGGCGAGCGCGGTGTCGGTCCTGCCCGACAGCCGCAGCAGGTGCGCCGGGCGGGCTTCGCGCTCCTCGCGGACCGGTGCCGGAGCCTCCTCCAGCACGATGTGCGCGTTGGTGCCGCCGATGCCGAACGAGCTGACGCCCGCGCGCCGGGGGAAGCCGTTGCGCTCCCACTTGGTGGGCGTCCCCGTCACGTAGAACGGGCTCCTGGGGAAGTCGATCTTCGGGTTGGGGCTCTCGTAGTGCAGCGTGGGCGGGATCAGACCGTTCTCCAGGGCGAGCACCGCCTTGATGATGCTCGCGATGCCCGCCGACTGGCCCAGGTGTCCGATGTTGCTCTTGACCGAGCCGATGCCGCACCACTGGGTGTCGTCGGTGTCCTGGCCGAACACGCTGCTCAGCGCCGCGACCTCGATCGGGTCGCCCAGCGCGGTGCCCGTGCCGTGCGCTTCGACGTAGGTGACCGTGCGCGGGTCGACCCCGCCCACCCCGAGCGCCTGGGCGATCACCGCGGCCTGGCCGTCCATGCTGGGCGCGGAGAACCCGACCTTGCCCGCGCCGTCGTTGTTGATCGCGTTGCCCAGGATGACCGCCCGGACGTTGTCGCCGTCCTCGATCGCCTCCGACAATCGCTTCAGCACGATCACACCGCCGCCGCTGCCCCAGATCGTCCCGGCCGCCTTGGCGTCGAAGGCCCGGCAGTGGCCGTCGGGGGAGACGATGCCGTCCTCGTCGTACACATATCCCTGGCCCTGCGGCAGGTCGAGCATCGCGCTGCCCGCCAGGGCCATGTCGCACTCGCCGTTGCGCAGTGCCTCGGCGGCGACGTGGATCGCGACCAGCGAGGTCGAGCACGCGGTGTGCAGGGTGTAGCTCGGGCCACGCAGGTCCAGTTTGTACGACGACAGCGTGGCGCAGTAGTCGACGTGGTTGCCGACCATGACGGCGAGCCAGCCCGCGTTCGCGTGGGCCTGCGCGTTGCTCCTGATGTTGATCCACTGGTAGAAGTCCGAGCCGGAACCGGCGTAGACGCCGATCTCGCCCGGATACCTGAACGGGTCGTAGCCCGCGTCCTCCAGGGCGGTGTGCGACAGTTCGAGGAAGAGCCGGTGCTGCGGGTCCCGGATCTCCGCCTCCCTGATCGACATGCCGAAGAACGCGGCGTCGAACCCCTGGTGGTCGTCGAGCATCATCGCGGCCGGTACGAAGTCGGGGTCGTCGAGAACGTGGTCGGGCACGCCGAGCGCGCGCTGTTCCTCACGGGTGAAGTGCGTCAGCGACTCGACGCCGTCGGCGAGGTTGCGCCAGAACTGCCTGGCGTCCCCGGCTCCGGGCACCCGGCACGAAAGGCCGATGATCGCGATCGGTTCGACGGTGGGCTCCTCGGCCATGCGGGGGTCCCTTTCTTCCTTGCCGGTCGCGGTCGGCTCCGGCGCGGGGGGTTGGACGGGCATCAACTCGGTCTCCGGCGGGGTCGCCGGTTCGGTCACCGGCTCGACGGTCTGCCGGGCGCCGGTCGGGTCGGCGGGTCGGTTCGTGGCTCGGTTCGCGGTGCGGGACGTCGTGCGGTCGCCGGTCGGGGCGCCGCCCCGGTCGCGGGAGAGGGCGGGGGGACGGGGTCCGGTCCGGCCGCGAGGGCCGGAGGGGGGCGGACGTCGGTTCGAGGTCGGATACGGGGGATCGTGCGGCTGTCAGCTCGGCTTCCTTGAGCGGTCCTTGAGGCGGTCTCGCCGCACGGCGAGCCGCCGTGCGGCGCGGTCGAGGCCAGCGGTGGGGCCCCCGCCGTCGAGGTGCGCGGCGAGGGCGCGGATGGTCGGGTGGCGGAACAGGTCCACGATCGGGATCTCCCTGCCGAGGGCCCTGCCCAGGCGGGCCTGGACGGCGGCGATCGCGAGCGAGTGGCCGCCGATCTCGAAGAAGTTGTCGGCCGCCCCCACCCGAGGCACGCCGAGCACGGCCCGCCACACCTCGGCCACGGCCCGCTCGGTCGGGCCGGACACCTCCCCGCCCGCCTCGCCTCCCGGCCGGGACACGGGCCGGCGCAGCGCGGCGCGGTCGACCTTGCCGTTGGGGGTGAGCGGGAGCGCGGGAACCACGAACACCTCGGCGGGCACCGCGTGCTCGGGCAGCACCGCGCGCAGGTGGTCGAGCAGCCCCGGCGGGGCCGGACCCGGCCTGCGCGGCACCGCGTAGGCGTGCAGCACCGTCTCGCGCCGCTCGTCCCGGTCGGCCACCGCGACGGCGGCGCGGACCTCGGGGTGGGCCGACAGGGCCGCCTCCACCTCGCCCAGCTCCACCCGGAAGCCGCGGATCTTCACCTGGTCGTCGCGCCGTCCGGCGATCGTCACGGTCCCGTCGGGGTTGAGGCGGCCGAGGTCGCCGGTGGCGAAGGCGTCACCGGTGAAGCGACGCCGGGTGAGTTCGGCGTCGAGATAGCCGTTCGCCAGGTTGGCGCTGCGGACGACCACCTCGCCCAGTTCACCCACCCCGGCCCGGCCACCGTGCTCGGCGGTCACGACCAGCTCGCTGCCCTCGATGCCACGTCCGGCGGGGACGGGTTCGGCGCTCTCACGCACCCCGGAGGGGATCTCGTACCAGGCGTGGGCCTGCGGGGTCTCGGTGGTGCCGTAGAAGGCCACCAGCCGGGCGGCGGGGACGAGGCGGCGCAGCCGCGCGGCGTCGGCGTGGGTGAGCCGGTCGCCGCCGGTCGCCACCAGCCGCACCTCGGGCAGCACCGCGCCGGTCCCGCAGAGCATCCTGGCCAGCTGCGGGGTCAGGTGCGCCACGGTGACGCGGTGCTCGCGCAGCCACGCGACCAGCCGGACGGGGTCGCGCAGCAGGTCCCCCTCCGGCACGCACAGCCGGGCGCCGGTGGCGAGCGGCACGAACACGTCGCGCAGCGCGGGGTCGTGCGCCAGGCCCGACAGCAGGGCGAAGCGATCGGCGGGGGTCACCGCGAAGGTCGCCGCGTACCAGGCGACGAAGTGGGCGAGCGGCCCCTCACCGGTCACCACCGGCTTGGGGTCGCCGGTGGTCCCCGAGGTGAGCGAGAGATAGCCCCGCTCGGGGTGCGGCTCCCACGGCGTTCCGCCGCTCCGCGCGTCGTTCTCCTGCTTCGCCGCGTCCGCAGGCGGCTCTCCGTCACCGGCCGGTCCGTTCTCGGCCGGTGGTACGGTCGCGGGCCGTGCTGTTTTCTGAGGCGGGGTCTGCGGGAGCTCGATCTCCGGAAGGCCCGTCAGAGGGGGCGCGCCCGGACAGCGCAGGGCCGCCACGGCGCCGGCGGCGGCGGCCTGGCGGGCCAGCACCGGAGCCGGGTGCGCCGGGTCGAGGATCACCCAGCGGGCCCCGGCGGCCAGCACTCCCAGCAGCAGCCCGGGAAGCTCGGGGACCCGCGCGGCGAGCACCGCGACCGCCTGGCCGGGTTCCACTCCGGCCGCGCGCAGCGCCGAGGTCGTACGGTGGCGCAGCGCGGTGAGCTCCGCGTGTCCCAGGCTCCGCCCCGCTCCCTCCACCACGACGTCGCCGTGCAGGGTGTCCAGCGGCCCGGGACCGTCCCAGACCGGCAGCGCGGCGGCAGGTTCTCCCGGGGTGAGCCGGGCCTCGCGCGCCGCCTGTCCCGGGTCGGCGAGCAGGTCGCCCAGCAGGTGCGTGTAACCGGCCAGCAGGGCGTCCATCCTGGCGGCGGAGAACAGGTCGGGGTTGTAGACGAGCTGCAGGGCGTATCCGTCGCCGCGCTCGCTGACGTACATCGTCAGGTCGAACAGCGCGCCAGGCAGCCCGGCGGGCAGCGGTTCGGTCACGCACCCGGGCAGGTCCAGCTTGGCCTCGGCGAAGTTGTACATGTTGAACAGCACCTGCGTCACCGGGTTGCGTCCCAGGTCGCGCGGGACGCGCAGCGCCTCCACGACGCGCTCCAGCGGTACGTCGCCGTGGGAGACGACCTCGGCGAGCTCGTCGCGGCAGCGCCTCACGTGCTCCTCGAACGAGACCCCGGGGTCCTGACGCAGCCGTAGCGGCAGCATCCGCACGCACATGCCGATCAGCGACTCGAACGCGACGTGCCCCCGGTCGGCGTACGGGGTGCCGACGAGCAGGTCCCGCTGCCCGGACAGCCTGGAGAGCAGCTGCGCGAAGGCGGCGAGCAGCACCGGGTACGGGGTGACCCCCAGCCGGACCGCGAGCCTCCTGACA
This sequence comes from Streptosporangium sp. NPDC049078, assembly GCF_040648855.1. Lineage (NCBI taxonomy): Bacteria > Bacillati > Actinomycetota > Actinomycetes > Streptosporangiales > Streptosporangiaceae > Streptosporangium > Streptosporangium sp. NPDC049078. The sequence continues at coordinate 272,965 of NZ_JBEZEL010000006.1, forward strand.
CGATCTGCGGTCTCGTTGTCAATCTCCGCTGTTCGGAGCGCTCCAAAAAAAGTCTGGACGGGAGGGCGCGGGGTGTCCCTGGGCAGGTCGAGCACCATCGGGGCGTCCTTCAGGTGCTCACGCCACCAGTCGACCCCGTCGCCGTCCGACCGCTCCCTCGCCCAGCGCGCGTAGTCGGCGAAGGACGCACCCGTCGGCCCCTGGAGGTCGCCGCGGTAGGCGGCGCTCAGGTCACGGTAGAAGACGTCCTGGGACCAGCCGTCGAAGACGATGTGATGCGCGGTCACCGCGAGCACGTGGTCGTCCTCGGCCAGTCGGATCAGCCTGGCTCGCAGCAGCGGGTCGCGCGCCAGGTCGAACCGCGTCCGCGCCTCCGTCTCCAGAATCGTTTCAAGAGCCTTCTGCAGTGCGGCCTCCGGAGCCGCCTCCGGTGTGCTCTCCGGAGCGGTCTTCAGCGTGGTCTCCGGAACCGCTTCCGGCTCGCTCTCCGAAGCCGGTTTCGACGTGCTCCCCGGAGTCGTCTCCGGTGTGCTCTGTGGAACCGTCTTCGGCGCGGTCTCCCAAGCCGGTTTCGACGTGCTTGCCGGAGTCGTCTCCGGAGCGGTCTCGGGACGGGCGAGCGCCGAGAGGTCGTCGAGCGGGAGCGGCACCTCGCCCGGCGGGACGACCGACACGTGGGGCACGCCGTCGCGGGAGGTGATCCGCCAGCGCAGCGTCTCGTGCCTCGCCACCACCGACTCCAGGGCGCTGCGCAGCGCGCCGTGGTCCAGCGGGCCGCGTAGGCGCTCGGCCATCGCGATGTTGTGGGCGGGGGTGTCGGGGGCGAGTCGCTCCACGAACCACATGCGTCGTTGCGCGGGCGACAGCGTGGGGGGCGCCGAGCCCGCCGAGTTCGCCGAGGTCCTCGCCGGCGGGGTCTCTCCCGCCGGCGCGGTGTCCCGCGCGCCGGCGTTCTCTACGCCGGACGAGAGGATGTTCTCGACGTCGGAGAAGGGGGCGTTCTCGACACCGGACGAGAGGGCGCCGTAGGTGCGGGCCGTGTAGACGTCCTCGACCGAGACGTCCCTGCCGAGTTCCGCCCTGATGGCCGACACCAGGCGCATCGCCCGCAACGAGTGCCCGCCGCGTTCGAAGAAGTCGTCGTCGGGGCCGGGGGGAGGCGCGTCGAGCACCCGTGCCCAGATCCCCGCCAGCCCTGAGAGCTCCGAGAGCCCGGCCGCGCCGCCGGTCGTACCCCCGGCCGTGTTCCCGGCCGTGCCCCCTGCGGTGTCCCCGTCCCCGTCCCGGTCGCCGGTCGTGTTCCGGGAGGTGCCCGAGGATTGCCCGGCGAGGTCGCGCAGGGCGGCGAGGTCGACCTTGCCCGAGGAGTTCAGCGGCAGGGCGGGCACGTGCACCACGCGGGTGGGCAACATGTAGATCGGCAGCCGTCCCGCGCAGTGCACCCGCAGGGCCGCGAGTCCGGGAGCGTCCAGCGGCGCGACGTAGGCGACCAGCTCGCCCGGGGCGTCGACCACCGCCTGCGTCACCTCGGGGTGCGCCCGCACCACGGACTCGACCTCGCCGATCTCGACCCGCTGTCCCTGGATCTTCACCTGCCGGTCCAGCCGCCCCATGAAGGCGATCCGGCCGTCCGCCTGCCAGGCGACGTGGTCGCCGGTGCGGTAGAGCCGCGCGCCGGGCGCGGACTCGAAGGGGTCGGGTACGAACCTCTCGGCCGTCATGCCGGGCAGGCCCAGGTAGCCGCGGCTCACCTGAGGCCCGCCGATGTACAGCTCGCCGGGGACGCCGACGGGACACTCGCGCATGTCCTCGTCCAGGACGTGCGCCCGGCAGCCGCGCAGGGGGTGCCCGATCGGCAGCGAACGCTCCCAGGTCCCCGACAGCTCGGTGCCGACCACGCAGACGGTCGTCTCCGTGGGGCCGTACCAGTTGTGGAAACGGGTGTGCGCCGACCAGCGGGCCACCTGCTCGGGACCCGGCGGCTCCCCTGCCGTGATCAGGTCGCGCAGGTGCGGCAGCCGGGCCGGGTCGACCAGCGGCAGCAGTGCGGGCGGGACGAACCCCCAGGTGACGTCGTGCGCCTCCAGGAACCGCTGCAGCCGCGCCGGGTCGGTCCTGTCCTCGTCCGGCACCAGCTGCGCGCAGCCGCCCACGGTGAGCGGCGCGAGCATGTCGAGCACCGAGACGTCGAAGCCGAGTGCGGAGAACGCGATCGACCGGCATGTGCCGTCCAGGCCGAAGTGGGCCGTCGCGGCGGAGGCGAACGCGACCGCGGAGGCGTGGCTCACCACCACGCCCTTGGGCCGCCCGGTCGATCCGGACGTGTACAGAACATAGGCGGCGTTCCCCGGCAGCGCAGGACCGCCGCCGACGTTCTCGCCGCTTCCCGTCCCCGTTACGGCAGAGGGCCCGGAGGCGGTTCCGGAAGTAATTTCGGACACGGCCGCGACGCCCGTCTCCGGCTCGACCAGGGGGCGCCCGCATCCGTCCAGCATCGCGCGGCCGTGGCCGTCGGCCACGACGACCGCGATGCCCGCGTCGTCGAGGACCTCGTCGAGTCGCCGGCGTGGATGCGCGGGGTCGAGAGGGACGTACGCGCCGCCCGCCATCATGATGCCGAGGGCGGCGACGGTCATCAGCGGTGTGCGCCTGGCGCAGAGCCCGACCCGATCCTCAGGGCCCACCCCGAGGGCACGTAATCGCAGCGCGAGCGTGGTGGCGGCGTCGACCAGTTCGCGGTAGGTGAGGCCGGCGTCCCACTGGCGGATCGCCGGCGCGGAGGGCGTACGCGCCGCCTGGGCGACGATCAGGTCGCACAGCAGCGCGTCCGGGGCGATGTGGGGTGGCCCGGTCGTCCAGGCGACGGGCGCGGGAGCCGGTGAGGTGAATGACGGACCGGGCAAAGAGGCGGACGACGAGTCCCCCCGCATCGCTTCGAGCATCCACCCCCCATAGCCCCAAACAGGGTTTTTGCCCTGCCAAGTATTCACAAGCAATAAGCCAGGTCATTCCTATTATTTGCGTCATCGGACAGTCAAGGATTGAAAGTTAAACGTGTGGCGTAATGCCGGTTTCGGCCGTAGGGGAAGATCTTCGAGCGTCGTGACGCTCCGGGATCGCCGCAGTTGGTGGCGATCCGGTGAACGGAAGGTGACCTACCGCTTCCGTGCGTCGTGAAGCGTCTCACTCCGTGGACACCGGCCGTGGCCGGAGGCTACCAAGAGCAAGTGTCCTAAATACCTATTTCGGTCCTAGTTCACCCCGCCGTCATTGTGGTCGTACTCCTCGGCGATCCGCTCGGCCTCCTCGTCCGTGAGCCGGTCGATCTCGGCGGCCAGGCACTCCTCGACCACCAGCGCGAGCCCGCGGACCGAGCGCGTGGTGAACAGGGCGTTGAGCGGCAGGTCGACGCCCACCGTCGAGCAGATCCTGGCGACGACCTTGGTACCGAGCAGCGAGTGCCCGCCGACGTCGAAGAAGTCGTCGTCGATCCCGATGCCGCTCCTGCCCAGCACCTCGCACCAGATCTCGTGCACCAGCTCCTCACTCGCCGTGCCCGGTCTCGTGGGTGCCGCCGGGACCTCCTCGGAGACGGGGGAGGGCAGCGAGGCGCGGTCGAGCTTGCCGTTGGGCAGCTTCGGGAAATCCCGTACCGGCACGAAGAGGCTCGGCACCATCGTGGCGGGCAGCCGCGTCGCCAGGAACGCCCTGAGCTCCCCGGCCGTCGCCTCCGCGCCCCTCCCGGCGCCCGCGGCCGGGCTCACCCCGGTGCCCGCGCCCGTCTCGGCGTCCGTGTCCATGTCCAGGTACGCGACCAGCGCCCGGCCGCCGGGGGCGTCGTCCCTGACCGCGGCGACCGCCCGGCGCACCCCCGGGTAGGCCGCCAGCGCCGCCTCCACCTCGCCCAGCTCGATCCGCACCCCCCGCACCTTCACCTGGTCGTCCGCGCGTCCGAGGAACTCCAGGGTGCCGTCGGGCAGCCGCCGCACGAGGTCACCCGTCCGGTAGAGACGCCCACCCCGGCCGAACGGGTCGGGGACGAACCGCTCGGCGGTCAGCCCCGGCCGCCCCCGGTAGCCGCGGGCGACCCCGTCGCCGCCCAAAAACAGCTCCCCCACCACACCGGAGGGCACCGGCTCCATCGCCTCGTCCAGCACGTACGCGGTGGTGCCCGCGACCGGCATGCCGATCGACATCGACTCCGTGCCCTTCGGCACCCGGTGCGCGAACGACCAGATCGTCGTCTCCGTCGGCCCGTAGAGGTTCCACAGCTCGTCGGTGACCCGGTGGATCCGCCCGGCGAGCGACACCGGGAGGGGCTCCCCGCCGCTGAACACGCGCGGCAGCCCCGCGGGCAGCCGTTCCAGGATCTCCTCCAGCACCGACGGCGGCGCCTGCACCGTCGTCACCCCCGCCTCCGCCACCAGCTCGCCCAGCCGGCCCGTGCCGTACGGGGGAGCGAGCACCACCGCGCCGCCCGCCGTGAGCGGGCCGAAGATCTCCAGCGCCGCGATGTCGAACGACAGCGAGGTGAGCAGCAGCATCCGCTCCCGCTCGGTGAACCCCAGGGCGGTGACCAGGTTCACCACCCCGCGGTGCGGCACCACCACCCCCTTGGGCACCCCCGTCGACCCCGAGGTGTAGATCACGTAGGCGGGCGAGTCCGGGGAGACGGGGTCGGGGACGAACTCGGACGTTCCGCCCGAGGGCATCGCGTCGAGCAGGATCGCCGGGGGATGGTTGGACGGCAGCCGCTCCACCAGCGTCGCGCGGGTCAGCAGCAGACGAGTCCCCGAGTCGGCCAGCATGAGCCCCAGCCGCTCCTTCGGATACTCCGGGTCGAGCGGCACGTAGCAGCCACCGGTCTTCAGCACCGCGAGCAGCGCCACGATCAGCTCGGCGCTCCTCGGCAGGCACACGGCGACCGGGCTCTCCGCCCCCACCCCGCGCTCGCGCAGCCGCCGGGCCAGCGCGTTCGCCCGCTCCTCAAGCCGCCCGTAGGTGAGCGTCCCCTCCGAGGAGACGACCGCGGGGGCGTCCGGCGTCCGCCGCGCCCGCTCGGCGATCAGCTCGTGCAGGCAGCGCTGCGGGTAGGCGGCCTCGGGGCCGTGCCAGGAGGACAGCAGACGGGCACGCTCGGCCCCGTCCAGCAGCGGCAGCCGGGAGATCGGCAGCCCCGGGTCGTCGACGGCCGCGCCGAGCAGCGTCAGGTACGCCGACACCAGGCGGCGGATCGTGTCCTCGTCGAACAGGTCCGTGCTGTACTCGACCCAGCCCTCCAGCCTGCCGTCCGGATTGTGGAGCTCCATGGTGAGATCGGCCTTGGAGGTGCCGTTGCCGTACCGGCCGCGCGCGTCCACCGCGATCTGGTTGAACCCCACCTGGAACAGCGGCGTCCTGCCGGGGTCGCGGGGCGGGCTCACCGCCTCCACGAGCTTCGCGAACGGCACGTTCTGGTGGTCGAACGCCTCGAGCACGGTCGTGCGGACCCGGTCCAGCGCCTCGTCGAACGCGGGGTCGCCGCCCAGGTCGGTACGGAGCGGCAGCGTGTTGACGAACATGCCGATCAGCGCGTCCAGCTCCGGCAGCTCCCGCCCGGCGACGGGGGAGCCCACCACGACGTCGCTCCGCCCGCTCCAGCGCGCCAGCAGCACCGAGAACGCGGTGAGCAGCACCGTGAACGGCGTGGTGTTCCGCCCTCTCGCCAGCGCGCCCACCCGCTCGGTGAGCTCCTCCGGCACCGCGAAGTCCAGCACCGAGCCGGTGTATCTCATCTCCGCGGGGCGCGGCCGGTCGGACGGCAGCTCCAGCGGTACGCTGCCGCGCAGCCGTTCCCGCCAGTAGGCCAGGTCGCCGTCCAGTTCGCCGCCGCCCAGCCGGTCGCGCTGCCAGACCGCGTAGTCGGCGTACTGGATCGCCGGTTCGGGCAGCTTGGGGTCGCGGTCCTCGCGCAGCGCCTGGTAGACCTCCACCAGCTCCCGCCACAGGATGGTCGACGACCAGGCGTCGAAGATCGTGTGGTGCAGGACGAGCAGCAGCCGCCACTCCTCGCCGCCCATCGTCACCAGCCGCACCCGCCAGAGCGGGGCCTGGTCCAGCCGGAACGGCGCGCGCGCCTCCGCCGCCGCGACCCGCTCGAACTCCTCGGCCGCCTCCCGTGGGGGCAGTCCGGAAAGGTCGGTCCTGGCCACCGAGACCGGCACCCGGTCCGCGATCGTCTGCACGACCTGCTCGTCGCGCAGCTCGAACGACGTCCGCATCGACTCGTGCCTGTTCACGAGCACCGCCAGGGCCCGCTCCAGGAGATCGGGGTCCACCGGCCGCAGGTCGGTCGCCTCCAGGCGGACGGGGATGTTGTACACGGCCAGGTCCGGCAGGAGCTCGTGCAGGAACCAGATCCGCTCCTGGGCGAACGAGGCGGGAAAGACGTCTGTCACACCTTCTCCTTGAGACACTCACGAAGCTGTTCCGCGATCACGGGCAGGGCGGCGGTCTCGCCCAGGGTGGCCAGCCAGTGCCACTGCTCCAGGGCGTGGCAGAGCCGGTAGAACGCGAGGCGCTCCGGCCAGTCGCCGGGCAGGTCGCCGTACCCCTCGAGCAGGTACCGCCGACGCTCCGCGTCACCCCTGACCGCGAAGTAGTCGGTCCGCGCCAGGTCCATCAGCGGGTCGCCGCCCAGCGCGTTCTCCATGTCGATGACCCCGGTCATCCGCAGCGGGCTACCGGGGCCTTCGCTCCCGGTGACCATGACGTTGCGCTCGTGGAAGTCGTTGTGGCACAGCACGGGCGCGTCGCAGCGCGTCAGGAGGTGGCGGTCGCGCCGCACGTGGGCGCTCAGCTCCGCGTGCAGCTCGGGATCCCCGCCGAACTCGACGAACTGCGCGAGCCTCAGGTCCAGCTGCCCGCCCACGTACGCCTCGTTGGAGCTCTCCTGCGGCCCGTCGATCGGCCCGAACCTCTCCACCCGAACCCCGTGCACCGCCCGCAGCGTGCGGCCCATCTCCCGGTACAGACCCGCGATCTCCGCAGCCGAGAGCCCGCCGGAGACCTCCGACAGCGGGCGGCCGGGAACCTTCGTCATCACCGCGTACGCGTGCGGCAGGTCGCGTCGCGAGACGTCCCAGTGCACCATCTCGGGACAGGAGGCGCCGCTGCCGCGCAGCAGCTCGTAGACGTGCACCTCCTTGTGCAGCCGCGCCGTCAGCACATCGGGGTAGATCTTCACGATGAGGTCGCGGTCGGCGCACCTCACCTCGTACACCGCGCTGATCTCCCCGCCGGTGCGCAGCACGACCTCCCGCACCTCCGCGTCCGGATACGGGGTGCGCAGCAGCACCTGTGCGCGTTCCGGCGACAGCGGCATCGTGATCGCCTTGGCGAACGCGGGGGCGGTCCAGGCCACGCTCACCCGGTTGCCCGCCCGCTCCCGCAGGATCTGGGCGCCGACCAGGTCGTCCGCCGGGGCGTCCGGCATCTCGTCGTCGAACGTCGACAGCACCCGCGTGCGCATCGAGATCAGCACGTGCACCGCGATGCCCAGGCCCAGCACGATGTACATGAGCGCCACGCCGCGGCCGGGCCCGACGCCGATCACCGAGCCGACCGTCGGTGCGAGCGCGCCGCCGGGCACCAGCAGCGGGTTGAGCAGTCGCTCGCCCAGCGGCGCGACCACCGCCATGCCGATCGGCAGCGTCGACCACGACACCATCTGGTTGAGGGACTGCACGCGGCCGTGGAAACGCTGGGGCACCTTCGTGTGGATGATCGTCAGGAAGGTGCCGTTCACGATCGACAGGCAGCCCCACAGGCCGAACGCCCCGATGCCCACCACCCACGCCGAGGGCCGCAACCCGGTGATCACCGCGAAGACCGAGAGTCCCAGCGTCGCCAGCATCACCCCGCGCATCCGCCGCCGCTTCGGCCCGCCCCACAGCGCGATCACCATGCCGCCCAGCGCCCCGCCCAGGCCGCCGACGAAGGAGATCTGCCCGGCGACGGTCAGCGTGGAGAACGACAGCACCAGCGGGGTTATCGAGAGCAGCAGCGCCGCGAGCATCACGTTGAGCGAGGCGAAGTAGATCATCGCCGCCCGCAGGTGGCGGTTGCCGATCGACATCCGCAACCCCTGCGCGATCTCCTTCGAGAGCGGTTCCCTGGGCGAGTGCGCCATCGTGTCGGGGAAGCGGATGAGCAGCAGGGCGCCCAGCACCAGGAGGAAACTCGCCACGTCGACGACGAGGATGCCGCCCAGGCCGATGCCGGACAGCAGCGCGACGGCCAGCAGCGGTGCGGCGAACTGCGCGGTGCCGATCACCATCTGCACCACCCCGGCCGCGTGCCCCATGTACTCCTTGGGGACGAGCTGGGGGAGCGCGGTGGTGAAGCCGAGCCGCTGGAAGATCAGCGCGATCGACAGGCACGCGGTGAGCGGATAGATGTGCCAGATCTCCAGCGTGCCCGTCCAGAACAGGGCGCCCAGGACGAGCTGGGTGCCCCCGGCCATGCAGTTGCCGAGGATCATCATCGAGCGACGGCTCGACCGGTCGACGATCGCCCCCGCGAGTGGCGCGATCACCACTCCCGGCATGATCGACAACGCGACGAACAGGGCGAAGTCCACCAGTGACCCGGTGGTCAGGTAGATCCACACCGGGATCGCGAAGTCGGTGACCGCGGTGCCCACCATCGACACCAGCTGGAACCCCGCCACCACCAGGAACCGCCGCAGGCTCGGCGGCGGTGCCTTCGTCCCGATTCGTGACCCGATTCGTGACCCGATTCGTGACCCGGCTTGTGGCCCGGTGCCGGGACGTGCGGCCCCCGCTTTCCCACGACCCGCCGCTCGTCCCGGGCCACTCCCGTTGGTTCTCCCGACGCCGTTTCCGTTCGTTCTCCCGAGACCGCCTCCGCCCGCCGAACCCGCACTCCCGACGGCCGCGTCCTTCTTTTCCGAGTCCGGATCTTCGGGAGAGGCGGCGACCGTCACGGAGTCGGGCGCGCCCTCGCAGTCCCCTTCCCGCGCGAGATCCGGGCCGGGGGAGAGAACGGAGACCTCCTCGACCCACCAGCCGGCCCCGGGACCCCGCGAGGGCCGGTCGAGGGTGCCGGCCGCGCCGTACCCCATCGCGATGTGGGTGTTGGTGAGGATCTCCGACAGCTCCGCAGCGCGATATTTCAGGAAATAGTGGCCCGCCTCGTCCAGGATCACCAGCGCCGTGGTGTCACTCAGGAAGTGCCACTCCCGGTAACGCTCCTGGTAGTAGTCGGTCGTCGGGTCCTGCTCGCCCACCACCGAGATCACCGGTGCCCGCAGCCGCTCCACCCGTTCGGCCAGCACCCGCGTGAAGATCTCCTCCGCGATGAGGGTGTCACGCCGCTGGTTGCGCACCATGAACCGGATCTGCTCGTCGTCGAGCCCGGAGATGTCGGTGCCCATCGACCTCATCCGGTTCTCGTACACCCGGTCGCCGCGCAACCGGTCGTAGCGCGTCAGCCGCGCCAGCGGCCCGGCGATCCTGCCCCTGGGCTTGGCGAACGGGAAGATCGCCCCGATGTACACCGCCTCCAGCGCGCGGCCCCGCTCCTCCAGCCGCCGCGCCACCTCCACCACGAGCGCGCCGCCGATGCCGCAGTGCCCGTACAGGGCGAGGGGGCCCTCGACGTTCTGCAGGATCTCGGTCACGCACAGGTCCGCGACCTCGTCGATCGGCCTGGTCTCCTCGTCGGGCAACCCGGGGTCGTGCCCGGGGAAGGCGAGCGCGTGCAGCGAGCACCCGTCGGGAAGCGCGTCGGCGAGAGGCTGGAAGATCAGCGGACTGCCGCCGCCGTACGGTATGCACACGTACGTCATCAGCGCGGGTCCCGGCCTGGTCAGCTCGTACAGCAGGCTGCGCGGCCCCGCGGGACCCGCGGGCCGCTCCACCAGGGCCGCCAGCTCGCGCACCGTCGGATGCTTGAACAGGTCCATCACCCCGACCGCGCGCCCGCCGACCACCGGCAGCGCCTTGCGCATCCGCGCCACCGCCTGGATCGCGACGAGCGAGTGACCGCCCAACTCGAAGAAGTCACCGTCGGCGCCGACCGACTCCACGTCGAGCAGTTCACGCCAGATGTCGGCGATCGCCCGTTCCACCGGCGTCCGCGGCTCGGCACCTGCTCCCGCCGCCTCGGCGGCCCGCCGCTCCGGCGCGGGCAGCGCTCCGCGATCCAGCTTGCCGTTCGGGCTCAGCGGCAGCGCGTCCAGCACCACGAACGCCGAAGGCACCATGTGCTCGGGCAGCGTCACCTTCAACGCCCGCCGCAACTCCGTCCCGTCCAGCACCGTCCCGTCCAGCACCGTCCCGCCTGGCGCCGTCCCACTCGGTCCTGTCCCGCCCAACGCTGTCCCGCCCGGTGCCGCTTCGCCCGGCGCGGTCCCGCTCGCTCCTGTCTCGCCCGGCGCCCTCTCGTCCAGCGCCGTCCCGTTCGCCGCCGTCCTGTCGGTCGCGGTCCCGCTCGGTTCCGCCCTCGCCGGACCGTCCCCGGCCGTGCCCGTCGTCACGGCGGCGGGCACCACGTACGCGACCAGCCGCCTGTCGCCCGGCGCGCCGTCCTCCCGCACCGTCACCACCGCCTCGCGCACCCCCGCGAGCCCGCGCAGCACCGTCTCGATCTCGCCCAGCTCGATCCGCTGCCCGCGGATCTTCACCTGGTGGTCGATCCGCCCCAGGAACTCGATCGCGCCGTCGCGGCGGAGCCGCACGAGGTCGCCCGTCCGGTACAGGCGTGCCCCCGCCGTCCCGAACGGGTCGGGCACGAACCGCTCGGCCGTCAGGCCGGGCCGGGCGTGATAGCCCACCGCCACCTGCGTCCCGCCGATGTGCAGCTCACCGGGAACCCCGAAGGGCACCGGCCGCAGGTGGCGGTCCAGCACGTACAGCGAGGTGTTCCGCACCGGGTGCCCGATCGGCACCGTCGCGTCACCCGGGCGGCACCGCCACAGGCTCACGTCGATCGCCGCCTCCGTCGGCCCGTACAGGTTGTACAGCCCCGTCCCCGGCAGCCGCGCGAAGAAGCGTTCGGCCACGTGCGCCGTGAGCTCCTCGCCGCTGCACACCACCCGGCGCAGCGACCCGCACACCTCGACGCCCTCCTCCTCCAGGAACGCCGCGAGCATCGAGGGGACGAAATGCGCCGTCGTCACCCCGCGGTCCACGATCAGGTCCCGCAGGTACGCCGCGTCCCTGTGCCCGCCGGGACGGGCCAGCACCAGCCGCGCGCCCGTCACCAGCGGCCAGAAGAACTCCCACACCGACACGTCGAAACCCGCCGGGGTCTTCTGCACCACCGCGTCGTCGCCGGTCAGCCCGTAGACGTCCTGCATCCAGCCCAGCCGGTTGCGGATGCCCCCGTGCGTGTTGGGCACCCCCTTGGGCCGTCCCGTCGACCCCGAGGTGTAGATCATGTACGCCGCGTCGGCCGAGGTCGCCGACGGCTCCACGGGCGTGTCCGGCCCGTCCAGCGGATCGTCCAGGACGACCGTCGTCATCCCGCCGTCCCGGGGCATCCTCGCGGCCTCCGCATCCGCGAGGGTGTCCACCGAGCCGGCGGGAGGCGCGCCCCCCGGATCCTCGGGGATTACGTCGAGCACCGCCCGCTGCGCGAGCAGCACCGGCACCGCCGCGTCGGCCAGCATGAACGCCAGCCGCTCGGGCGGATACTCCGGATCCAGCGGCACGTACGCACCCCCGGCCTTCACCACCCCCAGCAGCGCCACCACCAGCTCGACCGACCGCTCCGCGCACACCGCCACCAGCGAGCCCGGCCCCACCCCCAGCCCGCGCAGCCGGTGCGCGAGCCGGTTGGCCCGCGCCTCCAGCTGCGCGTACGTCAGGCGTTCGTCCTCGAACTCCAGCGCCACCGCCCCCGGCGTCCTGGCCACCTGCGCCTCGAACATCCCGCCCAGCGTCGCCCCGTCCGGGTACGGCTCCCCGGGACCCGCCGCGCACGCCAGCACCCGGTCCCGCTCCTCGGCGGGAAGGACGTCCAGCTCCGAGATCCGCGCCGCCGGAGTGGCCGTCACCGCTCCCAGCAGCGTCTCCAGCTGCGCGGCCATCCCCTCGATCGTGGCCGCGTCGAACAGGTCGCGGTTGTAGACGAAGAGCCCGCCCATCCCGTCCGGCTGCTCGCTCAGGAACAGCTCCAGGTCGAAACGCGTCGCCCTCGCCTCGAAGTCGAAGGGCTCCACCGACAACCCCGGCCAGCGCGTCCCCTCCCTGCGCCCGTAACTCTGCAGCGCGAACACCGCCTGGAACACCGGAGACCTGCTCACGTCCCGCTCGATGCCCAGCTCCCCGACCAGTTGCTCGAACGGCAGCTCCTGGTGCTCGTACGCCTCCGTCGTGGTCCGCCTGACCCTCTCCAGCAGCTCCAGGAACCCCGGGTCGCCCGACAGGTCCGCGCGCATCGCGAGCACGTTCACGAACATGCCGATCACGCTCTCCAGCTCCCGCCGGGGGCGCCCGCCCACCGGGGAGCCGATCGCGAAGTCGTCCTGGCGCGCGTACCGGCCGAGCAGCACCTGGTAGGCCGCGAGCAGAACCATGTACAGGGTCGCGCCGGACTCCCGTGCCAGCCGCGTCAGCCCTTCCACCAGTTCCGGTCCCAGCGTGAAACCGTGTGAGGCCCCCGCGAACGTCTGCTCGCCCCGACGTCGCCCGTCCAGCGGAAGCTCCAGCGGCACCACCCCGGCGAGCCGCGACCGCCAGTAGGACAGGGCGGCCTCGGAGGCCGGCCGTTCCCGCTGCCACAGCGCGTAGTCGCCGTACTGCAACGGCGGCTCGGGAAGCTCCGTCCCCGCGTAACAGGCCCCCAGCTCCTCGGCGAGGATGTCGGTGGACCAGCCGTCACCGCAGATGTGGTGCAGCGCCACCAGCAGCACGTGATCCTCGGCGCCCGCGGTGTCCTCCGCGGTCCCGCCTTCTCCCGGCTTCCCGGCTTTCGCCGCGTCCGGAGCGCCAGGGGGGTCGGCGTTCCCGCCGCCCACCCGTACCAGCAGCGTCCGCAGCAGCGGCCCCCGCGCCAGGTCGAACGGCAGCGCGGCCGCGTCGCTCACCAGCCGTATCGCGGACCGTTCGCCGTCCGCCTCGGCCCTCTCCAACGGGACCTCGACCCGCTCCTCCACCACCGCGGTCGGGCGCCCGTCCTCGTCGGGGGGGAAACGCGTCCGCAGGCTCTCGTGCCTGGCGACCACCGCCGCGATCGCCCGCTCCAGCGCCGCGACGTCCAGGGGCCCCGTCAACCGCAACGTCATCGGGATCGTGTACGCGGCGGTGCCGGGAGCGAACTGGTCCATGAACCACAGCCGCTCCTGCCCGAAGGACAGCGGCGCCCCTCGCCCCGGGGGGCGACGAGGGATCGTGAACACCGGGTCCGGCGCGCGACGGCGCAGCCGTTTCTCCAGTAGTGCTCGCTTGGCGTCGGAAAGCTGGGTGCTGCTCAGGGATCGGCCAGGCGAGGACGTCAACGTGGCTCACTTTCGGGGGGTGGGGCTGAGACGGGCTCCGCGGCCGGGGAGCGCGTCGGATCTCTCCAGACCGCTTACCTTTCCTCGTGATTAATGACATTCATACATATCTGTCTGACCGAGTCGAGATCAACAACACACACGACTCATCCGCAAGTCTGGGGCTCCTCGTACTCCCATGTCCGCAACATGATTGATCGTCCCTTTTCCTCCGTGGGGACCGGTGGCGCGTCGGTGAGGCGATACCCCGCAGCACGGGCCACCGCCACGCTCGCCGCGTTGGCGTCCTCGATCTCCAGCAGCAGCCGTGAGACACGCACCGTCTTCCTGGCGAACTCCGTCATCATCCGTACCGCCTCCGAGGCGAGCCCTCGCCCTCGGTAGGCGGCTCCCAGGCTGTAACCGATCTCCGCGACGTCCAGACCGAGCCCGCTCATCATCAGCAGCACCTCACCGGCCGGCTCGCCTCCGTCCACGGTGATCGCCAGTTGTATCCGCTCCCCGGACGCCCGCCGCCGCCTGGCACGCTCCAGATAGGCGCGCGCCGCCTCGAAGTCGAACGGAGAGACGAGCGGCGTCCAGTACGCCACCTGCGGGTCGTCGAACAGCTTCACCATCGCCGCCAGGTCGCCGTCCTCCCACTCCCGCAGCACCACCCCGTGCCCGCTGAGCCTCACCCGCTCCGGAAGACGCACCCGCCCGGCACCGAACCCGACATCGAGTTCACCCCGCCCGGCCCGGCCGTTCCCCGCAGCTTCCATGCCGCCACCTCCCGTTACGCCGTCTGACACGACTTGCGAGCAACCTACTCCGCCCGCGGAGCCCGCATTCGTGCCTGGGAAGCCGAAGTCGGCGGTACGCCGTCTCCCGCCGGTCCCTCCAGGACGCCTCGGGCCTCGCGGTGCCGGTCCGCGAAGGTGGACGGAGGGCGGGGCCGACGGTTTTCACGAGGGCGGGCGGGAGCGCCGGCTCGCCCACTCGCCCGAAGGAGGGCTCCGGGGTTTTCACGGGAGACGGGCGGGGTCATCGCCCCAGGTGGTCTTCCGGCGTCTCGACGCCGCGCGGGAGAGGTCCGCATCGGCCGACCTCGGACGGCCGAGTCGAACATGGTGCCCCGAGTGGGATTCGAACCCACACTGAATGGATTTTGAGTCCATCGACTCTGCCGATTGGTCTATCGGGGCATTTTTCCGTTTTTGTCCGGATCTTACGTACCAGTGAAGAGCTTACCTAGAAGTAGATCACTCTCGGGCACCGGCGTGGTCTCAATCTAGCGGACGTCGGTACTCTCTTGCTCGTGAGTACGCAGCGGCGAGTGGTGATCGCGGAAGACGAGGCGTTGATCCGCCTCGACCTCAAGGAGATGCTGGAGGAGGAGGGGTATGCGGTCGTCGCGGAGGCCGGAGACGGGGAGTCCGCGGTCAAGCTGGCGATGGAGCAGCGGCCGGATCTGGTGATCCTGGATGTGAAGATGCCCGTCCTGGACGGGATCTCGGCGGCCGAGCAGATCGTGTCGCAGCGGATCGCGCCGTGTCTCATCCTCACCGCCTTCTCCCAGCGGGACCTGGTCGAGCGGGCGAGGGACGCCGGGGCGATGGCGTACCTCGTGAAGCCGTTCACCAAGTCGGACCTGGTTCCGGCGATCGAGATGGCGGTGAGCAGGCATCAGGAGATCGCCGCGCTGGAGCGGGAGGTCGGGACGCTCTCGGAGCGGCTGGAGACGCGCAAGCTGGTCGAGCGGGCCAAGGGGCTGCTGATGGAGCGCCACGGGTGGAGTGAGCCGCAGGCGTTCCGGTGGATCCAGAAGGCGTCGATGGATCGCAGGCTGAGCATGCGACAGGTGGCGCAGATCGTGGTGACCGACGGGGCGGAGCCCGAGACGCGGGCCCCTGAGGCCTGATCGGGCGTTTTGACCCTTTTTGGGGTAGAGGGCCGTCGGGTGGCCGCAGGGCGCGTCTCAGGGGCGTCAGAGGGCCCCCGGGCGGTCGGCGCGACCCCCCGCGGAAGCCGTGAGGTCGCCAGTGACCACGGCTTTTGTGTCTGATAGCCGAAAAGGATCGGTGTAATAACGAAGCGGTAACGGTGGGCCGTCCTGTATCGACCCGTGACATCCGCTAGTTGTACTAACCGACACAACCCCTGGCCACCCGCCAGGGAAGGGTATCTGTGAACTCGGTCCTGACGAGGGACCGGGCGAAAGGAAGGCAACCTTGCGGCTTAAGACTGCACGCCTCGGTGGAGTGCTTGCCGCCGGTGTGGCGCTCACCCTCGGTCTCGCTGCCTGTGGCAGCGGTGGTACGGAGGCCACGCCGGCTGAGGGCGGCTCCAGCGCTGCCGCCCCCGGTACCGTCAAGATTGGCTTCATGGGAGACCTGACCGGCGCCAACGCCGGCATCGTCATTCCCCCCAGGAACGGTGCGAAGCTCGCCATTGACGAGTACAACAAGACCAACCCGGCTGTGAAGATCGAGCTGGTCGAATATGACAGCCAGGCGGACCCGTCGAAGGCCGTCGCCCTGGCTCAGCAGGCCATCAAGACCGACAAGATCGTCGCGATGATCGGCCCCGCGTTCTCCGGTGAGTCCGCCCAGGTGGCTCCGGTGCTGGAGGAGGCGCAGCTGCCGAGCGTCTCGGCCTCCGCCACCAACGCCGCGCTGTCGACGAACGGCTGGAAGTTCTGGCACCGCGTGCTGCCGAGCGACAGCGTCCAGGGCCCCGGCATCGGCGCCTTCATCGCGGAAGGCGTCGCCGCGAAGAAGGTCTTCGTGATCGACGACAAGTCCGAGTACGGCAAGCCGCTCGCCGACGCCGTCAAGGCCGAGCTCGAGGCCAAGGGCGTGAAGCCCGAGACCGACTCGCTCGACCCGGCCGAGAGCGACTTCTCCTCCGTGGTGAACAAGGTCGCGGCGTCCAAGCCCGAAGCGATCTTCTTCGGCGGTTACTACGCCGCGGGCGGCAACCTGCTCAAGCAGCTCCGCGACAAGGGCGTGACCGCGAAGTTCCTCTCCGGTGACGGTTCGCTGGACAAGGGCCTGATCGACGGCGCCGGTGCCGACAACGCCGAGGGTGCCCTCGTTGGCTGCCCCTGCTACATCGCCACCCCGGACGTCACCGACGAGAAGGTGAAGGGCTTCGCCGACGCCTACAAGGCCGCCTACAGCGCCGACCCGGCCATCTACGCGGCCGAGGGCTACGACGCCGCGACGGTCTTCGTCGAGGCGATCAAGGCGGGCAACGTCACTCCTGACAAGATCAACGAGTTCATCGCCACGGTGGACTTCGCGGGTGTCTCGAAGCAGGTCAAGTTCGAGGCCAACGGTGAGGTCTCGGCGAAGGACATCTACATCTACCAGGTCAAGGACGGTGCCATCGGCCTGCTGGGCAAGGCCAACGAGGCCAAGCTGGGCTAGTCGAGCGCTGAAGGAGATTTAGGTAGCCGACGCGCGGGGAGCGGGAACGCCGCGAATGCGTTCCCGCTCCTCTCGCGCCTCCAGAGAATCCGCGGGATTCCGCTGAATCCACGAGATTCCGCAGAGTCCACGGGATTCCGCCGAATCCACGAGATTCCGCTGGAGGCGGTGTGCTACCCGGACGTGCAGGCGACCCCCGCTAGAAGTGGTAAACCCTAGTGCTCAATGACTTCATCAATCTGTTCTGGCCGGCGACGATCGACGGCCTGTCCTTCGGATCGATCTATGCCCTGATCGCGCTCGGCTACACGATGGTGTACGGCGTGCTGCGGCTGATCAACTTTGCGCATTCCGAAGTCTTCATGATCGGGACCTTCGGTGCGATGCTCGTACCGTTCGTGTTCGGCATCAACTCCCCCCTCACGGGCATCGCGCTGGTCGGTCTCGTCGTCGCGATGATCCTGGCCGGCATGATCGCCTCGGCGACCGTCGCGGTGGGGCTGGAGCGCATCGCCTACCGGCCGCTGCGCAAGCGCGGCGCCTCCCGGCTGGCGGCGCTGATCTCGGCGATCGGCGCCTCGATCTTCCTGCAGGAGCTGTTCGCGCTCCTGGTGATCCCGAACGTCTTCAACCGTCCCGAGCAGGGCAGGATCCAGATGGCCCTGCCCCGCATCATGGAGCGGACCGAGCTTTTCTCGATCTTCGGCCACACGGTCCGGGTCGACCAGGTCTTCGTCATCGTCGCCGCCATCGGCATGATGATCGCGCTGGACGCCCTGGTGAACCGGACGAAGATCGGCCGGGGTATCCGCGCCACCGCGCAGAACCCCGAGGCGGCCGTCCTGATGGGTGTCGACATCAACAGGGTCGTGCGGATGACCTTCCTCGTCGGTGGCAGCATGGCCGGCGTGGCGGGAGCGCTCTACCTGATCTCATATGAGAACACGCATTACTACGTCGGATTCCTCTTCGGTATCAAGGCGTTCACCGCGGCGGTCCTGGGCGGTATCGGTAACCTGCGAGGCGCTCTGGTCGGCGGAATCACGCTCGGGCTGGTGGAGAACTACGGAGCCATCTTCTTCGGCTCCGACTGGAAACACGTGATCTCCTTCACCATCCTCATCTTGGTCCTGATGTTCCGCCCCACCGGCATCCTCGGTGAATCACTCCAGCAGGCGCGCGCATGAACCAGAAGAATCCCCTGGCAAGTTTCCGTACGGGTCTCGGCCGCTTCGGTGACGTCATGCACGATCGCTGGCAGACCACACCTGGCTGGCAGCGCTGGATCCTCTATGTGCTCCTGATCGTCGCGGCGCTGCTGCTGCCCTCGGAGAGCCTCGCCCCCTTCATGTCGCCCTACACCGACTGGGCGAGCATCCTGTTCTTCCCGATCGGGACGTACGTGGTCCTGGCCATCGGCCTGAACGTGGTGGTCGGCCAGGCGGGCCTGCTCGACCTGGGCTTCGTCGCGTTCTACGCGGTCGGCGGCTACGCGATGGCGCTGCTCGGCACCAGACTGGGCTGGAACTTCTGGCTCATCATGCTGGTCGGCATCGGGATCTGCGCCCTGTCGGGCCTCACCCTGGGCGCTCCGACGCTGCGGTTGCGCGGTGACTATCTGGCGATCGTCACGCTGGGCTTCGGTGAGATCATTCGCATCACCGCCCGCAACACCGACGAGATCGGCGGCCCGAACGGCATCCGCGGCATCCCGCACCCGCCGAGCGTCGAGGACTTCCACTTCCTGGGCTTCAACTTCTCCGAGGTGTTCGGGGTCGATCCATTCAAGTACGGTGTGCTGGATCCGCGGCCCTATTACTACCTGCTGGTCGCGCTCGCCGTCGTTGTGATCATCCTGGTGAAGCGCTGGGAGAAGAGCCGGGTCGGTCGTGCCTGGGCGGCGATCCGCGAGGACGAGGACGCGGCCGAGGTCATGGGCGTGCCGACGTTCCGCTTCAAGATGCTCGCCTTCGCCATCGGCGCCTCCATCGGTGGCCTGATGGGCGTGCTGTGGGCGGCGAAGGCCATCTCGATCAACCCGAACGACTTCCAGTTCCTGCTGTCGGCGACGATCCTGGCCGCGGTGGTCATGGGCGGCGCGGGCAACCTGCCGGGTGTCATGCTGGGAGCCTTCGTGGTGGCGTGGCTGCCCGAGCGGTTCCGCGGCCTGCAGGAATACCGCATGCTGATCTTCGGTGCGGTGCTCGTGGCGCTGATGATCTTCCGTCCGGAGGGTCTGCTGCCATCGCGCCAACGCAAGGCGGAGCTGAAAGAGGGGTCAGGCGGGATGGGTACGCTCGGAGCCGAGGTTCCCGGGCCCGAGTCGCACGGTGAGGAGGTGGCTTCCAAGTGAGCACCGAGGTGAATCCGGCCGAGGTGAATCCGGAAGGTAAGAACCCCGAGGCGGTCCAGGCGGAACGCGCCGGCCGCTCCATGCTGGAGTTGAGGGGCCTCGTCATGCGGTTCGGCGGTGTCACGGCACTGCGCGAGGTGAACCTCACCGTCAACGAGGGAGAGATCTTCGCTCTCATCGGCCCGAACGGCGCGGGAAAGACCACGGTCTTCAACGTGGTGACCGGCGTCTACCAGCCGACCGAGGGCGAGGTCCGCTTCCTGGACGAGAAGATCAGCGGCATCAAGCGGTTCAAGATCACCAAGCGGGGCATCGCCCGCACGTTCCAGAACATCCGGCTGTTCCACAACATGACGGCGATCGAGAACGTGATGGTGGGCGCGGACGCGCACCACAAGTCGGGCATGGTCAGCGTGGCGCTGGGGCTTCCCTGGCACCGCAGGGCCGAGAAGGACGGGCGCAGGCTCGCGATGGAGCTGCTCGACTTCGTCGGCATCTCGCACCGAGCCAACGAGCACGCCAAGAACCTGCCCTACGGTGACCAGCGCCGCCTGGAGATCGCCCGCGCGCTCGCGACCAACCCGAAGCTGCTGCTGCTCGACGAGCCCGCCGCCGGTATGAACCCGGCGGAGAAGGTGGCGCTGCAGCAGCTGATCCGGGACATCCGCGACGCGGGCCGGACGATTCTGATCATCGAGCACGACATGAGCCTCATCATGGGCATCAGCGACCGCATCGCGGTGCTGGACTTCGGCCAGAAGATCGCCGATGGCCTGCCGGACGAGGTGCGGACCGACCCCCGGGTCGTCGAGGCGTATTTGGGAGCTCCCGCCGATGCTTCTTGAGGTCAAGGACATCCGTGTCCACTACGGCAAGATCGAGGCGCTCAAGGGCATCTCGGTCGAGGTGAACGAGGGCGAGATCGTCACGCTCATCGGGGCGAACGGGGCGGGCAAGACCACGACCCTGAAGACGATCTCGGGCCTGCGCGGCCTGACGTCGGGGAGCATCGTCTTCGACGGCAAGGACATCAGCAAGATGCCCGGCCACCAGCGGGTCATCGCGGGTCTGGGGCAGTCGCCCGAGGGCCGGGGAGTGTTCCCCGGCATGACGGTGCACGACAACCTGCTCATGGGCGCCTACACCCGCTCCGGAGACTTCAGCGCCGACCTGGCCGAGGTCTACGAGCTGTTCCCCCGCCTGGCCGAGCGCAGAAACCAGATGGGCGGCACGATGTCCGGCGGCGAGCAGCAGATGCTCGCCATCGGGCGCGCGCTGATGGCCAAGCCCAAGGTGCTGCTGCTCGACGAGCCGTCGATGGGCCTGGCGCCGCTGCTGGTGCAGCAGATCTTCGAGATCATCGAGGAGATCAACCGCCGGGGCACCACGGTGCTGCTGGTGGAGCAGAACGCCCAGCAGGCGCTGAAGCTGGCCCACCGCGCCTACGTCCTGGAGACCGGGAAAGTGGTCAAGAGCGCGCCCGCGGACGAGCTGCTCAACGACCCCGCCGTGCAGGCCGCCTACCTGGGCGGCGGCGCGGAGATCGACCTGGAGGCGGAGGCACAGGCACAGGCCGCTCCGGCGGCCTCGGCTCCGGCTCCCGCTCCGAAGGAGAGCCCCGCTCCCAAGGAGAGCAAGGAAGAGCTGACCTGAGGCCGTGATTCCACGGCCCACCCGGGCCTGAGGGCACCTGACGGGCCCGTCGCGCACTCCGCGCGGCGGGCCCGTTCGTGTGAGCACGGCGAGGAGCAGCCGGGGAGCCTCCCCTGCCTGCGGGAAGCCCGCGGGAAGTCCAAGGCTCCCCGCGGGAAGCCCGTCGGGGAGCCGCGGGGAGAACGTCAGGGCGTCTCGGGCTTGAAGGCCCCTTCACACGGGCCCCTGGGTCACACAGGCCCCTGGGCCGCTCCGCGCGGCGCCGGGGTGGGGGTGGGGGCCGGCTCAGGGCAGCGGCACCTGCACACCGTCGGTGCTGCCGCCCACGCCGAGAGGCGGGTCGCCGAACAGCCGGATCGCGGAGACCTTCGCCTCCTTGGGGATGTCGTACCAGAGGTCCAGCTCGATCCTGACCTGGGCGCCGAGCGGGAGCTCGTCGGGCTGCCGCTTGATGGCCTGCGCGAACTTGTCGACCGTGTAGGTGGCGCCGTCGGCGGCGACGAGCTTCTGCCGCTTGGCGTCGAAGCGGGAGTTGGTGCGGCCGGGGTTCTCCACGAGGATCCGCACGACCACGTACTGCCCCTTCGCCTGCCACTCGGCGTGGCTGCCGAAGAAGCCGCTCAGGCCCTTCTGCAGGCCGATCACCTGGAACCGGGTGTCACCGTCGGTGACCGGCGCGGCCTTGACGGCACTCTCACCCGGCCGCACCGGGCGCGGCGGGAGCTCGTAGGTCGGGGTGGGCGTGGCCTGGGGGGAGGCGGGGTTCGCCTGGGGCGCTCCCGAGCAGCCGGACAGGCTGGACAGGAGGAGGGCGGCGAGGGCGGCACCGGCGATCGGTTTCAGGGGATCACGCACATCCGGCAAGGTAGTCGAGGTAGATCCTCTGGTTCAACGGCTCCCCGGATCACGGTTGACGATCGGGCAAGTACCGGCGCCCGGATCCGCGCGGGGGCAGGGTATCGACCAGAAACCCTTGACCGCGGTTGTTGTCCGAATTGTGTCGTAGTGGTGATCTGCATGATTATGCAGGTGATGAAGCATGACCTGCACTGAGGTATCCATACAAGAAGCGACATTGACCGTAAGGAGGCCTTCGTGGGCCTGAGTTTTGTTTCCCGTCGTGCGATGGCGGTGGGTGCCATGGTCGTCGCCGGTGCGCTCGGCCTTTCGGCCTGCGGCGGTGGCACGTCCACCACCGCCAGCCCAAGCGATGGTGCCTCGGCAAGTGCTCCCGCGGCCGCGGAGGGCCCCAAGCTCGTCACCCCCGGCAAGCTGACCACCTGCACCAACCTTCCGTACGAGCCCTTCCAGTTCAAGGAGGGCGACAAGGTCGTCGGCTTCGACGTCGACATCGTCGACCTCGCCGCCAAGAAGCTCGGCCTGACGCAGGAGATCGTCGACATCGACTTCGCCGTCATCAAGAGCGGTGCGGCGATGGCCACCAACAAGTGTGACGTCGCCGCCGCCGGTATGACGATCACCGAGGAGCGCAAGGCCAACATCGACTTCTCCGTGCCCTACTTCGACGCCACGCAGGCTCTGCTGGCCAAGAAGGGGACCGGCGTCACCACCCTCGACGACGTGAAGGCGAAGAACCTCAAGCTCGGCGCCCAGGCCTCGACCACGGGCCTCGACTACGTCAAGGAGAAGGGCTTCGACCCCAAGGAGTTCGCCGACTCTCCCAAGGAGCTGCTCGGCCTGCAGTCCGGCCAGGTCGACGTGATCGTCCAGGACCTCCCGGTCGTCCTGACCTGGCTGAAGAAGCCCGAGATCGCCGACAAGTTCGAGCTGGTCGCCAGCCTCGACACCGGCGAGCAGTACGGCGTCGGCCTGAAGAAGAACGCCGACCCGATCCTGCTCAAGGCGATCAACGACTCGATCACCGAGGCCAAGGCCGACGGCACCTACGAGCAGATCTTCGTCAAGTGGTTCGGTAAGAAGCCCGGCGAGCTCGGTTAATCGATGACCGACCAGCCAAAGACGACAGAGCCCGCTCCTGCCGGGGGCGCCCCCGGCAGGAGCGGGCTCAGCCCCCGCAAGAGGCAGCAGATCAGCAGGGCCGTCCAGTACGTCGTACTGGCGGCCGTGGCGGTCTTCCTCGCCCTGCGCATCGAGTGGGGCAAGCTCGGTGAGAACTTCACCAAGCTCGACGTCGCCGAGAAGACGCTTCCCGACCTGTTCACGGTCGCGCTGAAGAACACGATCATCTACTCGGTCGGCGGTTTCGTCTTCGCCTTCCTGCTCGGCCTGGTGCTCGCGCTGATGAGGCTGTCGTCGGTGCGTCCCTACCGGTGGATCGCGGTCGCCTACATCGAGATCTTCCGCGGCCTGCCCGCGCTGCTGATCTTCCTGCTCATCCTGTTCCTGCCGCTCGCCATCACCGGCCTGGAGATCCCCGGCGGCACGTACGGCCAGGGCATCCTGGGCCTGACGATCGTCGGCTCGGCCTACATGGCCGAGACGCTCCGCGCCGGGCTCCAGGCGGTGCCCAAGGGGCAGATGGAGGCGGCGCGCTCGCTGGGCATGTCGTACACGCGGGCCATGGTCTCCATCGTCATCCCGCAGGCCGTTCGCATCGTCATCCCGCCGACGACCAACCAGTTCGTGTCCCTGCTCAAGGACTCCTCGCTGGTGTTGTTCCTCGGCGTCTCCGGCGACTACGTCGAGCTCACCAAGTTCGGCAACGACACGGCCTCGACCTATGCCAACGCCACGCCCATCCTGGTCGTAGGCGTGACGTATCTACTGGTCACCATCCCGCTGGGCTACCTCGCGTCCCGGCTGGAGAGGCGACAGGCGAGGGGACGGTGACAGTGAGCTCAGCGAATCCGGAAACCTCGGAGGCCCCGGCGAACCACGCGGTCGAGATCCGTGACCTGCACAAGTACTTCGGCAAGAACGAAGTCCTGCGGGGCATCGACTTCGCCGTCGAACCCGGCCAGGTGGTCTGCGTGATCGGCCCCTCGGGCTCTGGCAAGTCCACGCTGCTGCGCTGCGTGAACCTCCTGGAACAACCCACGTCGGGCAAGGTCGTCGTCCACGGCGTGGAGCTGACCGACCGCGACGTCGACATCGACGCCGCCCGCCGGGGCGTCGGCATGGTCTTCCAGCAGTTCAACCTGTTCCCGCACATGACCGTCCTGCAGAACGTGATGATCTCGCAGCGCCGGGTGCTGAAGCGGGGCAAGGCGGAGGCCGAGCGGATCGCGAGGGAGAACCTGGAGAAGGTCGGCATCGGCGAGAAGTGCGACGCCTTCCCCGCCCAGCTCTCCGGCGGGCAGCAGCAGCGCGTGGCCATCGCGAGGGCACTCGCGATGAGCCCGGCGCTGATGCTCTTCGACGAGCCGACCTCGGCGCTCGACCCCGAGCTCGTCGGAGACGTGCTCACGGTCATGCGCAAACTCGCCGAGGAGGGGATGACCATGCTCGTGGTCACCCACGAGATGGCGTTCGCCCGCGACGTGGCCGACCGGGTCGTGTTCATGGACGGCGGCGTGATCGTGGAGGACGGCAGCCCCGAGCAGGTGATCGGCGCCCCCCAGCACGAGCGTACGAAGACCTTCCTGCGCCGCGTGCTCGACCCGACGCACACCGACATCTGACGCGCGTCGGCGGCCAGGACCGCCCCCGTACGGCCCGCGCCCGCCCGGCGCGGGCCGCACGGCAGGCCCGCGAACCCCAGGGCGTGTGGACCCGGCGAGCCCGGGGGAGACCTTTGGCGCCATACGGAGCTTCCCCGACCCCGTACGTTTTCTACTCGGCCTCCCCACGGGCATCACCGTCACCCACCGTAGCGGACCGGTTGCGCGAGGAAGGCAAAAAGGCGGTCGGAATATGATCGAGGACGAGATGTGATCAGGTGATCGGCGGACGTGATCGGGTCCGATTCGGACGCCTCAGGCGTCGCGGAGCATGCACGTGAGGCGTGAGGTGCACACCCTGCGGCCCTGCTCGTCGAGGATCTCGACGTCGTAGGTGGCGAGCGTACGGCCGCCGTGGATCCGGGTGGCGATCCCGGTGACCAGCCCTGACGTGGCCGCGCGGTGGTGGGTGGCGTTGATCTCGATACCCATCGCGACCCGCCCGGGACCCGCGTGGAGGGTCGCTCCCGTCGACCCCAGGGTCTCCGCCAGCACGCACGAGGCACCGCCGTGCAGCAGACCGAAGGGCTGGATGTTGCCCTTGACCGGCATCGTGCCCACCACCCGCTCGGCATCGGCCTCGGTGATGACGATGCCCATCAGCTCCACCAGCGTGTTCTTGTACGAGGCGCCGAGCGCCTCCTCGATCCGCCGAGCGGCTTCCTCGGGGTCTGTCACGGTCAAAGGGAAGTCTCCTGTCGTGCGAGGCCAGGTTTTCTGTCGCACCAGGAGACTAGGCTTTCTTTGTGCCGAAGAGCGAAGCGACCCCCACTCGACCGTGTCTCCTGCTGCTGGATGGGCATTCACTGGCCTATCGGGCGTTCTATGCCCTGCCGGAGGAGAATTTCTCCACCACCACGGGCCAGACGACCAACGCGGTCTACGGTTTCACCTCGATGCTGGTCAACGTGCTCCGCGACGAGCGGCCGACCCACGTGGCGGTCTGCTTCGATCGCTCCGAGCCGACGTTCCGCCACGAGGAATACGCCGACTACAAGGCGAACCGGAGCGCGAGCCCCGACAGTTTCCGCAGCCAGATGAGCCTGATCCACGAGGTGCTCGACGCGATGGGCGTGCCGCACCTGTCGCTCGCCGGATACGAGGCCGACGACCTGATCGCCACCCTCGCCACCCGCGCAGCCGAGCAGGGCATGAACGTGCTCGTCGTCACCGGCGACCGCGACGCGCTGCAGCTCGTCGACGAGCGGATCACCGTGCTGATGACCCGCGTCGGCATCAGCAACATGACCCGCTTCACCCCCGAGGCGGTGCTGGAGAAGTACGAGCTCACCCCGGCCCAATATCCGGACTTCGCGGCCATCCGCGGCGACTCCAGCGACAACCTGAAGAACATCCCCGGCGTGGGCGAGAAGACCGCGGCCAAGTGGATCCGCGAGTTCGGCTCGCTGGAGGAGCTGGTCAACCGCGTCGACGAGGTCAAGGGCAAGGTCGGCGACAAGCTCCGCGACCACCTCGACCAGGTGCTGATGAACCGGCGCCTCACCCAGCTGATCCGCGACGTGCCGCTGGAGCGCGAGGTCACCAGCCTGGAGATCGGCACGGCCGACCGCGACGAGATCAACAAGATCCTCGACACGCTGGAGTTCCGCGGCGAGATCCGCGACCGGGTGTTCAAGACGATCGGCTCGCCCGAGACCGAGGCCGAGGAGGGCTTCGAGGTCGAGGTCGTCACCCTGGGCCCCGACGAGGTGGCCCCGTGGCTGCGCGCGCTGCCCGAGGGCCGCGCCGGCCTCGCCTTCAAGGGCACGTACGGCAGCGGCACCGGCCGCGTCGACAGCATCGCCGTCGCGGCGGCCGGAGCGGGAGCCGGCGCGGGGGAGGGGAAGGCGGCCCCGGGCGGTCCCGGCGCCGCGTTCATCGACCCGACCACACTGACCGAGGCCGACGAGGCGGCCCTGCGCGAGTGGCTCGCCGACCCGTCGAAGCCCAAGGCCGTGCACGACGCCAAGGGCCCGATGCTCGCGCTGTGGGCGCAGGGCATGGAGCTGCGCGGCCTCACCTGCGACACCGCGCTCGCGGCCTACCTGGCGATGCCGGGGCAGCGCTCGTTCCCGCTGGAAGACCTCGTGCGGGTCTACCTGCGCCGCGAGCTGCGCGGTGAGACCGACAACGGCGGCCAGGCGAGTCTCTTCGACGACCAGGACGACGACGGCGCCCACGACCTCGCCCTGCGGGCGCTCGCGGTCGGCGAGCTCGCCGACGCGCTGGAGACGTTCCTGGAGCCGTTGGGCGGCACCCACCTCATGCGCGACGTGGAGCTGCCGCTCGTCACCGTGCTGGCCGAGCTGGAGCGGGCCGGCATCGCCGCCGACAGGGAGTATCTCAGCGGGCTGGAGGCCGAGTTCGGCGCCGCGGTCAAGCAGGCGATCGAGGCGGCGCACGCGTCCGTGGGCGGCGAGCAGTTCAACCTGGGCTCGCCCAAGCAGCTCCAGGAGATCCTGTTCGTCAAGCTCAACCTGCCCAAGACGAAGAAGACCAAGACGGGTTACACCACCGACGCCTCCGCGCTGGCCTGGCTCGCCGCCCAGACCGAGCACGAGCTGCCGACGATCATGCTGCGCCACCGCGACCAGGCCAAGCTGAAGGTCACGGTCGAGGGCCTGATCAAGGAGATCGCCGACGACGGCCGCATCCACACCACGTTCAACCAGATCGTCGCCGTCACCGGCCGGCTCAGCTCGGAGAAGCCCAACCTGCAGAACATCCCGATCCGCACCGCGGAGGGCCGCCGCATCCGGCAGGGCTTCGTGGTCGGCAAGGGCTTCGAGACCCTGCTCACCGCCGACTACAGCCAGATCGAGCTGCGCGTCATGGCCCACCTGTCCGGTGACGAGGCGCTCATCGCCTCCTTCGAGTCCGGGCACGACTTCCACATGGCCACCGCGGCGAGGGTCTTCGACGTCGAGCCGGAGAAGGTCACCGGGGAGATGCGGGCCAAGATCAAGGCGATGAACTACGGCCTCGCCTACGGCCTGTCCGACTTCGGGCTCTCCGAGCAGCTCAACATCCCGGTCTCCGAGGCGCGGGCGCTCAAGGAGGAATACTTCGAGGAGTTCGGCGGCGTCCGCGACTTCCTCAACGCGATCGTCGCGCAGGCCAGGAACGACGGCTACACCGAGACCATCCTCGGCCGCCGCCGCTACCTGCCCGACCTCAACAGCGACAACCGCCAGCGCCGCGAGATCGCCGAGCGGATGGCGCTCAACGCGCCCATCCAGGGGTCGGCCGCCGACATCATCAAGGTCGCGATGCTCAACGTGCAGAGCGCGCTGAAGGAGGCGGCCCTCGGCTCCCGGATGCTGCTGCAGGTCCACGACGAACTCGTGTTCGAGGTGGCCCCCGGCGAGCTGGAGACCCTGCGGGAGCTGGTCACCGACCGGATGAACGCCGCATACTCCCTGCGCGTCCCGCTCGCCGTCTCGGTGGGCGTCGGCCGCACCTGGGAGGACGCCGGCCACTGACGGGCCACTGACGGGGCCCTGGGCGGCTCCGGAGGCCGGCGGGCACCGACGGCCTCCGGAGTCGCCCGGAGACCGTCGGTGCCCGCCGCGTGCCCGCCGCGTGCCCGCCGACCGCTCTCGGTCGCACCTGGGAGGACTCCGGACGCCGACGGTCCCGGGACCCCCATCCGGTGGGCGCCGTCCGGATCGGCTCTCGGCCGCCCCTGCGGGGACTCCGGGTGCCGACGGCCCCGGCTCGTTCGGCGGCCACCGTCCCACAGGCTCTCTCACGAACTTGTGAGGACGCCGACCGTCGAGAGCCTCACCGGCCCCACCTGGGAGGACGCCGTGTCCTGGCGATCACCTCCCGGGTGGGGAGAGACCGTTTCCGCCCCGTCGGGCCCATCGATCGGCCAGGCCTGTCCGAAGCCTGTTCTAAGGTGGTGATCCAAGCCGAAAAGCTCGACGGGCACGGGAGTTCAGTGCGGAGTACGACCCCCCTGACGAAGATCATCATGATGGCCAACGTACTGGTCGTCGCGGTGGCGCTGATAGGGCTCCTGGTCCTCCCGTCCGCCTCGGCGCCGCCCGGCGCTCCCCGGCAGGGAGTGGCGGTGAGTGGCCCGTCCCCGACCTCCTCCGCGTCCCCCTCGCCGACACCCGACCTGCCCTCGGCCGAGCTGCCGCCGCCGATCACCGCCTCGGCGGAGTTCGCGCGGCAGGTGAAGGCGAACGAGGCCGGAGCGGTCCCGATCCTGATGTACCACCGGATCACCCGCAAGCGGCTGGCGTCGATCGACCGCACCCCCGCCCAGGTACGCAAGGAACTGGAGAGGCTCGCCAGGGACGGCTATGTGCCGGTCACCGCCCGGGAGTTCGCCACCGGCAGGATGGACATCCCGGCGGGTAAGTATCCGGTCGTGCTCACCTTCGACGACGGCCATCCCAGCCACTTCGCCCTCGAGGCGGACGGCACCCCGGCCAAGGACACCGCGGTCGGCATCATCTACCAGGTCGCCGTGAAGTATCCCGGCTTCCGGCCCGTCGCCACCTTCTGGGTCAACCAGCACCCGTTCGGCCTGCGCGAGGAGAAGGACCAGGAGCGGGCCGTGCAGTGGCTGGTCTCGCGGGGCTTCGAGGTGGCCAACCACACCTGGAGCCACCCCCACCTGCCGAGCCTGCCCAAGAAGAAGATCGCCGAGCAGCTCGCCAGGGTCGAGCGGCTGCTGAAGAGGCTCGGTGTGCCCCCCTCGGAGACGATGGCGCTGCCGTTCGGCGCGATGCCCCGCAAAAGATCTACCGTGCAGTCGGGAAAATGGCGTGACGTTTCCTATCGGTTCAAGGGCGTCTTCCTGGCCGGCGCCGAACCGTCGGTCTCGCCGTTCGTCAAGGGCCACGACTGGCGCGCGATCCAGCGGATCCAGAGCAACGGCAAAAAGGGGGAGTGCCGCAAGTGGTGTTCGGACTACTGGCTCGGGTGGTTGGACAAGCATCCCGGCGAGCGTTACACGGCCGACGGCGACCCCGAACGCATCTCCATCCCGGACAGGCTTCGGGGTAGTATCAGGGCGGACCAGAGGAAGAAGATCAACGCTTATTGAGCGAGATCGTTATCCTTCTGGCACGTGGGCGCGTAGAGTCGTTGGATTGACCATACCCGTCTGGTCTCATATGCTGATCGCTGCGTTGTGGGCTCGCGCGTGTCTCGGACGGAGTGGGCTCGCGCTCGATCACGCCGATACTTTTTTCTTCGGCTGACGGTAAGAAGCCTGCCGCGCGTTCGCCACATCGACATCTGTCCGCGTTCGGAGCAACTCCACACATGACGAGCAGCACTGAGGCCACCTCGAGCACCCCGCAGGTAGCGGTCAACGACATCGGCTCCGAGGAAGAGTTCCTCGCAGCGATCGACCTGACCATCAAGTACTTCAACGACGGCGACATCGTCGAGGGCACCGTCGTCAAGGTCGATCGAGACGAAGTTTTGCTCGACATCGGCTACAAGACCGAGGGTGTCATCCCCTCGCGAGAGCTCTCGATCAAGCACGATGTCGACCCGGCGGATGTCGTCGAGGTTGGCGAGCACGTCGAGGCCCTTGTTCTCCAGAAGGAAGACAAGGAAGGCCGCCTGATCCTGTCCAAGAAGCGCGCTCAGTACGAGCGGGCCTGGGGCACGATCGAGAAGATCAAGGACGAGGACGGCATCGTCACCGGCACGGTCATCGAGGTCGTCAAGGGTGGTCTCATCCTCGACATCGGCCTGCGCGGCTTCCTGCCGGCGTCCCTGGTCGAGATGCGGCGCGTCCGCGACCTCCAGCCGTACGTGGGCCGCGAGCTCGAAGCGAAGATCATCGAGCTCGACAAGAACCGCAACAACGTGGTTCTCTCCCGCCGCGCCTGGCTTGAGCAGACCCAGTCCGAGGTTCGCCAGACGTTCCTCAACACCCTGCAGAAGGGTCAGGTCCGCAAGGGCGTCGTCTCCTCGATCGTCAACTTCGGTGCGTTCGTCGACCTCGGCGGCGTCGACGGTCTGGTCCACGTCTCCGAGCTCTCCTGGAAGCACATCGACCACCCCTCCGAGGTCGTCGAGGTCGGCCAGGAGGTCACCGTCGAGGTGCTCGACGTCGACATGGAGCGCGAGCGCGTCTCCCTGTCGCTCAAGGCGACGCAGGAAGACCCCTGGCAGCAGTTCGCCCGCACCCACCAGATCGGTCAGGTCGTTCCGGGCCGCGTCACCAAGCTGGTGCCGTTCGGTGCGTTCGTCCGCGTCGAGGAGGGCATCGAGGGCCTGGTCCACATCTCCGAGCTGGCCGAGCGCCACGTCGAGATTCCCGAGCAGGTCGTCCAGGTCGGCGACGAGATCTTCGTGAAGATCATCGACATCGACCTTGAGCGCCGCCGGATCTCGCTCTCGCTCAAGCAGGCGAACGAGGGTGCGATCGGCGCCGACGTCGAGTTCGACCCCACGCTGTACGGCATGGCGGCGACCTACGACGACTCGGGCAACTACATCTACCCCGAGGGTTTCGACTCCGAGACCGGCGAGTGGCTCGAAGGCTTCGACAAGCAGCGCGAGGAGTGGGAGCGGCAGTACGCCGAGGCTCAGACCCGCTTCGAGGCTCACAAGAAGCAGGTCGAGGAGGCCCGCAAGGCCGAGGCCGAGGCGGGCGAGGCGGCCCCCACGTCCTACTCCGGCGAGACCCCGTCCTCGGGTTCCACCGGTGCCTCCACCAGCGGCAGCAGCGGCTCCTCCGCTCCGGCGGCGGGCGCCCTCGCCTCCGACGAGGCTCTCGCGGCCCTGCGCGAGAAGCTCGCGGGCGGCCAGAGCTGACCCGGTGCCGACGGCGCTGACAACGCGGTAGAAGATCGAAGAAAGGGCCCCGCTCCGGCGGGGCCCTTTCCGCGTCTCGGGGTGGTCTCCCGCCGGGCAGGCGCTTGACCTTTCCGCTCACCTCGTTCTTCCCCCAGGTGCCGAGGGGGCCTCCTGAGGTCTCTCGCCCGGTCGCTAGGGTGGCGCCGTGACCGTGATCGAATGGGCGGAACCCAAGGACGCGGGCGAGATCCTGACCGTGCAGCGTGCCGCCTACGTGAGCGAGGCCCAGCTCTACGGCGACCCGTTCATCGCGCCGCTCGTGGAGTCGATCGCCCAGGTCCGCAAGGCGGTCGAGACGGCCACCGTGCTCGTCGCCCGCGACGGAGCGCGGATCGTGGGCGCGGTCCGCGGCCGGATGTCCGGCACGACCTGCCTGGTCGGCCGCCTGGTGGTCGCCCCCGACCGGCAGGGCGAGGGCATCGGCGGAGAACTGCTGGCCGCCCTGCACGAGGAGGCCGCCACGGCACTCGCCTTCGACCTGTTCACCGGCCACCTGTCGGAGGGCAACCTGCGTCTCTACCGCCGCCACGGCTACCGCGAGACGCGCAGGGAGCGGATGACCGACCACCTCACCCTGGTGCACATGCGCAGGGAGCTCTGAGGGCACCCAGGAGCGTCTTCGTGCGCGAATCGATCCCGTTGGAGCGTTCTGCGCCTGAAGGGCGGCAGGCGTGACCTCCGGCGCCGAGAGGGGCGGCGACTCCGGCTTCCGAGCCGACCATGCCGCAGCACGGCCGGTACGGCGTATGCTGCGGATCATGTTGATGGTGGGGCTTACCGGTGGCATCGGGTCGGGCAAGAGCGAGGTCTCCCGGAGGCTGGGCGCCCGCGGCGCCGTGATCATCGACGCCGACAAGATCGCCAGAGAGGTGGTCGAGCCGGGAACCCCCGGGCTGGCGCGAGTGACCGGGGTCTTCGGCACGGGCATCCTGCGCGAGGACGGCTCGCTCGACCGGGAGAAGCTCGGCTCGATCGTCTTCTCCGACTCCGAGAAGCTCGCCTCGCTCAACGCCATCGTCCACCCCCTCGTCGGCGCGCGAGTCGCCGAGCTGCAGGAGCAGACGGCCCCCGGCAGCATCGTGATCTACGACGTGCCGCTGCTGACGGAGAACAAGCTCGCCCCCATGTACGAGGTGGTGATCGTCGTCGACGCCTCCGACGAGGTGCGCCTCGCTCGGCTGGTCGAGCTGCGCGGCATGAGCGAGCAGGACGCGAGGGCGAGGCTCGCGGCCCAGGCGACCCGCGAGGAGCGGCTGGAGATCGCCGACATCGTGGTGCCGAACGAGGGCACCCTGGAGGAGCTGGAGGCCCGGATGGACGGCCTCTGGTCCGACCTGAAGGCCCGCGCCACCGACTGAGCCCCCTCACCCCTCCTGGAGCGATCCGCCCAGGTGAGGCGTGCGATCATTTCCGATGTGCTGCGACGACTGACCCTCCTGGACTGGATCCGGCTCGCGCTGCTGGGCCTCGGACTCCTGTTCGTCGCGACCGGCCTGCTTCCCCTGCGGGAGGCCGAGAGCCAGATGGAGCGGATCGCCCCCATCCTGCTCTTCCTCGCCGCGGTGGTCGTCCTCGCCGACCTCGTCAAGGAGGCCGGGCTCTTCGACGTGATCGCGACCCGGCTGGCGATGCTGGGCGGCGGTGGGTACGCCGTGCTCTTCCTGCTCTGCACGGCCTTCGCGTCGCTGGTCACGATCTTCCTGAACCTGGACACCACCGCGGTACTGCTCACGCCCGTGATGCTCGCCCTCGCGGCCAGGACCGGGATCGCCGCACTGCCGCTGGCCATGACGACCCTCTGGCTGTCCAACACCGCCAGCCTGCTGCTGCCGGTCTCGAACCTGACGAACCTCCTGGTCCTGGGACGGGTGGAGATGTCCACCCGCGAGTTCGCGGGAAGGCTCTGGATCCCCCAACTCGTCGCGATCGCGATCACCATGATCTTCCTGTGGGTGTTCTTCTGGCGCCGGGGCCGGCGCGGCGCCGATCGCTACACCCCGCCGATCCCCGAGCCGGTCGCGGATCGGGCGCTGTTCGCAATCGCGGCCGGGGTCTGTGCGCTTTTCGTCGCCGTGATCCTGTTGGAACTGCCGATCCAGTTCGCCGCCCTGGCCGGGGCGGCCCTGATGATTGCCGCCTTCGCCTGGCGGGACCGTGCCAAGCTCACCTTCGCCCTGTTCCCCTGGCAACTGCTCGTCTTCGTGGTGGGCCTGTTCCTGGTGGTGCCCACGCTGAGCCGGCACGGCCTGGCCTCGGTGATGGGCACCTTGATCGGAACCCACACGGGTGACGGGGCCTACGGAGTGGCGGCCGTCGGCGCGGTGCTGTCCAACCTGATCAACAACCTGCCCGCCTACACCGCGGTGGAGCAGGTCATCCCCGTCGGCGACCGGGAGGCGCTGTTCGCCCTGCTCATCGGCACCAACGTCGGCGCGGTGATCACCCCGTGGGCCTCCCTCGCCACCCTGCTCTGGTTCGAGTGGTGCCGCCGCAGGGGAGTGCGGGTACCGATACGCACCTTCCTGCTGGCGGGGACCGCACTGGTCGTGGTAGCCGTCCCGGCCACCGTGGCGGCCCTGCTGCTCACAGCCTGAGCCGTCGGGGCGACAGATCGCCCCTTCGGTTTCGCCACGACATCGACGAGTGGTCCATGTAGCGGAACCTTGATCGAGCGTCGCATTCAGCGGTGCTCACCTGAACACTCTCCGATCTTTATGAAGCAGCGAAAAGAGCTTCGCGGGTATCCGGGAGAGGTTTCATCATCTCATTTCTTGTAAATATCTTGATCTTGCATGGCTTGGCGCCCTATATCTGTGTATCGCGGCAGACCCGAACGGGTGTGACTGTATGTGCATGGACTAGAACAGTGCGCCATAATTTTCTTGTGTTTTGATACGTATCGAAGAAACCTGGAGAGACATGGAGTTTCGCGTACTCGGACCGGTGGGGATCTGGCGTGACGAACGATTCGTGTCAGTCGTTGGACAGAAACAGCGAACCCTGCTGGCAGTCTTGGTGTTGAACGCGAACCGCGTTGTCTCCCACGATCGACTGCTGGTCGCGCTATGGGGGAGCGCTGTTCCCGCTTCTGGTCGACGATTGCTTCACAACCATCTATGGTCTCTGCGCCGCCTGTTGGGTGATGCCGCTGTTATCGCGAGTTCCCCTACGGGATACGCGTTGCAGATTCCTGCCGACTCCTCGGACCTTGATGTCTTCGACAGTGAAGTGGACCTGGCGCGAACAGCCCTGTCGGCGGGCGATGTCGTACGGGCGGCGGAGCGGTTCCGTGAAGCCCTGATGCTCTGGCGTGGTCCAGCGCTCGCTGGTACTCACCCCGAGTTTCAGATGACCGAAGGTCCCGCGTTGGAAGAACGGCGGATCATCACTCTCGCCGAGCGGATAGACGTCGATCTCGCCTTGGGCGGGAACTCCGAACTCATCGGTGAGCTAAGACGATTCGTTGCCGAAAATCCGCTGCACGAAAGGTTCCGTGGTCAGCTAATGCTCGCCCTCTACCGTGAGGGGCGAGTAGCGGAGGCGTTGGAGGAATACCGGATCGTGCATCGGTACTTCCGGAGCGAGTTAGGGCTAGAACCGGGAGAGGATCTGGCCCGACTTCATCAGGCAATTCTTTCGGCCGACCCGTCGCTCGATCCGGAGCCACGGCACCTTGAAGTGGCTGTTGTTCCACGCTCGATGCCAATTCCCCGTCAGTTGCCCTCCGACATCGCCCGGTTCACCGGTAGGAAGGATGATCTGCGGCAACTGGACCTGATGTTATCCAGGGGCGAAGGCGGTATCCAGGCCACGGTGATCACCTCCATCGCTGGTACGGCGGGGATCGGGAAGACCGCGCTCGCGACACACTGGGGACACCGGGTGGCGGGGCTGTTTCCAGACGGGCAGTTGTACATGAACCTTCGCGGTTATTCGCAGGGGCAGCCTGTGGAGGCGGCGCAGGCTTTGCATCGTCTCCTGCGCGGGCTTGGTATGGCGGTGGAGGAGATTCCGCAGGAGGCGGACGAACGAGAGACCCTCTATAGGTCGATCCTGGCCGACAGGCGAGTTCTCATCATTCTCGACAACGCGGCGAGTCCTGATCAGGTCCGTCCGCTGCTCCCCGGTTCACCTTCGTGCAAAGTGGTCATCACCAGTCGCGACTCCTTACGAGGACTCTGGGTTACCCATGATGTCCGCAATATTACTCTCGGTGTCCTCTCGGCCGATGAGGCACGAGGCCTACTCGTCGAAATCCTGGGAACCGAGCAGACCCGTGGAGAAATCGAGGCCCTGTCCCAGCTGGCTGAGCTCTGTGGTCACCTGCCTTTGGCACTCCGCCTGGCGGCGGCTCATCTCGCAGGACAGCCGAGCCTGTCCATCGCCGACTTCGTGGCAAGGCTCCGAAATGAGAACCCACTCGTCGTCTTGGATATCGGAGAGGATCCACACACTGGAGTCAGCGCCGCTTTCGAGCTTTCCTACCGAGCATTGCCCGAAACCGCGCGAAAAGTCTTTCGGCTGATGGGCTTTCACCCTGGGCCTGACATCGGTGTCGACGCCGTTCTGGCGCTGGCGAGTCTGTCCTCCGGCGAGGGGCGAGCCGCGATCGACAGGCTCGTGGCCGCTCACCTGATCCAGCGCGGGGACGGGGGACGGCTGACGATACACGATCTGGTGCGAGTCTACGCGCGTGATCGTAGCGAACTTGACGATCGAGTGGTTGACCGGCGTGACGCGTTGTCGCGTCTCTTCGACTGGTATTTGTACATGGCTGACGAGGCTATGAACCTCTTCGACCCAGGCCGGATCAGTATGCTGACAGACGTTCCAGCCGAATACAGCTTTAAGAAGATATTCGGTCGGCCTGAGGCGGCTGCCTTCTGGTTGGAGGAGGAATACCCGTCGCTTGTCTCGATGATTTCTTACTGCGCTGTTCAAGGCTGGCGTGACCATGCTTGGAAGATGGCTCGAACCCTGTCTCGTTTTTTCTATCTGAACGATCGTATAGACGATTGGATCGCTACTCATCGGATTAGTCTTATCGCAACCCGAGAACTTGATGATCTGCATGCTGAAGCTGAAGTACTGGGTGCCCTGGGATACGCATATATTTTTGTTGGAAAATACGATGACTATCTAGAGCTACAGCAACGGGCTCTCTCTTTGCGACGTGCGAAAGGGGACCGCAGAGGTGAGGCAAAGGCGTTGCGCGACATCGGATACGGTCTTATCCGTACGGGGCGGCCAGGCGAGGCGATTAAAATCTGTCAGCAGTCTCTCGCGATCGAGCGTGCGCTCGGCGAACGTCCTGACGGGCAAGGTGCGCTGTACCATCTGGCAATAGCCAACCTGCAGCTAGGGCGGTTTGAGGAGGCTGTTGAAAGCCTTCAGGAGTGCCGCTCCTATGTACGAAAAGAGGATGGTCGGCATAAAGATGCTTACATTCTCTTGTATCAAGGGGAAGCCTATTTACGGCTCGGTCGGATCGATGAGGCTTTGAAATGTCATACGGAAGCCCTTCGGGTCGGGCGAGAGATGAAAAATGCTCGCCTTGAAGCGGATGCCATCAATAATCTCGGCAGGGATCACGGGCGGAGCGGGCTTCACGCCAAGGCGATCGAATATCACGAGAGGGCTCTCGCTCAGGTAAGGGAAGTGCGCGACCGGGAGCTCGAATGTGAAATTCTTTGCGATCTGAGCAATGCTCTTCTTGCCAGTGGAAATCCGAGCGAGGCGGTGAAGAGCTCTCGGGCCGCCCTGCAGTTGGCCATGGATTTGAAGTATGTCTACTTCCAAGGGTACGCTCACAAGGGAATTGCTGAAGCCATGGAAGCCTTGGGCGAAAAGGAAGAATTCAAGATCCACCTAGAGAAAGCCCTTGCTGTTTTTACCCCTATGGGAATTCCCGAGGCAGATGCTGTTGCCAAACGGCTGGCGGCGCTCTGAATAAATGCTACAGAGGCATTCCTGTATCGCGAGCCATGGGATGGCGCTCCAAGTGCCCTGCGATCTCAAGGCTCGACCTGATCCGTTGGTCGATCATCGCTTCAAGAGGATCTTTCCCATCGGGTGTGGATGCGTGACCCAGGGGCGGAACGTTTGGCGATGCTCCGCGAGGGATGCCGGAGGCCCCGACTCCTGCTGTGAGCAGGCGAAGTCCGAGTTCGACCAAGATCGCGACATTTTGCCAGACAAGATCAACAGCACCGGCAGGGATGCTTATCGCGATCATCTTCGGCCGGGCCCTCCTGTTTTCTTGCCCGGCCGGTCAATCTCCCTTTCACGATGGAGGCACCGGTGGGGTTTCCCTTACCGAACCGTCCCTTCGCGCCGCCTCGGCGGCGCAGACCGAACAGGCGGGTCACGACCACGATCGTGACCGTCTCGGCCCTGGTCGCCTCGCTTCTGGTGTCGGGCGGCGTCCTGCCCGCACAGGCCGCCGACCCCGGCCCTGCCCCCTCGGCGCCGCCCCAGACGCCGTTCCCTCGCCCGAAAGACCCCGATGCTCCGCTGCGCGCGGCGGTCGCGGAGGCGAGGAAGCAGAACAAGCCGATCGAGGCCATCGGAGCTTTTACCGAGACCTCGCGAACCTGGGCCTTCCCGGACGGCAGCCTGAAGACGGAGTCGTACTCGGGTCCCGCGCAGGTCAGAGATGACAACGGCCGGTGGGCGTGGATCGACACCACGCTGGTGGAGCAGGACGGCGTCCTCAAGCCCAAGGTGGCCAAGGCCGACCTCGCCTTCTCCCTCGGCGGGACCGACGTTCCGTTCGCGGTGATGAAGCGTGATACGGACCAGAGCCTCAGCTTCTCCTGGGACGGAAAGCTGCCCCGTCCTGTGGTGAAGGGCAACGTCGCCACCTACCTGAACGCCGCCGGACCTGCGGCCGACCTGGTCGTCACCGCCCTGCCCACCGGTTTTCAGCATGACGTCGTACTGCGTGAGCGTCCCAAGAAGGCGCTGGAGATCCGCATCCCGGTGGAGTCTCAGGATCTGACCCTCGCCGTGTCCAAGCGAGGGGGCCTGGAACTCACCGAAGGTAAGGACAAGAAGGTCGTCGCCCAGGCGCCGAAACCGGTGATGTGGGACAGCACCGGCGTCGGCACGCAGGATCCCAAGGCCGGCGAGGCTCCGCGTAACGCTCCGATCGCCACCTCCGTCATCGAGGAGAATGGCAAACGGACGCTGGTCCTCAAACCGGACGCCGACTGGTTGGCCGACCCCGCCACCGTCTATCCCGTCGTGGTGGACCCCACCTCCACCCTGACCGTCAAAACCGACACTCTGCTCTCCAGCGGTGCGGACTGTAAGACAAACGACCAGCCGGGCGCCACACTGCTGAAGATCGGCGCCGTTTACTCCGGCTGTAACGGAGTGGACGCGGTCAACTACTGGCGCTCGTATCTGACGTTCGACGTCGCCAGCCTGGCCAACAAGCCCATCATCTCCTCCACCATGCAGTTGTGGCGCACCGAGTCACCCGCCTGTCACCAGCGCGGCAACGGCAGGGTGTACGCCACCCGGGTCAACACCGGCTGGACACCGGGCAGGATGACCTGGTCCAACAAACCTTCCAGTCTCGACTTCGTGGCCACCCCGTGCCCGACCACGAATGTCCTCACTCCCGGTGTGATGACCTGGCCGATCACCAACTGGGTCAAGGACTGGGTCGCAGGCCAGCCCAACTACGGCGTCGGGCTTGAGGGCCCCACCGAGAACGTCGATCGCTACAGCGGTTACTCGGCGGTTTTCCACTCCGCGGAGATGACCGGTGCCGGTGCCACCCCGCCCAAGCTGATCACTCAGTACATCCTGCCGCCCGAGATCCCCACGGTCACCGCCGAGTCGGTCGACTCGATGGACGGCGACCACGCGATCGTGCGCGAGAGCTCGGCCAAGGTCAGCTACAAGTCCACCTCCGTCGACGGCAGGAACATCGACTACTACGTGTCCGTGGTCGAGTCCACCGCGCCGCTTCCCTCCTGGACGACCGGCGGCGGTGAGGTCGGGAAGTGGAGCTTCACCGACGGCACCGGAGGCACCGATTCCAGCGGTAAGGGCAACCTGCTGACCTTCGTCGACGGACGCTACTCGTGGATCGACGGCAAGGACGGGAAGGCGCTTCTTCTCAACGGCTCCGCCGGGGTTCCCTCCCATGCCTCGACCGCAGGTCCGGTGCTGCGAACGGACAAGAGCTTCTCCGCAGCAGGTTGGGTCAGGCTGGATGTCGGGACCAGCACGATCCCGCTGATCAGCCAGAACGGAACCGTCAACAGCGCCTTCAGCGTTGGCTACGACTCCACCGCTCGCAAGTGGAACATGCAGATGTACCACAACAACACCGCCACCAGTCCGGTGACGGAGATCAAGTCCTCCGCGACGGCGTCGATCGGCACCTGGACCCACCTGGCCGGTGTCTACGACGCCACCGCCAAGAAGATCCGCCTGTACGTCAACGGTGTCCAGGCCGCGGAAGCCGACTACACCGTCACTCCGTGGCGGGCCGACCGGTCCTTCGAACTCGGCGACGGTAGGCGCGGCGGCGTCGCCTACTCCTCGGTCAAGGCCGCCTATGACGAGATCCGCGCCTACGACCGCGCTCTGAGCCCCACCGAGATCCAGTGGATGCTCAACCTCACCCCGCCCACCAACGCCAACCTGCCCTCTGGTCAGGCCGCGTCCATCACCTACGACGTCAGCAACGTCGACAGCTTCAAGTTCTCCGTCCGGGCCTGTATCAACGGGGCCACCCCGATGACCTGCAGCGAGAGCCCTTACTACCGCATCACCACCGACGCACCGTACGTTCCCACGGACGCCGAGACCGGTATGGCCGACCCCACCAGGCCGATCCTGTCGGGCATGGTCAACCGCCCCTCGGGCGGCCCCGTCACCGCCAAGTACTTCCTGTACGACAACGCTGGCACGCCGATCGGATCGAGCCCCCTGGGGGCTAGGACGGTCAACGGCGGTGAGCGCGCATCGTTCCAGGTGGCGGAGAACACCGTCCAGGCCGGTCGCACCTACAAGTGGCAGATGCAGGCCTGCGTCGTCGGAGGCGGCACGTCACCCGGTCCGGATCCCAACCCGACCCCGACTCCCACCCCGACGGTCACCTCGACCCCGACCCCGACCCCGAGCGTGACTCCGACTCCCACCCCGACGGGAGACACGACCCCTCCCACGGTGGTGAGGACCGCTCCGGCCAACGGTGCGAGGGAAGTCACCCCTTATACCGATCTGGTGGTGACGTTCAGCGAGAGGGTGGCAGGCGCCCAGATCGAGGTTATCGGCTACCATCCCGACTTCCCTCCCATCACGATAGACGGCCCGGTGCGGATGGACGCGACCGGCAAAATCCTGACTCTTGACCCTGTCTACCTGCCGGAAGAGGGGAGATACGTAGCCAAGGTAACCGGCGCCAAGGACCTCGCCGGCAACACCATGGCGCCTTACCAGTGGACGTTCTACACCCTCGGCGCCCAGGCCTCTGCAGCCTCGAAGTCGAACGCCGCTCCTCCTGCCAGGGAAGGTGCCGCACCGACCGCTCAGGACGAAGGCGTGGAGGAAATCTGCACCGCCAAAACCGCCTTTGTCACCTTCACCACCCCGGGCACTCCAACGGAGCCTCCGGCCGAAACCGTCAACCACCTGACCCTGCTCAAGGACAACTTCGTCATCAAGACCGCCAAGACCGACCCCACCGCCTGCGACGGTTCGCCCTGTGCGGTGACCGACTCGACCGCCATGCAGATTGGGGGTACTGGCACGAACAAGACGGCAGCGGTGATCGGGTTCAGGCTCAACGAGCTTCCAGATGGCGCGGGTGTCTCGGAAGGCATCCTTAAACTTGGCACTCCGGTTTGCCCAGCCGGGATCTGTCCAGCGGACGCGATCATCACTGCTACCCCGTTGAAAAGCCAGGTTACTGGTGAGACCAAGGGCTCGGGTCTGGCAGGCGACGTAGATACTAGTGCTACGCCCCACTCCCTGCCGTTAAATGATCCTCAGGCGGACATCGTCGGCACTGAATACCAATGGTTGATGCTTACCTCCAATAAGGAGGAGGTCATCAGCTTCGGTGATGCGACAGCGGCGGAGCAGCCAACACTCGCACTTACCTATCTACCTGCTGGTCCTCCCAGTAAGGTGCTCAACCTCACCGCACAGGCAGGCGACGCGGGGGCGATCGCTAGCTGGGGTCTCCCGGAGAGCAACGGCAGTGTTGCCATGCTTAGCGGTTATGATATTCAGGTCACTAACAGTAGTGATGCGGTCGTCAAAACCCTGGAGGTCAAGGATCCTTACGCGGCCATCTCGGGACTGACCAACGGCGAAAGCCATACCGTCAAGGTGCGAGCCAAGACCGTGTTTGGCGTCAGCGGCTGGGAAAGTGCATCTGTCACGCCTAAAGTCGTACCTCCTCCTCCGCCACCGAGGTCGGTTACCTCTTGTGTACCGTTCCTCGATGCGTCTTCTGTAACCGCCAACTTTAGCGCATCATCGGAATCCGGGACGCAAGAATATATTGACAGGATTAAAGCCTATTATCAGGCGCAAGACGCTGTGCTGGAAGGCCGAGCGGACACAGTGTGGGATGCGCCCGGGGTGACTCCTGATGCACCGGTCGCCGCCAGACTCTCCCTGCTCGACGCATCCCTGATCAGGGATAGACAAGCTTTGGAGATCGCAGGTGTCAGCCGCTCGAACTCCACGGTCACTCTCGACGATGTGGTTGCCCAAGAAGGCGGTAACGGCACAGCTCGTGTGATAGCGAGGGTGACACGCAGTTGGGAGGAGACCGCTACGGAGGAAGAGGTTGCGGTAGCGAGAGGGGCGTCTGCAA
This sequence comes from Streptosporangium sp. NPDC049078, assembly GCF_040648855.1. Taxonomy (NCBI): domain Bacteria; kingdom Bacillati; phylum Actinomycetota; class Actinomycetes; order Streptosporangiales; family Streptosporangiaceae; genus Streptosporangium; species Streptosporangium sp. NPDC049078. The sequence goes on from NZ_JBEZEL010000006.1 coordinate 315,209, forward strand.
AAACACGTGTGACCTCCGCCGGTCAGGTTGAGCCGAGCGATCCGACCATCTCGATATTCGTTTTCGACCGTTGCGGTGGACTAACCATCATCGATGTTCCGCTGCCAAACTACGAGGATACAACCGACGGTCATGACCCATGCTCCGGGGCCGTCAATCCTGATGGAACGGTAGAGATAGTCTGTGGCGTTTCCGAGGGAGGTAACACGGGCGGATCTACTGCTGGGGGCTGCCGTGCAAAGCCATATGACATTTATTGTCAGCAAATAGAGAGTCTGGGGATAAAAAATTGGCACCTGCGTTCGTCGATCTATTCTGAGTGGTCCACGCCGGTGGATTGGGGCACAAAGAAAGCTCATGAATGGTGGGCGGTGCGTCGCTTCGAAAACATGTTCTTCGCTTACCCGAATTCTGATCGATACTGGAATACCGAATTCGGCAAGATGATGCAAAAGGCAACTTTCGGTACAAATAAGAAAAAGGGGATGGAGGTTATTGCCAAAGGATGCTTCCTTCAGGAAACCCTAAATATAGGAAGCAGTATAGGGACAGATATTGCCCCTGAGGTCTTCAATAACTCTCCCGATTACAGGTTCAATTTTTCCCTTCCGGTTGGGCGTGAGGTCGGAGGGAGCTGCCATGAAACGAAACTCACAAATAACCTCGCGAATGCTAAGACAACAGTCAGGCGCAGTGAACCTGAAGTTGTAGCCGAGTGCAGCACAAGTCCACTTATCGGGTTTTGTGGACTTACTCGATTCGGGCACCACTTCCGCGGTGTCCTGAGCGCTGAATTCAAACTATCGGGCATGAAGTATACTCTCATGGCAGATCATTCCATCGTGTGCCACACTGAACGCACGTTCGTCGTGGAAATAGGATGGATATGGCATAAAGAAAACAAGGGGGTAGGGTGCCGTCCTACGCGTGGGCGGTTGCTCGCGGAAGCGGTAAGGGATAAATGATAAGTTCGGAAATCAGCTCATTTTGAAATAGGAGGTATTCCGGAGGCGCTCTGAACGCTCGAGCGCCTCCGGAATGCACCTTTTGGCTCACCATCCATTATTTAGGCGTATATTTGTGATTTTTATTCATCAAACAATAGCTGCATTCACTGATGTGCGGACTGGTGATCCATAGGTCTTTTCGAAACCCTCAATTTAGTGTTCATATCTGCAAATATAGGGGACTTTCTCATGGAAATCGGATTTTCTTTGACAATCTTCCTTTTCTTGCTTGCGGTCGCATTTGTGGCGGCGCTGCTCTGGATCCTGTATTGGGTTATCAGACTATCTATTAGGCACGAGGTGGTGAGACTCCATCGTGTAGGAAAATTTCCTATACAAAATTCCGAATAGACGCCTCTGGTTGTCCAGGGTAATCCGAGTATCTATGGGGAGCTCGACGTGCGATATCGACTCAGGCATGTGTCCGCCAGGAGAGCCTGACCTACCAAGATCAGTCAAGCCATCCGAGGCAGGTTGGCCGCCGCGAGTCGTGCTGCCGTCGGCCCTTCTGCGGAATCTGTCCGGGTGGCTACCGAAGGGATCATCTATTACGGCGTGGTCTACGGCGAAAGCGAGACGGCCGATACATACTACGTGATCGCGTCGCTGAGCATGCTGCACTTCTGGACCCCTGAGGGGAGCGGCGACTGGCGTTTTCGGGGCGACTGCGATGTGCGGGTCTGCGCGCCTCCCACACCCACCTCGATGTATGTCGCGTGGGGGTTGAATTTCTCGATACGGGAACCGGGTGAATACGATCTTTGTCGTGAATAACCATGGTTTCTAATCAGATGCCCAATCCGTTCCTTCAGGCCGAAAGGCCATTTTCGGTGTTGGGTCTTCCCGCGCGAAGAGGGTGACGTGTCCTGCCCCGAGGCGACCGAACCTCAACCTGCGAGAGGTGCGGAGCCGGGACCTGCCAGGACGGGCCGCAGACGCAGGCGGGATACAGGGGCGGCAGGACGTGGAAGCGGGCAATCATATCGATTGTCATCACCAATGTCTTGTTGGCAAAATCCGCCCTCGCAACAGTCTCTATAAAAGACGGTTTCACGGAGTGCATCCAATGATGTTGGGCCTGTCGACATAAGCTTATTCATCGAAATAACGACTCGCGGTGCTTCAACGCCGTGACCTGCGTTCTCGTTGCCGGTCGGGGTCACCTGCCGGCGCCTCGGGATGAAAGTTTCACCCCGCTGGCCGGATCCGCGCATGAACCCCACTACCTTGCTTGACAGCCAGGCTTTCTCGCGCCTACCGTAACGCGCAATCCGACGCGCTGAAATGCTAGCGTTAACAATCACCGACCTTACTTTGGAGATATAGCCAGGACTGTGATCGGCTGGTGCGCCGATTTGCCGATGGCGCATGCCGAATCATGATGTCGGCGCTGCTTTCTCCGACGATTGCCGCCGTGTGCGAGAAACACGCGGCAAAGGTTCGACGGCCGATTCGGTCCGCCGGGCTGAACCCCCCCACCACAGGCCGGCGACGGCCTGCGCGCAGACCCTGGTGTGCCCCCATCGGCACCTCGGTGCCTGGTCCGAGAGGAAGGAGTGAGGGTTCCCAGCCACGTCGTCGAGACCGACTCCAGAGAAGGCAACGTGATCTCACGAACTCAGTCCATTTTCGCCGCTGCCGGCATCGCGGCGCTCCTCGTCCTGACTCAAGTTCATGCGGCGCTGAGCCACAGCGCCGGCACCACCTCGTCCGGCAGCCTGGCCGCGATGGCCCCGACCGCCGGGTGCGGCAAGGCGCCGACCCTGCGCAGCGGCACCTACTCGATCCAGAACAACGGCAAGAACCGCTCCTACATCCTGCGGATTCCCGACGGCTACGACAACAATCGCCCCTACCGGCTGATCTTCGGGTTCCACTGGCTGGGTGGCACCGCCACCGATGTGGCGACCGGGCAGACCGTCCAGCGCGACGTATGGGCCTACTACGGGTTGCAGAGGCTGGCCAACAACAGCGCCATCTTCGTCGCCCCGCAGGGCCTCAACAACGGATGGGCCAACTCCGGTGGCGAGGATGTCGCCCTGGTCGACAACATCCTCCGGCAGCTCGAAGCCGACCTGTGCGTCGACACCTCCCAGCGTTTCGCACTGGGGTTCAGCTACGGCGGGGCGATGTCCTACTCGCTGGCGTGTTCCCGTCCCACCGTCTTCCGCGCCGTCGCGGTGCAGTCCGGCGGACTGCTCAGCGGCTGTAGTGGTGGCACCCAGCCCATCGCCTACCTGGGAATTCACGGGATCAGGGATTCGGTCCTCGGTGTCGGCAGCGGCCGGTCTCTGCGGGACACGTTCGTCCGTAACAACGGATGCACCGCGCAGAACCCTCCCGAGCCCAGCCAGGGCAGTCTGACGCACCGCGTCACCACCTACTCCGGGTGCCGGGCGGGTTATCCGGTCGCCTGGGCCGCCTTCGACGAAGGCCACATCGCCGCCCCGCAGGACGGCGCCCCCGGTGACAGCGGCTCCAGGACATGGGTGCCGGCGGAGGTGTGGAAGTTCTTCACGCAGTTCTCCACCACCACTCCCTCACCAAGTCCGTCGCCGAGCGCCACCCCAAGCCCGTCACCAAGCCCCACACCTGGGACAGGGGCCTGCCGGGTGGCGTACACGATGAACAGCTGGAACAACGGTTTCACCACCGCCATCAGCATCACCAACACCGGCTCGACGGCGTTGAACGGCTGGTCCCTGAGCTTCACCCTGCCCTCGGGCCAGGCCATCACCAGCGGCTGGAACGCCACCTACAGTCCCACCACCGGCACCGTGAACGCGACCAATGTCGGCTACAACGCCGCCCTGGCCCCCGGGGCCAGCCTTGAGATCGGCTTCCAGGCCACTCACACCGGCAACACTTCCAAACCCAGCTCCTTCACCCTCAACGGCAATACCTGCACCACCGCCTGACCCGGTCACCAGCGGCGAGGGGATGGGAGCCAACGCTCCCATCCCCTCGCCAGGGCACCGTGGCAGGCCGGGGTGACCGTTCGTCGCGACGACGCATGGCCTCGCCCTCTGGCCGGGCCAGGAAACCCCGTACCACGTGGAACAGCCCGCCACTCCGGTCGTCGGGCGGCCCGCAGGCGAGCAGCGGAACCTCGGCTACCGCCGTAGCGAGTCCTCAGCCGGGGTTCCGCGAAGTCGCGCTCGTCCTGCGGAACGCCATGTCTCGAGATTGGAATGATCGATGCGACACCTCACTTCCCTCCGCCTGCGGTTAAGGCCGTCGGCAGCCGTCGCAGCCGCGCTGTTGATGGTCGGTGCCGGTGTGGCCGGTACGCACATCGCGTCGGCGTCGGCGTCGGCGTCGGCGGCCGGATGCCGGGTCAATTACACGGTCACCAACCAGTGGCAGGGTGGCTTCGGCGCGAGTGTGAACGTCGACAACCTCGGGGACCCGATCAGCGGCTGGAGACTGACCTGGTCGTTCCCCGCAGGGCAGACCATCACCCAGCTGTGGAACGGCACCGTTACCCAGTCCGGGGCGCAGGTCACGGTGACGAACGCCCCCTACAACGGCAGCATCCCCAGTGGAGGCAGCACGAGCTTCGGGTTCAACGGAAGTTGGAACGGCTCCAACCCGGTGCCGTCCAGTTTCGCCTTGAACGGCGTGACCTGCACCGGCGTCATCGCCTCACCCACCCCGACGCCCACTCCTTCTCCCTCTCCGACGCCGACCCCCACACCGACTCCCACTCCAACCCCCACACCGACGCCGACCCCCGACCCTTCCAACCGGCCGCTCATCGAGAACAACTTCCCGGTCACGCGGGAGGGGGCGTACGGCACCAACCGCTACACCGTGTACAGGCCGACGAATCCGGCGGCCCTCGGGCGCGCCATGCCCGTGCTGCTCTTCGGCAACGGGGCGTGCGCCCACACCAACGGGAGCGAGGTCGTCCGAGCGCTGACGTTCGTCGCGGCCCGCGGAATCGTCGTGGTGAACACCGCGTCGGTCGACAACTCGCCGAACGGGGTGGCGAGCGGGTCTCCGATCCCGTCGCTGTTGACCGACGGGATCGGCTGGGCCGAACGGGAGAACGCCCGCGCCGGCTCACCGCTCTACCAGCGCCTCGACCTGTCCAGGGTCGCCACAGCCGGCCACTCCTGCGGAGGACTGGAAGCGCTGATCGCCGCCCAGGACCAGCGGGTCAAGAGTGTCGTCTCACTGGACAGCGGACTCTTCGCGGACGGCTCGTTCGGGTATCCGCGTTCGGAACTGTCCAAGCTGCACACCCCGGCGATGTTCATGCACGGCGGACCCTCCGACATCGCCTACGACAACAGCCGGGCCAACTACGACCTCGCGCGCGTACCGTCCGTGCTGGCCGAGCATCCGCAGGCCGGTCACGTCGGGTTCATCACCGGCGCGCAGATGAACGAGGGCATGACCGCGCTGGTCCAGTTCCTGGACATGACCCTCAACGACAACGCCACGGCACGCGCCTACATCCTCAGCCCCTCGGGACTGGCGGCGAGGGCCCCCTGGACGGTCCGCACCAAGAATTTCTGACCCGCGTACCCGCACCGTCGACCACCGATCCTCAAGGGAGCGAGAGTGAGAATTCGGCCCCGGCCGCCGATGGACCCGGCGACCGGGGCCGAGAGGCCGTACACGCGAACGCTCCCGTGACCTCCCGCATCGTCGGTCCAGCCATGGAGGCTCAGGCATGAGTTCGCACGCGTCACCCCCTTCCCGAACCCGCGGACGTTCCCGTGGCCTGCGACGTGCGCTGCTGGCCACAACTGTCGGAATCCTCGGCATCGTCTCCACGCAGACGATGCCACTCCCGGCCGACGCGGCCGCGTCCACGCTGGCCGCGGCGGCCCAGCGGAGCGGGCGATACTTCGGCACCGCGATCAGCGCCGGCAAGCTCGGCGACTCGGCGTACACCGCGATCGCGAACCGTGAGTTTGACATGATCACCGCCGAGAACGAGATGAAGATCGACGCCACCGAGCCGAGGCGGGGCCAGTTCACCTTCACCGGCGGCGACCGCATCCACGACTGGGCGGTGCAGAACGGCAAGCGGGTGCGCGGACACACCCTGCTCTGGCACCCCGGCCAGCCGGCCTGGATGCAGTCGCTCTCGGGCAGCGGCCTTCGTCAGGCGATGATCGACCACATCAACGGCGTGATGGCCCACTACAAGGGCAAGATCTACGCCTGGGACGTGGTGAACGAGGCCTTCGCCGACGGCAACTCCGGCGGACGGCGCGACTCCAACTTCCAGCGCACCGGCAACGACTGGATCGAGGTCGCCTTCCGCACCGCGCGCGCCGCCGACCCGGCCGCCAAGCTCTGCTACAACGACTACAACATCGACAACTGGACCTGGGCCAAGACCCAGGGCGTCTACAACATGGTCCGCGACTTCAAGCAGCGCGGCGTGCCGATCGACTGCGTCGGCCTGCAGGCCCACTTCAACAGCGGCAGCCCGTACAACAGCAATTTCCGCACCACCATCTCCAGCTTCGCCGCCCTGGGTGTGGACGTGCAGATCACCGAGCTGGACATCCAGGGTGCCCCCGCTCAGACCTATGCCAACGTGGTCAACGACTGTCTGGCGGTGGCGCGCTGCACCGGTATCACCGTGTGGGGTGTGCGCGACCAGGACTCCTGGCGTTCGAGTGACACCCCGCTGCTGTTCAGCGGCAGCGACAAGAAGCCGGCCTACAACGCCGTGCTGGACGCGCTCAACGCCGCGAGCCCGAACCCCACCCCGACCCCGAAATCCACACCGACCCCCCGGACCGGCGAGTGCTCGGCGACGATGCGGACGAACAACGTCTGGCCGGGTGGCTTCCGGTCGACGGTGACGGTGAGCGCGGGCAGCGCGCCGATCAACGGGTGGACCGTGCGGTGGACCTGGCCGGGCGGGCAGGGCATCAGCAGCCTGTGGAGCGGTGAGCACACCGTATCCGGCTCCAACGTGACCGTCCGCAACGTCGACTACAACGGTTCCGTCGCGGCGGGAGCCTCGACCACCTTCGGCTTCATCGCTCACGGCACGGCGGCCACCCCGTCGATCACCTGCGACGGTCTGACGGGATGAACCCCGGCCCGGCGGCGAGAGCACGCCTTCACCGGAGACGAAACCGTTTCAATGGTCACGCGCCGTACCCCGCGAACAATGAAATGGTTCAATCGAATCGCGAAGGATGGCATTTTTTGAGAGCTTGATGTGGATATGAGCTGTATGCGCCGGAGATAGGTTCATCGGGTCGCCCCACCCATTGGTCATGAGCATCGACGCAGTCCATCAGTCGATACGCATAAGCGGCGAACTGGTTGGTAACGGGCTACAGTGTGCGATGTCGCATTCTGTATAGACGGCCGCGTCGGTACAGTCGCATCTTCGAGGAGCATCAATGGCCGATTCCATCAACCGATTAAGTGCGCAGGCGGCCGATGCCAATGCGCCCGGCGCGCGAATCGACCCGACGATCCCTCATCCGGCACGCATATATGACTATCTCCTGGGCGGCAAAGACCACTTCGCCGCCGACCGCGAGGTGGGGGAGCAACTCGTCAAACTCTCACCCGGCACGCGGGAAGGGGTACGCGCCCATCGGGCGTTTCTCGGCCGAGGCGTACGCCATCTGGCCGCCGACGCCAAAATCACCCAGTTTCTGGACATCGGCACCGGCATCCCCACGCAGGGGAACACCCACGAGATCGCTCAGCAGGTCAACCCAGCAGCTCGCGTGGCGTATGTGGACAACGATCCCATCGTCCTGGTGCATGGGCGCGCTCTGCTGGCGAGCAGCGAAGAAGGTATGACCACGGTGATCGAGGCCGATCTGCGGGATCCGGACCGGATCCTGTCGCATCCCGAGATCACCGAAGTCATCGACTTCACCCGGCCGGTGGCGCTCATCTTGGCCGGTGTCCTGCACTTCATCACCGAGGAAGAAAAGCCCCACGAGCTGGTCGAGCGATACAAGGCCGCCGTCCCCTCGGGCAGCCAACTGCTGCTGTCGCACGTCACGCTCGACTTCGCACCGAAGGGGCCAGAAGAGCAGTTCACCAAGCCCTTCGACAAGGGGGCGGCGCCCATGGTCCCGCGAAGCCACGCGCAGGTGACGGAATTCTTCCAAGGCTGGACGATGGCGGCTCCCGGACTCGTCGAAGTGGTCACCTGGCGACCGGACGAGGACGAATACCAAGAACCGATTCCCGGCGGCGGCCACGCGTGGGCCTACGGTGGCCTGGCCGTAAAACCGTAAGACCTCGCGGGCGGTCACCTCGAACGACCGCCCGCCCATCGACCCACGCCGCCATCTGCCGACCGTCGTTCTGGACGCTTTCTGCCGTTGGCGTGTTCGGAGGCGAGAGCCGGGATGGCTCTGCCGGTCAGTCGAACCGGCCCGACTTCACGGCGGACAGGAAAGCACCCCATTCGCCCGGAGAGAGGACGAGGGCCGGGGCGGTGGGGTTTTTGCTGTCGCGGATGGCGATGGTTCGGGGGAGGTTGGCGACTTCGACGCAGTTTCCGCCGCTTCCGCCGCTGAGGGAGCTCTTCTTCCAGGTGGCGTTGGAGAGGTCGGGGCCGGTCAGGTCTGTTGCTTCCATTGGTCCCTCGCTTCTTTGATCATTTCTAGCGACAGGCTGGAACGAAGTGCTTCTGCCCGAAGCCGGTCATATCTGTCCCATACGGTGGTTACCAGATTGTGCTCCGCTGACACTTCGCCTTCGCCGGCAGACTCTATGGAGACGGCGGTCGGTGCGTCCGGCATTTGGGCGAGTACGAATCCGGACATCAGGCCCGCAGTGCAGAAGGTGTCGTGAGGGACGAGTTGCACTTTCACGTTCTGCCGACCGGCGACGGTAGCGAGATGGTCGAGCTGTTCGTACATGACCTCCCGGCCTCCGATGGGGCGACGGAGGATCCACTCGTCGAGAAGCGCCCACAGCATGGGTGGACCGTCCTTTGTGAGGATGATTTGCCGTCGCATGCGGGCGCTGACCTGGTCTTCGACCTCCTGTTCCGAGGTGGCCAAGTCGCCGCGGAATACGGCTCGCGCGTAGTTCTCCGTCTGGAGCAGGCCGGGGACCAGGAGCGGGTCCCAGCAGCGCAGCACGCGGGCGCGGGGCTCGATCTCCTCGGACCATCTGACGTACCAGCGTGGCCCGGTGGGGGCGGTGATGTTTCGGCAGAGATGGGTGAAGTGGTCGTCCGTCTTGAAGAGCTCGTCGCAGCGGGCCGCCATGTCGAGGCCGGGCTTCCGGTTGCCGGTCTCGATGTGTCCGATGAGCGATGTCGAGACGCCCAGGTGGATGCCGAGCCGCTCCTGTGACAGGCCCGCCTCCCTGCGGGCTCGGCCGAGCTCGCGGCCGAAGCGTTGGGCCGGGGTCAGATGTGGGTCGAAGCCGTTTCCCATGTCATCACTCCAACGTTTCGATGACGCCGGCCGTCGAATAAATGACAAATTACTACACCGGGTGTAGGGGTTAGTCGTTCATTTGTCGGCCGATTCTTTCTGTAACGGCAGCCTAACTCTGCGCACTCTATGGTGCCAAGCTTTTATCCGGACGATGTCAAAGAACTAAATGGACAATTCGCCCGGTTAGCGGAGACATTGTGACAGGCGAATTTATGACGTCTGGCACCTCGCAGGAATGGCGGTGGTCCAATGGGTGCCGAAGCGGTTCCCGTGCTCGGTCTGCTGGGCAGTGTCGAGCTGCCAGGGGTGGCCGAGTCGGTCGGTGCGGCCCGGCGATATGTCAGGGACGTGCTGGAGAACGCAGGGCGACGGGATACCTACGACGCCGAGCTTCTGGTCAGCGAGCTGGTGTCGAACGCGGTGAGGCACTCCGAGTCGGGGCGCGCCGGCGGACTGGTGACGGTCGTGGTCGCGAACTGCGGTGAGACCATCCAGATAGCGGTGGCAGACAAGGGCTCCGCCACCTGCGCGCCCGAGATCCCGGCCGAGCCGGACGAGGACGCCGAGGGAGGCCGTGGGCTCTGGCTGGTGAGCGAGGTGGCCCTGGCCTGGGGTTGGCACGAGGGCGCGGCGGGCCGGATCGTCTGGTTCCAACTGGCGCGGCGGTGACCGGGGGACCGGGCGAGATCGCCATCCTCGTCGCCAGGTACGGCAGGCACTGGCTCATCTCAGAGGCGGCTGAAGGCGGATATCACGCGGTACGCCGACACAGCCTGTCCGAGGAGAGCGGCCTGTCCAACGTACTGTGCGCGGCCACTCTCGGTGAAATGGCGCGCCGCCTGGCGGCCGAGAACGAACGTGAGAATCGGCTGCCGGCACAATGACCCGAGAAGCGGCAGGGGAAACCGGTGCGGGCGGGTTCTTCTCCGGCTCCGGTCGCGGTTCTTCGCACGCAGATGAGGCGACAGGCGCGGCGAATTGCGATCAACGATCGTTCGAATGTCCGAGGAGGATTCCGAGAACGCCGATCATCGCCTGCCGGATTCAATCCGCCCCGAGAAAAGGCGAGACCCCCGAGAGGCCGGCCTGGATTCCGGAAAACGGAAGCCGGGCCGGTCACGCGGGGGTGGCGTGGGGCGCCGCCGTGATGGTGGAAACCCCGGGAAGCCAGGAAGCCCAGGAAATCGGTTACGAGACCTTGGCGGAAGGAGCCGTCCAGGTCTTGCAGGATCCGGGGTTGGCGGTGGAGTAACCCCGCTTGGTCCAGTGGACGAGGTTGGCGCTCTTGCCGAAGTAACGGGGCTTGCCCTTGAGGTCGGCCTCGGCCTTGGCGAGGTCCAACAGACGGCGGGCGTCCTTGGCAGGGTAGCCGAGGGCGGACCACATGCTCCTCGCGGTCACTCCGCCCAGACACTTCGCCTGCAGGTTGAAGCGGCGGAGCTGCTCCAGGATCTCGTCGCCGTTGTCGGCGTGCAGGGCGTTGTAGCCCTCGGTGATGTCGACCAGGCTCAGCACGTGCTCGGCGTAGGCGGAACTCAACTCCGCGAAGATCGGGACGTCGTCGGAAGATTTGATCCAGTCGGGACGGATATGCACGGAGAGGAAGGTCCCGAAGCAGTGGACCACCTCCGACTTGGCGGGATTCATTTTGGCCCCGAAGCAGTAGCGCTCGTACTTCTTCTCCAGGGTGGTTCCGTACATCTCCACCTTGGGCGCTACGAACGACAGGTCGGCCTGCTTCAAGTAGGGACCCCAGGTGTCGTTCATGCAGGTGACGAGCGCTTTGACGTGCCTCTTCACCGAGGCGAGGCTCTTGCCCTTGGCGGGTTTCCTCGCGCAGCTCGCGGCGGGGAGCTTGCCGGCGGAGTAAAGGGGGTTGCCGGTCAGGAGCGGGGCGTCCTCGACCGGATATGCGAAGGCGGTGGCCGTACCTGGGAAAAGCAGAATGAAGGCGACGGCCATCGCCATGATCGTGCGGATTTTCATAGTCACCGACATTAGGGCATATAGAAGCACTTGATCAGCTAATTTACTGCATATCTGGGCAAGCTGGACAATGCCTCGCGCCTGGCTTCCCTACGCCGGTTGGACCCGACTGGCGGACGAAAACCTGGTGTCACCCCGGCAGGGTGGGAAGCCGGGGGACGGGATCGAGGCGGAGATAGCGGCTCACGGCGGCCAGAGCCTGGTGGGCATCGTCGAAGACCTGCTGGGTGACGGATTCTCCGAAACCCTCGTGAGGGTGGCCGAAACCGATCCAGGCTTCGGCCGTGGTGCGGCCACGAGAGATCCGCTCCGTGTACGCGCCCGGCTTGAGCTCCCCGAAAACAGTGAGCTTCTGCAGTCCGGCGGGACGCCACCACGCGAGCCAGGCCGATGCCTCGTTGACGGCCAGGACGAGGCGTTCCGCCACGTCCGCGTAGATGGCGTCGTGCGGCAGGCTTCGGTCGCCGATGCTCCAGTACGCCTGCAACCACTGCCTCTTCTGACCGGAGAAGTCCGGCACGAACGGGGCGGGCGGGTCCTGTGGCTCCCCGTGGAGAGCTTTACGGTAGGGCTCCAGGTGCTCCAGGAACACCTGCCAGTCCCCGGCCCGGACTTCGCCGAGCCAGTTGTCCCGCGAACGGGTGGCCAGAGCGAACGCGGCTACGGCCGGCCGCCGCAGGCTCTCGGAGACGATGAAGGGGATGCGGTCCAGCCAGTGATGGGCGGCCTCGTCTGGGGCGATGCCGGAGATCCGGGCGGCGACCAGGCACGCGAACGCCAGGGCCTCCTCCACTGCGCCCTCCTCGACGTACTCCTCGTTGTCGCGGACGAACGCGTCAAGCGCCTCCGCCATCGCCGCGGCGACGTCGTCCTCCCCCTCCAGGTCCGCGATGGCGTCGGAGGCATCGTCACTGTCGAAGGGCTCCCCGAAGAGAGGGGGCCGGTCGTCCATGCCATAGATTCCTTCCCGGGGGTTGGGTGATCATCGTACGTGCCGATCGCGCGCCGGCCCGGCGATGGGAGCCCGGGAGCGGGCTACGAGACCGTGCTGGAACGACGGAGGATCCACGACATCGACGACTGGCTCGCTGACTCCGAGCGTCACACCCTCCTGCTCACCCTCACGTGCCGAGCCAGGCGAGGGCTGCGACGGTCAGGGCGCTGACACCGGTGTCCAGGGTGGGCTGTATGACGGGGGCGAAGGTGGGGCTGTGGTTGACCGGGATGTCCTGGGCGACGGTGCCGTTCCTGGCGGCCTGGGCGTACCGGGCGGGGTCGATGCCGCCGATGCCCCAGTAGGTGAACGGCGCGCCGAACGCTTTAGGGATCTCGCTCATGTCCTCGCTGGCGGTCTGCAGGTCGATGGTGTGCGCGTCGTCGCCGAAGTGGGCGGCGAATGCCTCGGCGACGCGCCGGGTCGGGGCCTCATCGTTGACCGTGGGCGGGAAGGTGGCGATCTTCTCGATCTCGGGTGCTTTCGGCGACCCGGACGCCTCGCACTCAGCCCTGACGATCCGCTCGATCGCGTGCAGGACCTGGGTGCGCGAGGCGTCGTCGTAGGTGCGGACGTTGAGCTGGATGACGGCGCTGTCGGGGATGACGTTGAAGCCGGTGCCGGTGTGGAGGCTGCCCACGGTGACGACGGCGGGGGTGGTGGCGGCCAGTTCCCGGGAGACGATGGCCTGCAGGCGCACGACGATCATCGCGGCCAGCACCACGGGGTCCACCGCGGCTTGGGGCATGGAGCCGTGCGCGCCCCGGCCGTGGACGGTGACGCGCAGGCTGTCCGCGGCCGACAGGAACGATCCGGAGCGGGTGCCGACATAGCCGGCCGGATAGGGCAGGACGTGTTGGGCGAGTATCACGTCGGGTCGGGGCGATGTGGACGTCAGACCGTCGTTGATCATGGCGTCGGCGCCGTCGCCGTTCTCCTCCGAGGGCTGGAAGAGCGCCACGAAGGTGCCCCGCCAGGCATCCTTGGCCTGGGCCATCAGCCGTGCGCAGCCGATCAGGCAGGTCACGTGCACATCGTGCCCGCAGGCGTGCGTAACCGGCTGCTCGGTGCCGTCGTCGCCGGTCACGGTGACCGTAGAGGCGTAGGGCAGGCCGGTCTGCTCGCGTACCGGGAGGGCGTCCATGTCGGCGCGGGCCATGACGATCGGGCCCTCGCCGTTGGCCAGAATCCCGATCACGCCGGTGCCGCCGACGCCGTCGACGACCTCATAGCCGAGGTCCCGCAAGGCGTCGGACGCCTTCTTCGCCGTGCGGTGCTCCCGCAGGCCGAGTTCGGGGTGTCCGTGCAGGTCCCTGTAGAGGTCCTCCAGGCCGGAGCGGATGCCGTCGAGGCCGGTCAGTACGGTGTGGGCACGGTTGGGCATCAGATACCTCCAGCGTGGAGTCCCCCGGCTTCAGCTGTGGGGAGGAGGTCATGAGGACTCCTTGCGCGACTGGGACTTTCCCCCGCGGCGGTAGCGGCGTCGCATCAGCGTGACCAGTTTGGAGTGGGGCTGCCAGTTCAGGCCGTTGGGCAGGTTCCAGCCGTAGTGCACGGCGGTGATCCGGAAGAGCAGGGCCAAGGCGATGCCCAGGCCGATGCCGATCTTGGGGATGCCGAGGTACGAGCAGAGCACCGTGACTGCGGCGACCGCCAGGGCGACGGTGGCGTACAGGCCGTTGCCGCCGAACACGGCGGGTATCCGGCCGAGCATGACGTCGCGCAGGGCGCCGCCGCCGACGGCGGTGAGGCTGCCCAGCAGGATGGCCGGGAGCCAGCCCAGGCCGACCGCCAGCGTCTTCTGGGCGCCCGCGACCGCCCAGAATCCGATCACCGCGGCGTCGAGCGCGGTGAACAGCCGGTTCCAGGACTGTTCGCTGACACGGATGAGGAAGGCGATCACGATACCGGCGAAGGAGGTCAGCAGGTAGGCGTAGTCGGTCAGGGCGACCGGTGTGCCGTGCTGCAGCAGCACGTCCCGCATCACGCCTCCGCCCAGGCCGGAGACCATGCCGACTACCAAGAACCCGAACAGGTCCAAGCCGACCGTACGGGCCACGGCGCCACCGAGCAGCGCGCACGAGAAGACGCCGGCGAGATCCAGGTAACGCGTCGCAATATCAACCCCGACAAAAGTCGAAGAAGTCGACATTGCAGACACAATGGACATGGGACGAGCCTACTCCGTCGGTCCGCCGCGGCAGCTGGTCGACCTTGCGTCTGTGATGTCGCTTCAATCAGGGCCCCGTGGAGGTCGCCGATGGCCTGGGCCACCTCGGAGATCTCGTGGGAGCGGGCTACGAGACCTTGCCGGCAGGAGCGGTCCAGGTCTTGCGCGACCCGGGGGTGGCGGTGGAGTAGTCCCGCTTGGTCCAGTAGACGAGGTTGGTGCCCTTGCCGAGATGGCGGATCTTGCTCTTGGCGGCGTCCGGCTTGGCCCCGAAGCGGTAGCGCTCGGACTTCGCCTCCAGAGCGGTCCCGTACGTCTCCACCACGGGCGGCACGAACGACAGCCTTCTTCAGGTAGGGGCGCCAGGTGTCGTTCATGCAGGTGATGAGCGCGTTGACGTGCTTCTTGACCGAGGCGAGGCTGCTGCCCTTGGCGGGTTTCCCGGCGCACTTCGCGACGGGGAGCCTGCCGACGGTGTAGAGGGGGTTGCCGGTCAGGAGCGGGGCGTCCTCGACCGGATATGCCGAGGCGGTGGCCGTACCGGGGAAGAGCAGAACGGATACGGCTGTCGCCGCCATGATCGTGCGAATTTTCATGGTCATTAGGTCATATAGCTGTATTCGGTAAGCCGCCGGGGTCCGATGGGAGATCGAACACGCTTCCCCTGGCATCGCCGAGCCGGACGGACCCTCCGGAACGCGAAACGGCCGGGCCCCGATGAGGGGGCCCGGCCGCGTGCGTGAAAGGTCAGAACCAGCCGCGCCGCTGGGCCATGGCCTGCAGGCCGGCGCGCAGCGACTGCTCGACCTGGCCGGGGTGGTCGTTGTAGTGGACGGTGAAGCGGCTGTAGGTGTCGTGGCTGGAGGACAGGAAGCCGCCGCGCTTGTCGGCCTCCAGGATGACGTCCATCGCCTGGGGGCCGGAGATGAAGGTGAGCTCAAGCTCGTTGAAGTGGCGGTGGTACTCGCCGCCGGCGTAGTACTCGATCTCCTGGAAGAACGGCATCCGCGAGCCGTGCAGGGTGCCCCGCTCCAGGTCGGCCTTCTTGAAGCGGAAGCCCATCCGGTCCAGCGCGCCGAGCAGGTGGTCCTGGGCGGGCAGCGGGTTGACGAACAGCGGGTCGAGGTCACCCTTGTCGAGCGCGCCGGCGAGGGCGAGCTCGGTGGAGACGCCGAGCTTCATACCGTGCAGCGGGTGGCCGCCGACGGCGCTGATCGGGGTCTCCCAGGGGACCTGGATCTGGAAGGGGGCCGACTGCGGGGCGCCCGCGGCGAGGTGGAACGGCCCGGTGATCTGCTGGCGCAGGAAGCTGTACGTCGACTTGTACTCGCTGTCGCCGCTCTCGACCTCGACGACGGCGGTGAAGTCGATGAAGATGCCCTCCACCTTGTAGTCGGAGCCGCCTCCGCGGAAGTTGACCTGCCCGCGCAGGACCTCGCCGGGCCGCACGTGCGAGTTCTGCAGCACGGTGTCGACCTCGACACCGGCGCCGAACGCGGCCATCAGCTTACGGAACACCATCTGGACTCCTGGGGTCTGGAGAATTTCTCATCAGGGGGTTTGACTCTGTGGCTTGGTCTGGCCGTTGCCGCTGCTCAGCTCGGGCAGGATCTGGGCCAGAAGCATGGTGGACAGTACGGAGGGGTCGCCGGAGGCGCCGGAGGTGCGGACGACGACGGGACGCGGGGCGCTGTCGGCGAGTTTGGCGCCCACGTCGAGCCTGCGGCGGGCCAGCTCGTACTGGAGCACCGCGCGGTTGTCGCGGTAGGAGTCGGCGAGCCTGCGCAGCCCCTTCGCCTCGTTCTCGGCGGAGGTGAGCTCGGCCCGGCCCTTCGCCTCGATCTCCCAGCGCACCCGCTGCGCCTCGGTCTCGTGCTCCTCCAGCATGCGGGCGACGTCCTTACGCGCGGTGTTGGCGGCTGCTCTGACCTCGACGATACGCGCGTCCCGCGTCTTTTTGGAACGTTCGATCTCCATCAGCAGGGTGTCGATCCTACGCTTGCGGGTGAGCTCCCACTCGCGCTCGAACGCCGACAGCTCCTTGGCGACCTTCTCGCGGGTGGCGAGGTGCTGCTGGTACTGGTCGGGCAACTGCACGTCGGGGATGTTGGCGCCGGTGATGCGCACGCCGTACCGGCCGAGCTGGCGGGTGAGGAGCTCCTGCATGTCGCCGACGTCGGAGCCGCGCAGGTCGTAGGCGCGCTCGGTGTTCACCCGGCGGCTGCGCTGGCGGATGGCGTCCTGTACGGCGCTGCTGAGCACCAGGTCGAAGTTGCCGGCGCCGATCGTACGGACGAAGGCCACCGGGTCGACGATGCGGAACTTCAGGAAGAACTCGATCGACTTGAGCGGGACGTTCTCCGCCGTCGGGCAGGCGACGATCGGCGCGGAGTAGGGGATCTCGGTGGAGGTGTCGACCACCGCGTCCACCCGGTCCCACGGCAGCCACAGGTAGTGGCGCCCGGGGGGCAGCGTGCCGACGATGGCGCCCCACCGGCTGCGCACGCCGGTGGTGCCCTCCTCGATCTCGATGATCGCCCGGCGCCACAGCCACACCAGTGCCGCGATCAGTGAGAACACCGCTCCGATCGCGGCGAGGAAGGAGAGCGCCCCTCCGGCGAACGCCGCCGTACCGGCGAGGTACAGGGAGAAGAAGAGCAGCGTCACCCAGGCGAAGCCGCGGCGGTCCTTGGGGATCACCACGGGGACCAGCTGGCCGGACTCGCCGCCGCGCAGCAGCTGGCGGATCTCCGACCAGGAGGCGAGGGATTCCTTGATCTTGGAGAACTCTCTGCCGCTCATCAGACCTCATCTTCCTGCGCGACGCGTCCCGCGACGGGGACGGGAATGGGGACGGTGGTGTCGGCGGGCGGGTTGAGAAGGGAGCTGATCTCCGCCCCGCGCCTTTCGACACGGTCGCCGATCTCGATCATCCGTGCCCTGATCGCGGCCATGTCCGCCTGGGAGAACAGCTGGGCCTCGGGGTTGCCGACCAGCTGCCTGGCGAGGGCGAGCAGGTCGATGTCGACGGTGTCGCCGACCTGCACCAGGCGGGGCAGGTGCGAGGCGACGGACTCCAGCTTGTCGAGCAGGTCCTGCTGGAAGCGGTAGTCGAGGATCTCCGGCGCCTCGGCGGCGCTCAGCGAGCGGATGTCCAGCGCCTGGGCCTCAAGCAGCGCCGCGTTCGCCTTCGCGATGGACTCCGCCTCCACCAGCCGCTGGCCGCCCTGGGCCTTGGCCTGGTGGGAGGCGCGCTCCAACGCGGTGTCGATCCTGGCCTGGTGCCCGGCGATCTCGGCGTGGATGGCCGACAGCTGCTCCTGCAGCCCGGCGAGCTCCCTGATCAGGTCGCCCTCGTTCTGCTCCTTGCGCAGCTGCAGCTCGTACTCGTAGGTGTACGCCTCCTTCGCGACCCTGATCATCTCGGGGGCCGCCAGGTCCATCCGGTACTCCTGGCTGGAGGGCTCGGCGTGCGTGATGTTGACGTCGGTGAGGCGCACGGCGGGCATGAACTGCTGGTTGAGGTTGTCCAGCATGCCCATGGTGCTCTCGCCCACCAGGTCGTAGATCTCCTCGGCGCGCTGGGCGTAGATGAGGGAGCGGGTGACCTCGCTGACGGCGTTCTGCAGCTTGGCCTGAAAACCGCTCACCGAGCCGAGCACGAAGATGAACTCGGCGGGGTTCTCGATCCGGAACTGCAGGAACAGGTCGACGCTCGCCTTGACGCCCTGCTGGGTGGGGGCCTCGCGGATGGGGGCGTTGAAGGGATACTCACGGGTGGTGTTGACGATGTAGCTGACCCGCTTCCACGGGTTGAACAGCGTCACCCGGCCGGGCTCGGCGATGGTCACGAGCTTGCCGAACTTCGTGATCAGGGCCTTGCAGCCCTCGGGCACCATGACCACGCTCCTGCGCCACCACAGGAACGCCGCGGCCAGCACCAGCACGGCCCAGTAGTGCGGGCCGAACAGCACGCGGAAGGCGTCGGGCAGCCCGGTGGCGACGAGCCCGACCAGGCCGAGCCCGGCCAGCACGACGAGCGGGACGACCACCCTGGCGGTGGTGCTCTTGGGGATGACCACGGGGGAGATGACGTGGACCGGCTCCCCGGCGGGGCCCCTGCCGCTGAAGCTCTGGTTGACGATCTCCCCGGCCTCGTTGAGCGCGGCGCTGCGGGCCTCGATGATCGTGCCCATGGAGGATCCCTGATCACGGGCGGCCATGAAGTCGGAGGGGTCGAGGGAGAAGCTCCCGTCACCGGCGGACCTGGTGCCTCTGGCCTGCCCCTGTCCGGCCACCTGCTCGGCCACCTGCCCGGCGTACTGCCCCGCGGACTGGCCGGCGTACTGCCCCACGGCCTGCCCGACCATCTGGCGTACGTCGCCCCCCTGTCCTATGGCTTGCGCCGCGGCTCTCGCGTACTGCATGGCTTCTCTTGGGCGGGACATCACACCTCCAGGTTCGGGATACGTCGAGAGCTCGATATATCACGCTTTGTGATCGTTGGCACGCGGGACAGTAAAGGGGATCCGACTTGCGGATCGCTTGCCACGTGGTTGACACCTGCCCACTCGTACGTGGACCTGTGAGGAAGAATTGTCGGTCACGCCGCCTACAGTGGGACAGGTGAGGCCGGTAACAGATTTGCAGCGCAGGGTGGCACCCTTCGAGGTCGTCACCGACATGACCCCCTCGGGCGACCAGCCCGCCGCGATCGCCGAGCTCGAACGGCGCGTCAAGGCCGGTGACAGGGACAACGTCCTGCTGGGTGCCACGGGCACGGGCAAGACCGCCACCGTCGCCTGGCTGATCGAGCGCCTCCAGCGGCCCACCCTGGTCATCCAGCCCAACAAGACGCTCGCCGCCCAGTTCGCCAACGAGCTGCGCGAGATGATGCCCAACAACGCGGTCGAATACTTCGTCTCCTACTACGACTACTACCAGCCAGAGGCGTACGTCCCGCAGAGCGACACCTACATCGAGAAGGACTCCTCGATCAACGAGGAGGTCGAGCGGCTGCGCCACTCGGCGACCAACTCGCTGCTGACCCGCCGCGACACGGTCGTGGTGGCCTCCGTCTCCTGCATCTACGGCCTCGGCACCCCGCAGGAGTACGTCGACCGCATGGTGAGGCTCAAGGTCGGCCAGGAGATCGACCGCGACACCCTGCTGCGCCGCCTGGTCGACATGCAGTACACCCGCAACGACATGGCCTTCACCCGGGGCACCTTCCGGGTGCGCGGCGACACCGTCGAGATCATCCCCAAGTACGAGGAGCTCGCCGTCCGGATCGAGATGTTCGGCGACGAGATCGAGAAGCTCGCGACCATGCACCCGCTCACCGGCGAGGTCATCACCGAGGACACCGAGCTCTACATCTTCCCCGCCTCCCACTACGTCGCGGGCGCCGAGCGGATGGAGAGCGCGATCCGGGGCATCGAGGCCGAGCTCGCCGAGACCCTGGAGACGATGGAGCGCCAGGGCAAGCTCCTGGAGGCCCAGCGGCTGCGCATGCGCACCACCTACGACCTGGAGATGATGCGCCAGATCGGCACCTGCTCCGGCATCGAGAACTACTCGCGCCACATGGACGGGCGCACCCCGGGCAGCGCACCCAACACCCTGCTCGACTACTTCCCCGAAGACTTCATGCTGGTCCTGGACGAGTCCCACCAGACCGTCCCGCAGATCGGCGCGATGTACGAGGGAGACGCCTCCCGCAAGCGCACGCTCGTCGACCACGGCTTCCGCCTGCCCTCCGCGATGGACAACCGCCCGCTGAAGTGGGAGGAGTTCCTGGAGCGGATCGGACAGACGGTCTACCTGTCGGCCACCCCCGGCTCCTATGAGCTGGGCCGTTCCAAGGGCGACGTGGTCGAGCAGGTCATCCGGCCGACCGGGCTGATCGACCCCGAGGTGATCGTGAAGCCGACCAAGTCGCAGATCGACGACCTGGTCCACGAGATCCGCACCCGCACGGAGAAGGACGAGCGGGTCCTGGTCACCACGCTGACCAAGAAGATGTCGGAAGACCTCACCGACTACCTGCTGGAGCTCGGCATCCGGGTCCGCTACCTGCACAGCGAGGTCGACACCCTGCGCCGCATCGAGCTGCTGCGCGAGCTGCGGATGGGCGAGTTCGACGTGCTGGTCGGCATCAACCTGCTCCGCGAGGGCCTCGACCTGCCCGAGGTCTCGCTGGTGGCCATCCTCGACGCCGACAAGGAGGGCTTCCTGCGCTCGGAGACCTCCCTGATCCAGACCATCGGCCGCGCGGCCAGAAACGTCTCCGGCCAGGTGCACATGTACGCCGACCGGGTCACCCCCTCCATGGAGCGGGCGATCGACGAGACCAACCGCCGCCGGGCCAAGCAGATCGCCTACAACGAGGCCAACGGCATCGACCCGCAGCCGCTCCGCAAGAAGATCGCCGACATCCTCGACTCGCTCAACCGCGAGGACGCCGACACCGCCCAGCTCCTCGGCGGCAGCGGCCGTCAGCAGTCGCGCGGCAAGGCCCCCGTCCCGGGCTTCGCGGTCAAGCAGGCGGGCCAGCACGCAAGGGCGATCGCCGGAGAGATGCCCAGGGCTCAGCTGGAGGCGCTGATGGAGTCGCTCACCGAGCAGATGCACCAGGCCGCCACCGACCTGCAGTTCGAGGTCGCCGCCCGGCTCCGCGACGAGATCAAGGAGCTCAAGCGCGAGGTGCGCGACATGCGCGAGGCGGGAGTCTCCTGATTCACGAGTCTTCCGAGCCGATGAACCTTCCGAGGTCGAGATCGATGTCGACGTCGAAGCCGATGTCCGTCTTCAACCGCTCCCGGTGAATGCCCGTGGGGACGTAGGCCTTGACGGAGGGTTCCAGCTCGAAGGTGTAGACGACGGGTTTGTCGTCCTCCTGCTCCACGCGCCACAGGTGCCTGATCCCGGCGCCGGAGTATTTGATCGGCTTGGTGGTGCGGTCTCGCTCCAGCGACTCGGGAGAGACCACCTCGACCACCAGGTGCACGTCCTCAGGCTTGAACGAGGTCGTTCTCAGGCTGGTCAGGGCGGAGCTCGCCACCACCATGATGTCGGGCTCGGGTCGCTGTCTCATCCCCAGGGTCACGGTCATCTCGCGAACGATCATGAGATGAGCCGGTGGTCGTATGCCGCGTTGCTGGTCGGTCATCAGATTGACGGCGAACATGTGGAAGGCGGTCTGCGGAGGCCTCATGATGAGCGACCCGTCGATCAGTTCGACATGATGGGGTGCGTCGGGGGGAAGGTGATCGAGCATGTCGGCGGTCCACCCGCCTGCCGGCCCCGGGTAGAACCATTCGGGGAAAACAGCTGTCATCAGAACCCCTTCGGCGACACCCGAGAGCATTACCTGGCGGAGTCATTTTGCCACTCACCGTGTGCGGCGCGTGCGTCGTTCGAGATGCGGTGACCACAGGGGGAGACGGGTTTCGCCGGTGATCTGCCCGGCGGTGGTCCCCTCACGGTGAGAGCCGCAGTGAGGGGCGAAACGGGAATCCCGGAAACGTCGAACGCTCCCGCGCACGTCGGAAGTCGCCTGAGAGTGCGCTTACCGAAGCACACTCACAGGCAGCCGGAATACTCAGCGGGAGTCGTCGGGGCGGGCGCGGTTGACCATCGTGCGGTTGTAGAGCTCGTCGATCTGTTCCAGGGGGTCGGGGGCGCGGCGGCGCGCCTCGATCTCCAGGTCGGTGCGGCCCTGGATCGCGTCGATGCTCCCGGCCGAGTGCGCCATCTGGTCGTTGCGCAGGTCGGCCCTGATCCTGGCGCAGGAGGTGGTCAGCTTGGCGTGGTGCTCGCGCAGGCGGTCCAGCGCCGTGTGGTCGACGTAGGGCGAGACCCGGCGTTCCTGGGCGTAGTGGGCGAGCTGGGCGTCGAGCTGCTCGGCGTGCACCGCGATCTCGGCCACGAGGTGGGGCAGGTCGCCCAACCCCCAGCCGTCGCGCAGCGCGTGGTCGACGGCCTGGCGGGTGAGGGAGACCTCGCGCCGCAGGTCGAGACGCATCCGCTCGGTCTCCGCGGCGTCGCCGGTGCCCATCGCCGCCACGTGATTGGCGACCCTGGTGGAGACGCTCCTCGCCTTCTTCGTGGCCTTCTTGCCGATCTTGACCAGCAGGTAGATCCCGGCCGCTCCCAGGAGAAGGAAGAACAGCAGGATCACCATCAGGACGATGAGGAAATCGCCGATCGGAGCCACCTCCCTGCGGGGACTGGACGGGATGTTTCGAGCATAGCCCGCGCCGCGATCCTCACGCGGTGCTCGAACCCCACGGAGCCGGTCGGCGCGGACGGGGGTGCCGCGCGCCCTGCGGAGGGCGTGGCGTCAACCGTGAAGGGCACCATGGCACCGTCTCTGGTGGGGATCGCGGCGTGATGTCCGGTGTGGCCCGTGACGCGGGCGCGCGGACGCGCTCTCATCGTGGGCTCGGGACGGCCGTTCGCCGTCGTCGTCGTATCCTGCGGGTCGCCCACCAGGCGAACAGCGCCAGTCCCGCCACCATCACGATGACCAGGACCGGCAGGAAGATCGCCACCAGGGCGATGCCCAGTGATCCGGCGTCCTCGACCGTGCTGGCCACGGGGGCGCCCACCCCGGCCGTGGTGGTGTTCACCACGGGTCTGGTGACCGCCTTCATGGTGTGTACGGCCAGGGCGATCGCGATCCCCAGGACCCAGCTGAGCCAGGGGTTGTGGCTCATCCAGGTCGAGCCGTCCAGCCGGGCCGCCGCCTCGGTGGCGCTGAAGACCACGCCGCCGGAGGCGGGGCGGACGACGGTCTGGATCATGTCGTTGACGCTGTCGACCACCGGGACCTTGTCGAGCACGAACTCCGCCAGGAGCAGCACGCCGATGATCCCGAGCACCCAGCCGTTGGACAGCCAGGCGAACTCCTGCGGCAGCCGTACCTGGTCGGTGAAGTTGGCGAGCAGGCCGACCACCAGCAGCGGGATGTAGGCGTTGAGCCCGGCCGCCGTGGAGAGTCCAAGGCCCGTCAGTGCCGCGAGCATCGCACCTCCGTAGTGTCTCTCTCCCCCTTCAACGGTTACCGGCCGTCGATCGATCCCGATCCGTCCCCTCGCGGGGTATCACTCCGGTCTCGGTGTCGATGCCCTCCGCCGCCCCCGAGGCCCCGAGGTCCATGACCTCTGTGCCCTCCACGACCTCCGCGACCCTCGTGACCTGCACGGTCCTCGCCGTTCCCACGGCGTCCACTGTTTCCGCGCTCTCCACGGTGTCCGGGTGGGGCGGCAGCCAGCCCTGGCCGGGCACGTAGTGGCGCACCACCTTGGCGGGGATGCCCGCGATCACGCTGTGGTCGGGGAACTCCCCGCGCACCACCGCCCCGCCCGCCACCACGCTCTGCCTGCCGATCCGGGTGCCGGGCAGGATGATCGCGCCGGTGCCCAGCCACGATCCCGACCCGATGGACACCGGGTTGTTGCGCGGCCACTGGCGTCCGATCGGTGCCTCGGGGTCGTCGTAGACGTGGTTCTGGTCGGTGATGTAGACGTACGGGCCGGTGAAGACGTCGTCGCCGATGTCGATCGACTGGTGGCCCACGATGTGGGTGCCCCTGCCGATGGAGCAGCTTCCGCCGATCCGTACGATCGAGTCCGGGCCCAGGTCCACCCCGGGGCCCATCCCCGCGGAGATGGAGACCCGCTCGCCGATCAGGGTGTGGTCGCCGATCTCGATCCAGGCCTCGCCGAAGATGGCTCCTGGCGGGAACGACAGGCAGGCGCCCTCGCCGAGGCGCCTGAAGCGGTATCCGGCGGGGCTGGCGGGGGTGATGGTGCCGGCCGCGCGAACCGCCGCCCAGAGCCGGTGCACGAGGCTGCCCATGGCCCGCCTTACCACACCATGAAGTGACATAACGGATCAAATTACCGCTTGGTTGGGTTTGAGAAAAATGCGGGTGGGGGGTTGTTAGGGCAGTTCGCCTGCACCGTTTGATATTCTGAGAGCCCGTGGACCTGTAGGCCATTCACAAGGGTGAGCCGACGATCTGTAACGACCACGGGAGCCTTCTTGCGCAGCGCCGCACACACCAAGCATCTGTTCGTCACCGGCGGCGTCGCCTCCAGTCTCGGGAAGGGACTGACGGCCTCCAGCCTCGGGCGCCTTCTCAAGCTGCGCGGCCTGCGGGTCACCATGCAGAAACTCGACCCCTACCTCAACGTCGACCCCGGCACCATGAACCCGTTCCAGCACGGTGAGGTGTTCGTCACCGACGACGGCGCGGAGACCGACCTCGACGTCGGCCACTACGAGCGCTTCCTCGACACCGAGCTGCACGGCTCGGCCAACGTGACCACCGGCCAGGTCTACTCCAACGTCATCGCCAAGGAGCGCCGCGGCGAGTATCTCGGCGACACCGTGCAGGTCATCCCGCACATCACCAACGAGATCAAGGACCGCATCCGGTCGATGGCCGGGCCCGACGTGGACGTGGTCATCACCGAGGTCGGCGGCACCGTGGGCGACATCGAGTCGCTGCCCTTCCTGGAGGCCGTCCGCCAGGTCCGCCACGAGGTCGGCCGTGACAACGTGTTCTTCCTCCACGTCTCGCTGCTGCCGTACATCGGGCCGAGCGGCGAGCTGAAGACCAAGCCGACCCAGCACTCGGTCGCCGCGCTGCGCAGCATCGGCATCCAGCCCGACGCGATCGTGTGCCGTTCCGACCGGCCGATCACCAACTCGCTCAAGCGCAAGATCAGCCTGATGTGCGACGTGGACGAGGACGCGGTCGTCTCCGCCATCGACGCCGCCAGCATCTACGACATCCCCAAGGTCCTGCACTCCGAGGGCCTGGACGCCTACGTGGTTCGCCGTCTGGGCCTGCCCTTCAGGGACGTCGACTGGAAGGAGTGGGAGCAGCTCCTGCGCCGGGTGCACCGCCCGGCCAACGAGGTCACGATCGCGCTCGTCGGCAAGTACATCGACCTGCCCGACGCCTACCTGTCGGTCACCGAGGCGCTGCGCGCGGGCGGCTTCGCCAACGACGCCCGCGTCAACATCCGCTGGGTGAAGAGCGACGACTGCGAGACCCCCGAGGGCGCGGCCCGCGAGCTCGACGGCGTCGACGGGGTCCTGGTCCCCGGCGGCTTCGGCGTACGCGGGATCGAGGGCAAGGTCGGCGCGATCCGGCACGTCAGGGAGAACAAGATCCCGCTGCTCGGCATCTGCCTCGGCATGCAGTGCATGGTCATCGAGGCCGCCCGCAATCTCGCGGGCATCGAGGACGCGGGAAGCACCGAGTTCGACACGGAGACCACTCACCCGGTCATCTCCACCATGGCCGACCAGGAGGACGTCGTCTCCGGCGAGCGCGACATGGGCGGCACCATGAGGCTGGGCCTCTACCCGGCCAGGCTGGGGGAGGACACGCTCGCCCGCCGGCTGTACGGCATGGCGAAGGTGGACGAGCGCCACCGCCACCGCTACGAGGTCAACAACTCCTACCGCGAGCAGCTGGAGAAGGCCGGCATGGTCTTCTCCGGCCTCTCGCCCGACGGACGCCTGGTGGAGTACGCCGAGCTGCCCGCCGACATCCATCCCTTCTTCATCGGCACCCAGGCGCACCCGGAGTTCCGTTCCCGGCCGACCCGGGCGCACCCGCTGTTCAAGGGCCTGATCGGTGCC
Organism: Streptosporangium sp. NPDC049078; assembly: GCF_040648855.1. Classification (NCBI taxonomy): domain Bacteria; kingdom Bacillati; phylum Actinomycetota; class Actinomycetes; order Streptosporangiales; family Streptosporangiaceae; genus Streptosporangium; species Streptosporangium sp. NPDC049078. The sequence goes on from NZ_JBEZEL010000006.1 coordinate 341,429, forward strand.
GCCCTCACGTACGCCGACATCCGCGGCACCGTCGCCAAGGCGGGGCGGGGAAAGTGAGCGGTTCGCGAGCGGGTGCCGGGGAGGACCGGAAGGCCCACGAGGTCGACAAAAGACAGGACATCCCGGTGGCTCAAGAGGTGAGGGACGATCTGGAGGTCGTGGACGCCTGCGAGGAATGGAAGGTCGTCTCCTCCACCGAGCACTTCCGTGCCCGTGTCATCACCGGGGTCACCGACGCGGTCGTGATGCCGGACGGAGAGGTCGTCAACCGCGACTACGTCCTCCACCCGGGCTCCGTGGCCGTCGTGGCCCTCGACGACAGGGACCGGGTCCTGCTGATCCGCCAGTACCGCCACCCCGTACGGCGGCTGCTGTGGGAGCTGCCCGCGGGGCTACGCGACGTCGAGGGCGAGCCCCTGCGGGTCGGGGCGGCCCGCGAGCTCGCCGAGGAGGCGGGCTACCGGGCGGACACCTGGCACACGCTGGTCGACACCTTCGTCTCGCCGGGAATGAGCGACGAGCGCACCCGGATCTTCCTCGCCAGGGACGTCAGCCCCATTCCCGAAGGGGAGCTCGACTTCGTCCACCGGCATGAGGAGGCCGACATGCCGGTGGTGTGGATTCCCCTGTCCGACGCGGTTCGGCGTGCCATGGCGGGAATGATCCACAATTCCCAAGCCGTGACCGGTATTCTCGCCGCATACGCCGCTTCGGCGGATGGATTCGCCTCACTGCGGCCCGCCGACGCACCGGAGGCATGACAGGAGGACACCCTGAGCGAGACGGAGGCCGTCCTCTCCAGTTACCTCGCCCACCTGGCCGTGGAGCGGGGCCTGGCCGCCAACACCCTGGCCTCCTATCGCCGTGACCTCCTGCGATACGTGGAACATCTCAAGCGGCGCGGCCACGTCACCTTCGGCCAGATCGCCGAGGGTGACGTCGCCGCCTTCGTGGCGGCGCTCAGGGAAGGCGACGGCGAGCACCAGGCCCTCGTCGCCGCCTCGGCGGCGCGGGCCGTCTCCGCGGTGCGCGGCCTGCACCGCTTCGCGCTGAGCCAGGGAGTCTGCCGGCACGACCCGGCCCACGAGGTGCGCTCGCCGCGCCAGCTCAGGCGGCTTCCCAAGGCGATCAGCGTCCGCGACGTCGAGCGCCTGATCGCCGCCTCGGGACCGGACGGAGCCCCCCTCACACTGCGTAACCGGGCGCTGCTCGAACTGCTGTACGGCACCGGCGCGCGCATCTCCGAGGCCGTGGGGCTCGCCGTCGACGACGTCGAGCTGGGTGCCGAGGCCCGGCGGGTGTGCCTGCGCGGCAAGGGCGGACGCACCCGCCTGGTGCCGTTGGGAGGCTTCGCGGAGGAGGCGCTGCGCGCCTACCTCACCCGCGCGCGGCCCCGTATCGCCTCACACGGCCGGGGCACCTCGGGGCTCTTCCTCAACGCCAGGGGCGGGCGGCTCACCCGCCAGGGCGCCTGGGAGGTCCTTCAGGGCGCCGCCGAGCGTGGCGGGCTCGAAGGAGTGTCGCCACATATGTTGCGACATTCGTTCGCAACTCACCTCCTTGACGGGGGTGTGGACGTTAGGGTGGTTCAGGAACTACTCGGCCACGCCTCGGTGACCACCACCCAGGTCTACACGCAGGTCACGGTCGACAAGCTCCGCGAGGTCTATGCCACGGCGCATTCGCGCACGCGGGATTGACCTTGCTTATGTCCGGGCGTGCCGCCTTGCCGCATACGTGTTGACGCCATAGTGTCCGTCCGGACGGTCCGGTTAGAGGCCGTCAGGGAGGTTCGACTGGTGACTGTGACCGCCGACGGTTCTATCCGGGGAGCGACCCCGGCAAACCCCGAGAATCCCTGGGGCGACACCAAGACCGCCGGGACCCCTCGCAGTGGGGGAGTCCTCGGCCCGACCGGACGTCCCCGACCGGTCTTCCCCGACCCGCCCCCGCGCACGGTGCACGGGCCGGCGAGGGTCGTCGCCATGGTCAACCAGAAGGGCGGCGTCGGCAAGACGACCACCACCATCAACCTGGGCGCCGCGCTGGCCGAAGCCGGGCTCAAGGTCCTGCTGGTCGACTTCGACCCGCAGGGCGCCCTCTCGGTCGGCCTCGGGATCAACCCCCTCCAGCTCGACCTGACGGTCTACAACCTCCTCATGGAGCGGCAGATCACCGCCAGGGACGTGCTGCTGGAGACCGGCGTCGAGGGCATGGACCTGCTGCCCAGCAACATCGACCTGTCGGCCGCCGAGGTCCAGCTCGTCACGGAGGTCGCCCGTGAGCAGGTGCTCGGCCGGGTGATCAAACCCCTCCTGCCCGAGTACGACGTGTGCCTGATCGACTGCCAGCCCTCGCTGGGCCTGCTCACGATCAACGCGCTCGCCTGCGCGCACGGCGTCATGGTGCCGCTGGAGTGCGAGTTCTTCGCGTTGCGCGGTGTCGCGCTGCTGATGGACACCATCATCAAGGTCCAGGAGCGCATCAACGACGAGCTGGTCATCGAGGGCCTGCTCGCCACCATGTACGACGCGCGCACCCTGCACGGCCGCGAGGTGCTGGCCCGGGTCGTCGAGGCGTTCGACGACAAGGTCTACCACACGGTGATCAACCGGACGGTTCGCTTCCCCGACGCCACCGTGGCCGGTGAGCCCATCACCAGTTTCGACTCCTCCTCGCTCGGCGCCAGCGCGTACCGCGAACTGGCGAGGGAAGTCCTGGCCAGGTGGGCCGCGCTGGAGCAGTGATCTCGCCTCCGGGTGCGGGACAATGGAGGGATGACCGAGCCGCCGAAGACCGACGATGGCACCTTCAAGGTGCATCTGGAGGTCTTCGAGGGCCCCTTCGACCTCCTGCTCGGCCTGATCTCCAAGCACAAGCTGGACATCACCGAGGTCTCGCTCAGCCAGGTCACCGACGAGTTCATCTCCTACATCCGGGCGAGGGGCCCGGAGTGGGATCTGGACCAGACGAGTCACTTTCTGCTCGTCGCGGCGACCCTGCTCGATCTCAAGGCCGCGAGGCTGCTGCCCTCGGGCGAGGTCGACGACGAGGAGGACCTCGCCCTCCTGGAGGCCCGTGACCTGCTGTTCGCCCGCCTTCTGCAGTACCGGGCCTACAAGGAGGTCGTGAAGGTCTTCTCCGGCCGGATGGCCGAGGAGGCGCTGCGCTTCCCCCGTACGGTGCCGATGGAGGCCGAGTTCGCGAGCCTGCTGCCGGAGTTGATCCTCGGCATCGGCCCCGACCGCCTCGCGGAGATCGCCCGGCGGGCCTTCGCCCCCAAGGCGCCCCCGTCGGTCTCGGTGGCCCACATCTACCAACCGCTCGCCAATGTCCGCGAGCAGGCGGTTATCCTTGTCGAGCGGCTGCGGCGGTTGCGCCGGGCGACTTTCCGGGCCCTCACCTCCGACTGCGCCGGCACCTTCGAGGTCGTCGCGCGTTTCCTGGCCGTCCTGGAGCTCTACCGGGAGGCCGCCGTCTCCTTCGAGCAGGTGGAGCCTCTCGGGGAGTTGCACGTGACCTGGACCGGCAGCGACGACGGCGACGTCGCCGTGGCCGACGACTACGACGAGACCCTGAACAGCCAGAAGGAAGAGCCCGCCGATGACTGACCTGGCACCCGAGGCCGGTCCGCGTGCCGGGGCCGGACCGTACGCCGACCCCGAGGCGCGAGCCGAGCCCGGTTCGCGCGCTGAGGCCGGACCGTTCGGCGAGCCCGGTTCGAATGCCGGGGCGGGTCCGAGCGCTGAGGCCGGTTCGCGGGCCGAGGTCGGCCCGAGTGCCGAGCCGGACCTGCGCGCCGGGCTGGAGGCCATCCTGCTGGTGGTCGACGAGCCCGTCGCGGAGGTGACTCTCGCCCAGGTTCTGGAGCGGCCCGTCCACGAGATCAGCCGGGCGATTCGTGAGCTTTCGGCGGAATATACCGCTTCCGGGCGGGGTTTCGACCTGAGAGAGGTAGCGGGCGGCTGGCGGTTCTACACGCGGGCCGAGTGCGCGCCGCTCGTGGAGCGGTTCGTCCGCGACGGCCAGCAGACGCGCCTCACCCAGGCCGCTCTGGAGACCCTGGCCGTGGTCGCCTACCGGCAGCCGGTGAGCCGGGCCCGGGTGGCGGCCATCCGCGGTGTCAACAGCGACGGCGTCATGCGCACGCTGATGACGAGAGGGCTGGTCGAGGAGGCCGGCACCGAACCGGAGAGCCAAGCCGTGCTCTACCGGACAAGTTCGTATTTTCTCGAGCGGATGGGCCTGCGGGAGCTCGACGAGCTTCCCGAACTGGCGCCCTTCCTGCCCGACGACATGGAATCCCTAGAGGAGCAGAAGTAGTGAACGACAGGCGCAGTACCCCGTCCGGTGATGGACGCGGTCAAGGCCGTGGCGGAGCCCCGCGCGGTGGCAATCCCCGTGGGGGCTCGCAGTCCGGTGGATTCCGGGGAGGCTCCTCCCGAGGCGGATCCTCATCCGGCTCCTCCCGAGGCGGATCCTCATCCGGCTCCTCCCGTGGAGGCTCCCAGGGCGGTTACCGCTCCGATGGTCCCCGTCGTGACGATCGTGGCGGTTTCCGCGCGGAGCGTGACGGTTCGCGGAGCCGGTACGAGCGGCCCTCCGGCGGCTCCCAGGGGGCTTCGCGGGGCGGTAACCGCTCCGAAGGCCCGCGCCGTGACGATCGCGGTGGCTCGCCCTCCGGTGGCTACCGTTCCGACGGTCCGCGTCGTGACGATCGTGGTGGTTCGTCCTTCGGTGGTTCGCAGGGCGGTTACCGTTCGGACGGTCCGCGTCGTGACGATCGTGGTGGTTCGTCCTTCGGTGGTTCGCAGGGCGGTTACCGTTCCGACGGCCCGCGTCGTGACGACCGCGGTGGTTTCCGTGCCGACCGTGACGGTTCGCGGAGCCGGTACGAGCGGCCCTCCGGCGGCTCCCAGGGCGGTTACCGTTCCGACGGTCCCCGCCGCGACGACCGCGGTGGTTCGCAGAGTGGTTACCGTTCCGACGCTCCGCGCCGCGATGATCGCGGTGGTTTCCGCGCGGAGCGTGACGGTTCGCGGAGCCGGTACGAGCGGCCCTCCGGCGGCTCCCAGGGTGGTTACCGCTCCGACGCTCCCCGCCGCGACGACCGCGGCGGTTCACAGGGTGGCTACCGCTCCGACGCTCCGCGCCGCGACGATCGTGGCGGCTCGTCCTCCGGTGGTTCGCAGGGCGGTTACCGTTCCGACGGCCCGCGTCGGGACGACCGCGGTGGCTTCCGCGCGGAGCGCGACGGCTCGCGTGGCAGGCCCGGCTCCGACCGTGGTCGCGGTGGTGCCCCCGCCGGTGGTTCCCGTGGCCGCTTCGGCAGGACCGGGCGCCGGGACGAGATCCAGACCATCGGCGGCAACCGCGCCGAGGCGTACGGCGAGCGCCGCGCACCCTCGGACCGGGCCGCCGACCGCGCGCCCAAGGCGAAGGCGCCGCTCAGGCCGGGGACGATCGCGAACGATCGGTTCAAGACCTCCCGTCAGCCCAAGCGCGACTCCGACTTCTACGACCGCGACTACACCGACGAGCGCGACACCACCGAGGTCCCCGACGGCATCCGGCTGCAGAAGGTGCTCGCCCAGGCGGGCGTCGCCAGCCGCCGGGCCTGCGAGGACATGATCGGCGAGGGCCGGGTGACGGTCGACGGTCAGGTGGTCCGCCGCTTCGGCGCCCGGGTCGACCCCACCAGGCAGGTCATCCACGTCGACGGCAAGCGCCTGCCGACCATGCCCGACCTGGTCTACCTCGCGATCAACAAGCCGATCGGCGTCGTCAGCACCATGTCCGACCCGGACGGCCGTCCCTCGCTGGCCGACTTCGTGGCCGACCGCACCGAGCGGTTGTTCCACGTGGGCCGCCTCGACACCGAGACCGAGGGCCTCATCCTGCTCACCAACGACGGAGAACTGGCCAACAGGCTCACCCATCCGAGCTACGGTGTCCAGAAGAAGTACTGGGCGAAGGTTCCCGGCCGGATCGAGCGCGACCTCGGCCGCCGCCTGAAGAAGGGCATCGAGCTGGAGGACGGCCTGGCCAAGGCCGACTCCTTCGCCCTGGTCCAGGAGCACGGCCAGCAGGCCCTGGTCGAGATCGTGCTGCACGAGGGGCGCAAGCACATCGTCCGGCGCATGCTGGAGGAGGTCGGGCACCCGGTCATCGACCTGGCACGCATCGAGTTCGGCCCGGTCAAGCTCGGCCGTCTCAAGCCGGGCACCGTCCGGGCACTGACCCTCACGGAAGTCGGAGAGCTCTACGCCGCCGTCGGGTTGTAGCCTTCCTGAAACATGTATTGAGACGCGCCGGATCACCCTGAGGGTGATCCGGCGCGGTGAAGTGGAGGTGCGGCGATGATGCGGGCGATCCGAGGAGCGATCCAGGTCGGTGCCAACGACCGGGACGAGATCCTCTCCGGCGTCACCGAGTTGGTGACGGAGGTGATGGGGCGCAACAGGCTCACCACCGATGACGTGATCAGCGTGATCTTCACGGCCACGCCCGATCTCACCGCGGAGTTTCCCGCTCTGGCCGCCCGCAAGCTCGGCTTTCACGACGTTCCGCTGATCTGCGCCTCCGAGATCGACGTTCCCGGCGCGCTGCCCCGCGTGGTGCGGCTGATGGCCCATGTCGACGTCGATCGGCCCCGCCAGGACATCCAGCACGTCTACCTTCGTGGCGCGGTCGCCCTGCGCGTGGACATCGCCCAGTGAGTCCCACGTGCGTCACCATTTCGGAGGAACGCGCGTGAGCGGTCTCGAAAGCGTCCTGGTCGTCGGTACGGGCCTGATCGGCACCTCGATCGCCCTCGCCCTGCGCGAGCAGGGCGTGGCCGTCCATCTGGCCGATCGCGACGCGGGATCCCTGCGGCTGGCGCGGGAGCTGGGCGCCGGTGTCGAGTGGGCCGAGGGCGTGACCGTGGACATCGCGATCATCGCGGTCCCGCCACAGGCGGTCGCCGGGCAGCTCGCCGCCCTGCAGGGCGCCGGAGCGGCCCGTTTCTACACCGACGTGGCGAGCGTCAAGGCGCTCCCGATCAGGGAGGCCGCGAGCCTCGGCTGCGACCTGACGACCTATGTCGCCGGGCACCCGCTCGCCGGACGTGAGCGCTCCGGCCCCGCCGCGGCGCGCGCGGACCTGTTCCTCGGGCGCCCGTGGGCGCTGTGCCCGACCGAGGAGACCTCACCGGACGCCGTGGAGGCCCTGCACGGGCTCGTCAAGCTGTGCGGGGGCGAGGCGGTCAGGATCGCCGCCGCGGAGCACGACAGGGCCGTCGCGGTCGTCTCGCACGCCCCCCACGTGGCCGCCTCGGCGGTGGCCGCCCGCCTCGCGGAGGCGCCGGTCACCGCGCTCGGCCTCGCCGGCCCCGGGGTGCGCGACGTCACCCGCGTCGCGGCGAGCGACCCGAGGCTCTGGACCGGGATCCTGTCGGGTAACGCGCTGCCGGTGGCCGAGGTGCTGGAGGCGGTGGCGGCCGACCTCGCCGCCGCGGCGGCCTCTCTGCGTGCCTCGGCGGTCTCCGCCGATTCCGGCGCGATGACCCGGGTCACCGATCTGCTGCACCGGGGCGTCGCGGGTACGGGCAGGATTCCCGGCAAGCACGGTGGTCCCGCGCGCACCTACGCGGTCGTCCAGGTCATCATCGGCGACCGTCCCGGCGAGCTCGCCCGGCTGTTCCAGGTGGCCAAGGAGGCGGGCGTCAACATCGAGGACGTCAGGCTTGAGCACGCCCCCGGTCTGCCGCTGGGCGCCGCCGATCTGTGGGTGCAGCCTGAGGCGGTGACGGCGCTGGCCGAGGCGCTGCGCGCGAACGGCTGGCACCTGCCGTGATCCTCGCCCCTGCGTGATCACGCGGTGTTCGCACGACGATCCGCCAAGGGCTCGGTGGAGCCCGCCGCCGGCCCCGCCCCGCCCTTCGGGGGATCTCGCGTGAGGCTCGCTCATATCCGGGTGGGCCTCGCGCATCCCGCGTCCTGAGCGGGCCTGTCCCGCAAGGCTCGCTCATCTCCGGAGCGGGCGCCCCTGTTCGATGCGCGGTTCCTTCCCGCCTCCCGGTAGCCTCGTACGGACAACTGAAGCGGGCTGTAAGGGAGAGGCGTCGTGACCGGACTGGTCGTCGCCATGGACGGTCCTTCGGGATCGGGTAAGTCGAGCGCGTCGCGAGGAGTGGCGCGAGCCCTGGGGCTTCGTTATCTCGATACCGGCGCGATGTACAGGGCGATCACCTGGTGGATGCTTCAGCGGGGCGTCGACCTCGCCGATCCCGAGGCGATCGCCGCCAGGGCGCTCGACCCGGTTCTCACGCTGGGCACCGACCCGGACGCGCCGGTGGTCGCGGTCGACGGCGTCGACGCCCTCGCGCCGATCCGCACCGCGGAGGTGACCGCGGCCGTCTCGGCGGTGAGCGCGGTGCCCGAGGTGCGGCGCCGTCTGGTGGCCGAGCAGCGTGAGATCATCGGCGAGGGCGGCATCGTCGTCGAGGGCCGTGACATCGGCACGGTGGTGGCGCCCGACGCCGCGGTCAAGATCTACCTGACCGCGAGCGCGGACGCCAGGGCCCTGCGTCGTACGGCGGAATTGAGCGGCACCACGGTGGACGCCCAGCGGGCCGCGATGGCCCGCCGCGACACCCTCGACTCGACCAGGAAGGCAGACCCGCTGGCGAAGGCGGCCGACGCCGTCGAGCTCGACACCACGGCGCTGAACCTCGAAGAGGTCATCGCCGAAATACTGCGTGTGATTAAGGAAAAAGCGTGACCGGGGAATACGACGACGACAACGGCTGGATCGACGCGGAGCTCGCCGATTCAGGGACCGATGACAGCTCGCAGCGGGAGGCGGGGCCCGACACCTCCCCGCAGCCGGTCGTGGCCGTGGTGGGCCGCCCCAACGTGGGCAAGTCCACCCTGGTCAACCGGATCATCGGCCGCCGGGAGGCGGTCGTGGAGGACGTGCCGGGAGTGACCCGCGACCGGGTCACCTACGACGCCACCTGGCGGGGGCGCCGGTTCACGGTGGTCGACACCGGAGGCTGGGACCCCGACGCGACCGGCATGGCGCTGAAGATCGCGGAGCAGGCCCAGATCGCGGCCGAGCTGGCCGACGTGATCCTGTTCGTGGTCGACGCCGTCGTGGGTGTGACCGACGCGGACGAGATCGTCGGCCACGTGCTGCGCGGATCGGGCAAGCCGGTCATCCTCGCCGCCAACAAGGTCGACAACCAGCAGATGGAGCTGGAGGCCGCCGGGCTGTGGTCCCTCGGCCTGGGCGAGCCGCAGCCGGTCTCGGCCCTGCACGGCCGCTCCAGCGGCGACCTGCTGGACGTGATCCTCGACAAGCTGCCCGAGACGCCCGAGCAGCGCTTCGGCCCCGAGCGCGGTCCGCGCAGGGTCGCCCTGGTCGGCAAGCCCAACGTGGGCAAGTCCTCGCTGCTGAACAAGCTGGCGGGTGCCGAGCGGGTGCTCGTCGACCCGATGGCGGGCACCACCCGCGACCCGGTGGACGAGCTGATCGAGCTCGGCGGCAAGACCTGGCGCTTCGTCGACACCGCCGGAATCAGGCGGCGCGACCGTGAGCTCAAGGGCGCCGACTTCTACGCGAGCATGCGCACCCGGGGGGCCCTGGAGCGCTCGGAGATCGCGGTCGTGCTCATCGACGCGAGCGAGGTGCTGACCGAGCAGGACCTGCGGATCATCTCCCTGGTGATCGAGTCCGGCCGGTGCATGGTCGTGGCGTTCAACAAGTGGGACCTGCTGGACGAGGACCGCCGCTACTACCTGGAGAAGGAGATCGACCGCCAGCTCGTCCGCGTGCCGTGGGCGCTGCGGATCAACATCTCCGCGAAGAACGGCTGGCACGTCGACCGGATCGTCCCCGCGATCGAGAAGGCGCTCGACTCCTGGTCGACCCGGGTGCCCACCGCCAGGCTCAACGCCTTCCTGACCGACCTGGTCGCGGCGACGCCGCCTCCGGTCCGCAGCGGCAAGCAGCCCAAGATCCTCTTCGCCACGCAGGCGTCGACGGAGCCGCCGAAGTTCGTGCTGTTCACCTCGGGCTTCCTTGAGGAGACCTACCGCCGCTTCATCGAGCGCCGGATCCGTGAGGAGTTCGGCTTCGCCGGGTCGCCCATCGAGGTCACCATGAAGATCCGCGAGAAGCGCCAGGGGCAGAAGAAGTAAAAGAGCCCCACCGCGAACGGCCCGGCCCACGCCGGGCCGTTCGTCGTTTCCTGAGGGTCAGGCGCCGATCGGGGTGCCGAGGAGCCAGGGGAGGGTGAACTCGTCGTCGTGGGTCACCCCGTCGAGGAACGCGTGCCATTCGCCGAGTGTGTAGGTGACGGTGGTTGTGGGCGGGGTGTCGCTGTCCTGGATGGTGACGCGGTCGCCGTCGAAGCCGATGAGGAGGTGGCCCGCGAAATGGACGGGGGTGCCCAGCTTCCGCGGAGCGAGATCGCCGGCGTGCACGTGGTCGAGGAGGGTGAGCCAGGTTTCCGGCGTGACGGCGATGACGGGACCATGGGGGGAGGGGTTGTTGGAGTTGTGCAGCCAGACGACGGTGCCGTCGAAGCGTGCTTCGACGCAGTTGCTCTGAGCGCCGCTGCGAGCGCTTTTACGCCAGATACCGCCCCAATTCTGACCGCCAGCCATACTCGGCACCCTTTCTTGAATGAATTGTGCCGATTAGAGCGTAACTGCTATCTCTCGACGAAAACTGAGCAATTGAAGGCGTGGGGGTGGCGGGTCAGGGTTCGATCAGGCCGGCGCGGATGGCGTAGCGGGTGAGGTCGAGCCGGTCGCGCATGCCGAGCTTCTGCAGGATGTTGGCGCGATGCCGGTCGACGGTCTTCACGCTGATGAAGAGGGTCTCGGCGACCTGCTTGGCGGAGTTGCCCTCGGCGATCAGCTTGACGATCTCCTCCTCGCGCGGGGTGAGGATGCTGTCGGGCATGCTCTGCCCCATCCTGTCGCGCTGCAGGTAGTGCCTGATCAGGGCGGTGACGGCGCCCGGGTAGAGGAACGGCTCGCCGCGCATCGCCGCCCTGCACGCCTCCAGCAGGTCGCGGTCGGCCACCGACTTCAGCACGTAGCCCGAGGCTCCCGCCTTGAGCGCCTCGAAGAAGTACTGCTCGTTGTCGTACATCGACAGGATCAGCAGCCGGATGCCGGGGGCGCGCCGTGAGATCTCGCGGGCCGCCTGCAGGCCGGTCATGCGAGGCATCGCGATGTCGAGGATGGCGAGGTCGACCCCCTCGGGGGTGGCCGCCTCCACCGCTTCGGCGCCGTTGGCGGCCTCGGCCACCACCGTGAGGTCGGGCTCGGCGTCCAGGATGAGCCGCAGTCCGCGGCGGACCAGGGCGTGGTCGTCGGCGAGCAGGATCCTGGTGGGGCTCGAGACGCTTACAGGGGTCACGGGGGTCCCGGGGGTCACAGTGCTCATGAGGGTCTCCGTTCGGTGTCGGCGACCGGTACGGTGAGGCGGACGTCGGTGCCGCCGTCCTGCGGAGAGGTCACGGTCAGCTGGGCGCCGATGAGCAGGGCGCGCTCCCGCATTCCGCGGATCCCCGCCCCGTCCTGGCGTACGCCGCCGCGGCCGTCGTCGGTGATGCGCAGCTCCAGGAGGCCGGGCCGGACGGTGAGCGACAGCTCGACGCTGGACGCCTTGGCGTGCCTGGCCGCGTTGGTCAGGCCCTCCTGGGCGATGCGGTAGAGGACCAGCTCGACGTCCTCGCTCAGCGAGGGCAGGTCCGCCTCGACCCTGCGTGTCACGGGAACGCCGGTGCTCTGGGAGAAGTCGCTGCTCAGCGCGCTGAGGGCGCTCTGCAGGCCGAGGTCTTCCAGGACGCCGGGACGCAGGCGTCGGGCGACCTGCCCCACCTCGTCCAGGCTCGCGCGGACGCTCTCCTGCACCGCGTGCAGGTCCTCTCGCAGATCTTCAGGCGCTCGGTTGGCGGCGTGTTTGAGGCTCAGCAGGACCACGGTCAGGCTCTGGCCGATCTCGTCGTGCAGCTCGCGGGCGATGCGGCGTCGCTCGCCCTCCTGAGCCGCGAGGGCGTGGGCGCTGCTGGCGCTGCGTTCGGCCTCCAGCCGGTCCAGCATCGCGTTGAAGGTGTCGATCAGGTGGGCGAGATCACGATTGCCGCCGCTGGGCAGCCGATCATGGGGATGCAGCAGGTCCACCCGCTGCATGAGGGCGGTGAGCGCGTCGAGCGGTGCCAGACTGGTGCGCAGGAGCAGGGCGTTCGCCGTCAGGATCACCGCCAGGCCGACCGTCAGCACCGGGATCTCGGTCAGGAGCACCGGGGAGGAGACGGTGGCCGGTGAGAGGGCGAGCACCAGCGTACCGACGGTGAAGACCAGCCCGTTGATCGCGAACAGCCGCCTGAACAGGATGCGCCCCGGACTGCGCGCCCCTGCTTGACGGTGGGTGCGTTCGCTCATCTGACCAGCTTCCTCGTTGCGGCACGGGCCTGTCCATTCGGGGTGCCTCCCATACCCCTGTGCCGTCCCTACATGTTTCACCCCTGCTCAGATGGGTGCCGACCCCAATGGCGGAGAAGAGGTGGGACCGATGGGATGAAAGGGCGGCGAGCACCGGCAGACGGGAGAGGGCCATGGGTACGAGCGATGTCGGCATTCTCTGGCTGGACGCCGTCACCCGCGACGGTGTCACGATCACGGTGAACGCGGCCGCCCGAGCCTTCATCGCCGATCCCGTGGCGTGCGCCTCCTACCCGGGCTCACCGGACGCCGCCAAACTCGCCGCCGTCGAGGCGGAGGTCCGCGACTACGTCGGGCGGCGCGACCTGTCCCGGCTGTCCAAGCGGGTCGACCTCGTCTGCGCGGCCGGCGACGAGGCACGCCACTGGGGCGTCGAGGTGGCACTGGTGGCGATCACCCGCGTCGAGGTGCGGCGCCGCGAGGACCTGATCCGCTGGGCGGAACGAATCGCGTCGTGACGGCGACCACGAGTGGAAGGAAGTGATCGCCGATATGGACATCACCCGCACGACCGTACCCGGTACGGGAACCCTGTTTCACTTCGCCACCCGAGACGGCCAGCGACTCGCGGTCATGGTGGAGGGCGACGGACCGCGGCGGCTTCTGGTGTACGGCGCGGGCGACGAGCCGGCGCAGGCCATCGCGCTGGAGCAGGACGAGGCCGACCAGATCGCGCAGGTCCTGCACAGCCGGTCGGTGGACGACAGGCTCGCCGCCCTCGAACGACGGATGGCCGACATCGCCAGGGCCACGAAGGCCGCAGGGGTCACAGGGAGCACAGGAGGGGCCTCGTGAGCACACCGCCCGCGGTACGCCACCTCCTCCGACGGGAAGGTGCCATGCAAGCGCGCGACATCGCGGTGACCATTCCGACGGTCACCAGGGGTGACTCCGTCGCGAAGGCGGTCAGGATCATGGTGATCGGCCGCCTGCCGGGGTTGATCATCGTGGACGACCTCTCGCGGCCCCGGGTGGTGCTTCCCGGCACCCAGGTGCTGCGGCTCGCCGTGCCCGGTTCCTACCAGGAGGATCCCGCCCTCGCCAGGACCATCGACGAGGACTACGCGGACCAGTTCTGGCAGGATCTGGGTAACCGCACGGTCGGTGACTGCCTGCCGCGCGATGCCACCAGGCCGGTGACCGTCTCCGCGAGCGCGAACCTGCTCGAGGTGGCCGCGCTGATGGCCAGGACGCGCAGCCCGATCGTGGCCGTGGTCGACCGGGACGCCTCGCTGATCGGGGCGATCACGCTGGAGCGGCTCCTCACCAGCCTGGCGGTCTTCGGTCTCGGTGAGTCTTGAGCGCCCTGCTCGCCCTGTCGATCTTTCTAGTCGCGTTCTTCTTCATCGCCACCGAGAAGGCCAACAAGGTCAAGGTGGTCCTCATCGCCGCCGGTGTGATGGCGGTCCTGGGGTTGATACCGGGTTCGGAGGTCTTCTTCTCCGAGCACGAGGGCATCGACTGGAACGTCATCTTCCTGCTGCTCGGAATGATGATCATCGTAGGGATCATCAAGCAGACGGGGATCTTCGACTACCTGGCGATCTGGGCCGCCAAGCGGTCCAAGGGCGATCCGTACCGGCTGATGGTCATGCTGATGGTGATCACGGCGATCGCCTCGCCGTTCCTCGACAACGTCACCACGATCATGCTGGTGGCGCCGGTCACGGTGGTCGTGTGCGACCGGCTGCGGATCCCGGCTCAGCCCTACCTGATCGCGGAGGTGCTCGCCTCCAACATCGGTGGCGCGGCCACCCTCATCGGGGACCCGCCCAACATCATCATCGGCAGCCGGGCGGGGCTCACGTTCAATGACTTCCTGGTGCACATGGCACCCATCGTGGTCGTCATCTTCGCCGCGTTCGTCCTGCTGACCAAGGTGTTGTTCAGGAGCTCCTTCCAGTACAACCCCGAGCACGTCTCCGCGGTGATGGCACTGCAGGAGAAGCGGGCGATCACCGATCCACGCCTGCTCGTGCGGTGCCTGGCGGTGCTCGCCGTGGTGGTGGTGGGGTTCGGGATGCACGCGGTGGTGCACATCGAGCCGTCCATCGTCGCCCTCGTGGGAGCGGGGGTGATGCTCCTGATATCGCGCCTGTCGGTCTCGGAGGTGCTGGCGGAGGTCGAGTGGCCGACGCTGGTGTTCTTCATGGGACTGTTCGTGATGGTCGCGGGTCTGGTGCAGACCGGTGTGATCGCGACGATCGGGACGTGGGCCATCAACGTGGTCGGCGACGACTACTTCCTCGCGGCGACGTCGCTGCTGTTCGGCTCCAGCGTGCTGGGGGCGTTCTTCGACAACATCCCCTACGTCGCGACGATGGCACCGGTCGTCGAGGGGATGGTGGCGCAGGCCCCCGACCCGGCGACCGGGCAGGCGCTGTGGTGGGCGTTCGCGCTGGGCGCCGACTTCGGCGGCAACGGTACGGCGGTCGCGGCCAGCGCGAACGTGGTCGCGATCGGCATCGCGGCGCGGACGGGACATCCGATCAGCTTCTGGCAGTTCACCAAGTACGGGATCGTGGTGACGGTGCTGAGCACGCTCATGGCGTGGGTGTACGTCTGGCTGCGTTACTTCACCTGACCGCCTCGCGGGGCTGGTTCCGGTCCGCGTCGGGGGCCGGAACCGGGCCGGTCCGTGTCGAGGTCGTGCCCGGTTCGGGATCGTGTCCGCTTCCGATCTCGACCCGCGCGGCCGGGTCCGCGCCCGGTTCCGGCTCGTGCCCGGTCGGCGCGGGTGTCGAGGTCAGGTCCGGTCGGCCTGCCGGGACCCGCGGGGCAGGAGCAGCGCGACCAGTGCGCCCACCCCGCACAGGACGGCCGTGATCAGGAAGATCTCGCTGTACTCGATGTGCAGCGCCTCCTTCACCTTCTCCTGGTACTCGGCGAGCCGCCCGGCGTACACGACGGGGTCCACCCCGAAGGGCAGCGGCGTGTCCAGGTCGGCGGTGAGTGACTGGAAGCGGTGGAAGCCCCACGCGGACAGCGCGGCGACGCCGAGCAGCATGCCCATCATCCGGGCCACGACCACCGCCGCCGAGGCCACCCCGTGCTGGACGGCGGGCACGGCCCGCAGCACCGCGGAGGAGACCGGTGCGATCACCAGGCCGAGACCCAGGCCGGCGACGACGAGGTCGACGTCCACGCGGTATCCGGCCGAGGCCAGGTCCAGGGGCCACTGGCCGATGCGCGCGTACCCGGCCGTGGCCACCGCGAGCCCGAGCACCGTCACCGCGCGCTCGCCGTAGCGGCGGGCCATCACGCCGCCCACCAGCGCGGCGACCGAGAGCGCGACGAGGAAGCGCGACAGCACCAGGGCGCCGTCCAGGCTGTCGAGCCCCAGCAGCGTCTGCGCCGACAGTTGCACGTCGACCAGGGTGACCAGCAGCGCGGCGCCGGTCAGGAAGCTCACCCCGAGCGTGGCGAAGAACGGGCCGCGCCGCACCCCCGTCATGTCGATCAGCCGGGTCGCGGAGCGCCACTCCCAGGCGACGAACGCCGCGCCGGACACGACCCCGGCGACGATCATGGGCATGCCCCACGGGGGGAGGACCGACCGGCCGGGGTCGGGGTTGTAGAGACCGGCCACGAGCAGGCCGAGTGAGAGCGCGAGCAGCAGCCCGCCCACCACGTCGACGCGCCTTCTCACCCCGGGTTCCCTGTCGCGGGAGGGCGGCGGCACCGACCGCTGCACGGCCACCGCCGCCAGGGCCACCAGCGGGACGTTCAGCCAGAAGATCGACCGCCAGCCGCCGAGTTGCACGCCGCCGATCTGGAGCCCGGCGGGGACGAGGGCGGCGAGGGCGGCGCCGTACAGGGGACCCAGCACGCTGCCGAGTTCCTGGGCCGACCCCACCGCGCCGAGCGCCACAGGGCGCTCGTCCTCCTCCCACAGGTCCCCGATCAGGGCCATGGTGATGGGCAGCAGCGCGCCGCCCGCCACTCCCTGCAGGGTCCGCCCCGCGACGAGCCAGGGCACGGTCTCGCCCAGCGCGGTGATCACCGAGCCCGCTGCGAAGCCCGCCAGGCACAGGTGGATGAGCGGGCGCCTGCCGTACCGGTCGGAGAGCTGGCCGAGCAGCGGCATGGCCGCGATGTAGCCGAGCAGGAAACCGGTGACGATCGGGGTGGCCCGCTCCAGGTGGTTGAGCGGAACGTCGACGTCCCTCGCGATGTCGACGAGGACGGTCACCACGACGTAGGCGTCCAGGGCCGCGAGCAGCACCGCGGTGCCGCCGACGCCGAGGGCGGTCCGTCGCCGGGTGGGGAGGGCGTCGCCCGAGACGGCGTGGGTCATCTGCGGGTCACCGTGCGGGTCACCGTGCGGGTCACCGTCACTCCGTCGGAGCGGTGATCTGGACCGGCACGTCGTAGTCGCCGAAGGTCACGATCACCTTGCCGTCGGTCAGTGGCAGGTCCGCCTTGAGCAGCCGGTTGGTGGCCTTGTCGATCCAGAGCACCGCGTCGACGTTCTGCGTGAGACCGGGCACCATCGTGGCGAGCACCTGCTGGGAGAGCGTCGCCGAGACCCGGTAGGTGTCGACGCCGTCCAGCTTCTCCGCCGCCTGGGTCTTCGCGTCGAGCGCGTTGGTCAGTAGCTGTACGACGCCCTTCTCCGGGTTGAGGATGGCGGACGGGTCGTAGATCGCCGCCAGCTGGCTCCGCGACATCTGCTGGAAGCCGCCGGTCACGCCCTTGAAGTGGACGGTCTCCCCGATCAGCACGAAGTTGATCTCCTGGAGACTGCCCAGTACGTCGATCTGGAGGGTGCCGTCCGCGTCGCCGGTCCCGCTGAGACGACCGGAGGCCTTCTTGACCGGTACGGGCGGGGTGCCCTCGGTCTCCAGGGAGAAGGTGGCGGACTTCACGGAGCGCGTCGCCTCCGCGGACTTCTTGACCAGATCCGCCCCGCTGGGAAGGGCTGTCGTGCCGTCGGAGGCACCGCCGCCACTGCATGCGGTGACCAGGGATAACGCGGCGATCACCGCGGTGATGAGGATCCGGCGAGCAGACATGGGCGGATCGTAACGACCTTCCGGTCTACTAACGAGGAACGACCGGTATCGGTTTCGCGTCAGCGGATGCTTTTGAGGTGCTTGACCACCGGCGCGTACGCCGCTTCCAGCTCGATCAACTGGTCGTCGGTGAGCAGGTCGATGAAGTGACGGCGCACGCCGGCCACGTGGTGGGGCGCGACCTTCTGGATGGTGGCCCAGCCGTGCTCGGTGAGGACGGCGAAGGTGCCGCGCCTGTCGTCGGCGCAGGTCTCCCTGGCGACCAGACCGGCGGCCTCCATCCGGGAGATCTGGTGTGACAGGCGGCTGCGGGACTGGATCGTGGCCTCCGCCAGATCACTCATCCGCATGCGGTGACCGGGGGTCTCCGAGAGGTTCACCAGGATCTCGTAGTCGTTGAACGAGAGCCCGAAGGGCTGGAACTCACGGTCGAGGCGATGCTCCAGGAGCTTGTGCGCGGCGAGGTGGGCACGCCATGCCCGCTGCTCGACGGAGGACAGCCAGCGAGGCTCCTGATCTTTCACCGGCCGCTCACCACTTTCGTTCACCGCGCGTGTGACCACGACTCCGACGGGTTCACCCCCCAGTCGACCACTCCGCTCGCCGGGCGGGGCTTGCTTCGCGGTCATAGATCAGAATCTACCTCAGAAGGCGTCGTTCGCTCGTGGTGGCTGTGCGGCGAGGTCCATCCATCTCTCCACCTCGTCGGGGTGGCGGGGCAGCCCGGCCGACATGAGGCGGGCGCCGTCGGAGGTGATGATCAGGTCGTCCTCGATGCGCACGCCGATACCGCGAAGCTCCGGCGGAAGCGTGAGGTCGTCCGGTTGCAGGTAGAGGCCGGGCTCGACGGTCAGCACCTGTCCCTCCTCCAGCACACCGTCCAGGTAGACCTCCGAGCGGGCCCTGGCGCAGTCGTGCACGTCCATGCCGAGCATGTGACCGCTGCTGCACAGCGTGTAGCGGCGGTACAGGCCGCTGCCGGGCTCCATCGCCTCGTCCGCGCCGATCTTCAGCACACCCCAGTCGTGCAGTCCCTCCGCGATGACCCTCATGGCCGCGCGGTGGAAGTCGCGAAAGCTCACACCGGGGCGCAGGGTGGCGATCGCCGCCTCCTGGGCCTCGTACACCAGCTCGTAGACCTGACGCTGGACCGGGCTGAAGCGCCCGGAGAGCGGGAGGGTCCTGGTGATGTCGGCGGTGTAGAGGTGGTCGGTCTCCACACCCGCGTCGAGGAGCAGCAGTTCGTTCGCGTCCAGCCGCCCGTCGTTGCGGATCCAGTGCAGGACGCATGCGTTGGCGCCGGAGGCCACGATGCTGTCGTAGCCGACCGCGTTGCCCTCCAGGCGGGCGCGGAGGCCGAAGACCCCCTCCAGATAGCGTTCGCCGCGCCGGTGTCCCAGCGCGGCCGGCAGGGCCCGCACCACGTCCTCGAACCCGCGCGTGGTGGCGTCGATCGAGAACTGCAGCTCGGCGACCTCCCACTCGTCCTTGATCAGTCGCATCTCGGACAGGAACGTCTCCAGCTCCTCGTCGCCGTCGCCGGGGGAGACCCGCGCGTCGACGGACGCGTCCACCCCGCGCAGCACCCGCGCCGGTCCGCCGAGCACGTCGTCCAGCCTGTCGATCGGCGCGCAGGCGATCTGGTGCAGGGCTTCGGCCTCGGCCAGGTCGGGGCGGCGGCCCACCCAGAACTCGCCGTAGCGGCGGTCGCGGTAGAACTCCTGCCCGGCCTCGCCCGGCGCCGATCTCGGTGAGCGGGGGCGCAGGAACAGCGTGGCCTCCCCCGAGGGCTCGACGACCAGCACGTCGTCGGGCTCCTGGTCGCCGGTGAGGTAGGCGAAGGCGCTGTGCGCCCGGAACCGGTAGTCGCTGTCGTTGCTGCGGACCTTGAGCGTGCCGGACGGGACGACCAGCCGCTCGCCGGGAAAGCGGGCGGCGAGCGCGGCGCGTCGCTTGGCGGTGTAGGCGGCCTGCGGCAGCGGGGCCAGGTCGTCGCGGTGCGTGTCGGCCCAGCCGGTGTTCATGAACGCGGCGAGGGCCTCGGAGACCGGCAGGTCGTGGCTGCCGGTGTTGAGCTTCTGGGTCATCGTGTTCCCGGGAGCGGAGGTCTCTGGTCGCCCCCACGCTAGCCCGGAGCGGTGCGGCCCGCACACCCGGCGCGTACCGGGCCGCACGGAGGACACGGAGGACACGGAGGACACGGGGGAGCACGGGGGAGCACCGGGGAGCACAGGGGGCCGTGGGTCAGCCCACCGGGACCCGGTACTCCCTGGCCAGGTCGGACGTCGCGGCCTCCTCGAAGACGACCGCGCCGCCCAGGGCCGCCTTGTCCGGCTTGGCCACGTACGACAGCAGCGAGGCGGGCCTGTCGAAGGTGGTGAAGTCCATGATCGTGCCGAACTCCTCGCCCCAGGCCGACTGGCCGCGGTGCGCGGCGACCACCGCCGCCCGGGTCAGGTCCTTGCCCTCGCAGGCCTTCTTGAGCGCGTCGACGACGATCGCCGCCGCCGAGTAACCCGCGGGGACGCCGCTGTCGATGGCCGTGTCCGGATATTTCGCCGTATAGTCGGCGGCCAGCTTTTTCAGGGCGGGCAGTTCTGAGCTGATCGGCGTGCCGGCGGTCATGTAGTAGAAGTCCTTCAGCAGGGCGGGCCCGGCCGGAGTGGGCAGCAGTTGCGGGGAGTAGGCCGAGTTGCTGCCGACGAACGGCACGTCCATGCCCTTGGCGAGCGAGACACCGACGAGCGAGGCGGTCTGCCTCGGGCCGACGGAGACGAGGACGGCCTTGACGCCCTCCGCCTTGAACGCGGCGACCTGGGCGCTCATGTCCTGGTCGGTGGCCTTGATCTTCTGTTCCACGAGCGTGAGGCCGAGCTTCTCCGAGGCGTACTTGGAGCCGTTGAGGGCGCTCTCACCGTAGTCGCCCTCGAAGTACAGGTGCCCGATTCTGTCCCCGGACCTGAGGCCCTTCTCCCTGGTCAGGAAGTCAACCCCGTTGATCATGTCGATGTCGTAGGTCGTCCCGGTGACCTGGATGGCCCTGCTGCCGAGCAGCCCGGTCGCCCAGGCCTGCGGGAGGGTGAGCATCTGGTCGGTCTCGATGCGCTGCTTGAGCGCGTTGACCATGGGCGAGCCGACGACGTGGGCGAGCGCCACCACCTTCGGGGCGATCTCGGTGTAGGCCGCGACCGCCTTCTGCGCGTCGTAGCCGTGGTCGCGCACCAGAGCCTCCAACTGCCGTCCGCACACGCCCCCGGCCGCGTTCGCCTGCTCGAAGTACAGCTGCTGCGCCTGGGTCAGGCTCTTGCCGAACGAGGCGTACGGGCCGGTGAGGTCGGTCATCAGACCGATCGTGATCTTGTCGGCGGTGACGCCGGGTCCCGTCTTCACACCGTCCCCCCCGACGGCGGAGGGGGCGGAGGCATCCCCGCCGCCCCCGGTGGCCTTCTCGCTGGCGCACGCGGTGACGGTCAGGGACAGGGCGGCCAGGGCGGCGAGCGCCGCGACGCCTCGGACCGGGGTTCTTGGGATTCCCATGTCATCAGTTCCTTGTGTCGGGGGAGTCGGGGGACGGCGGCGGCGATGGCGGGGCCTTCGTCGCCGCGGGAGCCGGGGAGGTGGGAGCGGAGGAAGCGGGGACGGGGGAAGCGGGGACGGGGGCGAGCCGCCGACCGGCGGCCGGGCGCAGGCGTCCGGCGAGGCCGAGCAGCCCGCCGGGCAGGAAGAGGACGATGACGACGACGGCGGCGCCGTACAGGACGCGGGCCGCCTCCGCGGGCGAGACTCCGCCGGAGCCCGGCTCGGCCACCAGCGGCAGGGCGTCGCTGTAGCGGCTGAGCAACTGGGGGAGCATCGAGACGAAGAACGCGCCGATCACCGCGCCCGCGACGGAGCCGAGTCCACCGATGACGATCATCGCAAGGTAGTCGAGGGAGAGCAGCAGGCCGAAGTAGTCGGGCACGGTGCGCTGGAAGATCAGCGCGAGCAGGACCCCGGCCAGCCCCCCGTACATCGACGAGAGCACGAACACCCCGGCGCGGTAGCGGGCCACGGGCACGCCCATCACCCCGGCCGCGATCTCATGGTCACGGATGGTGTTCATGGCCCTCCCAGGACGGCCGCGCAGCACCCCTCGGGCGAACAGCGCCGCGCCGGTCAGCAGGACCAGGCCCAGGAACCACAGCCGCTCCAGCGAACCGAAGGGCACTCGCGCGACCACCAGTTCGGGGGTGTCGGCGAACACGAACCCGAACAGCTCCATCGGTGGTACCGGGCGCCCGTTGTACCCGCCCGTCACAGGTTCGGCGTTGAACAGCACGTGCTGGCCGACGAAGATCAGTGCGAGGGTGGCGATGCCGAGGTAGGCGCCTTTCAGGCGTCCCGCGATGGGGCTGAACACGCCGCCCGCGACGCCCGCCGCGAGCACCGCGAGCAACGCCGCCACGGGCGTGGGCAGGCCCAGGCCACCGAGGGCGTGTGCGCCGCCCTCCGGCTCGGAGGCGAGGTAGACGTAGGCGTACGCGCCGACCGCCAGGAAGAAGGCGTGTCCCATGGACAGCTGGCCGGTGGCACCGGTCAGCAGGTTGACACCGATCGCCCCGATCGCCGC
This sequence comes from Streptosporangium sp. NPDC049078, assembly GCF_040648855.1. Lineage (NCBI taxonomy): Bacteria > Bacillati > Actinomycetota > Actinomycetes > Streptosporangiales > Streptosporangiaceae > Streptosporangium > Streptosporangium sp. NPDC049078. The sequence goes on from NZ_JBEZEL010000006.1 coordinate 363,556, forward strand.
CGACATCGCGAAAAGTCCGGTCTGCAGCCAGAAGCCCTCCAGGTAGAACGGTACGGCGACCGCCACCACGGCCAGTGCGGCGCAGGAGAGGATGATCTTTCTAGACACGTGCCGGCTCCCTCGTCCCGAACAGTCCCGCGGGGCGGATGAGCAGGACCACGATCATCACGAGGAACGGCGCGACGTCGCCGATGCCGCGGCCGAGGAAGGCGAGGTCGTTCTGGTAGCCGCTCATCATGGCCTCGGTGACACCGATGATCAGCCCTCCGGCCAGCGCCCCCGTGGTGGAGTCGAGGCCGCCCAGGATCGCCGCGGGGAACGCCTTCATCGCCGCGAAGGCGGTGCCGCGGTCCAGCCCCGGGGTCGGGAAGACGCACAGGAAGAGCGCCGCGACGGCGGCGAGCGCCCCGGCGACCGCCCAGGCTCCCATCGAGACCCGCCCGCGCCGCACGCCCATCAGCGCGGCGGTCTCCGCGTCCTCCGCGGTGGCGCGCATGGCGATGCCCCAGTTCGTGTGCTTGAACGCCAGCAGGAACGCGGTGATCAGGGCCGCCGCGACGGCCAGTGCGACCACCCGGGTCTGGGCGACGCTGACGTCACCCAGGTGCAGCACCCGGTCGCGCCAAGGGTCGCCCATGGCGAGCACGTCGGTGCCGATCCGCCTGGTCAGCTCGGTCGTCAGCACGATGTCGACGCCGATCGTCACGATCGCCAGCACGCTGTGCGAGGCGGTGTTCGCCCTGCGGACGACCAGGAACTCGATGAGGGCGCCCACGGCGGCCGCACCGGCGACGCCCAGCAGCAGGGCGGTCCAGAAGCCCACCGACGGGTGCGTTCCGGCCACGATGAAGCCGCCGACCAGCAGTAGCGAGGCGTGCGCGAAGTTCACCACCTCGGTCGCCTTGAAGATGATGACGAAGCCCAGGGCGATCAACGCGTACACGGCTCCGACGGAGATCCCGTTCACCAGGAGTTCGAGAAAAGTGATCACGGAGCGACCTCCCCGTCCCCGCCCGCCGCGCTTCCGGCGTTCGTGTCCTTGCCCGTCGTGTTCTCCGCGCTCGCGTTCTCGACGGTCGTGTCCTCGGCGGTGGGAAGCACCGCGGTCGCGCTCTCGACCACGGTGCTTTCCACCGCCGCGCCCAGGTAGGCGCGGACCACCTCCGGATCGTTCTGCACCTCGCGGGGTGACCCGTCCGCGATGCGCCTGCCGAAGTCCAGGACCGTCACCGCGTCGGCGAGCCGCATGACGATCCCCATGTCGTGCTCGACCAGCAGGATCGAGATGCCGAGGCTCTCCCGTACCGCGACGATCAACTCGGCCATGTCGCGGCGCTCGCCGCCGTTCATGCCGGCGACCGGCTCGTCCAGCAGCAGCAGCCGGGGTTCCATGCACAGGGCCCGTGCCAGCTCCACGCGCTTCTGCACGCCGTACGGCAGCAGTCCGGCGGGCGTGGCCAGTCGTTCGGAGAGCCCGACGAACGCGGCGATCTCGGTCACCCGCTCGCCGTGCTCGGCCGCCTCGCGCCGGGCCGCCGGCAGTCGCAACCCGGCCGAGAGGAACCCGGCGCGGGTCAGCCGGTGGCGGCCGAGCATGAGGTTGTCCCTTACCGACAGGCGCGGTGACAGGGCGATGTTCTGGAAGGTGCGCGCCACGCCCAGGGCGGCGACACGGTGCGGGGCCAGGGAGGTCAGTTCCGCGCCGCCGAACCGCACGCTGCCCGAGGCGGCCCGGTAGACGCCCGACAGGACGTTGAAGAAGGTCGACTTTCCCGCCCCGTTGGGCCCGATCACCGCGTGGAGGCTGCCGGGCTCGACGGTGAAGCCGACCGCGTCCAGCGCGGTGAGCCCGGCGAAACGCACGGTCACGTCACGCACGTCGAGCCGGGGAATGTAAGGGGCCGTACCATCCGGTTGGTATGTGTCGCTCACGCCGACCACCTCGCCAGCGCGGGCCGAGCCGCCTTCCGCGTCCCACGTGCCGCGACCGGGGAGGTGTCCTCGATGCCAAGGTAGCGACGGCGCACCTCGTCGCTCGCGGCGAGTTCCGCGGCCGGCCCCGACAGCACCACCTCGCCGACCTCCAGCACGTAGGCGTACGAGGCCAGGGACAGGGCCATCGCGGCGTTCTGCTCCACCAGGAGCACGGTGGTGCCGTCGGCGTTGATCTCGCGGACGGTCTCGGCGATCCTGGCGGCCATCAGCGGCGCGAGACCGAGGGTGGGTTCGTCGAGCAGCAGCATCCTGGGCCTGGCCATCAGCGCGCGGCCGATGGCGAGCATCTGCTGCTCCCCGCCGGACAGCAGGCCCGCGCGTTGTCCGGCGCGCCCGGCGAGCACGGGGAATAGCGTGAGCACCCTCTCCCTCGCCTCGGCCGCCGACCGCCGGTCGGGTGCGCCGAGGGCGCCGGCCCGCAGGTTCTCCTCGACCGTCATCCGCGCGAAGACCTTGCGCCCCTCGGGTACCTGGACGACGCCCCCCGCCACGATGGCCGAGGTGGCGGCGCCGGACAGCCGTGCGCCGCCGAACCCGACCTCGCCCGCGGTGATGCCGCCCCGGTGGAAGCCGAGGGTGCCGGAAACGGCGCGCAGCAGGGTCGACTTCCCCGCGCCGTTACCGCCGAGCACCGCGACGACCGAACCGCGCGGGACGCTCAGCGAGACACCCCGCAGGGCCGGGACCGGGCCGTAGCCCACCGCCAGATCCCTGACGGCCAGCCCGGAGTCCCCGGGAGGGCGAGGGGCGTGCACGTCCATGTGTGCCTCCTGACAGCCGATGAACGCACCCAACCGAGACGCTTCACCGGCGTCCAGAGGGCAAGGTGAAGTCGGGGCGGACGCCCATGCGGGACGGGTCCCGGTTGTGCGTGTGCACAACCCCGGGTCACGAAACAGAACAGAACCTTGTTCGGCAAGGTGTTTTGCTGTCACGATCCCCAGATGGGGACCCGGCCGGTTACGGACGACGAAGTACGCAGGGTCATGCGCCTGGCCGCCCGCAGGCTGTTGCTGAGACTTCCCGAGCTCACCGACGAGCTCGTCGCCAAGATCCGTGACACCGACGAGGCGTACCGGCGGATGGTTCCCACCGACGACCACTGGCAGAGCGTCTACGAGGCGATGCGGGACGGTATCGGCGCCATCCTGCTGCCCCGCTCCGAACGGTGCGACGTGCCGCAGGCGGAGAGGACCGCCCGGCGCAGGGCTGAGCAGGGACTGCCCATGGACTCCCTGCTGCGCAGCTACCGGCTCTCCGCGCAGGTGATGTGGGACGGTCTCATCGACGTGGTCACCGAGGAGGAGTCGGACAGCCTGCCCGTCCTGATCCGCAGCGCCACGAAGGTGTGGCACGCCACCGACCGGCAGGCGATCGCCGCCGCCGAGGCATACCGAAGACGGGAGTCCGAGTTGTTCGGCCGCACAGCCGAGAGGGTCCAGGCCCTGCTCGACGCGCTCCTTGAGGACCGGGCCGACGCCGGACTCGTCCGCAGCGCCGCCGCCGCGCTCGACCTGCCCGAACTGGGCCGGTACGCCGTCGTCATCACCCGGCTGCCCGGCCGCCACGACCACGGGAACGACACCCCGCGGCCGACCACCCTGGGCGTGATGCGGCTGCTGTGGCGGATGCGCCCCGACTACGAGGTGTCGGTCGTGTTGCTGCGCGACGCGGACATGGACGACCTCGCCGGAGAGCTTCGCCCGTACGTCACCGGATGCGCCGGGATCAGCCCGGTCGTCGAGGGACTGGCCGAGCTGGGCCGCGCCAGGCGGCTCGCCGAACTGGCCCTGCGGACCTGCGTGGGCGAAGGCCCGGAGATCGCCAGACTGGAGGACAGACTGCCCGCCGCGCTGGTGGTCAGCCAGCCCGAACTCGCGGGTCACCTCAGCGGTGCCGTATTACGGCCCATCCTCGCTCTCGACCCGGCCGACAGGGAGGTGCTCCTCGGGACCCTGGAGGCGTGGCTGCGATGCGAGGGCTCGGCCATGCGCGCCGCCGGGCGGCTGTACTGCCACCGCAACACGGTTTTCAACCGCATCCGCCGAATCGAGCAGCTCACCGGCCGCTCGCTCGCCCGCCCGCTCGACATCGTGGAGCTCACCCTCGCCCTCGACGCGGTGCGGTTGCTGCCCGTCACCTGACAGTCGATACTTTGCTCTCCCGCGTGCTTAGCGTGTGGCACAAGAGGGCAAAGGTAGGAATACTCGCGCCAGGCTGAACCGAGGTGATGCCAATGCTGATCGGTACGATTCTTCAAGGCAAGGGCACGGAGGTGGTGACCGTCCGCCCGGACTCGACGGTCGCCGCGTTCCTGGCCGTTCTGGCCGAGAAGAACATCGGCGCCGTGGTGGTGTCCGAGGACGGCTCGTCCATCGCGGGCATCGTCTCCGAGCGCGACGTGGTGCGGCGACTGCACGACCGGGGCGCCGCCGTGCTGGAGGACCCGGTGTCCTCCATCATGACGGCCGAGGTCCGCACCTGCTCGCCGGACGACAACGTCGACGGACTCCGCCAGACCATGACCACGCACCGTATCCGGCACGTGCCGGTCGTGAGCGCGGGCCGGCTGGCGGGGATCGTGAGCATCGGTGACGTGGTCAAGAGCGCCATCGAGACGCTGGAGACCGAGAAGGCCCACCTGGTCGACTACCTCCACCGCTGAGCCGGAGGTCTCCGAACCCCGGGTTTCGAGGGTTCGACCCCTGAGTTCGAGCCCTCGGGACCGGGTTCCCGAGGCGAGGCCCGCTGAGCCCGTATCGCCCGGAGAGACCGTTTCCCCGAGCCTGGATTCGTGAGCTCGACCCGCCCTTTCCCACGCCTGGATCCGTGAGCCCGGCCCGCCGTGATCCTCCCAGGAAGCCCGGATGGGCCCGGCGCGTCGCGCCGGGCCCATCACGTTCTCGCTACTGCACGGTTATCTTGTCCACCTCGATCGTCAGCCCCTTGACCTGCGGTGTCGACGTGCCCGTCGTCACCGTCCCGATCCCGGCGCTGACGCCCTTGATCTTCATCGTGTAGCTCAGGCTGCCGCCGGGGGCGCCGGGCGTGCTGGACACCCGGAGATCCGTGGTCGGCGGGCCGGTGATCTGGCCGCCCGCGGTGCCGTCGGCGTTCTCGGCGCCCACGGTCAGGCCGTAGCCGGCGGGAGGATCACCGGGCAGGTTGCCCGGGTCGTAGGTGTAGGTGATGTCCTCGGTCCCGTTCAGGCCGATCCACTGCTGGAAGACCTTGAGGTTGCTCGTGCCGTAGAGGTTGACCCGCCACTCGATGACGAGCCAGTTGCTGACGCCGTCGGTCAGCGTTCCGGCGTAGATGCCGGGTGTGCCGGTGCCGTCCAGGTCGGTCCAGTAGGGGGCGAGCACGTTGTTCGGGGTCGCGGGGTTGGGCAGGGTCTGCGGCTCGAACGAGACGTCGGCCGAGCCCGAGCTTCCCCCGGCGATCGTGTAGCCGTTGGAGACGATGCCGATCCTGTTGTAGGTCTGGCCCGCGTACCGGAACGAGGGCACGGTGAAGTTGATCGCCTGCTCGTCGCCGATCGGTACCGGCGCGATGCCGAAGGCGTCGAGCGGCAGGTACGGGGCGGGACCGGTGCCCGGGGCGATGCCCGGCCTGTCCGGCTGCCTGGCCGCGAGGGTGGTCTTCGTCGTCGCGATCTGGGTTCCGATCTTGGTGGCGCCGGTCACCGAGTTCAGCCGCAGCTTTCCGTCCAGCGTGCTGAGCGCCGTGACCTCGGCGTTCTCAAGGGTGTCGTTCCGCACGGTCACCGTGCAGGCGGACTCGCCGGTGTTGCGCGGGATGGTGGCCGGTGCGCAGGTCTGCTCCACCGGGATGGCGCCCTGCTTGCGGACGAACGCGACCGGCAGGTGCAGGTTGCGCGAGCCGCCCACCTGCTTGAGGTTCACCTGGCCGAAGTACTGGCCCTCCGGCAGGTCCGGCGCGGTGATCACCACGCTGAGCTTGACGCTCTTGCCCGCCTTCACGCTGAACAGCGGCGGCAGCACCGTGATGTTCGCGCCGTTCACAGTCGTGCCCGTCGCGGTGAAGGTGAGCGTCGAGTTCGTGACGTTGGTGAACGTCCGCTTGGCGGTGATGAGACCCGGCATGATCGGGGCGTTCACCGACGGCAGGTTCAGGTCGATGCGGTTCAGCGGGTCGTCGGCCGAGGCGGCGAAGTTCTCGCCCGTCTCGTCCAGGGTCAGGCCGGGGTCGCCGGCCTTGGTCAGGTCGACGCGCCCGCCGCCGGTGTCGAACGGGTCGGCCGGGGTGACGCGGTCCTGCTTGGTGACCGAGGTCTTCGCCGTCGTCTCCATCGCGGACTTCACCTGGCCGGGAGTCCAGGTCGGATGCAGCGCGAAGAGCAGGGCCGCGGAGCCCGCGATGTGCGGCGACGACATCGAGGTGCCCGAGATGGCCTGGTAGAGGTTGCCCTGCGGGCCACCGGCCGGACTCTCCAGCACCGGTGTCTGCCCGGCCAGGATGTGCAGGCCGGGAGCGGTGACGTCCGGCTTGAGGAAGTCGCCACCGGGGCCGCGCGAGGAGAAGGTGGTGATCGCGTCGCCCTGCCAGGTGGTCTTGGTGCCCTGGGTGAACGAGGCCGTCGCGCCGGGGTTGGCCGACAGGAACGCCAGCAGTGCGTCCCCCTCGGGCTTGTCGATGTGGACGGTGGGGAGCCAGTGGTTGTCCGTCATCACGTCGAGCGGGGAGGAGTTGTACAGGATCATGCCGGCCGCGCCGCCCTGCCGGACGCTGAAGCCCTTCAGGACACGGTCGGGGCCGCGCTCACAAAGGACGATCTTCCCGGTGAACAGACCCGGAGGTGCGGGCGTGGTGCAGAGCGCGTTGGAGTACGGCGGGGCCGAGGCCCGCACCACCGGCAGCGCGGAGGCGATGCCCGGGGTGATGGAGGCGCCCTTCACCGTGGCCGTCGCGCCGCCGGAACCCGACAGCGTGATCGTCGACTGGAAGGTCCTGGTCTGCGTGGAGGCCGCCACCGTGGTCACCCACGGGCTGACGTGGTTGACGGTCGCCGCGCCGGGGCCGGCGTTGCCCGCCGAGGCCGAGACGAGGACGCCCGCCGAGTACGCGTCGAGGAAGGCCAGCTCCACCGGGTCGCTGTAGGGGGAGGTGCCGCCGGAGATCGAGAAGTTGATCACGCGGACGCCGTCGAGGATGGCCCGGCCGACCGCCTGGGCGGAGTCGGAGGGATAGCAGCCGGCCTCACCGCAGACCTTGTAGACCGACACGTGCGCCGCAGGGGCGATGCCGTGGATCGGGCCCCGGCTGATGCCGAGCGGGTTCGCGTCGGCCACCGGCCCGCCCGCCGAGGTCGTCGCGGTGTGGGTGCCGTGGCCGTTGGAGTCGCGGGCGCTGTCGGGGAAGACCTCGCCGCCGACGTTCGCGTTGTAGGTCTCCAGGAACGGGGCGCCACCGATGAGCTTCCGGTTGCAGACGAACGGGTCGGCCGCCGGGGTGAGCGGGTTGTCGCCGAAGTTACAGGTGCGCGGCGTGCCGTCCTTGGTCGCCGGTGCGGCGGGCAGCGTGCCGGGGTCGGCGAACTGGGGGTGCTCGGGCCAGGCGCCGGAGTCCAGGATGCCGACGATGACGCCCTTGCCCGAGGAGGAGCTGCCGCCCAGCTTGTTGTAGATCGTGGGCGCTCCGATGAACGCGGGGCTGGAGTCGGTGAGCAGCTGCTCGGGCTTGTCCTCCTGGACGGCCGCCACGCCGGGCAGCTTCAGCAGCGAGGCCGCCTTGTTGGCGGGAATGCGCAGCGCGATACCGCCGTAGACGGTCCGCAGCTTCTGGCCCGCCTTGGCGCCTGGCACGTTCCTGGCGAGTTCGGCGAGGAAGGTGTTCTCGACGTCCTCGATGTGTCGCTGGTATTTCTTCGCGTCGTTGCTCTTGATGTCAAGAGCCTTTCCGGTCTTCGCCGGACTCGTCGCGGGAAGTCCCGCGAGGCCACCCTGATAGGCGGCGAAAGAGTCGTAGTCGAGCTTGACCATCACGCTGACCGTGGCGGCCGAGGTCGACTTCAGTAGCCCCTCATCACTTTGGGCGAGTTTGCCGGTGGGGGACTTCGCGCCCTGGATCGGCTCACCCCCGGTCAGGGGAGTCGCCGTCCATTTGGCGGACGGCGTGGGGGTGGGGGTGGGATCCGCGCTCGCCGGCGGCGCCATCGCCGCGACGAGCCCGACGCCGGCGGCGAGCACCGCCACGCGTCTGATCCTCGGTGAGTAGGGCCTTCTGGTCAACGAGACCTCCCTGTAGGCACGCATGAACAGATCACGCGGCAGGGAGGGGAGGCCACCTGGCATGCCTGGGGCACGGCATGCCGGGGAGGGCGCCGACCCTCCCCGTCGGGTGACACGTGCTCGGCCACCCGGCAGGGGCGGCCGATCATGACAGGGAGCTTAACTAGAGGTCATTTGTTTGCCTAGATCGTTAAATTGACACAATAATCCCCGGAATTGGTCAAATTTGCTTGCAGACTCGGCGGTGTTCGCATACCTCCGCAGTTCGGGCGCCTCCGTGCCCGCGTGCCTCGTGTCCCCGTGCCCTCGTGTCCCGTGGCCGGGGGAGGACACGACCACCCCGAGGAGGATGTTCCGTCGCGCGTAAACTGGCCGCACCTGACACACGGGAGGCTCGGTTGAAGCTCAAGCTTGATCTACATCCCCTCTACAACAAGGGTGGAGAGATCGACAAGGCGCTGCGGGGCATCATCGACGAGGCCATCAGGAAGAAGGCCACCGAGGTCGAGATCATCCCCGGCAAGGGCTCGGGCCAGCTGAAGAAGAAGGTCCTGCGCTTCCTGGAGCAGAAGGAGATCAAGGCCCTCTACCACCGCATCGACAAGGACGCCAAGAACCACGGTCGCCTCTTCGTCTACTTCCGCTACAAGTAGGCGCTTTCCGGTCCGGTGGCGTCTCTCCGTTCGGGAACTTTATGTTCGCTTTATCCGTCGCTTCTGGAAAAAGGAGAATTTTCGGGGCGGGGGAGACGGGGGTAGCGATAGGCGCGACGCGGGTGCTCGCCGGAGGCGGGTGTGAGATGAGGGTGGACGACGGCTGTCTCGTCGTCGACGTGCCGGGCCGCCATCCGATCCGGTTGCCGCTCACCGGCGAGGAACGCGCGGCCGGCCTGGTCCTGTACCGCCTTCCCCGCGAGAGCGGGGTCGTCTACGGGATCACGGTCCGTGACACCGCTGGGAGGGTCGTGCTCGACTCCCCGGGGGCCAGACATCGCCACCTGGTGGAGGAGTTCGCCGAGGACGCCGGGTTGACCTTCGAGTACCGGGGCTACGCCACGGAGTTCGAGGGGCGCGCCGACCTTGAGAACCGGGCGCCGCGGTGGCACACCACGGAGCACGCGGGGCTTCCGGTGCGTGGCGACCACTCTCTCGGGGAGGTGGCGCTCAGGCTCCGGCCGTACGACGAGGTGTCCGGCGAGATCAGGCCGCGCGAGGGTGCGCTGGAGGGCACCCCCTGTCCGGCGACCGCGCTCAGCTGGGACGGCCCGACGCTGGTCGCGAAGGATCCGGCGGCCGGACGCTCGCTGCGGCTCGCGCCCGCCTCCCTGTACCACTACCGGTACGAGCGCCGGGTGATCGTCTCCGGCAAGGAGGAGCGGCGCTCTCTCACCGGGCTCGCCGTGCTCGACGCCGACGGGCTGGTGCTCGCCGACCTTCCCGGCGACTGGCCGGTCCACGAGGTGGCCGTCTTCGCGGCCGGGCGGAAACTCCCCGTGCACGACGCCCTGAAGACATCGTCGAAAGGGGTGCGCGCCGCGCTGAGCAGGCGGGCTCCCGGATGGACGCGTCTCGCCGGCCTGGAGGTCCTGCGGATGTCCAGGGCCAAGAAGGCCGTCGCGGCCGGCGCGGGAGTGGCCGGGTTGTTCGTGATGGCCTACGTCGTCACGGCGGGTGGCTGGCTCGCGTGGCGGGGGGTGTCCGCGCTGGGCGGGATGATGCTGGACCTGCTGGACGCCAAGTGGCTCGCGGTCTTCTTCGCCCCCCTGATCGTCGTCTTCAAACCCGCGCGCCAGGCGTGGCACACCTGGCGTACCCGGCGCGGCGCCGCGCTCGGGCCGCCCGGCGGTCCGTACCTCTCGGTCCGCGGCGGGACGACGCTGCGCGTCCGGCTCGGTTCGCGGATGGTCCCCGACGACATCGAGATCGGGCCCGACCTGGGCTGTGCGGCCGCCCTGATGACCTACCGTCACGAGGGGCTGTCCGGACTCTTCGTGCTGGACGGCGAAGGCAGGCCCGTACGCCACCTGCCGGGGCCGTGGCCGCCGGAGGAGGCGCATCGTTTCGCCACGCGGTACGGACTCGGCTTCGAGGCCCGTACGCTGGGCCGTGAGGAGTATCTCGACCTCACCGCCCGCGCCCGGGACGCCGTACCCTGATCGGCGCGACGGCGCCGCGCAGGGCATACCTCGATGCCCGAGGTCTCTGAGCATGAGGATTCCACCGGGATAGATCGACGCCGAGTGGGCTCATACGGCACCATTATGTGACGCATGACGGCAATGTCCTCTCCGATGATCGGCGCAGCCTCCAGCAGCTCGTGGATCGCGGCGGGGTTCTGCCCGGGTGCGGGCCCGGTTCTCTCGTGCACGACCTTCCCAAAAGGGCCCGGCGCTCCCGCCCGCATACCTCTCACCTCCCCGAAAGGCCCCCCATGAGCGACCTCAACGCACTCCTCGCCCAGCGCGCCGAGCTGGACCGTCAGATCGAGGAACTCCAGTCCGGAGACCTGAAGGAGCGCGAGAACACGCTCGGCGGCATCCTCGTGGCCGTCGCCGAGTGGGCCACGGCACGCGGTCACGAGGCGCTCAGGAGGGACCTCAAGAACTGGGAGTACGTCACCTTCGCCGGTATCGAGGTCGGCGTGGGTCACGACGGCGGTGAGCGCTGGGGTCTGCCGCAGAGCTCGGTCAGCGTGATGGACTCCGTCAGCGGGACCGACGTGGAGTTCGGGACCACGCCCCCTCCGATCCAGGCCGTCCTCGGCCTGCTGGAGGGCCTGCTGGCCACGCGCTGACCTCGCCTCCGCGCGCCATGCGCCGGGGCTTCGGCGCCGTACCTCCGCGCGTACGCCGGAGTCTCGGCACAGCACGTCCGCGTGTACGCCGGGCCTCGGCCCGCGCGGCACCTCCGTGTCATGCGCCGGAGCCTTGGCCCGCACCGTCCGGCCTCGCGGGTACGCCGGACCCCGCTCTCCCCCGCGGAGGGCGGGGTTTTCCGCGTCAGAGCTTGCGGATGGTCCGCGCCTCCTCGGCCGCCGCGAGCACGACGTCCAGCGAGGAACCGATGCCCGCCGACACGACGGCCGAGATGGTCCCCTCGACGAACGGCACGTCGGCGATCACCACGCGCTCGTCGGCGAAGAGCCGGGCGGTGAGCACCGAGCTTCCCAGGTCGGGGATGAGGATCACCCCGTCCCCCCGGTCCACCTCCTCGATCGCCGCCGCCACCAGGTCGGGGCTGGTCCCGAGACCGCCGTCCTCGGTGCCGCCCGCGGCGGCGAGCGGCACGTTCGCGCCGCCGATCTGCGAGGCGAGCCGTGCCACCTCGGCCGCCAGCGGACCGCTGTGCGAGATGAGGACGATGCCTACCACGACGTCGCCACCGTGTGCAGGGCGGAGACGACGAGCGCGGTGGAGGCGGCGCCGGGGTCCTGGTGGCCCACGCTGCGCGGCCCGAGATAGCTCGCCCGCCCCTTGCGCGCCTGCATCGGGATCGTCGCCTCGGCTCCGGTGCGTGCCGCCTCCGACGCGGCGCCGATCGCCTCCGCCGGGTCCTTGCCGTCCCGTAAGGCCTGCTCCAGTGCCCGTACGGCCGGGGCGAGGGCGTCCACCATGGTCTTGTCGCCCTCGGCGGCCGAGCCCAGCTTCCGCACCCCGGCGAGCCCGGCCTCCAGAGCGGTGTGGAGTTGCGCGACGGACACCTCGGGGGTGTCGCCCAGTGTCCTGCCCGCCTCGCGGAACGCCGTGCCGTACAGGGGGCCGGACGCCCCGCCGACCTTGCGGATCAAGGTGTTGCCCACCAGCACCAGCAGCGATCCCGGGGTATCGGGTCCCTTGGCCGCGAGCGCCCCGGTGACCGCGGTGAACCCCCGGTCGAGATTGGCCCCGTGGTCGGCGTCGCCGATCGCGGCGTCCAGACCGGTCAGCCACTCCTTCTCCGCGGCGACGACCCTGGCGATCTCCTCGATCCAGGCGGCGAAAAAGGCGGTGTCCATCGCGGTGCTCATCTCGGCTCGGTTCGTGTCAGTGTTCGTGTCAGTGGTCGTGTCGGTGTTCGTGTCGGTGTGTGCCCCGGTGTCCGTCCCCCTATCCGTGTCGGTCTGTGTTCCGGCGGGCGTGACAGGGGCCGCGTCGGCGTCCGAGTCAGGCCCCGGGGCAGCGGTCATCAGCGGCCCCAGCGCAGGGCGGAGGTCTCGACGGGGGCGTCCCAGAGCCGGGTGAGCTCCTCGTTCAACCGGCAGACCGTGATCGAGAATCCCTGCATGTCGAGGCTCGTCACGTAGTTGCCGACCAGGTTGCGCGCCGCCCGTGCCCCCTTTTCCGCGAGGTGTTCCACGACGGCCGCGTAGGCGATGTACAGCTCGATCAGCGGCGTGCCGCCCATGCCGTTCACCATGACGAGAGTGTCGCCGGAGATCGGCAGGTCCTCGTGGATCGCGTCCATCGCGAGGTGGACCAGCTCGCGGGCCGGGCGCATGGCCGAGCGCGTCCTGCCGGGCTCGCCGTGGATACCGATGCCCAGCTCGATCTCGGTGTCGGAGAGGTCGAAGGTGGGCCTGCCCGCCGCGGGCGTGGTGCAGGGGCTCAGCGCGACCCCGAAGGAACGGCTGCGGGCGTTGACCTCCCTCGCCACCCGCGCGACCTCAGGCAGCGGCGCGCCGGTCTCGGCGAGCGCCCCGGCGATCTTCTCGACGAACAGGGTGGCGCCGGTGCCCCTGCGCCCCGCCGTGTAGAGGGAGTCGCGTACGGCCACGTCGTCGTCGACCAGCACGCTCTCCACCCGCACCCCCTCCTCGCCGCTCAGCTCGGCCGCCATCCGGAAGTTCAGCACGTCGCCCGTGTAGTTCTTCACGATGTGCAGGACTCCCGCCCCGCCGTCCACCGCCGTGGTGGCCTCGATCATCTGGTCGGGTACGGGAGAGGTGAAGATCTCACCGGCGCAGGCCGCGTCGAGCATGCCGTACCCCACGAATCCGGCGTGCAGTGGTTCGTGCCCCGAACCGCCGCCGGACACCAGGCCCACCTTGCCGGGGCGGGGCCCCGAGGCCCGGAACACGATCTGGTTGTCCACGTCCACCCGGAGCCCGGGATGGGCCGCCGCGAGGCCGCGCAGCGCATCGGGAACGACTGACTCGACATCGTTGATGAGCTTTTTCACAACTCCCAACCTCGCCTTGTTCGCAGGCGATGGCAAGCACCGGCCGTGGAGGCCCGCTCCCGCCCGGGCTTGAATCCCGAAGCGGCGAGCAGACCGGTACGCATCCCGGAGGTCCGGCGCGCGCGTACGCGAAGCTGGCGGTCCGAGGTGGCGGTGTAGGAGGATCTGCCCAGATCTCATCCCTGCTGGAGGCGTCATGTCGGTGTTGCGGAACCTGGTGGAGAGCATCCGGAGCGGCGGGATCGAGGTGATCGACCTGACGGCGCCGCTGTCGTCGGAGACGCCGATCCTGAGGCTGCCGGAGCCGTTCGGCAACACGGTCCCGTTCACGCTCAAGGAGATCAGCCACTACGACGATCGCGGCCCCGCGTGGTACTGGAACGACATCGTGACCGGCGAGCACACCGGCACCCATTTCGACGCGCCTGTTCACTGGGTCACCGGCAAGGACGGCGAGGACGTCTCGCGGGTGCCGGTCGAGCGGCTGATCGCCCCGGCCGTGGTGCTCGACTTCGCCGCGGAGGCGGCCGAGGATCCCGACTTCCTGCTGGAGATCGCGCACGTCAAGGCGTGGGAGCAGGTCAACGGGCCGCTGCCCGAGGGAGGATGGCTGCTCTACCGCACCGGCTGGGACGCCCACTCCCATGACCAGGAGCGCTTCCTGAACGCGAACGAGACGGGCCCGCACACGCCCGGTGTCTCGGTCGAGTGCGCCCGGTGGCTGGCCGAGGAGACCTCGATCGCCGGGCTGGGCGTGGAGACCGTGGGCACCGACGCGGGCGCCGCGCACGGCTTCGACCCCGCCTTCCCATGTCACTCGTTCCTGTTGGGCGCGGGGAAGTACGGGCTGACCCAGCTGCGCAACCTCGACCGGCTCCCGGTGACCGGCGCCGTGGTCGTCGCGCCGCCGCTGCCCATCGTCGGAGGCTCGGGCAGCCCGCTGCGCGTGCTGGCCCTGGTCGAGAGGTGAACGTCGCCGAGGTCGTGGGACGGACCCTCGCCTCACTCGGGGTGGACACCGCCTTCGGGGTGGTGGGCAGCGGCAACTTCCACGTGACCAACGCGCTGGTCGCGCACGGCGTGCGTTACGTCGCCGCGCGCCACGAGGGCGGTGCGGCGACCATGGCCGACGCCTACGCCCGCCTCAGCGGCGGGGTCGCCGTGCTCAGCGTCCACCAGGGGCCGGGACTCACCAACGCGATGACCGGTATCGCCGAGGCCGCCAAGAGCCGCACCCCGCTCGTCGTGCTGGCCGGAGAGGTGAGCGAGACCCGCTCGAACTTCTTCGTCGACCAGACCGCGCTGGCGGAGGCCGTGGGTGCCGTACCGCTGCGGGTCGGGTCGGCGGAGACCGCCGCCGCCGACACGGCCGAGGCGTTCCGCACCGCTCGCGACGGGCGTCGTACGGTCCTGCTCAACCTTCCGCTGCAGGTCCAGGGGCTGACCGTCCCCGCCGCGGGCGCGCAGGTCGCGGCGGCCCTCGCGGACGGCACGGACATCGAGGCAGGGGGAGCCGAGCGGATCGTCCCGACGGGGGCAGAAGAGAGGGTTCGGTCGCCGGAGGTCGGGGAGGTCGTTCGATCACCGGAGGCAGGGGAGGGCACCCCGGCACCGGAGCCGGGGGCCGAGGAGGTCGCCCGGCTGGTGGAGATCCTCGCGGCGGCGCGCCGTCCCGTCTTCGTGGCGGGGCGGGGCGCACGCGGGGCCCGGCGCGAGATCGAGGAGCTCGCCGAGCGGGCCGGGGCACTGCTCGCCACCTCCGCCGTGGCGAGGGGACTGTTCAGGGGAAGTCCGTGGGACCTGGACGTGAGCGGTGGCTTCGCCTCGCCGCTCACGACCGAGCTCATCCGCGACGCCGACGTGCTCGTGGGCTGGGGCTGCGCGCTCAACATGTGGACCATGCGCCACGGCACGCTGATCGGCCGCGACACCACCGTCGTCCAGGTCGACCTGGACGACGCCGCGCTCGGCGCCCACCGGCCCGTCCATCTCGGGGTGGTCGGCGACGTCGCCCGCACCGCGCGCGCCGCCGACCGCCTGCTCGGTGAGAGCGTCCCGGACGGTGACGGAGCCGGTTACCGCTCGGCGGAGCTGGCCGCGCGGATCGCGAGGGAGAACCGCTGGCGGGACGTGCCCTACGTCGACGAGAGCGGCGACGGCAGGATCGACCCACGGACGCTCACCATCGAGCTGGACGACCTGCTTCCCGAGGAACGCGTCGTCTCCATCGACTCCGGAAATTTCATGGGATATCCGTCGATGTTCCTCGATGTCCCTGACGAGCGAGGGTTCTGCTTCACGCAGGCGTTCCAGTCGATCGGACTCGGCCTCGCCACCGCGATCGGCGCGGCCCTCGCCCAGCCCGACCGGCTCCCGGTGGCCGCGCTGGGCGACGGGGGCGCCCTGATGGGCGTCGCCGAGTTGGAGACGGTCGTACGGCTCGGCCTTCCGATGGTGATCGTCGTGTACGACGACGACGGTTACGGCGCGGAGGTGCACCACTTCGGCCCGGACGGGCACCCCCTGGACACCGTGACCTTCCCGCCCGCCGACATCGCCGCCGTCGCCAGGGGGTTCGGCTGCGAGGCGGTGACCGTACGGGACCGGGCCGATCTCACCGCGGTGGCCCGGTGGCTGGAGGGGGCCCGCGACCGGCCCCTGATGATCCACGCTCGGGTCAGCCGGGTACGGGGGGCGTGGTGGCTGGAGGAGGCGTTCCGGGGGCACTGAGGTTCCCGCCCGCACGAGCGCGCCCGGGGAGGACGTGGAGGTCGGGGGGAGGGGGTGGCTGAGGTACGGTTCAGCCATGGCTGAGATCGTGTACCCCCCGGTCATCGGGGCGGCGTTGACCTTGTTCCGCGCGCTGGACCTCAAGATCAGCGTTGAGGGCGCCGACCGCATCCCGAAGACCGGCGGAGCCGTGCTGGTCAGCAATCACATCAGCTACCTCGACTTCATCTTCGCCGGCTGGGCCGCGCGGCCCGCCGGGCGCCTGGTGCGTTTCATGGCGAAGAAGGAGGTCTTCGACCACCGGATCTCGGGGCCGCTGATGCGCGGCATGCACCACATCCCGGTCGACCGCGCGGCCGGGGCCGCCGCGTTCGGCGCGGCGCTGAAGGCGCTCAGGGGCGGCGAGGTCGTCGGCGTGTTCGCCGAGGCCACGATCAGCAGGTCCTTCACGGTCAAGGAGATCAAGAACGGTGCGGTCCGGATGGCCGTCGCCGCCAAGGTGCCGATGATCCCGGTCTCCCTGTGGGGCACCCAGCGGCTGTGGACCAAGGGCCACCCCAGGAAACTGCTCCAGCGGCACGTGCCGATCACGATCCGGGTCGGCGAGCCCATGCATCCCCAGCGCGGCGACGACTACGACAAGGTCACCGCCGACCTGCGCGAGCGCATGTCCGAGATGCTCGATGCGGCGCAGCGGAGCTACCCGGAGATCCCGCAGGGCGTCTGGTGGCAGCCACGCCACCTCGGCGGCACCGCGCCCACTCCCGAGGAGGCCGCGAAGCTGGACGCCGCCGAGGCCGAGGCCAAGGCGAACAGGGCCATCTCCTGAGGCCCTCGATCGAGGGCCTCATCGTGAGGATCGCCCCCAAGTCACCAACAGGTGGTTCGCAAGTGGCGCGCCTCATCCTGTCCTCATGAGTAACGCCTTCGAGGACGTGGCGAACGCCTTCCAGCCGGTTCCGACCCCCGGCCCTGGCAGAACACCGGGGAAGATCGGCATGACCATCCTGCTGATCCTCTGGACGGGCCTGGGGGTGCTGCCCTTCGTGTTCGCGGTGCCCGGCCTCAAGCTCGCGACGGGTTCTGTCGGCGTTCCCGGCACGCTCACGGTCGTCTCGTGCGAGGAACTGGGCCGGGGCCGTTACGACTGCAAGGGCAGCTTCGCGCCCGACGGCGGCGGAGACGCCGTCCCGGTCGACGCCTCACCCGACTCCACCGCGGGAGACGTCAGGCGCGCCCAGCTCACCCCCGAGGGCGACCGTGCCGTCCGGACCGGCACCTCGGGCGTCCTCGCCGCGCTGACCATGCCGTTTCTCGGCGTCGGCGTGCTGGGCTTCCTGCCGTACGTGTTCCTCTACGTTCTCAAGGCGCGTCGCGGCAGGCGCGCCGCGGTGGTCCTCGGCTGCGTCCTCACGCTCGTCTCCCTCGCCGGTCTCGTCGTCGGCATGGTCGCCGCCTACTCCTGAACCGTCCTCGCCGAGACGCGTCCCGGTTCACGCGCTTCGCGATGATCAGAGAAGGGCACGCGAGACGGCTCGAGGCACGTTTGCAGGCCCTGAGGGAAATTTGTTGTAATTCGCGAAATGTGGCGGTGAGCTGGCGAAAGTTTCGGTTTCGACGGCCCGTCGCCCGTTTCGTCGGCATGGCTGCTCCGGAAGCGGGAAGTCTTCCCCGCGCCCCTCGATGGAGGACCACGACCGGGCGGTGGTCCTCGGTCTCGGCGGCGGGCGTGAGAGCACCCCTTCGACTTCGACGCCCCCGCTGGTTCCGGATCAAACCAGATGGAGGACAAGGTGACGCTAACAAATCCCGACAGGCCCAACGCGGTGTCGTCGAGCGGACCGGACGGACCACCACGGCGCATCCCCCGCCCGATGGTCATCGCCACCGCCGTCGTGCTGGTGGCGTCGGGCGGCGTCGGGGCCTCCCCGGCGTCAGCGGCATCGCCGCCGCCCGCACCGACGGAATCACCGACGCCGACCCCCGGCGTGACGGTGAGCGAGACACCCCCGCTGAGCCCGACACCGATTCCCCCGCCCTCGGCCGAGACACCGACGCCGACCCCCACCCCCACCACCACGACGCCGCCCCGGGTGCCCCCGGTGGCGTTCCCCGGCACGCTGCACGGCGAGTTCGTCCTACCGGCGAAGGACGGCTGCGGCTTCACCGTGTTCGCCCAGACCGGCGAGGCGACCGCTCTGGCGGAAGACTCGATCACCGTCAAGAGCCAGGACGGCTTCGAGCGGGTGTACACGATCGCCGACACCACCAAGTCCCTCTCGGGACGACGGGACAACGTGCTCAGGCAGGGCGACTGGGTCTCGGTGACCGCGACGACCTCCGGCGAGACGGCGACGGCCGCCTACGTCTTCGGCCTGACGCGGCCTCACAAGAAGTTCTGGCGCGGTGGCGGCTGGTGGTCCATCAACGAGTGGCGGCCGGGCAGCAGGTGGCACAAGCCCGCCATCTGCCCCACGCCGCCGGTCGCGACCCCCACGCCGCCCGTGGAAACCCCGCTGCCTCCCACCCCGCCTCCCACGGATACCCCGTTCCCGCCGACGGAGTCTCCGCTGCCTCCCACCGAGACCCCGCCGCCCACGGAGGAGCCGCCGCCCGCCCCCACTCCAGAGCCGACCCCCACCGTGACGGAGGGAACCCCGACCCCGACCCCGACCCCCACTCCCTGAGCGAGCAGGAAACGGGCGCGGCCGCCACGCGGCCCTGACCCGCGTGGCCGCGCCGTGGAACCGGGGCCGTCCGTCACGACGTGACGGCCCCGGTTCCGGTGACAGGCGGCTCAGAACGGTGATGCCCGGGTCTCCGACCGGAGACCCGGGCATCACCGCTGGGCGGCGAAGTCGTGCACATGCTTCCGATGCTGGCGTGTTCCGATCCCCCGGGTTACACTTATTGCAGATATTCCTTGAGTTGGAGGTGGACATGCCTCGCACCGGTGTTCTGGCTGGCGCGACACGCGTTGAGGCAGGTGGCGGTGACCGCGAACTCCTTGCCCGTCTGGAGACGACCGCGGCCGCGGCGAAGGCGTCACTGGTGCTGCGAGGACCCGACGGTACCGACATCGAGTTGCCCAGATCATTGGTGAACCTGCTGGTGGCGGCGGCGCACGACCTCGCGAAGGGGAATGCCGTTCTGGCGCTGCCGGTGGAGACCCGGCTGACTCCGAACGAGGCCGCAGAGCTGTTGGGGCTGTCACGTCCCTTCGTCGTACGGCTGCTCGACGAGGGCGAGATCCCCTCGCAACGTCTGCCGGACAGCCGTCATCGTCTGGTGCGCCTCGCGGATGTCCTGGAGTTCCAGGCTCGTCGCGAGCGGCGCGCGGAAGGCCGTCGCAGGATCATGGATGTCGCCGAAGAGGCTGATCTGCCTTATTGACCGCCCTGGGAGTGCGCCGATGGTGCGCGTCTTCGTTGACACCAATGTGTTGTTCCCGTTCTCGCTGATGGACCTGATGCTGGCCCTGACCGAGGACGCGGTGCATACCGTCATCTGGAGTGATCACCTGCTGGAGGAATGGGAGCGCGTCATCGTGCGCGAGCAGCACCGCTCCGCAGCAGCGGCGGCTCGCATCAGTGCGGCGATTCGGGAGTTCTTCGCCGACACCCGTGTGCCCGAGGATGACTACAAGCACCTGCTGGATCGGTTGGTCGGTCCTGACTTCGATGATTGTCACCACATGGCGGCCGCTATCGCCGGCCGCGCCCAGACTTTGGTCACCTGGAATCTCACCGATTTTCCTGCCGTGACCTTGAGCCCCTACGGGTTGACCGTCACCGATCCTGACACTTATCTGTGCTCGCTGCTGGCGCAGAGCCCTCGCGAGGTGGTGGCGGCCTTGGTCCGGATGGCGGTGGGTAAGCGGCGCCCGCCCATGACAGGAGTGGACATCACTCATGCGCTGGAGCGCGCCGGGGTGCCCGTGTTCGCCAGGAGGGCGCGCAACCGCCTGCTCGCCGTACCCGAAGAGTTTTGATTCCGCCGGTGGCGATGTGACGGTGGACGAAGCCGACCATTGTTTCCATGGTCGGCTATGGAAATATCGCAACCTCGGCCGGTGAGATGCCCATAGGTCCGGAGTCCCGCGAGGCCCTGCGAGCCCGTTCGTCGCCGTGCTGCCCCGAGCCTGGGGGACCTTCTTGAGATCGGCCCGTTGTTATGGACGGTAGGCGTCTCGGCGGTGTTTGATCGTCTGGATCGTCACAGTGCGCTTGTCCTCGTCGATGCGGTAGACCACGCGATACGTTCCACGTCGGGCGACATGCAGCCCTTCGTACGGCTCTTGGAGAGGTTTGCCGACGCGCCAGGGCTCGCGTGCGATGGCGCCGGTGATCAATTCCCAGGCTGCGGACGCCACGGTCTCGGGCAGGCCCGAGGCGAGTGCGCGGCGGGCAGGCGGATCCAGCAGGACGGTGTATCGGTCGCTCACGCGCTCGCCTTGCCAAGGCGGGCGGCCATGACGGCGGCCATCTCCTCCTCGGTGGTCACGTCGCCACGCGCCTCGGCGGCAGCGGCCTCGACCAGGTCGGCCCGCATTTCAGGGTCAGCGAGGATCTCCAGCGTCTCCTGCAGGGACTCCCACTCGGCCACGGACACGATGACGGCGTGGGGCCGCCCGTTCCGGGTGAGCGTGAAGTGATCGTGCTCGCGAGCGGCCCGGTCGGCCAGCTCGGTCAGCCGGTCCTTCGCTTCGCTGATCGGGATGATCTCCATGGAGTCCATGGTATCTCTTTGGCTGGAATGCTGGCCAAAATCCGGGCCATCTTTCGTGCGGTTGGGTAGCGGTGGTCGACCGGGTGGAGTCCCCGGTGCGGAGGCGGTGGATGGAGGGTTCGCGGAAATATGGGGGCATTGCCCCCATATCGTGGTTCAGGGTGGTCGTCATACTTGACGGCTGTGAACTCCGCGAGCCCGTTCGTCGCCGTGCCGCCCCGAGCCCGGACGGCGGCACGTCCCTCCGATCGGGCCACCGCCTCCGACGCGGCTCGCCTCGCCGCTCCCGGCGTGGAGCGTCCCGTCGCCGGAGCAGGCGCGCCGGAGGCCGTTGTGGACATGTCCGGCGTTCCGGCGGGCCGGGAGGTGACTCTGTCGGACGCGGTACTCCCGTTCGTCCGGCGGGCGGTGGAGCGGCTGGCCGCCGGCACGGCACGACTGGAGGGCGGGGTCTGGGGCGCCTCGGTCGGGGAACGGTTCGCGAAGGATCTGACGGCCCGGCTCACGCGGGTCGCCTCCCGGGTCCTGGTGTTCGAGCTGAACGCGCGGAGGACGAGGGGAGAGCTGTCAGGAGACACGCCTACCGAGCGGTTCGCCGATTTCGTGGGCCGGGTGAGCGGCGAAAAAGGGCTCGCCGAGTTGCTTGAGGAGTATCCCGTCCTCGCCCGGTTGCTGCGCCAGGCCGCCGACCAGGAGGTGGAGGCGGGGCTGGAACTTCTGACGCGCTTCGCGGCGGATCGTGAGCACCTGAGGGAACTGCTGGGAAGTGACCCCGGGAGCCCGGTGGAGTTCTCCGCCGTCGGCGACAGCCATCTCGGGGGACGCGCCGTCACCGTGGTGACCCTGGCCGGCGGCGCGAAGGTCGTCTACCGGCCGCGACCGGTCCAGGCATACCTGCACTTCGCCGAGGTGCTCGACTGGCTCAACGAACGGGTCCCCGGTCTCGGCCTGCGCGTTCCGCGCGCGGTGCGGCGGGAGGGCTACGGCTGGGTCGAGTTCGTGCCGGCCGAGCCGTGCGCTGACGCGGCCGAGGTGGAGCGGTTCTACACGCGCGCCGGTGCGCTGCTCGCCCTGCTGTACGCGTTGAACGCCATCGACGTGCACTACGAGAACCTCGTCGCCTGCGCGGACCGGCCGGTGCTGGTCGACGTCGAGACACTGTTCCACGCGGCGCTGCCCGCGGAGGCGTCCGCCGACCCGGCGCTGCACGCCCTGCGGGACTCCGTCCAGCGCACCGCGCTGCTGCCGAAGATGATGGTCGGCGAGCAGGGCGCGCTGGACGTCTCCGGCCTGGGCGGGGACAAGGGCGGGGTGTACCCGTTCCTGTCCCCCCGGTGGGAGGAGGAGGGGACGGACACGATGCGGCTGGTGCGCGGTGTCACCCGTTTCGCCGGAGCGGTCAATCGTCCCACCCTGAACGGGGTGGACGCCGACCCCGCCGACCACCTGCCGAATCTGCTGGCCGGTTTCCGGCGTGCCTACGACGCCGTCGCGGCGGGACGCGACGAACTGCTGCGCGGGCCGCTGGCGAGGTTCGGCCAGGCCGAGGTCCGCGTGCTGCTCCGGCCCACCCGCTTCTACGGCGAGCTGCTGATCGAGTCGACGCATCCGGACGTGATGCGGTCCGACGCCGACAGGGACGAGATGTTCGACCTGCTGGACGCCGTGTCGGTCGGCGACCCCGCGCGGTCGGCGGCGGTGCCGTTCGAGCGGGCCGACCTGTGGGCGGGGGACATCCCGTACTTCAGCACGTCCCCCGGCGAGCGGGAGATTCGCGATGGCGGGGGCAGGGCGCTGCCGTGGTGTTCGCGGGAGAGCGGGCTGGACGTCGTGGCCGCCAAGCTGGCCCGGCTGGGCGCCGCCGACCGGGAGAACCAGGAATGGATCATCGAGGCGTCGATGGCGACCCGGGTCGCGGGCGGGCGGCATGATCCCGGCGAGCCGTCCGAGACGCCGTTGCCGGCCACGGTGCCCCATCGCGCGGCGCTCGTGGCCGCCGCGCGGGGCATCGCGGATCGCCTGTGCGCGACCGCGCACCGCGAAGGCCGTACCGTCAACTGGCTGGGCCTGGAGCCGGTGGAGGACGGCCGGTGGACGATCATGCCGTTGGGCGCCGGGTTGTCCAGCGGGTACCTCGGCGTCGCGCTGTTCCTGGCACAGGCGAGTCGCGTCACCGGAATCTCCCGCTACATGGACTTCGCCTGGATGGCGGTTCGACCTCTGCCGCGGCTGCTGGAGCGGATCGCCGGGAACGAGGCTCTGCTGCGAGCCGTGGGCTGCGGGGGATTCGGCGGTCTCGGCGGCATCGCGTACGGCCTGTCACAGCTCGGGGTCCTGCTCGGCGACGCCGAGGTGGCGAGCTGGGTGGAGCCCGCGGTGGAGGCGGCCGGCGCGGCGGTCGTCGACGAGTCGCCGCTGGACGTCCACGACGGCCTGGCCGGGTGCCTGGCCGCGATGCTCGCCGTCCGGCACAGCACGGGAACGGCCGGGGCCGGCCGGGTGGCGGCCGGGTGCGCGGAACGCCTGGCGGCCGCGGCGCCCTCTGTGGCGGATCTGCCGCCGGGGTTCGCCTTCGGCGCCGCGGGCGTGGGGTGGGCGCTCGCCAGGCAGGGGCAGAGTGTGGACGGCGCTCGTCTGCTCGTCCATGCCGCCGCGCGGGCGGCGGCAGCGGAGGACACCTGGTGCCACGGCCGGGCGGGAGTGCGCCTGGCCCTGTCCGACGCCGCCCTCCCCGGCGATCCGGCGGCGTTCCCGATCTCCGACGTCCCGCTGGGGGGACACGGTCTGTGTCACGGCGAGGCGGGACGTCTGGAGACGCTGAGCGCCCTCGCCCGGCGGGGCGACCCCGTGGCACAGCGGTCACTGCACCGCCACGCCGGCAGGCTGCTGGCCTCGCTGGACACCTACGGAGCGCGGTGCGGTACTCCCCGCCACGCGCCGACCCCCGGTCTGCTGGACGGCCTGGCCGGCATCGGCCACGGTCTGCTCAGGCTGGCCCTTCCCGAGATGACACCGTCGGTGCTGCTGTTGCGGCCCACTGATGAAGGAGAGATCCATGGACCCTGAGAAGGACGCTGAGAACCGTTCGACCACCGAGGAGCCGGCCGCGTCGTGGCAGGAGCGGCTGGGCACGCCGGCCGGATCGATCATGATCAGACTGGCCGGTGTGTCCCCGGTGACCCGTGCGCTCGTGCTGGCCGGCCTGACGGCGGGGACGACGATCGCGTTCGGCTCGCCGGACACCGCGGCGCACGCGGTGATGGCCGTGAGCGGGGACGACACCGTCATTCCCGTTTCCCTGAGTGCTCGCTAAAAGGCATTTTTGGTGACATGGCGGCAGTTAACCTGTCGTCATGTCATATACCTCCCCCATTTTGGTCGGACGCGAAAGGGAAGTCGAGCAACTCGACCGGCGCCTCGCCGCCGCGCGAGACGGCCGGGGTGGCGCGGTTTTCCTGCTCGGCGATCCCGGAATAGGAAAGTCCCGCCTTTCTGCGGAATGCGCGTACCAGGCGTTCGACACAGGGATGATCGCGTTGCGGGGACGGGGCGGGGGCATCAGCGCGGACATCCCGTTCAAACCGCTGTGCGAGGCGCTGCTCTCCTACACCAGGACCAAGGAGCCGCCGGACGATCCGGCCCTGGTGCCCTACCTGCCGGCGCTCACCAAGCTGGTCCCGGAGTGGCGCCGGGCGGGGGGAACCGACCATCTGGAGTCGGTGATGGTGCTGGCGGAGGCGGTCCTGCGGCTGCTCGCCGTCATCGGGCGAGACGGTGGCTGCCTGCTCGTCCTGGAGGACCTGCACGACGCGGACGCCGACACACTCGCCGTCGTCGAGTACCTGGCCGACAACCTCGCCGGGGTGCCCGCCTTCCTGCTGGCCAACCTGCGCAGCCACGCGGGACCGGCACGGTCCGTCGCCGAGGCCTGCGCCCAGCGGCGGACCGCGACCCTCGTCGAGCTCGCGCCCCTGCCGCCGGAGCAACTCGCCCGGCTCACCGCCGCCTGCCTGGAGGCCTCGCCCGACGACCTGCCCCGGCAGCTTCTCACCCGGCTGGAACGTGATACGGCGGGCGTCCCGTTCGTCGTCGAGGAACTGCTCGCCGCCATGGTGAACGTCGGCGCCCTGGAGCGCGACGGGCGGCGGTGGCGGCTGAACGGCGACCCCGCGATCGACGTGCCGACCACGCTGGTGCGCAGCATCATGCTGCGCGCCGCCCAGCTGAGCTCCTCCGCCCGGGAGTCGCTGCACATGGCGGCGGTCTTCGGCTCCCGCTTCCCGATTCCGATGATCCAGGAGGCCACCGGCCTGGCCGACCGCGAGGTGATGGAGTTCCTGCGCGCGGGTACGGGGGCGCGGCTCATCACGCCGGACGACTCCGCCGGCGACTGGTACGCCTTCCGTCACGCGCTGATGGCCGAAGCCCTGCGCTCCTCGCTCATCCCCGCCGAGCGGGTGTCGATCGCGCGCCGCGCCGCCGACGCGCTGGAGCGGCTGTACCCCGGGCTGCCCGGCGAGTGGTGCCAGATCGCGGCCACCCTGCGCCTGACCGCCGGGGACACCCTGGGCGCGGCCGGCCTGCTCGCCGGCGCCGGCCGCCGCCTGCTGGACGACGGTGCCGCCGACCTCGCCGTCACGCTGCTCGAACGCGCCTACGCCCTGCTCGGATCCGCCCCCGCCGACCTGCGGGCGCGCGTCCTGCAGGGGTTGCTGCACGCGCTGACCGAGAGCGGGCAGGCCGACCGCGCCTTCGCCCTCGCCAAGGACCTCCCGATCAGCGGCGACCTGGCGATGACCATCCCGCACGAGATGGACCTGCGCACCAAACTGGCCTGGGTCGCCGCCGAGATCGGCGGGACCGCCGACGGACTGGCGCACGTCGCGGCGCTCCGCAGGCTCCTCCAGATCAACCCGGACGAGGCCCGTACGGCGGCCGTCGACGTGATCGAGGCCCAGCTCATCGTCCCCGACCACGGGGTCCTCCAGCAGAGCCCGCAGCGGATGGCCGCGGCCGAGGCCCTCGTACGGCGAGCCGTGGAGGTCGCCGAACGCGTCCCGCTCCCCGAGGTGGCCTGCCAGGCGTGGGAGCGGATGGCGATGTTCTCCAGGGCCCGTGGGTTCGACGAGCCCGACCGGTGCCTGACGCGGGTGGTGTCCATCGCCGACGCCCACGGCCTGAAGCTGTGGAAGCTGCGGGCGATGTTGCGCCTGGCCGTGAACCACGCCCTGCGCACCGGCGAGCGGGAGCCGCTGGAGGAGGTCGGCAGGGCGGCGGCACAGGCGGGCGCGATCAGTCTGGTCCACTCCACCCAGGCGTCCCTGGTCATGACGGGCGTGCTGCGCGGCGAGTACGGTGAGGCCCACGGGCTCGCCGTCCCGTGCGTCGAGTCCACCATCCGGCTCGGCCACACCGCCTACACCCAGTACCTCCTGCTCGCCCAGGCCACGCTCGCGGCCCACCAGGCCAAACGCGCGGAAATGGAGGGCGTGCTGGAGCGGTTCCGCGAGTGGGGCGGTGAGAGCAGCCTGCACATGCCGGTGGTCTACGGCCTGTGCCAGGCGATGTGCGCGCTCCTTGAGGAGGACCGCGACCTCTGCGGCGAGATGCTGATCAGGGCCCGGGAGTGGGAGGACGACAACCCCACCATCTACTACCTCACCGGCAGGTACGGACTCCGCGTGCTCATGGACGTACTCGCCGACCGGGCGGGCGCCACCGAATGCGACGCCGCGGAGAGCACCTCGGCCGCCGAACTGGCCTGGAACCGCACCTTCCTCCACCTGGCCAGGTCCGTGCTGTCGGGCCGCCAGGGCGACCCCGAGGGGGCGCTCGCCGCGTTCGGCAGGGCCGCCGAGGCCGCCCGGCCCTTTCCCCTCGCCCACCACCTGGGGCTCCGGCTGGTCGCCGAGGCCGCCCTGGCGGACGGCTGGGGCGAGCCGCTGGTCTGGCTGCGCACCGCCGAGGAGTACTTCCACCAGGCGGGCGTCCCCGCGGTCACCGGGGCCTGCCGGGCGATGCTGCGCGGAGCCGGCGCGGCCGTGGCGCAGCGCCGCACCGGACGTGAACAGGTGCCGAGCGGGCTGCGCGCCCAGGGCGTCAGCGTGCGGGAGTATCAGGTGCTCACCCTGCTCGCCGAACGGCGTGGCAACGTCGACATCGGCAAGCGGCTGTTCATCTCGCCGCGCACCGTGGAGAAGCACGTCGCGAGCCTGCTGCAGAAAACGGGCCTGCCCGACCGGGCCGCCGTGTACGAGCACGCGGCCGAGTTGCTGCGCCCCACCTGACGCCTCCTCAGGTGGCCCCGTACGAGCGCGCGCGAACGCCGCCGCCGCTCCAGCTGACGTCCTCTCAAGCGCCCGGTCCGAGCCCGCGCGAATGCCGATGCGCCCCACCTGATGTGACCGGTGCCCCCATCACCCCCGGCGGGCCCGCGCGAATATGGGGGCGGCTCCCGCATGTGGCCGACGCCGCGCGTCGGCAGAGTGCCAGCCATGAGCGGAGACGGAATCACCCTGGGGGCGGCGCCCGAGCTCGGCGCGGCATGGTGGGCCGGCGGACTGACGCTGGCCGAGCGGCTGGACCGGACCGGCGGAGACATCCCCGCCGGCCGGTCGCCGGAGTCGGCCGGCGAGACCGCGCGCTGGCGGCTACGGGAGTGGCGGAACGCTCACGGGCTGCTGGAGAGCGGACAGTTCGACCGGCGGCTGGCCGCGGCCGGGCTCACCGTCGACGAGCTGACCTCGCTGCTGGACGAGGAGCCCGCCGTGCTGGCCGGCCGTGTCGCCCGCCCGGACTGGGCCGTACAGGCCGAGGAGGCGATCGCCGCGGCGCCTGCCGAGTCCGGCGCCCGCGCGGACGGGATACCCGTCGACGAGGGATTCGCGGCGATCATGACGCCGTTCGCCGAAGGCGCGCTGCGGCGCCTGGGTGACGCGCTGAACGCGTGCGGCCCCGCCGTTCGGGCGGACGCCCTGCTCGCGGCCTGGGGCGTCGAGCTCCGGCAGCGGCTCGCGGCGCTCGCGTCACGGACGCTGGTTCTGGAGCTCAACGTCATGCGCGTCTCGCGGCGGCTTGAGGGGGCGACGCCCGAGGAACGGTTCGCGGACTTCGTCCGATGGTTCGGGCGTCATCCCGAGGCGCTCGCCGCGCTGTGCGAGGAGTACCCGGTGCTGGCCAGGCTGCTCGCCCAGACGGCAGACCGGTTCGCGGCCGGCCGGGGCGAGATGCTCGCCCGCTACACCGAGGACCGTCCCGACATCGTGCGGACGCTGCTGGGCGGCGTCGATCCCGGCCCGCTGACGGCGATCGAGGGTGGCGGCGACACCCACCAGGGCGGCCGCGCGGTGAGTGTCCTGACCTTCGAAACGGGTGCGCAGGTGGTCTACAAGCCGCGCCCGCAGGCCGTTCACCGGCACTTCAACGACGCCCTGGCCTGGCTCAACGAGCGCGTCGCGGGCTTGGACCTCATCCGCCTGGCCGTGCTGGACCGCGGCCCGTACGGCTGGGTGGAGTTCGCGCCCCACCTGCCGTGCCAGGACCGCCGGGAGGTCGCCCGTTACTACCACCGGCTCGGGGCGCTGCTCGCGATGCTGCACGCTCTCGACGGCGCCGATTTCCACTGCGAGAACCTGATCGCCTGCGGCGACCAGCCCGTGCTGGTCGACCTGGAGGCCCTGCTGCACCCGCTGGTGCCCGGGGCGGGGATCGAGCGCCTCATGGCGGACCCCGCGGCGCTCGCCCTGGAGTCGTCGGTGAGCCGCAGCGGTCTGCTGCCCGAGCTGATGGTGGGCGAGAACGGCGTGATCGACCTGTCCGGCATGGGCGGCGACAAGGACGTCATGCTGCCGATGAAGACGCCGACCTGGACCGGACAGGGCACCGACGAGATGCGGCTGGTCCGCGAACACCTGGTCTTTCCCGGCGTGCGCAACCGCCCGCGCCTGGGCGAGGACGCGGCCGACCCCGCCGACCACCTCGACGACCTGCTGGCCGGGTTCGGCCGCGGCTACGAGGCCATCGTGGCCGACGCCCCCGCACTGGTCCGGCTGATGACCACGTTCTCCGACGACGAGGTTCGCGTCGTCCCGCGGGCGACCCGCACGTACGCCAAGCTGATGATGGAGTCCACCCACCCGGACGTGCTCCGCCACGGCCTCGACCGTGACCGCGTGCTCGACCACCTGTGGGCGATCACCCGCGGCGACCGCACCCGCGAGCGGTTGATCGCCTATGAGGCGGAGGACCTCTGGGCAGGCGACATCCCGATCTTCACCACCCGGCCGGGCAGCCGCGACCTGTGGACCTCGGGCGGTGTCCGCATCCCGGACATCCTGCCCGAGGCCAGCCTGAGCCGCGCCGTCCGCAAGGTTCTCGGCATGGGGCCTGTCGATCGCGCCCGCCAGGAGTGGGTCATCCGGGCCGCCATGGTCACCCGGGACCGCTCCGGGCTCGCCGCCCTCGCCGTCGGCACGACGTCCTCCGTCTCCGCCTTCGCCCCCCTCTCCGCCGACAGGCCGGACGAGGCCCGGCTGATCGCCGCCGCCCGGGACGTCGCCGACCTCGTCGACCGCCACACCTGTGCCTCGGAACCCGGCGGTCGCGTCAACTGGCTCGGGCTGGAGCTGGTCGAGGAGAAGTACTGGATGCCGCGGCCGCTGAGCTGGGACCTGTACGGCGGCTACACCGGCGTGGCACTGTTCTTGGCGCAGTGCGCCGCCGTCACCGGTGAGGAACGGTACGCCGACCTGGCGCGACGCGCGGCCCTCCCTCTCGCGGGGCTGGCCGAGGACCCGCCGGAGGAAGGCGTCATGGGCGCCTTCACCGGCCTCGGCGGAGTCGCGTACACCCTGGTCCACCTGGCCGCCCTGCTGGACGACACGGGGCTGGCGCGGCCGGTCGAGGACCTGGTGGAGCTGTGCGCGAAGGCGGCCGCCCAAGACGAGGCACTGGACGTCATCGTCGGTGCCGCGGGGACCCTGGCCACGATGCTCGCGATCCACCGGGCCACCGGGTCACCCGCGGCCTGGCGCGCCGCGGAGGCGTGCGCCGAACGCCTGCTGGACACCGCGGCCCCCGTCGGAGCCGGAGTGGCCTGGCACACGCCCATGAGCGACGACCGGCCGCTGACCGGCTTCTCCCACGGGGCCGGCGGCATCGGCTGGGCGCTGCGCCGCTACGCCGAGGCGGGCGGCGACCCGCGCGCCCGTGACACCGCCCTGGCCGCCTTCGCCTACGAGAGCGAGCACTACCGGCCGGACCTGCGGGGCTGGCCCGACTACCGGCAGGGACAGGGCGGCGACGACATGCTCCACGCCTGGTGCCACGGAGCACCCGGCATCGGCCTGTCGCGCGTCGGCGGCCCGGCGTCCGAGCACCTCGACCGCGCCCTTGACGGTGACCTTGAGGGTGACCTCGGCCGCGCGCTCGCCGCCGAACTGGAGCGCGGGCCGATGGCCAACCACAGCCTCTGCCACGGCGAGCTGGGCAACCTCGAACTGCTCATCCAGCTGCGCCACCGGCCGGAGGCGGCCGAGCTGCTGACGGCACGCACGGCCCACCTCCTCGACGACCTGGCCCGCCGCGGCCCCCGCTGGGGCGCGCCCGGCGCCGCCCCCACCCCCGGCCTGATGAACGGGCTGGCCGGCATCGGCTACGGCCTGCTCAGGCTCGCCCGGCCCGAGCACGTCCCGTCCGTGCTTCTGCTCGACGCGCCCATCGGAGGTGAGCGCCGATGAGCAGGGTCCCGCTGCGACACCAGCTCACCTCCACCGAATGCGCCGCGGCCTGCCTGGCCATGATCGCCAGCTTCCACGGCAGGGACACCCGGGTCGCCGAATGCCGGGAAATGCTCGGTATCGGACGCGACGGCGTGTCCGCCGCCCACCTGATCGCCGCCGCCCCCCGCATGGGCCTGACCGCGCGGACCGAGCGGATGAAGAGCCTCGGTCCCATCGACCGGCCGGCCATCGCCTACCTCGCCGACCACCACTTCGTCGTCGTGGAACAGGTCGGCGCGCGGCGCGTCCGTCTGGCCGACCCGGGCGGTGGACGCCAGTGGCAGAGCAGGAAGGACTTCGACCGGCGCTTCGGCGGCGTGCTGATCCACCTCTCGCCCGGCCCCGAGTTCGTCCGGCGGCGCACTCCCATGCGGGAGTGGCTGATGCTCCGCTACCTGCGGGACTTCGTGGCGATGCCGGGCAGCCGGAGCCTGCTCGCCGCCGTGCTGGCCTGCGCGACCGTGCTGAAGCTGCTGGCCCTGGTGCTGCCGCTCGCCACCCAGCAGGTCGTCGACACCTTCGCCCCCGACCAGCGGACGGACATCCTGCCGCTCTTCGCCGGGGTGGTGCTCGGCACCACCGTCCTGGCCGGGCTGACGACCCTGCTGAGGGAGATGGCGGTGCTCACCCTGCGCGTCCGCGCCGAGGCGACGCTGGGACGGCAGCTCATCCGCCACATGCTGCGGCTGCCGCTGTCGTTCTTCATCCAGCGCCGCAGGGGAGACCTGCTCGCCCGGCTCGGCAGCGTCTCCACCACCCGGGAGACCGTCACGCAACGGCTGCTGATACTCGTGCTGGACGCCGCGCTCCTGGTGGGCTACCTGATCGGCCTGGCCGTCCTCGCCCCCGGCTACGTGCCCGTCGTCCTCACCCTGGGCGCCGCCCACGTGCTGCTGGTGCTACGGGTCTCCCCGCGGGTCGCGGCCGTCTACCAGCGGGAGCTGTCGGCGAAGGCCGAGGAGCAGAGCTATCTCACCGAGACCCTGGAGGCCGTGGTCCCGGTCAAGGCGAACGGCGTCGAGGGACGGGCGGAGCAGCACTGGGTGCGGCTGTTCGAGACGTATCGCGGTGCCCTGGTTGTCCGCGGCCGGATCACCGCCGGTCTGGAGGCCTTCCATCAGGCCCTCACCGTCGCCGCCCCGCTGCTCCTGCTGCTGACCGGGCTCGCGCTCGTACTGAACGGTGGCATGACGATCGGCACCGCACTCGCCGCCAGCACCGTCGCCCTCGCCGTGCTCGCCCCCCTTCAGGGACTGGCCAGCGCGGGCCAGAGCTACCCGATGCTGCGCAGCCAGATCGAGCGGGTCTACGACATCGTCGACGCGGACGAGGAGGCCACCGGCCCCGTGCGTCTTCCCGAGAACACCGCCGGCGGCATCGAGGTCGAGGAGCTGGTCTTCCACTATCAGGCGGACGCCCCGCCGGTGCTCAAGGACCTCACCTTCACCGTCCCGCCCGGCGCCAAGCTCGGCATCGTCGGCCGCACCGGCTCCGGCAAGAGCACCATCGCCCTGCTGGTCCTCGGCCTGCTGCGTCCCAGCGCCGGTACGGTGCGCCACGACGGGCACGAACTGGACGAGCTCGACGTCCACGACCTGCGCTCCCGCTGCGGGGCCGTGCTGCAGGACCTCAACCTCTTCAACGGCACGATCATGGACAACCTCACCCTCGGACGGGAGGACGCCACCGAGGAGGAGGTGGTGCGCGCCGCCCGCATCGCCGGACTGCACGACGACGTGGAGGCCATGCCCATGGGGTACGGCACCCTCGTCGGAGAGGCCGGCGCCGCGCTGTCGGCCGGGCAGCGCCAACGGGTCGCCCTGGCCCGCGCCCTCGTCCACAAGCCTCGCCTGCTCATCCTGGACGAGGCCACCAGTCACCTCGACCCCGA
Organism: Streptosporangium sp. NPDC049078; assembly: GCF_040648855.1. Lineage (NCBI taxonomy): Bacteria > Bacillati > Actinomycetota > Actinomycetes > Streptosporangiales > Streptosporangiaceae > Streptosporangium > Streptosporangium sp. NPDC049078. Next base: position 396,086 of record NZ_JBEZEL010000006.1, read on the forward strand.
GACAGAACGCCGCGTTGACGCGGCGCTGTCCCGGCTCGAGGTCACGCGGATCGTCATCTCGCACCGCCTGAGCGCGATCCGCGACGCCCACAAGATCCTCGTGCTCGACCGCGGTCGCATCGTCGAGCGGGGCACGCACGAGGACCTCATCGCACGAGAGGGGACCTACCGAGAGCTGTTCGCGCACGACGCGGCGCCCCGGCAGCGAGCGGGGGCACTGAACGCGTGAGGCGCGCCGGGTCCCGCCGACGCGCCCCATGGACCGATTCCGAACCACGAAATCTCAATCCAGAAGGAGAGTACGTCATGTCCGAGAACGAGCTGATCCGTCAGTGGAAGAACCA